>CAYMYB010000004.1:0-101463 GCA_964394575.1 uncultured Rhodoluna sp. | reverse complement strand
TCGCCACTCCCGCTGGCCTTCTAAGTCTAGGGCAAAACCTCGGGTTGTGGAAAACCAAAGCGTAAGGCTTTTGGTTTTGGCACTATTTGGGCATGAGCTCCGTCAAAGAAATCAGCTCCCGGGCTAGGCAACTACTCGTTCAAGGTTCGGGGGATTTGAACAAGGCTATCCAGTTAGCCATTGACGAGTCTTACGAAACAGATAGTTCGGGCACAATTGAGAAGACCGAAAATCTGTCTGAGCAAATTAGGGCTCAACTTATCGGACTTGGCGCTCTAGAGCCCCTTCTAATTGATCCAGCGATTGAGGAAATCTGGATTAACTCACCTGAGACTGTATTCGTTTCCGAAGCCGGGGTAACTCGATACACGGGAATCACACTCAGTGACATTGAAGTTCGCCAACTGGTGGAAAAAATGCTTCGAGACTCAGGTAGACGTTTGGATAAATCAGAACCGTTTGTCGATGCAACGCTGTCCGACGGATCTAGGTTGCATGTAGTAATCCCAGATGTAACTAGAAAGTCTTGGGCTGTAAACATAAGAAAGTTTCCACATACCGTTTACACATTGGCAGATCTTGTTCAAATGGGTTCTGTCTCAAGGGAAGTCGCAGCGTATTTGGCGAACGCATTTAATTCCGGAAAAAACATACTGATCTCAGGGGCTACTCAGGCAGGAAAGACAACAGTGCTTTGTGCGCTACTGGACTGTGGTTCGCAGGGGGAAAGGTTAATAACGATTGAGGAAACTTTTGAGATTAGAACAAACTATTTGGATTGGGTAGCACTCCAGGCTAGACAGGCCAATCTCGAGGGTGTTGGTGAGATATCGCTACGGCGATTGATCCGAGAAGCACTTCGGATGAGGCCGACCAGGTTGGTCATCGGTGAAGTTCGACAGGCAGAAGCCTTAGATCTATTGATTGCACTAAATTCTGGAATTTCAGGAATGTGCACAATTCACGCAAATTCCGGCTACGAAGCGCTTGAAAAATTGAGGCTGTTGCCACTTTTGGCTGGTGAGAATATCCCAGCCAAATTTGTTGAGCACGCAGTTAGCCAGGTTATAGATGTGGTTGTGCACTGTGAAGCTAGACCTGAACGCAAAATAGCGCAGGTGCTAGTTGCTGACAGAAGCCCTGATAAGACCTGCTGGCAGGAGTTGGCGTTGTGATTTCTCGGCTAGAGATGCTACTTAAGAGAGCTGGTATTCACACTCCTTCACCGTGGCTTGTAGTGCTACTACTTTTCACTAGCTCTGTGCTGATTGTGGCTCTAATCCAGATGTTGACCAGTTCCTGGGCAATAGCGGCTTCCTGCTACATCTGCTTTGTTGCCCAGCTGGTTGACTCGGTGCAAAACCGGAGAGCCAAATTCACTCTCAGGCAAGCGTTTGAGTGGCCAAATTATCTAGACGCCATACACTCAGAAATCTGGGCTGGTTCAAGTGTGCAGCAAGCACTAATCGATTGCTCGCCGAGAGCCCCTAAGGCTGCATCCTGGGCCTTTCTCGAGATGGAAAAAGACCTAAATTCTGGTTTAGATCTAGATGCCAGCCTGGTGAATTTG
This sequence comes from uncultured Rhodoluna sp., assembly GCA_964394575.1. Taxonomy (GTDB): domain Bacteria; phylum Actinomycetota; class Actinomycetes; order Actinomycetales; family Microbacteriaceae; genus Rhodoluna. The sequence goes on along the minus strand of CAYMYB010000004.1, from coordinate 99,893 downwards.
AAGTCAAGATTGGCTAGCCCAATTACCGATCGATTTGTTGAAATTACCCGTCTAGCACATGGTCTCGGTGGACATGGATTTCTGCCTGGCCTAAAAGCTCAGGCAAATCAACTACGACTAGAAAACTCTAATTGGGAGGAGATCAATGTTAAACAGAGTTGGGTCATCTCCTCGGCCCGACTAGCAGTGTTTGCGCCATGGCTGATTTTGTTAGTGCTGGGTACCCGCGCAGAGACTGCTACCGCATTTAATTCCGAAACTGGCCTGATTATTCTCCTCATCGGTTTATTTGCTTCACTATTGGCATTTCGCATGGTGCGGCTTCTGGCCAAGCTTCCGCAGCGAAAGCGGATACTGGTGAACTCATGACGGAACTTGCTGTAATTTTCTCTGCTCTAACTCTGATCACAGGTTTTGGAGTCTTGGTTGATTCACCAAAAAGAAATCTCTTGGCGCGACTTCAACCACGTAAGAGACTCGAAACGGCAAGGCGAGATTTCCAGCGATCTAAGCCCGTGAACGTGTTGCTGGAACTTCCAGATTTTTGCAGCATTCTTTGGTTTCTTCTAGGGGCTGGGCACACACTTGAAAATGCACTACGCATTACCGTTTCTAGAACTTCTGGTTTGGTTTCTCAAGAATTCAATAGAGCCATAGTCAACGTTGACTTAGGTTCAATCCTGCAAACTGAGCTAGAGAAGCTAGCTCAGGAGACCAAGTACCAACCATTATCAGAGTTAGCCACAAAACTTGTAATCGCTCAGGTTAACGGAAGTTCAATTTCAGATCAACTGGGGGATTTCTCAATCTCGGTTTCGGCTCAACTCAGATCTTTTCTTTTGGAGAAGGCTACAAAAAGTGAGACAAAAATGATGATTCCCCTTGTTTTTGTAATATTGCCGGTCACAGTTGTGTTTGCCCTTTACCCAAGTGTCGCGATTATTCAACAGAGCTTCAGTCAAAGATAAGGAGGAGAAATGAAATTAGTAACACGTATTCAGAGTGAGTCAGGTGATGTTCCAGGTTGGGTGCTGGTAACTCTGATGACTGCTGGTCTAGTCGTATTACTTTGGGCAGTCGCTGGACCAGCGCTGAAGACCATCTTTAACAATGCGGTTTCCAAAGTCGTTGTTATTTGAGCTAAGCCGAGAAGGTGGTTCAGCAGTTCTAGAGTTTGTAGTTGTTGTGCTGCCAGCTAGTCTGATTGTTTTGGTTGTCCAGGGATTTTTCGGTTTTGCCACAGCAATTCAAATTAGCCAGCAACAGACCTATGAAATTGCCCGATATGCGGCCTTAGCCGATGTTACGGCCGGCGAGGTAGAAATCTACTCTCAAAAGCTGGGCTTTGAAGTTGAGCTAAAAAAAGTTCACGACAGTTTTGGTTGCAGCTATCTCGCCAAGCGAGATCAGCGGTTTGAGGTCTGGGGTTGGCCATTTCCCATAGAGGTTGAAATCGAGGCTGAGGCTGCTTGTGAAATTTAGTTCAATCTGCGATGAAGCAGGAAATGCGCTGGTCGAGGCGGTGAGTTTCGTTACCGTAGCATTCGGTCTTGTTTTCAGTGCTGGTCTAGGGCTTTTTCAGCTGCAGGCTTCAGCCATCGAACTACAGAGTGTTGCTCGAAATAGTCTGAGGTCCTATCTGATCGGAGAAGAGAAGTCATTGACGCAATTAGTTAGGCAAAATCTTGATTACAACCCGATCTGGCGTGAGCGCGAAGTTAATGTTTCGGTGAATTGTGTTCCGGATTGTTCTGCCCCTGAACATAGAGTAATCCTGCTGCTAAGTGCTGGCGCGGTTCAAGCAAAAGCATTTGGGGTGATCAAGTGATCGAATTTAATAAAGACTCTGGAACAAGTTTGATTTGGTTCTCCACCCTACTGGCTGTTACGGTTTCGATTATTTTGGTTCTTTCAACATCGATGCATCAATATCTATTTGCCAGAGCACTAAAGGATTACTTAGAGCAGCTAACGGTAGCTTCGCTGACCGAATGGGATGGCCAAGGGGACCTGGTCAATCCAGTGTTAGCCCTACAAACTGTATTTCCACCACAGTTCAAAGACTTTAGAGTCAAAACAGTTGAGCTTTACCCTGGACCGACGCTGCAAATCGTTGGCTGTGCGATTTGGACATCGCCGTTACCTGTGATTTCCCTTGAAACCGAGTTATGCCAGGAAGCCTCTGCTCGATAATTACTGAAGTTTTACTTGGACAGACTTAGACATCGAGATGCCGCCGGAACTGTTTTTGTAGATAGCAACTATGTAAACCTGGTCCGTTGGCTGAATCTTCACTTCCCGATTCACGTTGTAGTACCAGTTCATTCCATAGTCAGCAGCGTCATCGGTACCAATACGTTCCCATTCACCATCGTTTACCTTGGCCACGAAGGTTACCGAGCCAGGGTCATAGCCGCGGACCGCTGCAGTCATCGAGATGGTTTCGCCGGTTGAAGAACCATTGGCATTCAGATAAATCTTTGGAGACGTACTAACCTGCGGATAAGACTTGTTGGCCTTCAGAACCAGCGTTGAGTAAGCCGGAACAGTCAAGGTGATGCTTCCCGAAGACGTGCTGGAGACTTTGCCAGATGTTCCAAGCAAGGTGGTAAAGCTAGCTGACTTAGTGGCAATTTGTGCTGTGACCTTTTGCGGCTTGGTTGAGCTATTGAAAGCCACAATGTATTCAATCCGATTAGCGGTATCAATCTTGCTGTTGATCATTACGTTTCCAGATTGCTTACGCAGAATTTGTGGTCCGCTGGCTAAAGCCGGGTGATCTGCCCGCAACTTATTCAGGGTGGTTAGGCGAGTTGTTAGCGGGGTAACTAGGTTCAGGGAACTCCTGATACCGATTGGGTCTCCCCAGACTCGATCTTCTTCCTTCCAAATTCGAACCATCGTTGAGAACATGTCTTGGCGTGAGGCCTTATCTCCGCCCGAGCCGATCATGCCAACCTCATCGCCGTAATAAACCTTTGGGATTCCTCTGGTCAAGAACATCACATCGTGGGCTAGCAAGTTCGCTTTCCGTAAAGCGGACATGCTCAAGCCACCACGAAGAAGATAGGCAGCCCGACCCATATCGTGGTTGCCAAGGAAATTGATTAAATCGTACGGGCTCTTATTCGCAGTGATGTAGCTATTGTCTTGACGGAAGACATTGGCTAGGCCTTCGGCAGGCTCACCCTGGGCAAAGCCAACGGCGGCCGGCTGGAAAGCAAAATCCAAAACCGATGGAAGTCCCTGCTTGTGGATGTATGAAGATAGAGTCGAAATCGAACCGTCGTAATATTCACCGAAGGCGAATAGTTTTTGCCCGCGACTTGCCATCGTTGCAGCAGTCTTTTCTTCCATCAGTTTCCACCACTTGGTGAAAAACTCATCGTCAACGTGCTTGGCTGTGTCGATGCGGAAACCATCAACACCGTAGTCATTGACCCACATCGCATAAAGATCTGCCCAGCCTTCAATAACTTCCTGGTTTTCAGTCTTTAGATCATCAAGACCACCAAAGTCGCCCTTTTGATATTCCAGCTTGTTATTCCAGCTACGGATCGCACCCATGTTGTTGTAATTATTGATGTTGTTCAAAAATGCCGGGGCCTTGATGTTCTCCATACCTGCTGGGATGTATGCCGACTCGTTGACCTGTCCATTGAATGGACGAGAGTTCGAGTAGGTAATTACATCCCCAGTGTGATTGACGATGATATCTAGAATGACCTTCATGCCCAAGCGGTGAGCACAGTCTGCGACAGCCTTGAAATCGGCCATGGTTCCCCAACGCGGGTCAACCTTGGTAAAGTCGGTGGCGAAATAGCCGTGGTAGGCGCTGCTTCCGCTTTGCACAAAGTTTTGCTCAAAAGGTGGGCTGATCCATACTGCGGTAAAGCCCATTCGCTTGATTCTTGGTATGCCATCACCAGAACCATCGGTTTTATTGCATCCATCTGCCAATCCAACTAGGTCACCACCGTGGGAGTAAGCGATGTCTGTTGGCAGATAGCCCGTTACGCTGACGTCGCCAACCAAGCCACCTCGGTCGTTATTTGGGTCACCATTCTTGTAGCGGTCAAACATTACGAAATAGATACTGTCATTGGCGAAGGACGATCTTTCGGTAACCCCTACCAAGTTTGCAGCCTGTTGCATAGTTGGCTGAACTTGCTCGGCTTCTATCTTGGCAACCGGCGCGGTCAGTACAATCTTGCCTTCACTATCAACCCGTCCGGACTCGATCCAAACTTCACCTCCAGTTTCAAAAACATCGATAACTTGATCTCTGTCAACTGGATCGGCCAAATCACCCTTATGCAGAGCAAAAGGCAGCATCTTGGTTGTTTCCGTTATCGGGACCGTAAAAGTCACACCCCAACTATCAGGAGTTTTTGAGTCAGGCGCTTGGGATTTTGCCCAAGTATTCGGCTTAGCAGCACCACCGAAGCTCTGGTCGTAAAGTGCGTTTAGCGTCCAGCCAGAGTAATTTCTATCGGCTCTGCGGTAGTGGATGATTACCTTATTTTCTGAATGCGCCTTACCGACTCGAATGCCTTCGTAGTTATCACTCAGATAGAGTTCTGAATTTTTAGAAACATCGGTCTCAAGATTCAAGCTGGTCTGGATGTAGGTACCAGCGTATTTCATAAGTACCTTTACTGTTACCTTGGTCAGATCGGTTGGTACTGGCAACACTGCAAGAAGATTTTTGTCAAAATCTGCCCGATACACTTGGCCACCGGCAGAAATTTCAACTGCTCGATCTTTTCTGGCGTCTGGATTTGCTGAAAGCTTTACTCGAATATTCTTGGCAGCTTTCAATCGCGAGTTATATGGTGTGCCAGTGGAGTCAAGCCAAATCTCTGGAGATGAAATTGGATCAATGCTGGTTGCGGATTTGGTTACCCCTGTAGCGCTCACAACAATTGCTCCAGCGTTTGCCGGCACTTTGACAACACCGAACCATCCGTAACTGTCCTTTGCTACAGCTCTAGAATTTGCAACTATCTTTGCTGGGTCAGAAGCCAGTGCTACAGAAACTTTGGCGGATTTAGGCAGTGCACCCCTAGCATGGACGACCAGGTCATAGCTTGGCGTGGCTTCGGCGTCAGCACTGCTTCCGGATATCGATGTGAAGGTGAGCCCAAAAATGGCTAGTGAGGCAACAATTGCAAGAGTCCGCTTAATTTTCTGCATAGTTGAATAAGTCTATTTAGCAAAAGTAGGTAAACGCTTACAGTTAGCGATTGCGTTCAGGTTTCACAGCATATATTGGGATAAATTTCAGCATTAGACCCGCCCCGACCATGCCTAGAAAGCCAAAACTTGCCATCGCCCAAGGTAGCCCGAACGGCACTATTAGAGCAGCCAGAATTGGGGGAGCCGCGGCATCTCCAAAATCAACCAGCAGCCGGTAGCTGGCTAGGAATTCATTGCGCTTGTCTTTTGGAGCTAAGTCAGCACCGAGCACCATGATCACTCCGCTGCCAAGTCCATTGGCAACCGACATCAAAAGAGCCAACAGTAGGAAAGTGGTTGAGTCGGTGGCGATACCGACAATTAGGTGAGTTAGACCAAGACCAATCAGAGTCGGCACGGCAGCGAAGGCTCTGCCGAATCTGTCCATGATTTGCCCACTTAGGTAGAACATCGCAAAATCCAAAGCCCCCGCTACACCGATAATTAGTGATGCTTGGTCTGCTGGAATTTCTAGGGCCACCGCCAAAAGGGGAAGTCCGACCATCCTGGTGCCGCGTAAAGCAGAAAGAATTGACGAAGCAACACCAATAGTTGCTAACTTTTTGCTTTCACGTTTTGCAACTTGAAATGTTTCTCTGAGAGAGCTGGCGGACTTAACTAAATCTGGCTCATTTTTAGCAAGCAACAAAACTACAGTGGCTAATCCGCAAAGAACTAGTGGCAAGTAATAAACCGCCTGAACAGAGAAATTTAGAATCACTACGGCACCAATGGCTGGACCGGCGAATGAGCCAGCTCGGAACATGCCACCAAGAATTGACAGCGACCTCGCCCTAACCGCAACTGGAACGTGCTCGGTCATCCAAGCTAATCTGGCCAAACCAAAAACCGCGGCGGCCGCACCAACTAAGAAAACCCCGGTACCGAGCATAAAGAGATTGCTGGCAAATAAGCTCGCCAAAATACCAAGCGCTGCAGCAAGGCTCGATAAAGTCATGGCGCGTTGTTCGCCAAGCCAGTCAACTAATTTTGCCGCTGGCAAATCGGCAACAAGGCGGCCGATCATCATCAAGCCGGTGATAAAACCTGCGGTAGCAAGATCTGCTCCGAGCAAAATGGCTGTCACCGGAATACTCGGGATTATGCCAAACTCGGCAGTTGAGAACAGGAAAGACGGCAGATAGACAGGAAGAACTAACTTACGTTTTTCAAACCCTGGATTTTTGGCCACAGGCCAATTATCCCCTACCTGTTATGGAGTAACGATTTGTTTGACGGGGGAGATTGAGATCTTGCCGGAGCTGCTCTTGTAGATGGCAACAAAACTCAATTTAGTACCAGTGACCGGTCCCGCTCCGGTTAGGCTTCGGTAATCCCAAATCATCCCAAAGTTCCTTGAATCATCGCTACCGATAACCGACCACGGACCGTTATTCTCCTTCACCACAAAAGTAACAGTGCCAAGATCAATGCCGCTGACCCCGGCGGATAGGTTTACCGCCTTACTGGCTGAGTCAAGTGCGGTAGTTAGGCTAACCTGCTCAAGATTGTTGGCTGAAGGTAACTGGTTGAGTGCTTTGTAAATCACGGTGGAACGAGCCGGTATGGTCAGCGAGATCTCCCCAGAGACCGAACTGACGACGCTGCCAGTTCCCAGCAGGCTTTGCCAACTCGAATTAGGTGTTGCTGTGGCAAGTTTTATCGAACGTGATGAACTGCCGCTGTTGAAGGCGACTAGGTACTCAGTTCTAGAGTCCTTGTCGTATCGGCTAAAGGCGAGAATGTTGCCATCAACCAGTCGGGTAGTTTGCGAACCATTGGCCAAAGCTGGGTGAGCTTTGCGCAGTGCATTGAGAGTTGTAATTCGACTGGTCAGCGGTGTCGAAACGGTAAGTGAAGAGCCAGTGCCGATCGAAGATCCAAACACCCTTTCCTCAGAACGCCACCAGGATACCTGGGTTGGGAACATGTCTTGACGAGCAGCCTTATCACCACCGGTTCCAATCATGCCAACTTCATCGCCGTAATAAACACTTGGGATACCGCGGCTGAGGAACATAATGTCATGCGCTAACAGCATTGATTGCGATCTAGTAGCTCCTGACTGATTCACCAGGTAGGCTGCTCTGCCCATGTCGTGATTGCCAAGGAAGGTTACTAAATCGTAGGGACTTTTCTGTTTGGCGATGAATTGGTTATCGCTTGAGAAAAGATCAGAGAGACTGCTCGAGCCAGAACCTGCGGCATAAGACAATGCGCGGTTTTGGAACGCGAAATCAAGGGCCGAAGGCAATCCATATTTACGCATGTAATTAGCTTGAGTAGAGATTCCAGAATCGTAGAACTCACCAAAGGCGAAAAGTTTTTGGCCTTTGGAGTTCATGGTGATGTTGGTTTGTTCCAACATCTTTGGCCACCACTTTAGGAAGAATTGATTGTCGACGTGCTTTGCGGTATCAATTCGGAAACCATCAACTCCAAAGTCATTGATCCACTTTGAATAGACTTCGGCAAAACCATTAATTACCGTATCGGATTCTGTCTTTATGTCATCCAAACCAAAGAAGTCACCATTTTGTGCTTGGAAAGTGTTGCCCCAGTCACTTACATTGCCCTGATTGTGATAGTTGTTTATATCATTTAGCCAACTCGGCGATTTCAAATTCGTTGCCCAGCTTGGTATTTGAGCGGCAGAGCTTGCCGAATTCCTAAAGCCGTACCAGCCATCACGGTAGTTGATGATATCTCCAGTGTGATTTACGACGATGTCTAGGACAACCTTGATACCCAGTCGATGTGCGCAATCAACGAAAGATTTGAACTGGGCATTGGTTCCCCAGCGCGGATCGATGGTGGTGAAATCGGTGATCCAATAGCCGTGATAGGCAGCTGAGCCACCTTGAACAAAGTTTTGTTTAAACGGCGGAGTAATCCAGATGGCTGTAAAGCCCATCCGCTTCAACCTAGGTAGTCCGTCGCCGAGGCCATCACTTCGGTTACAGCCGTCTGAAAGCCCAGCCAGATCTCCGCCATGACCCCAAGCCGGATCGGTTGCATCAAAGCCACTGATGGAGCGGTTGTTGCTGTTAGTCCCGCCGGTGTCATTGCTAGTATCACCGTTTTTATAGCGGTCAGTCATGACAAAGTAAATTGAGTCTGATGCAAATGAGCTTCTCGGCGAATCGCTAGCTAAGCCAAGTGCCTCGGTTTCACTCAGTTCTTCAGTGCTGGTTTCAACACCGTTTAATTGAGGTTTAGCGATTAGGAAATTCCCCTCTGCATCTGCTTTTCCAGATTCAATCCAGACTTCATGGCCGATTTTTGCGAGATCAATGAACTGATTGACTGAGCTCGGATCTTTCAAATCACCTTTGTGGATGATGAAAGGTAACTTGGTGCTGAATTGGGTAAGCGGAATGCTAAATGTAACTCCCCAGCTGTCTGGCCTAGACGAAATTGGCAACTTTGCTTTAGCCCAGGTTGTCGGAGTAACTGCCCCACCCAGTGATGGTTCAAACCAGACGTGAATACCCCAGCCGCGATAGTTATTATCTGGACGGTTGTAGTGAATTAAAACAATATTCGATCTCTCAGCTGCACTGGCAAAAATCATTGGCACAGCGTTGTTTAGCCAGATGTCGGAAAGTTTGCTAGCGTTTGCAGCAACCGGTGTCATATCGTCAACAAGTTTTCTCGATCTTGTTGACTGAGTCTTAATTGTGTATTCAGTGGTGTTGCCTGGAACTTGAAAAGTTGCAACAAAGTCAGTTCCAACTCTCACAAAAGCTTGACTCTGCTCGGTGCCATTCACATTCAGCACTGCGAATCGCCCCGTTTTCGAAGTGGTAGCCAGATGGACCTTAATGGTTTTAGCCGCAGCTACACGGGTAAGGTGTGGTACGCCGCTTGCATCAAGCCAAATCTCGCGAACTACTCCTGGGTTAAGGCAGGTTGAACTCTTTGCTAATCCGGTGGCACTAAAACACAGCGTTGAACTGCCAGCTGGAATAGTGGCGATACCCCACCAGCCGTAGGCATCGGTATCTTCAAGTCTTGAACTGGCTAACACCGTGCCTGGGCTAGTTGCACTTGAAATCTGTATTTCAGGATTGGTTGGCAAAATGGCAACTGGCACGTGGACAACCAACTCAAAACTGGGCTGGCTGGTCGCGGCTTGACTCGGTGGGAGAGCAAGCAGTGTTACTGAGCTGGCTAGAAATGCCAAGCTTAGGCCAATTGCCTTTAGACTCCGAAATTCCGCTTTCATGGAGGAAATTCTACTTAGCCAACCTGAGAACAGGCTAAACAAGTTGGACTAAGGCTTAAACTAGTGAACATGTCCGAGCTTGATCTTTCCGCTGAAATCAAGCAGTTACGTGCAAGCTTGGCAACCATAGTCGCCGTGACGAATATTCCGCGACTGGAAGGTGAAATTGCCGAACTTGAGAATCTAGCCCAAGATCCAAAACTCTGGGATAACCCTGAAAGCGCCCAACAGGTGACAAGCAACCTGTCTAGAAAGCAAGCCCTGAAAAATAAATTGGCGGGTTTCAATCAGCGACTTGAAGATCTCGAACTGATAGTCGAATTAGCCAATTCGGAAACAGGCAGTGAGCTAGCCACCGAGGCGAGAACCGAACTAGCGGGGTTGACTAAAGAACTAGCCGAAGCTGAAGTTCAGACATTACTAAATGGCGAATACGACTCGCGTGCAGCCATTATTACTATTCGCTCTGGTGCTGGTGGAGATGATGCGACCGATTTTGCTGAAATGCTGATGCGCATGTATTTGCGCTTCTGTGAGAAAAAAGGCTGGCCAACCACCGTTTTAGATATTTCCTATTCCGAAGGAGCTGGCATTAAATCCGCCACTTTTGAAATAGATGAGCCTTACGCTTACGGCCAGCTCTCGGTTGAGGCTGGCACGCATCGCTTGGTAAGGATTAGTCCATTTAATGCCGCTGGAAAAAGGCAAACCAGCTTTGCCGCCGTAGAGGTTGTGCCGCTGATTGAACAGACTGATGTGATTGAGATACCCGAAAGCGAAATTCGCATTGATGTGTTTAGATCTTCCGGCCCAGGTGGACAGTCGGTCAACACCACTGACTCGGCCGTTCGAATCACACATTTACCGACTGGGACAGTGGTGTCTTGTCAGAACGAAAAGTCGCAACTTCAAAACAAAGCGGCAGCTATGCGCGTTCTGCAGAGCCGGCTGCTTGAACTAAGAAGAAGTGAAGAGGATGCTAAAAAGAAACAGTTAGCCGGTGAGGCTACAGCTTCTTGGGGTGATCAGATGAGAAATTACGTGCTGGCTCCGTATCAAATGGTGAAAGATCTCAGATCAGAATTCGAAGTCAATAATCCAGATGCCGTTTTTGACGGTGACCTTGATGGTTTTATTGCAGCTGGGATTCGCTGGCGCAAGACTTCGGCTAAATAGTCCAACACGCTTAAGCCGCCTTAGCCAAAGCACCCCGTGAGCAATTTAGGCTAAAAGCACAATGATTTCGCTTAGCCAGATATCCAAACTATATAAAGGTGCGCCACGGCCAGCCCTGGATAACGTCTCCCTTGAGGTTGATAAAGGTGAGTTTGTCTTTCTGGTAGGCGCCTCTGGCTCCGGTAAGTCTAGTTTGATGCGAATGATTCTGCGCGAAGATGTCCCAAGTTCGGGCTCCATTCATGTGCTGGGAGAAAACCTGATCGGCATCCCGAATCGCCGGGTGCCACACTTTAGAAGAAACCTCGGAGTTGTCTTCCAAGACTTTAGGTTGCTACCCAATAAGACGGCAGCGCAAAACGTAGCTTTTAGTCTTGAAGTCATTGGTAAATCTAAAGGTCTAATTGCCGAGGCGGTGCCAGATGTGCTGCGACTGGTCGGCCTTGAAGATAAAGCAAATTCACTGCCAAGTGAACTAAGTGGTGGCGAGCAACAGAGAGTGGCCTTGGCTAGAGCAATAGTTAACAAGCCAGCAATTCTGCTCGCCGATGAGCCAACTGGAAATCTTGATCCGAATACTTCTGAAGGAATAATGGCACTTTTGGATCGGATTAATCTAGCCGGCACCACCATAATCATGGCAACGCATGACCGAGGCATTGTTGATCGGGGTCGAAAGCGAGTCATCGAATTATCTCAAGGAAAAATAGTTCGAGATGAATCAAGCTCTGGCTACGAGGTTAACTAATGCGGGCCAATTTTGTTTTCACCGAGCTCGGCATAGCAATCCGGCGTAATCTGAGCATGATAATTTCAGTCATTCTGGTTACCTTTATTTCGCTCACCTTTGTTGGAACCGCCGGGTTACTCCAGCAGCAAATAGCTTCAATGAAGACCTACTGGTATGACAAGGCTCAGGTGGCAATCTACCTATGCACTAAGAATTCGCCGCAAGATATATGCCCGCAGGGTGAGGCGAGTAAAGATGTCCAGAACACCATTACCGCACGCCTAGAGTCGGGAACGCTAAAACCCTACATCGAGCAGTACTATTTTGAAAACCACCAACAGGCCTACGAGACTTTTCAAAAAGAATTCAAAGACAATGCTGTGGCCAAATACGTTACTGCAAGTCAACTGAATGAAACTTTTTGGGTTAACCTGAAAGACCCAGACCAGGCCCCTATCATCATTGAAAGTTTTAGCGGCCTCAGTGGTATCGAGGAAGTCAAAGATCAGCGCAGTTACTTAGATCAGATATTTGCCATTCTGAACATAGGCAGCCTGGCGGCAATATCTATAGCTGGGCTGATGCTCTTCTCAGCCGTGTTGCTAATCTCAACCACAATCAGGCTTTCGGCGGTAATGCGCAGGAGAGAAATTGGCATCATGCGCCTAGTCGGTGCAAGTAATTTCTACATACAACTGCCGTTTATCCTTGAGGGAGTAGTTGCCGGGTTAATTGGAAGCCTGCTTGCTGGGGGAGCGATATTTGCCATCGTCACTTTCTTTGTTCAAGGTTTCCTAGCCCAACAGCTACCGTTTACCAGTTTTGTTGGGGTTGCTGACGCGGTGACATTATTACCGGCACTTCTTTTACTCGGTGCAGCGCTTGCTGGTATGGCGGCCTTCTCCTCTATCAGGAGATATTTGCGCGTCTAGCGGTTAGACTATTTGGCTGTCCTATTTCAAGGAGTCAAAGTGCCTAGAGAGCGTGGCCAAAAGGTTGTTGCCACCAATCGTAAAGCCCGACACGATTATTCAATTGAAGACGTGTTCGAGGCTGGCATTGTGCTAACCGGGACAGAGGTCAAATCCTTGAGAGCCGGTAGAGCCAGTTTGGTCGACGGCTACGCGGTGGTTGATGGGGGAGAGATCTGGTTGGAGAACGTCCACATACCCGAATACACCGAGGGCACTTGGAATAACCACAGCACCAGGCGCAAAAGAAAACTCCTGATGCATCGCGAGGAGATCTATAAACTAGCCGGCAAGGTAAAGGAATCGGGTTTTACTCTGGTTCCGCTTTCCCTCTATTTCAAAGACGGGAAGGCTAAGGTTGAACTCGCTTTGGCTAAAGGTAAGCGTGACTACGATAAGCGCCAGGCGCTGAAAGAAAAGCAGGATAAGCGTGAGGCAGATCGGGCTATGTCCACAAAGGGAAAAGACTGGTAATTCGGGAAGAATTTGGCCATCAAACTAGTAAATGTCTTTAGATGGCTTTATAGTTATCTAGCCCTCAAGTGATTGAGGTTTTGGTAATTCAATATGGGGATGATCGGTTTCGACAAGGCTTTTTGAATCGAAAAGAAGCGGGTCGAGAATGCAGAGTTATCTCGAAAACTCCCTCTGCAAATCATAGGTGCCAAATCTAAGAGCACCGACTTCGGCCTAGCTGCTTAATAGCGCTACCCGAGTCCGTTAGTCCAACATTAGATTTCGTGTTGGGTACTAGCGTCATCTAGAAATCTTGCTGAGCAGTCACGCCTTAGGGCTGTTCGGGACTTTTACTCAGGCTGGGTCAGTCGGTTTAGATGCTTTACGCAAATTCCGTGATCGAGTAAAACGTTTAGTAAAGCTACGCCCGTAGAAGTGTTCGTTTCCAAGTCATGGACGGGGGTTCAATTCCCCCCATCTCCACCAAAGTATTTTCACCCAAGCTTTTTCGGCTTGGGTGAAAGTATTTAACTGGCTCCTGTCACAATTGGGTCAGCCGGGGACATAACCTATTTAGGGTTATTTTGTTCTTAGCTAGCGACGGGAATCAGCATGGACGAGCATGAGTTTGTTTTGCTGTTTCGAAACCACCTGAATGACATTTCACGATACCTGTCCAGGCGAGTTGGCGTTTCTCATGTGGAGGACCTAGCAAGTGAAATCTTTGAAATCGCTTGGCGCAAGCGAGCAGAGTGCCCCGTGGGGTTTGAATTGCCTTGGCTATATAGAATTGCCGGTTTCGTGCTAGCCAATCATCGACGTAAAGCAGAGAATCGCCTAATCCACCTTCCGATACTAGAAGGCGATAAGACATCGCCAAGTGCAGAGGATCTTGCCCTGGACGGCTCGGACATTGCACGTGCCTACAAATTGCTGAGTTCGACAGATCGTCAGCTCCTAAGCCTTTTGGTTTTTGAAGATTTATCGGTATCAGAAATCGCTGTTGTGCTTGGCACCTCTGCCAATACGGCCAGCCAAAAACTGAAGCGAGCTAGAGACAGATTAGCCAAAAAACTAGAGCAAATAGTGTCAGAAAATCAGTAGGAAAGACATAGACCAGATATGGGTAAAGAATTCGAAAAGGATGAACTGCTTACCAAGCTTGCAAAAACAGCTGGCAAGCAGAAAACCCCTACTCTCTCAGAGGATCTTCTTTACTCGGCTACCAGAGTGACCGAAAAATTCGCACTGAGAAAATGGCACACTCCGAAACTGATTGTGAACCTTGCCGGCGGTGCTGCTGTGCTCTCTGGCATTTTTATGCTTTCACTAAACAATGTGCCGAATTCTTCGATTCAGCCACTTATAGATCCAAACGCGAAAGTGGATACTCGAATAGACTCAGGTTCAAACTTGCTGGCCATGGGCGATAAAACCTTTACCGAGGAAGAGTTAATCAATCCACTTCCAGTTAGCCTCGCGGAGTGGGGTGAACGAGCAGTTGGAAACTATGTTTCCAATAATCCGGAAAATTACAAAGACGAAATCTGGTCAGGGGCCACTTCACCTACTTGGATATTTGTAGTCGCAGATGGGGTTTATTTGCCAAATGAAGCAAGCTCAGAGCTTAAGACATTGCTGGGCTCATTCAGTTGGGATCAGGTGAGCCAACAGCTTAGCGCTGATTCAAATCAGCATGGAATAAAGCTCTTGATTCAAGATGAATCTGGAACGCTTTTCCCCCTTGTGATCAGAGAAAATCCTGAGAGCAATCTCTACCTCCAAGCTAGAGACATTTTGCTCTCCCAGACTTTTAGTTTGGTGCCAACCAACTAGGCCAGTTTCTAAGTATTTCCCAATAGGCTAAAGACAAGCAGTCCTTACTCGAAAGGTATTTGTTATGTCTGACAAAGCTGTCAAAAAAGAGGCCAAGCTAGCCAAGAAGGTTAGCGAAAAAGGTCTAACCCGATACAACATCGCCGCTGGAACACTGCATTTAGTAGTGGCAGCGGTTTGCATTTATTTCCTCACCCTTCTGGAACGTCAACCTGAGTTCCCCGTAACCGCTGACTGGATGACAAATGCGCCAGGAGCAATCGATCCGATGACTGGGCTCCCGTTCCCGCCGGAGCGAGTCGAGCTTTTCAGCATCAACCTAGGTGGCGCAATCGTAGCCTTTTTGCTGATGAGCGCTTTCTTCCACTACCTGATTGTTTCGCCGTGGTTCAGATCTCGATACTTCAACGGCCTAAAGAACAATCACAACTATTTCCGCTGGACGGAGTATTCGCTTAGCTCGTCAACCATGATTGTCGCGATTGCACTTTTGTGTGGCTTTAGTGACTTTGCCGCACTGATTGCAATCTTCGGTGTAAACGCAAGCATGATTCTATTTGGTGCACTGCAGGAAAAGTATGAGTCACCTGGAAACGGCAAGGCGCTACCTTTCATCATGGGATGCATGACTGGAATTGTTCCTTGGATCATCATTGTTATGGGTGTTATTCAGCCTGGTAAGTCAGCGGCAGCTGAACCAGTTCCTGGATTTGTGGTTGTCATTATCGTGACAATCTTTATCGCATTCAACACCTTTGCTATCAACCAAGCTCTGCAGTATCGCAAGGTTGGTAAGTGGGCAGACTACATGTTCGGTGAGCGCGTCTACATCACACTGAGTTTCATTGCTAAGTCATGGTTGGCTCAGCAGGTATTCTCAGGTGCGATTATTCCAGCGCTAACTACCTAAATTAACTTCAAAACAAAAGGCCGCACCAAAAGGTGTGGCCTTTTGTAGTTAATCGATAAGTTGTTGGACGCGCTGGGGGGAGACGCCAAGTAGTACAGCGATATCTCGCATGGTCAGCCCTTCATCGCGCATGCGACCGACCACATTTCTGATCTCGGTAGATGCTTCCTCTTGGAGTTTTTGCGCCTGCTGCATCTTCTCTTTGGCAGCTTCCAAATCGCATATGATTCCTGGTAGTTCTGCCTCGACTCTTACGACTACTTCGCAGACTGCCGAGTTTCCTTTTTGCTCTTCCAGTGTCTTGATTTGCTCAACAACTAATTCTTTGCACTGATCAAGGCGTTTGGCGGTGACGGTAAAGCCGTCCGGTCCAGAAACCTTGGCCGACCAACCTTCGCCGGTTCGCTCGGCATAGATTTTGACCTCCACAGTGCCTCCTTTAGTCAAGTGCCTCTTTACTAGCCTAAGGCCTAGATATAGGCGCGGCAAGCATGGCTTGTCGCCTAGCCTCAGCCGCGAATGCTACCAACCTTGCTGGCCGCTCGGTTCAGAGTTGCCAGTAGGGCAGTGCTGGTAAGCAGGATTAACACCGATGTGGTGATTGCTCTGCCAAGATCCCAGAAGAACCCACCAGTAACTAACTCATATTGGAAGAATCTGAGCAGATTACTCGAGATGGCATCGCCAGCGACGTAACTGAGTTGAGTGCCGGTGCCAGCTAAAAATGGCCAGTTCCACATCGTCATTAGTGAACCGTAAATGAAACTCGCAACTACTGCGTAACAAACCAGAGCAGTTTTTTGCTGCCAAGATTTCTTGAACTTAGGAATTAGCCCGGCACCGAGGCCAACTAGACCAACTCCCATCATCTGAAAAGGTAGCCAAGGACCGATGCCTCCGGTAAGAAGCGCCGAGACGAAAATTGATGATGCACCGAGGATAAAGCCAAAGCCACTTCCAAAAACAAATGCTCCCAGGATTACCAAAAAGAAGGCGGTCTCGATACCTGCGGTTCCAGCACCGAGCATTCTTATTACCGCATTCAAAGCAATCAATACCCCGAGGAGGGCCAATTGTTTTGCGCCGATATCTCCTGAGGCAAATTCAACTAAAACCAGAATCAAAATCAATGGCATCAGAACAATAAATACTGCCTGGGCAAGATTTGCCTCAGAGGCAGCGCTGGATGAGATGAACAACGGCCAGGTAAATATGAGTAAGCTACCAAGACCCGCTGTTGCTATTGAAAGCCGAGAGACTAGTAATTTCACGCCTTCACCTGATCCAATCTGATCAAACCAGCTTGCTGACTAATTTGGGCAAGCTGTGAGGCAAGTTGGGAAGTGTAATTCAGTGCTTTATCAACACGTTCATCCTTAATTACTTTTCCTTCTTTTAGCAGTAAAACTCGGTCGGCCACCAATGCGACAAACTCAACATCGTGGCTTGCCAAAATGATGCTGCGTTGTTCCTCGACTAGTTGTTTTAGCTGTTTGGCCAGGGCCTTCTTTGCAGCGTAGTCCAGCCCTCGGGTCGGTTCATCGAGAATCAAAATCTTGGCTTGTTTTGCTAGTTGGATACTTAGCACCAGCGCAAGTTGCTGACCTGCCGAGAGATCCCTCGGGTGCATGGAACTGTCGATTCGGCCAGCCAGTCTTTGAAACAGGTTGGCGGTGGTTCCTTGAGGTTGCTGGGCAAAGTTGTCCGACTCGCTGAACTCCTCGGCAAGGCTATTCAAAAACAGCAGGTCCGCGGCGCGCTGTGGAACCATCGCAATCAGGTCAAGTCTTGATGCCTTAGCCAACTCCGAAGTTTCGCCCTCAGCCATTTTTACCGTGCCGGTGCTTTTTTGGCCTAGCCCTTGAATGGCCCAACAAAGAGTAGTTTTGCCCGAACCGTTTTCGCCCATCACCGCGGTGATTTGATTGCCAAAAAACTCGAGATTGGTATTTTCCAGTGCTTGAACATCGCCGAACTCAACGGAAAGTTGATCCAATTCCAGAAGTTTAGCTTCGGGTTCATTTGTAGTTAGTGCTTCAAAGCTAATTGGATTTTGTTGCCAACGTTCAGTTGCCTTTTCTGGGCTGATTTCAAGTGGCTTCCACCCAAGCTTGAGCCCGAGTTCGATTATCGGTGGAGCAAATCGGGCATCCTTGAATTGCTCTGTGACTGGACCCAAGCTCACGCTGCCATCACCGTTAACCACTAAAAGCTCATCTACGGAAGAGATAACCCGACTAATTCGATGCTCTGCTAAAAGAACTGTCACACCGTGGGTCTTTGCCAAAGTCCCTAGAATTTTCAGAACTTTCAAGGCTCCTTGCTGATCTAATGCAGAAGTTGGCTCATCCAGGAGCAAGATTTTCTGCCCAGCAATTAGTGCAGCTGCAATCGCCACGCGCTGTTGCTGCCCGCCTGAAAGCGTATCTAAATTTCTATGGAGTAGGTTCTCAATTTCTAAAACTTTGCTTATCTCGCTGAGATTAGTTGAAATTGTTTTAACATCAACACCTAATTGTTCAGCCCCGTAAACAATCTCGTCGATGACGCGATCTGCCACGAATGAGCCCTCGGGCTGCTGGTTTACATATCCAACTAAGCCTGCAAATTCATATGGTGCTTTACCGGTGAGATTTTCTCCAGCAATGCTTATTTCACCGGACAGGGTACCGCCGGTAAAACTTGGGGCCAAGCCATTCATGACTCTCAGTAGCGTTGACTTACCAGATCCGGTTGGCCCGCATACCAGGATGAACTTACCTGACGGGATGTCCAGATTGACTCGGTTTAAAGTTGGTGTCTCAGTCGCCGGGCTACCATCTGAGCGCAGGAAGCTAAAGCTCACATCACGAAGTGAAAGCATCTATCTAATCACCCCAATAAATCCAAGTGCTATGAAAGCTAACGAAGCACTGATTAGAACAAAATCTGCTGTTTTCCAGCTCGCCTTGATGAAACGGGTTCTAGTAGCCCCTAGGGCAGAGAGTCTTATATAAATGACTGAAAAAATTAGACCAGCAGCTAAAATTCCCAGGTCCAGCAACTGATTTTGCGGATTGATTAGTAACAGCGTTGCCCCAACCGCTAGTAGGGTTGTCGCAGTTAGGCCGGTAAACCTGGTTGTGCCACTTTTCAGAGTGTTATTTAGCCCTCTACGCCCAAAACCCCTTGCCGACATAGAAGCAGCCAAAGACATGGACTGATCGATGGTGTCTTCTAGAACTGGAATGACTAATCCAGGTAATGACTTAAGCCCTTTTGACTGGCCCCGCAATTTTCTGGCTCGACGCACTCGATTCAAACTAGAGATTAATTGTGGTGCGAGGTTAATCGCAATAGATATAGCAGTAGCGATTTCATAGAGAGCACCGGGGGTTTGCCTAAGCAGCTTTCTCGGATTAGCCAGTGAGTTTGCCATGCCCATGGCAAGAATGATTGTGGCAAGGCGTAAGCCATCGGTAACCGCGGCGAGAAAACTGGCACTTGAGATTGAGCCAAAGAGTTTCAAACTTGAGCCAAAACCAAGCGAGATATCAATACTGGGTAAGACAAAGAGAGGATAAGCTGGCTCAACCTCAAGATTGAAAATCAATCTGAAAAGTATGCGAATGGCAATCACAGCGCTTGCCAAAATCAAATAGAACTTGATCGACCTAGACCAACTGGATTCATCTCGGCAGAGCCAAACAATCAGCATGCTGCTAACTGCCAGAGCTAGAAGAAACAATGGATTCAGCGTCAGGGAAGCCATCACTGCAAAACAGATGCCGAGAATCCACCAGGTTGCTGGGTTGGTTTTTGAAGCGAGGAAGGGGTTACTTTTCACAACTGGTGGTAACTGGTTTGACACTCGGTGCGGTCTTTAGATCCTCATCGGGGGACAGAAATCGCCAACCCTCTGCACTGCCACAAACCGCCATATGATTAGCCGCACCGTAAGAACTGTAAACCCAGGTATCTGTTTTTGGGTCCGCGATGAAATAAGCCCATGAACCGTTTGTTGTTCCCGGAGTTGTAATGCATCTTTCGCTTTGCTCATCCGGTACCTGATTGATCCGGCAGACAAAAGCGGTTGGATACTTTTCAGTGCCCGAGACTTCAAAACCGGCAGTTTCAAGTAAGGCCCAAGAATTGCCAGCAAAGTTCCTGACGCACTTTTCGGTGGTCTTGTTTTCGGCACCCAGACCAAAATCCACAACTACAGAGATTCCGGCTTCTTGGCATTGACCAACATCAACAGAGGGATTTGGTGTGGCTTCAAGCGTGCTTTGGTTGCCGCTGAGTAAAAACCCAGCGGCAACCAGAGCAACTAATCCCAAAAGGGAAAGCCGAACGAATAGCCGCATGAACTACTTGGTGTTGTTTAGAACATCAATGAAGTTCAACTTTGACAACGCCAGGATTGACTGGTTAGTTGTGAAAATGTCGCTATTCGGGGTAGACCACGCGCTGATCACGCCATTATCTTTGGCATTTATCTGCTCTTTCAGCCAGGCAAGTGGTTGGTCAAAGTTTTCTCCCAAAGCGCTCAAGGCCATAATGGCGTAGGCAGTGCCACTAACATCCGCTGTGGTATCGCCAAGCCAAAAGCGTCCCTCATAACTTGCACCAATCAACCAGTCTGAAGTTCGACTGATGGCAAACTCAAGAGTTGCCTTGTCTTCACCAGAGCTGAATTCCAGCGCAGCTTGTAAGGCCATAATTACTAAACCAGTGACATCTGCAGCTGGACCTGATTCCATATCCCCGAGGTAATACTTCACACCACCGTTTGGTTCAATTTGTTTTACCAAATGCAGGGCTACCTTGACTGCTAAATCATTTTCGTCAGCAGCTAGCAATCCAAAAATGACTAGACCAACAGAAAAATTATTGGTTTCTTCCTTGATAGAACCATCACTGTTTATATAGTCCTTTAGCTCTTCAAGTTCAGCTGCAAAAGTTGGATCGCTTTCCAAATCCAACACCTGTGCCGCAAATAGGTACTGACCCTTCAAGCCAGCACTTGTTAGTTTGTCCGTATTTTGTGTTAGCCAAGTCCCTACCTTGGTCAACTTGTCTTTATATCCAACACCACTGAGATGGACGACTGCTTCCATAGTGGATCCAATGTCACCACCAGATTTGAACGGATCGAGATAATCGGTTTTCTTGAAATTATCAAGAATGTATTGGCTTGTCTTTGGAGCTTGATCAGATCCATATCTACCTGCAGAGCAGGCAGTGACGCTGAATATCGTTAGTAGTGATATCGCGAACAGTAAGACTGAACGCATTTTGATTGATTTTGACATCGCAACCTTTCAGGGCAGCGATCTCCATGCGACGACGGGCAAAAAACTGCCCGACTCCACCTGCAGACCACGACAGTATTATTTGGAGTCGTTATTTGGGCAGGCATTCCGACTTATCGATTAATCGACTCACGGTTGCGGGTCAGCACCGGATTTTCACCGGTTTCCCCTGGCCAAACAACTGGGCTCAATTGAGCGTTAGATAACCTTAGCAGGTCTGAAGCTAAACGCCTGAAACCCCCGTATTTCTGGGGTTTTCCTGAAAATTCGATAACTGTAAAGAAATGTAACGATTTGGGTAAGAACCCCTGTTTCATGTCAGTTATTAGTTGTAGAGTTTCATTACCCAAGGAACATTTGGCAGGGTTTTCCCTATCGGGTGTTCCTAACCATTACAAGGAGAAACAATGATGAAAAGTCTAGCTAGAGCTACTGCTCTAGTCGCAGCTTCAGTCCTTGGTGTATCAGGTCTAAGCCTTGCACCAGCGAATGCAACTGCGGCAAACAAGACGATGATTGTTCAAGAAAGCAACATCCTTTCGGGTCTAAACACTGCTGTGAACGGTAAGAACCTTCTTACTAACTCAAACGTAGTTAGCCCTACTGGTGCTGGTTTTACGTATTACAACAACAAAGCTCAGTTGATTCGTAACACCAACTTCGGAACTTTCAAGATCACAAGAAACAACTGTGCTACTGCAGCTACAACTGACGAGTTCGGTTGTTTCTCAGTTACCTACACAGTTAAGAAGGGTCTAAAGTATTCAGACGGAACTCTGATTACTGCTCAGGACCTTCTTCTAAGCCACGCAATTTCGAGCAGCGATTACTCGATCAAAGCTGGTCTAGGTGACCCAGACTCTGAAGCTGGTTCAAAGTTTGACTCTGCCGGTTACGGTGGCGCTTACGATGACCACACCAGAGCAGAGTCATTTGACATTAGCGATGACAACTTCTCGCTGACCGTTAAGTATGACGCTTTCCAGCCTGACTGGCAGATCTTTGGTCCTGGTCCTGGTGCAGTTCACGCTCTTGTAGCACTTGCTAAGGGTAAGAGAACTCTTCAGACCGCTCGTACCAACGCTACCTACAAGTCATTGTTCGAAGACGCTTACTACGACTCAATTGCTCCTCTTCCAAGCCAAGATGACGAGGACTACGAGGACGCACTTGATGCTCGTACTTCTGCTCGTGCATTGATGTCAAAGATGGCAGTGAAGTGGTCAACCGTTTGGAACATCACAACCGTTAACTCAAGCACCAACCCATTGTTGCTGATCTCTAACGGTACCTTCATGCTAAACGAGTGCCGCCCAACCGACTGTACTTTGGTTCTAAACCCTCGTGCTAACGAAGGTGGAGCTCCAAAGCGCACCGGTAACCTAGAAAAGATCATCTTCAAGATGGCTTCAAGCATTAGCAACTTCTCAGACACATCTGTTGCTCAGGCTTTGGCTAACGGTGAAATTGACCTTTACTCAGGTGGCTCATCAGCTGCGTTCTGGTCCGGTGTTTCTGACAGCTCCAAGTTGACTCGTTTCAGAGGAAACGTTCTGACTTACGAGCACTTCGACATCAGAACCGGTGACTCACAGTTCCCAATCTCCGATGTAATCAACGGAGAGAGCTGTGACGCTCCATATGATGGTCCGTTCAAGGGCAACACCCAGCAGGCAAAGGACCTTCGTAAGGCCTTCCTGTTGTTGGTTCCAAGACCTAAGCTAGCTAACACCTATGTAGCTAAGGTATTTGACCCTTCAGCAACCGACTCACCTGTACTCAACAGCTTGTTCTCACTAACTACCGAAGGTGACTACTCGAAGGTTGTTGCAGGATCAAGCTTGTACGTAAACGACTTCCTAAAGGACGAGGCCACTCGTGTAAACATGGCTAAGGCTTTGGTCGCTAAGTACAGCTCAACCCCAATTGACGTTACAGTCCTAACAAGCACAAGAGGAAGCCGTGTTGACTCGATTACCCAGATGAAGATTCTAGGTACTCAGGCTGGCTTCAACATCACTCACTACACAAACGCAACTTTGTGGAGCCACTTGCTTGACTGTAACAACTTCGACGCAGCTCAGTTCGCATGGGTTAAGACTGGTCTTTCACAGACCGGAACCAACCCACAGTACGAGTCAGATGGTGGAAACAACAGCGCAGGCTGGAACGACCCAACTCTAGACTCGCTACTAGGTGAGTTCGAGAAGATCCAGACCGCAACCTCTCTGATCACAACCAAGATCAACGCTGAGAAGAGACTGTGGTCAAACTACTACACACTACCTATTTATCAGTGGCCAGGTGCTTCAGCTTGGAACAAGGACTTGAAGAACATTCTTCCAAGCCCACTTGCTCCAAACGTAACCTGGAACTACTGGTCAATTACGTACTAAGTAGTTACCTAAACCATTGTTGGTGGTGTCCTTCGGGGCACCACCAACAAGGCTTTTAAGGCCAAGTTGTTTGCATTTTCAAGGGGGGAAATTTGGCTTATCTGTTAGGATTTTCCTAAGACTCTTACTAAAGAAGGTTAGAAGAACTTATGTTGTCATACGTCGGTCGAAGAATTGGCATCGCATTACTTATTCTTTTTGGTTCCACTTTTCTCTCATACAACTTGGCAGCATATTCGGGTGACCCACTCGCAGCTGTTCGTGAATCTACGGATCCTAAAAAAGAAACTATTATTGCTGAGCTAACCAAGGCTTACCAGCTAGATATTCCACCACCGGCACGCTACTTCTTGTGGTTACAAAAAGTGTTGGGTATTCTAATCGGAAAGCCAGACTTCGGTGTTGCGGTTAGTACACGTATTCCCGTAATCGAGTCATTGGCACAGGCCATCCCAAATACTGTGAGGCTTGTAACTCTGGCAACCATTCTTGCAATCGTAATTGGTATCACCTTCGGTATCATCAGTGCAATCCGTCAGTATTCAAGACTTGACTACTCGCTAACATTCTTAGCTTTCGTACTTTTCTCACTACCAATTTTCTGGGTAGCGGTTTTGCTCAAGGAGTACATGGCGATTGGCTTCAATGACTTCTTAGCGAAACCTCAGATAGAGCTGCAATGGAATTTGATAGCGTCGCTGATACTGGGATTGATAATCGCCGGTTTCGTCGGCGGCACGCGAAAACGATTCCTTTTGTCCTGGGGAATAGCATTCGGGATCTTCTTCGCCCTGTTCTTCTTTGCTAGCGCGACAGGTTGGTTCTTGAACCCAAGCATCGGCATCATCGGTGTCGCGGTTTTGGGTGCTCTCACCAGCGTTGGTCTATGCCACGTTTTTGCTGGACTACAAAACCGCAAAGCCCTATACGCTGGACTAACCTCGGCTGCAATCGGCGTTGCTATGTACTATCCGTTTAACCTGATTGCAAACGGCTCTGCCAATTATCAAATGATTATTGGCTTTGCCCTTCTGGTCCTCGTCGTTAGCTACTTCGTCGGCTTCCTCTTTACCAAGATTGACCGCGGACCGGTAATTACCGTCTCGATGCTTTCAGCGGTGTTCATCTCCCTCTACACCGTGCTGGATAGGTTCATGCAGTCATGGCAACAGTACTTCGTAGAGACTGATGGAAGACCAATTCAGACTATGTCGGCCTACAACATCACCCTGGAATCTAATGACTTCTGGATTGTAAATCTTGACATCATTACTCACCTGATTTTGCCTACCACGGCTCTTACTCTGATCTCATTTGCCGGTTACTTGCGGTATTCCCGAGCCTCGGTGCTAGAGGTTTTGAGCATGGACTACGTAAGAACTGCTAGAGCCAAAGGTATCCCTGAGCGTGAAGTAATTCTTCGCCACGCCTTGAGAAATGCCATGATTCCGCTTACCACTCTGATTGCGTTTGATATTGCAGGAATCCTAGGAGGCGCAATCATCACTGAAAACGTGTTTGGTTGGCGTGGTATGGGTAGCTTGGCGGCCGAAGCCATCGGTGCCCAGGACCTCAACCTACTGATGGGAACATTCAGCATCACTGCATTCTTGGCTGTTATGGCAACACTGGCAGCTGACGTTATTTATACCGTCTTGGATCCACGAATTAGGATTCGTGGCTAGAACTGTTGGGTAAAACCCGAAAAGCATAAGGATATGGAAGGCAAGTAATTATGAGCGACAGTCCAATCAAAGCCAGAGAAATTGAAACTGAGGGTTTGAGCCAAGGAAAGATAATCCTCAAGAAGTTTCTTCAGCACAAGCCAGCTATTGCCGGTTTGATCTTCATGATACTTTTCACAATCTTCGTCTACAGTGCCTCTGGTATCCACCTAGGCTCTGATAACGCGAGATTTACCATTCAAGGATGGTGGAAATATAGCCACGAGGATCTTCTTCCAATGGGAGTTTGTGCCTCTGGATGTCCAAGCTTGGATCACCCTTTCGGGCAAATCTCAAACGGACGTGACTACTTTGCCCTGGTTATGCGCGGATCAGAAATCTCGCTGATGGTGATGGTTATTATCGGATCCCTTGGAGCATTTATCGGAACAGTAGTTGGAGCCGTCTCGGGCTTCTTCGGCGGCATCATCGATGCTGTCATGATGCGTTTCACTGACTTCATCATTACCGTACCTAGCATTTTGATCGGAGCAGTTATTGGTCACAACTTCGGCCCACAGGGTGTAGTGGTCCTGGCTGTATTCCTAGGAATTTTTGCATGGACAGGTCTTGCTCGTCTGGTGCGAGGAGAATTCCTTACCCTGAGAGAACGAGAGTTCGTAGACGCCGCCAGAGTTGCAGGTGCCTCCAATGCCAGAATTATCTTCAAACACATTCTGCCGAACTCTGTCGGTGTGATCATTGTTTCTACCACATTGCTGCTTTCGAGCTCGATTCTGATTGAAACAGGACTGTCATTCCTTGGCTTTGGTGTTAAGGCTCCGGATGTATCTCTTGGTCTTTTGATCAATGAGTATCAGAGCCAATTTACCTTTGCGCCATGGCTTTTCTGGTGGCCTGGTCTAATCCTGATTTTGATTGCATTGTCTATCAACTTCATCGGTGATGGTCTTCGTGATGCCTTCGACCCACGCCAAAGAAGAGACGTGAAGCGCCGTGCTATGGCCAAGAAGCAGGCTCAGCAGAACGCGGTGGCTAATCAGTGAACAAAGTTGTAAGCAACTGCAGCCAAAGCGCAGACACTCAAAGCGACGGAAATCCAGTTAATGGATCTGACTGGGCTACCCAGGTCGTCGGGCTGGATGCTTCGCTGGTAACGCATGGCCAGGATGTAAGCCGCGCCGCTGGCCGAGTTGGGCGATTCACTGGGAGTGACGATTGTTTTACTGGTCAGATCTCTAGATTTGAAATCAGCCTTGTGAGTTCTGCGAGCGGCGAAGATGCTCGGAGCTGGCGCAGCCCAGGAGGAATACTTGGCGTCAACGGTTTGGATTGTGAAAGAGTACTTGGTCAAAAGCCCAACCACTTCAGTCCAAGGCACTTTGACCGTGGTGAAGGGATTGTGGATTTCGATGCGTCGATTGTTGTAGACAATCTTCGGCATAATCAAGAAAATCCAGATAACCACGGAAACAGCGAAGCCGTTGAGCAGGGTAACCACCGCTTCAGTGGTGTAGCCGGCTTGCAAGAAAGAGAAGAAAGTCAAGGCGACGATTGCGTTAGCTGCAATCAGGTAAACCCAACCGGATTTGCCTCTAAAAATGTGTACGTCTTGCATGATTTTGAGATTACAGGAATTATCCCGCTGAAAAGAGAATTTACAGCGTTTTCACCAAGAAAGGTAGCAGCATAATGCCAGCCAAAGAAGTAATTCTAGAAGTCAAAGACTTTAACGTCGATTTCTGGGTTGAGGGACAATGGTACCCAGCAGCTGTAAACATGAACTTCAAGCTAGCCGCTGGAGAGGTGCTCGCCATCGTCGGTGAATCAGGATCCGGTAAGTCGACCACTGCCATGGGGCTTATGGGTCTATTGGCTGAAAACGCTAACGTCACCGGAAGCGTAAAGGTCAAGGGTACCGAGATGCTGCACCAGCCACTCGGTGTGCTTCGCAAGTTCCGCGGTAAGGAAGTGGCTTACATCTTCCAAGAGCCGATGACAGCGCTAAACCCGGTTTACACGGTTGGTTTCCAAATTGTTGAGGTGCTGCGTAACCACTTTGAGATGGGACCAGAATCCGCCAAGGAGCGAGCTATTGAACTGCTAACTCTGGTCGAAATCCCTGAGCCAGCTTTGAGCTTCAACAAGTATCCGCACCAGCTATCTGGTGGTCAGCGCCAGCGCGCCATGATTGCACAAGCTCTAGCCTGTGATCCATCGCTGTTGATTGCTGATGAGCCAACCACTGCGTTGGATGTGACTGTTCAGGCTGAAATCCTTGATTTGATGAGAAACCTCAAGGACAAGCTGAATTCTGCAGTTCTGCTAATCACCCACGACATGGGTGTGGTTGCAGACTTGTCAGACAGAATCCTGGTGATGAAAGACGGTGTCACTGTTGAGGAGGACACCGCAGAGAACATCTTTAATAAGCCAAAGCACCCATACACTAAATCGCTTTTGGCATCTGTTCCGAAGCTCGGGTCAGTCAAGGTTCGCCAGCTAGCTTCAACTGATGCCAAGGCTAAGCCAGTTCTTGAAGTGACCGATCTAGTTATTGAGTACCCAAAGCGCGGGCGAATCCCAGCCTTCCGGGCCGTCGATGGCGTGACCTTCGATATCAAGCCTGGTGAAATTCTCGGTTTGGTAGGTGAATCAGGTTCTGGTAAAACAACTGTTGGACGAGCTGCCATCGGTCTGCTTCCGGTTCACTCAGGTTCGATCAAGCTGCTTGGTGATGAGATCGCTGGTGCGGATATGAAGAAACTGAGAGCCATCCGCCAGCACACCGGTATTGTTTTCCAAGACCCAGCCTCATCTTTGAACCCTCGTCTTCCAATCGGAGAGAGCATCGGTGAGCCTTTGTTCTTGGCCAAGCTTGCTAAGGGGGAGGAGTTGGATAAGCGCGTGGAGGATTTGCTCGATTCCGTTGAGCTCCCTCGCTCATACCGCAACCGTTACCCTCACGAGCTTTCAGGTGGACAAAAACAGCGCGTCGGTATTGCTCGAGCACTAGCTATGTCGCCTGATCTACTGATTGCCGACGAACCAACCTCAGCACTTGACGTTTCAGTGCAGGCGAGATTCCTAGATCTATTGCAAGACCTGCAGGACAAACTTAAGTTTGCCTGTTTGTTTATCACCCACGATATCGGTGTGGTTGATATCTTGGCCCACCGTATTGCAGTTATGCAGTATGGAAAGCTGGTTGAGGTAGGCCCTAGAGATCAAATCCTCAATAAGCCCACCGAGATGTATACCAAGACACTTCTTGCCGCGGTTCCAGTTCCAGATCCGAAGGAACAAAAGAAGCGTCGTGAGGCTAGAGCAAAACTTCTCGCCAGTGGTGTTGCAACTTCAGTTGCCGTGGAAACAACCAAAACTTCCGCTAAGAAGGCTACAACCGCTAAGACGGCTGTCAAAAAGGACGCTCCGGCTAAGCCAAAAGCTCCGGCGAAAAAGGCTGCACCAGCAAAGCCGAAAGCGCCAGCAAAGAAAGCTGCTCCAGCTAAGCCAACTGCTAAGAAACCAACCCCAAAGAAGAAGTAGCCTGGCTTATCGGCTCTGCTAGCCGTTTCGCCTTAGCGCTCACATCTGGGATTCGAGTAATTAGTCGGTTAGACTCATAAGGTTCAATCGAACAAGTTCACCGTCATCTAATTTGATGGTGCCATGCCCAAAGGAATACTAATGGCTCTTATCAAAAGAGATGACATTCGCAATGTCGCCATCGTGGCGCACGTCGACCACGGTAAGACCACGCTGGTTGATGCCATGTTGCGACAAACCGGAGCTTTTGGTGAGCACGCCAACCTGGGCGAGCGCATTCTGGACTCAGGGGATCTTGAACGTGAAAAAGGCATTACCATCCTCGCCAAGAACACCGCCATCTCATACAAAGGCCCTAGTTCGGCGGGTAAAGAAATCACCATCAATGTGATTGACACTCCGGGACACGCGGATTTCGGTGGCGAGGTAGAGCGTGGACTGTCCATGGTTGACGGTGTGGTGCTTCTAGTTGATGCTTCGGAAGGCCCGCTGCCACAGACTCGGTTTGTGCTGCGCAAGGCGTTAGAGGCAAATCTGACTGTGATTCTTCTAGTTAATAAAACCGACCGCCCCGATGCCAGAATCGATGAGGTTGTCGAAGAGACCCATGACCTACTTTTAGGACTAGCCAGTGATATCCACGAGGACGTCCCTGATTTGGATATCGACTCGGTTTTAGATCTTCCTGTAATTTATGCCTCTGGTCGAGCTGGCAGAGCAAGTTTAATTAAGCCTGCCGATGGAACGTTGCCAGATAGTGAGAACCTTGAACCACTATTTGCGGCCATCCTAAAACATATTCCAGCTCCTTCCTACGACGATGCCGCGCCGCTTCAGGCTCACGTGACAAATCTTGACGCCTCACCGTTTCTCGGAAGGCTAGCCCTACTCCGTATTTTCAACGGCACAATCCGAAAAGGTCAGCAGGTGGCTTGGGTAAGACACGATGGCACCACCCAGAATGTGAAGATTACTGAGCTACTGAAGACTAAAGCTCTGGAGCGGGTCCCAACCGATGAAGCCAGCGCTGGTGACATAGTGGCAGTTGCCGGTATCGAGGATATAACCATTGGTGAGACACTGGCTGACCCTAATGACGTTCGGCCACTACCACTGATCAAAGTTGATGATCCAGCGATCTCGATGACTATCGGTATCAATACCTCACCGATGGCCGGACGTGTTAAAGGTGCAAAAGTTACCGCAAGGTTGGTAAAGGACCGACTCGATAGAGAGCTAATCGGTAACGTATCAATCAAGGTTTTGCCTACCGATCGCCCAGATGCCTGGGAAGTTCAGGGCAGAGGCGAGCTCGCCCTAGCAATCCTGGTAGAGCAGATGCGTCGCGAGGGTTACGAACTTACCGTTGGTAAACCGCAGGTGGTTACTAAGAAAATTGATGGCAAATTACATGAGCCTGTTGAGGATTTAACTATCGACGTCCCAGAGGAATTTCTCGGTGCTATTACCCAGTTGATGGCAGCCAGAAAAGGACGCATGAAGAACATGGTCAATCACTCTACCGGGTGGGTGCGCATGGAGTTCATGGTGCCATCACGCGGCCTAATTGGGTTTAGAACAGAGTTTCTAACCACCACCAAGGGAACCGGCATCGCCAATGCCATCTCGGCCGGCTATGAACCCTGGGCTGGTGAGATCGTCACTCGTACTAACGGTTCTTTGGTTGCCGATCGAGCCGGTGTGGCAACTCCTTTTGCGATGATTGCCTTGCAGGAAAGGGGAAGCTTCTTTGTTGAGCCAACCTCTGAGGTTTACGCCGGAATGGTGGTTGGTGAAAATTCCAGGAGTGAAGACATGGATGTGAATATCACCAAGGAGAAGAAACTTACCAACATGCGCGCATCTTCTTCCGAAGAATTCCAGTCGCTAACCCCGCCAAGAAAACTTTCTTTGGAAGAGTGCTTGGAATTTGCCAGGGAAGATGAATGCGTTGAGGTTACTCCTGAAGCAACTCGCATCCGTAAAGTTGAACTAGATGCTAATGTGCGGGCCAGAACGCTGGCTGCTAAAAAGCGCGCCAACGAAAACGTCAACTAGTTGCTTTTAGCCTTGGTTGGTTTGAGAAACAGCCAGCCAACCACGACTACGTAGCCAAACCAGAAAACGCTCTCCAGCATTGACGGAGTTGATCGGAAGCTGATTGTTCCGCGCAATAGGGTATCGATCCATGAATCTGGGGTAATCACACCGGATAGGTCATAGCTGGTTTGAGTTAGGAAGGGGAACCAGCCAATCTCTTGCAGTTCGTGAATGCCATAAGCCAAAATTCCAGCGGCAACAATTATTAGGAACGCTCCAGTTACCTGGAAGAACTTGCTCAAATTGAGTTTTAGGGCACCGCGATAGACCAGATAACCGAGAATTGCGGCTAATCCCAGACCTAAAGATGCACCTAAGACTGGGTTAGTGTCGGCACCGGTGGCTCGGCTGGCGCTCCATAGGAAAACTGCAGTTTCAACACCTTCTCTAATCACAGCAAAGAAGGCAACCAAGACAAGGGTGATGTTCTTTTCGCCTGCCTGATCAATTTTCTCGTGCAGCTCTTTACGCATGTTTTTGGCCTGCCTAGCCATCCAGAAAATCATCCAGGTCACAAAGACCACAGCAAGAATCGAGGCTAATCCGGCAATCATCTCATTTATGCCCTCTGGAGCAACTTCGACGAATTCGGTCAAAATAACACCAACGCCGATGGATACCAGAACGGCGATTAGGGTGCCCCAGAAAATCCCTGGGAGGGCCGATCTACGCCCTGATTTGATGCAGTAAGCGACCAGGATTCCAACGATTAGAGAGGCTTCAAGGCCTTCACGGAGGCCGATTAGGAAGTTAGCGAGCACGCATGCCTTTCGCGATGGTTATCAGACCATTCGAAGTTAGGGTTACCTAAGTTAATCTACCCTTCTCAGCCAGTAATCGTCAATAGGCTTAAGGTTCTCAACTAAGGTTTTTCTTATGGCTAAACAAAGATTCAATGCCAAGCGCATACTTTTGGTGCACGCGCATCCAGACGATGAGTCTTTACAAACCGCTCACGTCATGGCTGATGCTATCGAACGAGGTGCAGAAGTTTTCCTGCTCACCCTAACCCGCGGTGAACGTGGTAAAGCCAAACTTGAAGAATTAAAATCTCTGGAAGCTAATCGTGCAGCCATGGGAGCTTTTCGGGCCGGTGAATTAAAAAACGCCATGGCGGTGCTCGGCGTTACGAACTTCAAGTTTGCTGGAACAAGAGCATATCTGGATAGTGGAGTTAGGATCGGCAACCTAGGTGTTCCAACCACACCGCTTAGATTAGATGAAATGTCCTTAGCGGCAGTTTCCACTGCGGTTGTGGCAGATGACATTTTTCAAGTGATGCAGAGCTTCAAGCCGGATGCAGTAATAACTTATAACTCCAAGGGTGGTTGGGGCCATCCAGATCATAAGAAAGCTCATGACGCAACCGCGATGGCGATGCGTCGCTACCGCAAAAAAGTTAGAGGCAAAAAACCCGCCTTCTGGGTTATCGCTGAACCTGGCGAAAGGGCCAGCGTAGCGGTTGGTGGCGAAAAAACCGCTGAACTAAAAAAGGCGGCTTTGGCGGCTCATGCATCTCAGGTTTCTATTTATCGAGACACCTATTCAGTTGTCGATGGAATCGAATTCAGATTTGACCAGCCAGAGCGGTTGCGACTAGCTAGCCCAAACATTTTGCCCTGGTTCAAGCCAGCCGTAGTGGCCCTATTTGGCTTGCCGCTTGGCTTAGCGCTGGGTTTTGCTGGAGCTTACGTTCACGACATTGTCGCGGATAATGGCAGGCAGTCACCGCTGGGCTTGTATTTGGCACTCGGGGCGACAGCATCAATTACCTTCGGCCTGCGCATGCTCCGCAACTCCAGGGGAGCCCTATACCTGCTGAATGCCGGTATGACCATCGCAATTTGGTGGTTGTCCCGAAATCCAACCTTTGGAGCGTTTATCGACGATAACAAAAATGGTAATCGTTACGTACTTTTTGCCCTGCTTATCTGTCTGGTGGCCGCTGTCTTCCCAAGAATTGATTTGGCGAAGTGGCGTGCTAGATCCAATAAGCCTCACCTCTAGTTGGATAATTGAATTAGAGAGTAAAAGGATTCAGTAAAAGTGACTTATGTAATAGCCCTTCCCTGCGTTGACGTCAAGGACAAGGCCTGTATCGCCGAGTGTCCGGTTGACTGTATTTACGAGGGCGATCGCATGCTCTATATCCATCCGGATGAGTGCGTTGACTGCGGTGCTTGCGAGCCAGTATGCCCAGTCGAAGCAATCTACTACGAGGATGATCTTCCAGCTCAGTGGGCTGATTACTACAAAGCCAATGTTGAATTTTTTAGCACAATCGGTTCGCCCGGAGGAGCTGCTAAAGTCGGTCCGATTCCAGGCGATCACGAGGTCGTTTCAGCGTTACCGCCGCAGGGCGAGTAGTTCATGTTCGACGGCTTACCAGATTATCCCTGGAAGAAACTAAAGCCTTACGAGCAAATTGCCAAAGAGCACCCACGCGGAATAGTTGACCTATCAGTAGGTTCACCGGTTGACCCGACACCTGCTGTAATTCAAGATGCGTTGAATAGGTCCACAAATGCGCCGGGCTATCCATCAACTGCGGGTTCAATCGAGCTTCGCGAAGCAATCGTTGAGTGGTTTGCAAGAAGACGTGGCGTCCAAAACTTATCCATCGAACAGGTTATGCCAAGCATTGGTTCCAAGGAACTGATCTCACTGTTGCCATTATTTTTAGGAATTGGTAAGGGCGATGCGGTTGTCCAGCCCAGAGTTGCTTACACCGCTTATGTTGTTGGAGCAGCTTTAGTCGGAGCGGAAATAATCAGCTCGGATGAGCCTGAATCCTGGCCAGAAAATACAAAGCTGATTTGGCTAAATTCACCGGGGAATCCTGACGGTAAAGTTCTGGATGTTGAGAAGTTACGTAAAGCGGTAAAAAGAGCAAGAGAACTCGGTGCTGTTCTGGCCTCAGATGAGTGCTACGCGGAGTTGGGTTGGGGTAAGTGGTCTTCTAACCGAATTCCATCACTACTGGATCCTGCTGTCTGCGACGGTAACCACGAAAACCTCTTAGCGCTTTACTCACTTAGCAAACAATCAAATCTAGCTGGCTATCGGGCCGCCTTTGCGGCGGGAGATAGAGACCTGATTCAACCAATAGTGAATCTAAGAATGCACACCGGACTGATGATGCCAGCACCAGTGCAGCAGGCTGTGATTGCCGCCCTTGGCGATGAAGAGCACGTTGCCATTGAACGGGAGATCTACAGCAACCGTCGGGAAAAATTACTTGCCGCGATTAAGGCATACGGTTTCTTGGTGGCTGATTCGGAAGCCGGCCTTTACCTGTGGGCAAGCCTGGGCGAGGATTGCTGGCTGACAGTTAAGCGGATGGCTGAGCTTGGTATTTTGGTGGTGCCGGGTGAGTTCTACGAAGCTGGTGGCAGTGAATACGTCAGGTTCTCAATTACGGCAAGCGATGACAAAATTGATGAGGCTGCCAATCGGCTAAGTAATGCCATAAAGTTAAATAGTT
This sequence comes from uncultured Rhodoluna sp., assembly GCA_964394575.1. GTDB lineage: Bacteria > Actinomycetota > Actinomycetes > Actinomycetales > Microbacteriaceae > Rhodoluna. Next base: position 65,840 of record CAYMYB010000004.1, on the reverse strand, counting down.
AAACCAACTTCAGGAGATACCCCTTGTCCAGTGAGAACGAGCAGAAAGTAACGCTTAATTACCCAGGTGGTTCGGCGGACTTCCCGATCATTTCGGCTACCGACGGCGACTCGGTGATTGATTTTTCTAAGCTTAATCAGATAACTGGTCTGAACTCTTACGACATGGGCTTTGTCAACACGGCGAACACAAAATCAGCCATCACTTTTATTGACGGCGATGCGGGAATTTTGCGATACCGCGGTTACCCGATTGAACAACTTGCCAGCCAGAAAACGTTTATTGAAGTTGCCTATCTGTTAATTTACGGTGAACTGCCAACTGCCGCCCAGTTGGCCAACTGGGATGACAACATTCGCCATCACACTCTTATCCACGAGGATCTAAAAAACATTTTCCACGCGATGCCGCAAAATGCCCACCCGATGAGCGTGCTGGCAGCAAGCGTTTCTGCACTTTCAACTTTTTATCAGGATTCGCTCAACCCGCATGATGATAACCAGGTTGAGTTGTCCACCGTTAGGCTTCTAGCAAAGCTTCCCACACTGGTGGCTTACTCACACAAGAATTCACTTGGTCAGGCTCTTTTATACCCGGATAACTCGCTGAGCTATGTCGAGAATTTCCTGCGCATGTCCTTTGGCAATATGGCAGAGCCATACATTCAAAACCCTGTGGTAACCAGAGCGTTGGATACGTTGTTTATTTTGCACGCCGACCATGAGCAGAACTGCTCAACTGCAACGGTTCGACTGGTTGGCTCATCGCAAGCAAATCTTTTTGCTTCGGTTTCTGCGGGAGTATCCGCACTGTTCGGTCCATTGCACGGTGGAGCTAACGAAGCGGTGTTGGTGATGCTCAAAGAGATTCGTGAATCTGGAGAAGGTGTAAAGAAATACATCGAACGAGTCAAAAATAAAGAGGACGGCGTTAAGCTGATGGGTTTCGGTCACCGTGTTTACAAGAACATGGATCCCCGCGCCAGAATAATCAAAGAGGCAGCCGATAAGGTGCTAGCCGACCTCGGTGTTTCTGATCCGCTACTTGATATCGCTAAAGAGCTAGAAGAGGCAGCCTTAGCTGATGAGTACTTTATCTCCCGAAAGCTTTATCCAAATGTTGATTTCTATACTGGTGTAATCTACAAGGCCATGGGCTTCCCATCCAGAATGTTCACCGCGCTATTTGCCCTAGGTCGACTACCGGGTTGGATTTCGCACTGGAGAGAAATGAATCTTGACCCCGCCACCAAGATTGGTAGACCGCAGCAGTTGTATATCGGCTCGGCTAAGCGGGATCTCTAAGAATCTTGAGCTGCTCTTTATAAACAGTCGGAAATAGACTCAAAAACGCTATAAATGCAGCGATACCGGCAACAATAAACACCTCGCGAACACCAAAGACATTGATCAGCCAACCAGCCAGAGACATCGCGCTAATACTGGCAATTGAAACCAGCGCTCCAAAGGCGGCAAAAACCCTACCTTGGACCTCGTGCGGAGTTACCTTAATCATCATGCCGACCCCGTAGCTGTTTATTGTTGCATTTGCCATTCCGGTGATAAACCAGATCACCATCACCATGATGTAGTGCACGGCCAGACCAACACCTACAGCTGAGAGCGAGAGTATCGCCATTCCAATTCCAAGAATGAGCAGTTCCTGTTGACCGGTGAATTTCTTGGCACCAGCGAAGAGGCTAAAAAGTAAGGTTCCCACTGCAAAGAACGATCCGACCAGACCATAAATTAGCGCATCGGCTCCAAGCACGTCGGTGAGTAAGAAGACATCGCCAACATTGACCACGCTCAGGCAAAGCACCATGGTGAAGACAAGGATTATGAGAGATCGAAGCAGACTGTTTTGCATCATGAAACTAAAGCCTTTGGTCATTTCAGTCTTTTCACCAGCTTTGAGCTTTTCCGGCTGGTGATTGACCCCGATTAGGAAGGGGACAATAGCCATCAAGCTGGTAATGATGCCGTCAATTAGAAAAGTTATGACATAGCCGGTTTGGGAAACCAAGATACCGGCAACGCCGGGACCAAAAAGTCCTGCCAAGGAAAAATAACTCTGGATAGTTCCCATCGCTCTGCTGATATCTTCTTTGGTAGCCAGCATCGGGGTTAGTTTTGCCCAGGTTGGCCCAATTATTGAATAGCAGGTATTTGAAATAAAAAGTAAAGTCAGTACCGCCCAAGTCTCTAGTCGTTGGGTTTGAGCGAGAACTGCAGCACCGGCAACTAGTGAAAGTATCGGTATTACCGACTTAGTCGAAAAACGATCGGCAATGGTTCCAGCTATTGGCGAGAAGATGATCACCGGCAAGGTGCCAACAATAAAGAGAGCGGCAACGGCAGCCGGCCCTAATTCTTTTTCGCGAAAAACCAGCGTAAATATGGTTAGTTCGGTTCCTAAAAGGCTAAATCCCCTGGCCAAAGCCATGATCTGTATTTTTGCCCACTGGGTCTTTGCTGGTACCTGCACCTCTTAAGCCTAATTGTTGAGCCAGTAAATAACCGTGTCTCCGTAACTTTTGACTTCGGTCAAACTCAAATCAGCTGGTAAAACTGGTTGTGCGTCGCGACTTGAACGCTCCAGCACCACCGCGGAATTTGGTTCTAGAAATGGGGTAAGTAATTCAAGTACATCGCTAACCTGCTCATTAGCGGTTTCATATGGCGGATCAATAAAAACTAAATCAAATTTCTCATCTTGGTTGCCAAGAAAACTCTGCACTGTCTTGCCAACAGCTTGAAAATCGCAGTCCAGGCCTTCTTTTTGCAAAGCCTGTTTCACCATCCGAAAATTTTGGATTATGCCACCTAGCGCCTGCTTGTTGTTCTCCACCAAAACCACGCGAGTTGCTCCACGACTGGCTGCTTCAAGCCCTAATGCACCGGTCCCTGCATAAAGATCCAGAACTTTGGATTCTTCGATAAGGTTTAGAGCATCTAAGCGGCTGAAGATGCTTTCACGAATGCGATCGCTGGTTGGTCGGGTTGATTTAGCTGGCGAGACTAGCGTTCTGCTGCCAGCAACGCCACCGATGATTCTGGTCATAGTGTGCCTAGCCTAACTTAGCTAAAGCTTCGAGGAAGATTTAACCATGCTGCTACCGCAAACCAAGTTGGATAGATTACTTGGCGAGAAAACCGCCAAGGCGTTGGCAAAGAGCCTTGGGCTTGTCACGGTAGCCGACCTTTTGACGCATTATCCGAGGCGTTATACCAGTCGCGGTGAATTGACCAAGATTTCGGAAATCCCAGTCGGGGAGAGCGCAACTCTGATTGCCGATGTGGTTGATGTCAGTGAACGAAGAATGCGCGGTAAATCTGGCCACATTTTGGAAGTGAAGATTACCGACGGGGAAGGTTTTGTTACTGCCACATTTTTCAACCAAGCTTGGCGAAAACAAAAACTGCTACCCGGCTCACGAGGACTCTGGTCGGGCAAGATTGGCAGCTTCAACGGCAAGTTGCAACTTGCCCATCCTGATTACGCTTTGTTCAACGATGAAATTGACGATGAGGTAGCCAAGGCTTGGGCAGAGCTACCCATCCCGATTTACCCTGCCTCTTCAACTTGCACCACCTGGATGATTCAGAGATCGGTAAAGATAATTCTGGATGGCCTAGCCGAGGTAGCTGATGAAGTGCCAGCCGAGCTGAGCGTCGACCTTATCCCTTTAGATCAGGCAATTAGACAAATTCATCAACCGAAAACAATCCAGGAAGCAAATCAGGCGATTGCCAGACTCAGATACCAAGAGGCCTTCATGCTACAGGCGAGTCTAATTCGCTCCAGGATTCTCAACCAGCATCAGATTTCGCCGGTGCGTGAAGCCAAATCCGGCGGATTGTTGGAGCAGTTCGACAAGTCCCTACCGTTTAGTTTGACTGATAAGCAAGTTCTAATTGGTAACGAGATTGCTAGGGACTTAGCCGCAGGCCATCCGATGAATCGCTTACTGCAGGGTGAGGTTGGCTCGGGTAAAACACTGGTTGCAGTCAGAGCTATGTTGACCATTGCCGAGAGTGACGGACAGTCAGCGCTTTTAGCGCCAACCGAGGTTCTTGCCTCGCAGCACTACCAATCGATTCTTCGAACACTAGGTGATGACAGGGCCAACGAGCTTGGCCTAACCCTGCTTACCGGTCAGCAAGCCAGCGCTGAACGCAAAAGTGCGATGCTTGCGATAGTTTCCGGTAAAGCAAAAATTATTGTCGGCACTCATGCACTCTTTGCTGAAAAAGTAGAGTTTTACGATCTTGGGTTGATTGTCATAGATGAGCAGCATCGCTTCGGTGTCGAACAGCGCGAAGCGCTAAGGCTGAAGGGTAAAACTGCTCCGCATGTATTGACCATGACGGCAACGCCTATCCCAAGGACGCTTGCGGTTACCGTCTTTGGAGACCTAGACATTTCAATTCTTGATCAGTTGCCTTCTGGACGCATGCCAATTGCCTCCCACGTAGTCACCGACAGCCAGAGTGCTCTGGTTGCTAGAGTCTGGCAGCGAGTTGCCGAAGAGGTGGGTAAAGGACGACAGGCTTTTGTGGTTTGTCCCAGAATTGATGAAAAGGATGAACCCGAGGACATTCTTGATTCTGATATCCCAGAAAATACAAAGCGCCCATTAGCGGCGGCCACACTGGTGGCTGAAGCACTGAAGGCTAATCCGATTCTCTCTGGCCTGCGCATCGGCTTGCTCCACGGCAAGCAGAGTGCGGAAACCAAGGCTGCGGTTATGGCAGCTTTTACCAATCGGGAAATTGATGTTCTTGTCTCGACTACCGTGATTGAAGTTGGCGTTGATGTTCCAAATGCGACAACCATGGTGATTTTGGATGCCGACCGGTTTGGTATTTCCCAACTCCATCAGCTACGCGGTCGTGTTGGCAGAGGCTCGCATCCAGGTTTGGCACTAATGCTGACCGCTGCGCAGGAGGGATCTTTAGCCTTGGAGCGGGTTCAGGCTGTTGCGGCAACGCAGGATGGTTTTAAGTTAAGCGAGATAGATCTGGAGTTGCGCCGCGAAGGCGATGTGCTCGGTGCCAACCAATCCGGCGGTAAATCAAGTTTGAAGCTTCTTCGAGTTCTAAAAGATCAGCCGATTATTCAAAAAGCCAGGGAACAGGTTATCGCTATCTTCGCTGCCGACCCGACGCTGGAAAAGCATACTAATTTGGCTAAGTCCCTTGAATTACTTGATCAGCAAAGAGCGGACTACCTAACTAAGGGATAGTTCGCTAACCTTTATCTATGGCCATTGCCGTTTACCCAGGCTCCTTTGACCCATTCACCTTTGGGCATCTAGATATTGCTATCCGCGCAGCCAAAATGTTTGAGACAGTGCACGTGGTTGTTGTGCACAACCCGAACAAGAAACCACGATTTTCAGCTTCTGACAGAGTAGCTATGATTTCTGAAGTTCTAGAAAATCAGCCGGGTAAATTTGTGGTCAACTCTTTTGATTCAGGTTTGTTAGTTGATTACTGCAAGACGTTGAAAGCCGATGCGCTGGTCAAAGGCATCCGCAGCACAGTCGATTTGGACTATGAGCTACCCATGGCGCAGGTCAATCGAGATCTGAGTGCAATTGAGACCATATTTATCCCAGGCGATCCTGTGCACGGATTTGTATCCTCATCGCTAGTCAAGCAGGTGGCCGATCTCGGTGGAGATATAACTAAGTATGTTCCAGAGCCGGTGGCTAGAAAACTTATCGGAAAATGAGTAATTTTCTAATTCCAGTGCATGATTTGATGCATCGCGCCGGCACGATGCGTGAAATAAGCACAAGCATCAAAATTGAGCAGGCTCTTGGAGCTGGGCTTGCTCAACTTCCCAAAGATACCGGGATAGCCCTGCAGATTCGACTGGAGAGCGTCCATGAAGGGATTTACGTCTCCGGAACCCTAGAAACCAAGGCCCAGGCCGAATGCTCTAGGTGCCTTGACCCGCTCAGCCTGCCGATTAAGGTAGATATTCAGGAGCTTTTCGCCTATTCTTTAGAGGTAGAAGATGACTTGCTGGTTCAAGACGAGCAAATTGACTTGGAACAGGTCATCGTTGATTCGGTAGTTCTAAATCTTCCGTTCACCCCAATTTGCAGCGAAGACTGTCTAGGTCTGTGCCCCGAATGTGGTCTGAAGATGAATGACGATCCAGATCATGCTCATGAAGCCCCAATTGATTCAAGGTGGAATGAGTTGAAGAATTTTTCTAAAGAAAGTGATAACTGATGCCAGTTCCTAAAAGACGCATGTCGAGATCTAACACCCGTCACCGTCGTTCAGCTTGGGTTGCCAATAACACCCAGTTGGTTAAGAGCGTCGTCAACGGTAAGACCGTCTATAGCCTGCCGCACCGTGCTCGTGCCGTAGAAGACTCGAACGGTGACGTTCAGTTCTACGAATACAAGGGCCGCAAGGTAGCTGACGCCTAATTTAGGCTCACCGAAATTGGATTACGCCTCGCTCAGCGACCGGCTCGGCATCGAGATTGACCAAGACTTAGTTGATTTAGCGCTAACCCATTCCTCTTATTCTTACGAGAATGGAAAGACTCCAGATAACGAAAGATTAGAGTTTCTCGGCGACTCAGTTTTGGGTTTCATAGTAACCGAATACCTTTTTAAATCGAACCCGGATTTATCCGAGGGTGAACTCTCACGGGTGCGTAATGCAACAGTTTCCGCAAAAACACTTAGCCTTGCTGCATTAAATTTAGGTCTAGGCGATTTCATCAAGCTAGGTAAAGGCGAATCAGGCAGCGGCGGCTCGTCAAAGCCAAACATTCTTGCTGATGCCTTCGAGGCTTTGATTGGTGCAGCATTTTTATCCGGTGGCCTCGAATCAGCCAGAGTCATGATTGCCAAATATGTATTTCCTCTAATTGATGACAGGGAAGTGCTTTTGGAAACCAGTGAGCCGCGGACAGTCCTTTTTGATTTTGCCAAAAAGGCGGGCATGCCCGAACCAAAGTTTGAGGTAAGTTTCGTGGGACCAGATCACGAGCGGATCTTTTTTGCCACTGTGGTTATCGGTGGCAAAGAAATCTCATCGGGCGAAGGTAAATCTCGTAAAGCCGCCGAAGCCAAGGCGGCAAGCCAGGCTCTCGCTGCACTGCGAGGTGAGTAATTGCCGGAGTTACCCGAAGTTGAAACTGTCCGGCTAGGGCTAGCCGAACATCTAACTGGAGCTAAGGTCTTGGCGGTTTCGGTGCACGATGTTAGAAGTTTGCGCCGGCATCTTGCCGGTAGCCGTGACTTTATTGAGACGCTGACCGGTCGACGTATTGAGGCCGCCGTTCGACGTGGCAAGTTTCTCTGGCTTCCGCTTGGCGTAAAAAGAAACGAGACACCAATTGCGCTTATGGGGCACCTCGGTATGAGTGGCCAATTACTGTTACGAACCAAAGACTATGGGCCAGAGGCACTTAATCGCGTGAGCATTACGCTTGCCCTAGCCAATCGAAAGAAGTTAGAACTGCGTTTTGTCGACCAACGAATTTTCGGATCTTTAGCCATCGATGTTATGGAGCAAACCGACGACGGCCTAGCCGGAGGCTTCTCTGGCGGAGTTACGGGCCGAGATTGGGAGAAGCTGATTCCTTCGCAAGCTAAACATATAGCGCGGGACCCACTTGATGAAAATTTCGATCCCGATCTGGTCTTGGCTAAATTTCGCCAAAAAAACTCAGGAATCAAAAGGGTCCTTTTAGATCAGCAGGTGGTCAGCGGGATTGGCAACATTTATGCCGATGAGTCGCTTTGGCGAGCCAGAATCCATTACGACCAACCCGCCGCCACAATTTCTAAGGCCAAGGCGCAGCTACTTATGGACGAAGTAAAAGCGGTTTTGGCAGAGGCTGTGGCGGCTGGCGGAACCAGCTTCGACGAGCAGTACAAGAACGTAAATGGGGAATCTGGCTTTTTCAGCATCAACCTGAATGCTTATGGGCAGACTGGGCTGCCTTGTAACCGTTGTGGCCGAGCCATCCGACGGGACAGTTGGATGAATCGAGGCTCTCATTTTTGCCCGAATTGCCAAAAACTGCGCTCGACCAGGGGCTAAAAACACCGCTGGCTGGCAAGGCAAGCGATTTATATAAGGTAATTTTTTATAGAGACATCTTTAACGAAAGCGAACTATTTTGCATCTAAAAAGCCTGACCCTTAAGGGCTTTAAGTCGTTCGCTACCCCTACGACTTTTGCTCTTGAAAAGGGCGTTACCTGCGTGGTCGGCCCGAATGGCTCCGGTAAGTCCAACGTGGTGGATGCTCTGGCTTGGGTGATGGGTGAGCAAGGTCCAAAGACGCTTCGCGGTGGCAAAATGGAAGACGTCATTTTTGCCGGTACCGCTACTAGGGGGCCACTTGGCCGAGCCGAGGTGTCGCTGACAATTGATAACTCTGATGGGTTGCTACCGATTGAGTATGCCGAGGTCACCATCTCTAGAACGCTATTTCGCAGCGGAGGGTCCGAGTATGCCATCAACGGAGAGCCTTGCCGTCTACTGGACGTCCAGGAGCTGCTTTCCGATACCGGTCTTGGAAGAGAGATGCACGTCATCGTCGGCCAGGGAATGCTCGATGGAATCCTGAAGGCAACTCCTGAAGAGCGTCGCGGCTACATCGAAGAAGCTGCCGGAATCTTGAAGCACAGAAGACGCAAAGAAAAAACCGAACGCAAGTTAGAAGCCATGAAGGCAAACCTGACTCGCCTAAATGATTTAGCTGGAGAAGTTAGAAGGCAACTGCGGCCACTTGGTCAGCAGGCCGAAACAGCACGACAGGCACAGGGAATTGCCAGCGTCGTCCGTGATGCTAAATCAAGGTTGCTAGCTGCCGACATGGTTGATTTGATCAACGCACTTGAGGAAACTTCGCAATCAGAAGCCAATCGCAAAGCGGAGCGGAACATTCTGCAACAGCAGCTAGATGAAAACAACGCCAGGTTGGCAGAGCTTGAAGCGCTGCAGATGTCCAGCGAAGTTGAAACTGCTCGATCTTTGGCATTTGCTTTCGATTCGGTGCTTCAGCGTTTTCGCTCGATGCTAGCGATAGCCAACCAGAGAGTTGCCCTGTTAGAAGATCAGGGTAAGGCTAATTTAGGCCTGGTTGACCCAGCTGCTCTGGAGAAAGATGCCACTAAAGCTGAAGAGAACGTCATCGAATTATCTGTAGCGGTCGAAAAGCTTCGCAATGCACTTCTTGAAGCGGAAGAGCAACGCGATCAGGCGAGAGCATTGCTTGACCAGTTTGATAATCAAGCTGCACTGAAATCAAAAGAAATAACGGCCTACGATGCGAGATTGGTCAGCCTAGCCGGGGAAATTACCCTGGCGCAGGCAAGAGTTGATTCGCTCAAAGATGAATTTACCCGCCAAGAAATTACCGTTGCCGAAGCGGTCGGTCGTTACCAAGATGCAGCAGCTGGACTAAGCGGCCTTGAAGCTGATCACAATCGTAGTGAACCGGCAGATGACAGTTTTGCCAGCAAATATGATTTGGCCTCAAAGGCAGTTGCCGAAGCCAGTGCTGCCATTGAGCAAACCAGAGAGCAATTGCATCAAGCTGAACGCGAGCGTGACGCACTAGTAGCTAAGCGCAGCACCTTGGATTTAACTTTGGATCAAAAAGATGGAAGTAGCGAATTAGCCAGTGCCGGCCTTCGCGGCATCAGAGGGTTGCTGGCCAATCACATGCGGATTGAACCGGGATTTGAGGCCGCCATTGCGGCAGCGCTGGGAAGTTTGGCCGATGCCATCGTTGCCGATACCAGGGACGAAGCATTAATGGCTATCGATCACTTGAAGCAGACCGATGGTGGCTGGGCTCAACTTGTAATCGCCGATGTTGAAAATAGCATCAAACCTGAGAACCTACCCAATCTTGACGGTGCGGTAAACGCAGTGGATGTGGTTAGCGCTCCGAGCGGAATACTTGTCACACTAAAAAATGTTGTCATTGTGAATGACATAAACGCGGCACGGAATCTTTACTCAAGGCAGCCGTTGGCTGCCGAGCTGGTGGTTATCACCAAGGCCGGTGATGTGATCACCGAGTCGGTAATTCGCGGTGGCTCTGGGCAGCAGCCGTCTAAGGTTGAACTGGTTGCCGCCAGGGATGCCGCCGAGGCAAGTTTGAATTTGGTTATCAAGCAAATCGAAGAGCTTAAGGCGCAATTGGTTTCCAAGCGTCAAACGGAAAGTGCTGCTAAGGAAAATGCTGCCAGGGCATTAGCAGAGCTAAAACGTCACGACGCCGACCTGGCTGCAAACGCAGAAAAGCTTGGTAAAGCGAGAGTTCAACTTGAAGCGCTGGAAGGTGAGAAAAACCGTTTAGCCAGCGTACTAGATCAAATGGCTGAGGGAATCCAAACCGCCAAGGCGCAAGTTGCTATCGCCCAGGCTAACTATGACGAATTTGCCAGCACGCTAAGGCCAGAGGCTAACCTTGGCGACCGTGCAGCGCTTCTGGCTGAAGTTGAAACAGCCAGATCTAAAGAGTTAGATCTTCGAGTCGAGCTTGGTTCAGCCACTGAGCGGCTGCGGGTAGAAAGCGATCGAGCTTCCGGTTTGCGCAATCAGATTAATGAAGCGCTAGGTGCAATCGAGCAAGCCAAGCTTCAAGCAGCTAGCCGTGCTCAGCAACTTGAAAATGCCAAGAACGTCCTGGCCAGCTTGCCGACAGTAATTAGCGCCGTCGAGACTTCGGCTCAAAGCGCCAAACTGTCGCTACATGATTTGGAAAGCAAGCGCCGAAACCAAAACGAGGAGCTGGTGACCCTGCGCGGTGAAACCGCAACACTGATGAACCGACTGAGCCAGCTAACCGAATCGGTGCATGATATCGAATTGGCAAATCACGAGAAGCGCTTAAACTTGAGCAATCTAGTGCTCAGGGCAAACGAAGAGCTGGGACTTGATCAGCACACGCTGATCAATGAGTTTGGACCAGAGCAATTAATTCCCGACCCAGATAACCAAGACTCACCGAAGTTATTCAACCGAGCCGAACAGCAAAAACGCTTGCACGAAGCCGAGCGACTGCTAGACCGTCTGGGTAAGGTAAACCCGCTAGCGCTAGAGGAGTTTGCCGCACTTGAACAGCGTCACGCTTTCCTGACTGAGCAGTTGGCAGATCTAAATAAAACTAGGGCCGATCTGATTCAAATCATTAAAGACCTTGATGAGAAGATGCAGACAATCTTCGAAGAGGCCTTTGCCGACACTAAGAAAGCTTTCGAGCAGGTATTCCCGATACTCTTCCCCGGCGGTACGGGATCGATTTATCTAACCGACCACGATAACCTGCTGACTACCGGTATCGAGGTAAATGTAAAACCGGTAGGTAAGCGCATCGAACGATTGTCACTACTATCCGGTGGTGAGCGATCGCTGGCAGCTCTTGCATTACTATTTGCAATATTTAAGGCTCGTCCTTCGCCCTTCTATGTGCTAGACGAGGTGGAAGCAGCACTGGATGACGCTAACCTGGGTCGATTGCTGAACATTTTCAATGATTTGAAACTATCCTCACAGCTGGTAATCGTCACCCACCAGAAACGCACCATGGAAATCGCTGATGCGCTCTATGGTGTTTCAATGCAGCAGGGTGTCAGCGCTGTGATTGGCCAGCGCGTTGAAGAGTCGGCGTAGCCAAGATGTTCTGGCGCAGGAAAAATAGTTCCGAGAGTCAAAACCAGCCAACTGAAAAAAAGAACCTCGGTCGCTCAATTCGATCAGTCTTTAGTCGAGTCAAATTTGACCTCGAGGACTTGGATTCGCTCGAGGATGTCTTAATTCAGGCGGATTTCGGTGTTACTGCAGCTGGGGAGTTGGTGGCCGAACTAAAAACTAGGGCCAAGCGAAACTCTGTTACCAGTGAAACCGAACTGCGTTTGCTGCTTGCAGAAATTCTCGTTGAAAGACTAAGTAGAGACGATAGCGAACTAGATCTGCCGGAGAGCGATAATCCTAAAGTGATTTTGGTTGTTGGTGTAAACGGAGCAGGAAAAACTACCAGCATCGGCAAACTGTCGAACTATCTAATCAAATCTGGGGCTAAGGTTACTATCGCCGCCGCCGACACATTCAGGGCGGCTGCGGTTGATCAACTTGCTACTTGGGCTAAGCGAGCTGGAGCAACTCTAGTTAGCGCCGAGAGCGGATCGGACCCAGCTTCGGTGGCTTACAAGGCGGTTGAGACCGGAATTGCCGAACAAGCCGATGTCATCATCATCGACACCGCTGGGCGGTTGCAGAATAAACAGGGTTTGATGGATGAGCTTGCCAAGATTAAGCGGATTGTCGAAAAGCAGCTGGTAGTCGATGAAACTTTACTGGTGATCGACGCTACTACCGGTCAAAATGCCCTAGCCCAGGCCAAGGCCTTCACCGAAGTGGCCAAGGTAACTGGGCTGGTGCTAACCAAATTAGATGGCAGTGCCAAAGGCGGCATTGTCTATGCGATACAGCAAGAGTTGAATATTCCAGTTAAGTTAATAGGTGTTGGCGAAGGAATTGATGATTTTGGTTTTTTTGATGCCAAAGACTTTGTTGATGGACTGTTAGGACAGATCTAGTTGTTTAATAACCTATCCGAGAGGCTTGCAGAAACTTTTAGAAACTTACGTTCTAAAGGGAAACTTTCGGCAGCCGACATCGATGCAACCCTCCGGGAGATACGTCGGGCCCTGTTAGAGGCCGATGTCGCTCTGGAGGTTGTAAAAGGTTTTATTACCAGCATCCGCGATCGAGCACTCGGTGACGAGGTTTCTCAGGCGCTGAATCCAGCACAGCAGGTCGTCCAAATCGTGCAAGAGGAATTAGTTGGAATTCTTGGCGGAAGCCAACGAAAAATTCAGTTTGCGAAAAAGCCTCCGACAGTAATTATGCTGGCCGGTTTACAAGGTTCTGGTAAAACTACTTTGGCTGGAAAGCTGGCTAAATGGTTAAAAACCCAAGGTGAAACACCGTTACTTGTGGCTTGTGATTTGCAACGCCCTAATGCGGTGAATCAGCTTCAGGTTCTCGGCGAGAAAGTTTCAATTCCAGTTTTTGCGCCTGAACCAGGAAACGGTATTGGGAATCCTGTGGCAGTTGCCAAGGATGCAATTAGGGAAGCCACTCGAAAAGAATTTTCTATCGTAATTGTTGATACCGCAGGTCGCACCGGTGTTGATCAAGAAATGATGGATCAGGCCAGAAGTATTGCCAAGGCAGTCGAACCAGATGAAGTTTTATTCGTGATTGATTCGATGATTGGTCAGGATGCTGTCAATGTGGCAAAGGCATTCGAAGACGGTGTCGGCATAACCGGTGTGGTTCTCACCAAGTTGGATGGTGATGCTCGAGGCGGTGCAGCGCTGTCGGTAGCTCAGGTCACTGGAAAGCCAATCCTGTTTGCTTCAACCGGTGAAGATCTCGATAGCTTTGAGCCGTTCTATCCAGATCGTATGGCCAGCCGAATTCTGGACATGGGTGATATTCTCACGCTGATAGAAAAGTCACAGCAGGCCTTTGATGAACAGCAGGCAGCTGAAATGGCCGAGAAGATGGCCAAGGATAGCTTCACGTTGGAAGACTTTTTAGAGCAGATGAATCAGATCAAGAAAATGGGCTCAATTAAGAGCATGCTCGGCATGATTCCAGGGGCGGGCAAACTAAAAAACCAGTTAGATAACTTTGATGACCGTGAGATCACCAAAACCGAGGCAATTATCCTCTCCATGACCCCAAAGGAAAGACGCGACCCGAAGATACTCAACGGTTCAAGGCGCCTGCGAATCGCCAAGGGATCAGGCATGACTGTCACCGATGTGAACTCGCTGGTAAATCGTTTTGAGCAGGCCGCCAAGATGATGAAGACAGTTGCCAAAGGTGGAACACCAAACATCCCTGGTATGCCGATGGGAATGCCAACTGGTGCTAGACCAGTTAGCAAGAAAGATAAGGGCAAGAAGAAGGGTTCCAAATCAGGTAATCCAGCTAAGCGGGCAGCCGAAGCGGCTGGAATCAAGCTAGACGAGGGTAAGAAAGATAGCGGCTCGGCCTTCGGATTACAGTAATACTTGCCTGAACGGTTGATTTTCTGGCAGAATAAACAAGTTGCCCGCAGTTTGACCCTCTAACCAAACTGGAGCCGGCAACCCCATTAGAGCAAGACTACCGAGTGTGCCCCCACGCTCACGGTTGATCGTTCGCCCCAATTCATAACTAACAGGAGCATTGTGGCTGTAAAAATCCGCCTAAAGCGTCTTGGCAAGCTCAAGTCGCCGCACTACCGTATCGTCGTTGCAGATTCACGCACCAAGCGTGATGGACGTGTAATCGAAGAGATCGGTCGTTACGTACCAACCACTGAACCATCAATCATCGAAATCAATTCTGAACGTGCAGTTTACTGGCTAGGCGTTGGTGCCCAGCCAACCGAACAGGTTGCTGCACTTTTGAAACTTACTGGAGATATGCAGAAATCCAAGGGTGATGCCTCGGCGAAGAGTCAGGTGAAGCCTCAGGTTGCCAAAGAAGCTTTCGTTGCTGACACTAAGAAGCAGCCTGTGCTCAAGCCTCGCGAAGAAATCAAGCTAAAGCCTAAGGGCGAAGAAGTGGCTGAAGCGGTTGCTGAACAAGCTCCAGCTGAAGTCGCGGTTGAAGAAGTTTCAGCAGAAGCTGTTGCAGAAGCCCCAGCAGTTGAAGAAGCAGTTGCTGAAACTGCGGCCGCTGAAGAGCCAGCCGCAGAGCAGGTTGAAGCTGCTGCAGAAGCGGCCGGCACTGAAGAGACTCCAGCTACCGAAGAAAACAAAGAAGAGGCCTAAATCGTGCTTGCCGCTGCGCTCGAACACTTGGTCAAAGGAATTGTTGATCATCCAGAGGATGCAACAGTAACCGAGAGATCCACCAACCGTGGTGAAATGTTGGAAATCCACGTTCACCCGGATGATCTCGGTCGAGTTATCGGGCGCAAAGGCCGCACTGCCAAAGCACTTCGCACCGTAATCAATGCTCTTGCCGATGGCAAGAAGGTGCGCGTAGACGTAGTAGACGGCGATTTCTAATCAAACTAGTCTTCGGGTCGGTCGGCTACTAAAGGCCCACGGCCTCAAAGGTGCTATCAAGTTAGAGCTTTACACCGACTCACCAAATGAACGCTTTGTGCCGGGTGCAGTATTTTCTCTGCAGGTGCCTGAATCCTCAGCCTGGTTTGGTAAAACCGTAACGGTCAAGGAACTGCGCTGGTACAACTCACAGCCGGTGCTTTTTCTTGAAGGGGTTGACGATCGAACGCAAGCCGAAACCCTAATCAAAGCTATTTTGCTAGTGCAGCAGGATTTGGATCTTGCTCCAACCGAGCCAGATGCCTGGTATGACCAGCAGTTAGTCGGCCTCAAAGTTTATCGCGACGGTAAAGATATTGGCACGGTTGCCAGAGTCGAGCATCTCCCAGCACAGGATCTTCTGGTCATTTCCTACCAGGACACCGAGGTGATGGTGCCTTTCGTAAAGCAACTGGTCCCTGAAGTCAACATCGCTGAGAATCGGGTGGTAATCACACCGCCACTGGGGCTGTTTGAAGAAATTGAGGAGGATTAGTGAGGATTCAAGCGGTCACTATTTTCCCAGAGTTTTTTGATGTCCTAGACATATCTCTGCTCGGCAAGGCCCGAGAGAATCAGGTCATCGATTTCACCGCGGTAAATCTCAGGGATTACACCCACGATAAGCACAAAACTGTAGATGACTCACCTTACGGCGGTGGTGCCGGGATGCTTATGAAGCCAGAGCCTTGGGGTGAAGCTCTAGATGAATTGCTTTCCCCTGATGGCTCATCAGTCTTGATGGTGCCAAGCCCAGCTGGTGAACTGTTCAACCAGGAAATGGCCGCTGAATTAGCTACCAAGAATCATCTGGTCTTTGCCTGCGGTCGCTACGAGGGTATCGATCAACGGGTTTTTGACTGGGCCGAGACCAAATGCGAATTGAAGATGGTAAGCCTAGGTGACTACGTTCTTAACGGTGGTGAGGTTGCCGCTTTGGCCATGATTGAGGCGATTGCTCGACTGATCCCTGGGGTAATCGGCAACGCGGAAAGCCTAATTGAGGAGTCACACAGTAATGGGCTACTTGAGTATCCGAGCTATACCAAACCAGCTGTTTGGCGGGATTTAGAAGTCCCTGAGGTGCTTAGATCAGGTAACCACGCGGAGATAGCCAAGTGGCGCCAAGCTCAGGCCATTGAGCGAACCAAGCGGATAAGGCCGGATCTCCTAGATTAGCTTTGCTTTAGTGCCGCGGCTATGGCAGGATATAGAGGTTGCCGTAAATAAAGGTTCCGCCGCAGGGGAGCAAAGGCAAATCAAGAAAACCTAAATACCCGTTTTGACCTGCGTGCAAATAGGAAGGCGTAATAAAAATGCAAACTCTAGACTCAGTCGATAAAGCAAGTCTAAAAACCGACATTCCGGAATTCCGAGTCGGTGACACCGTAAAGGTGCACGTAAATATCATCGAAGGTAACCGCAGCCGTATTCAGGTATTCCAGGGAATCGTTATTCGCAGATCAGGCTCTGGTGTTCGTGAGAGTTTTACTGTTCGCAAGGTTTCCTTCCAGGTTGGTGTTGAGAGAACTTTCCCAATTCACTCACCGGTCATTGACAAAATTGAACTGGTTACCAAAGGTGCGGTTCGCCGTGCCAAGCTTTACTACCTGCGCGATCTACGCGGTAAGAAGGCCAAGATTCGCGAGAAGCGCGATAACCAGGCTGACGCCTAGACCCTAAGATCGTTCACACGATTTCGAGGTTTAGCTCAAAAAGATGGCAAAAAAAGAAAAAGTTGAGCGTGAGCCGATAGGTCCATTTAAGGAACCTCGCAAAAAACTTCGCGCTCTAAAAAAGAAAAATTCTCTGCTTGCCCTGCTGATCGACACTGTAACAATCATTTTTTGGGCCCTCATAATCTCTTCGCTGGTAAAGACTTTCCTGTTTCGCTCGTTCTATATCCCATCTGGCTCGATGTTTGACACCTTGCAGATCAACGATCGCATTATTGTCAACCAACTGGTGCCGAATGTCATTCCAATTGAGCGCGGCGATGTCGTAGTTTTCAAAGATCCCGGTGACTGGCTCGGCTACATCGAACCGGATGAGCCAAGCCATCCACTTGCCCAAATCGGGGATTGGCTGCTATCGGTGGCTGGTTTGATTTCGCCAGATAACGATCAGCATCTG
The DNA here is from genome assembly GCA_964394575.1 of uncultured Rhodoluna sp. Lineage (GTDB taxonomy): Bacteria > Actinomycetota > Actinomycetes > Actinomycetales > Microbacteriaceae > Rhodoluna. The sequence continues at coordinate 48,597 of CAYMYB010000004.1, read as the reverse complement.
GTTAAGCGCGTAATTGGAGTTTCCGGCGATCACGTCGTCTGCTGTGATGCTAACAACCGCATCACAATTAATGGTGAACCGATTATCGAACCTTACATCGCTAAGGACGTTAACCCCTCGGACACTGAATTTGATGTTGTTGTCCCGCAAGACTCGATTTGGGTGCTCGGTGATAATCGCAGTAATTCGGAGGATTCTAGGTATCACCCTGATGCTCCAGGCAAAGGCTTTATTGCCAAGAAATATATTGTTGGCCGAGCTTTCATAATCTCTTGGCCGTTTAATCACTTCAAGTGGCTAGATAACTACCCTGATGTCTTCAAAAACGTCCCAGCTGCCAAGCCTTAGTTTCGAAGCCAGTTTTGCCGCTAACGGTGTGCGGCATGTTATTGGCATGGATGAGGTTGGTCGGGGCTGTATTGCTGGGCAAGTCGCGGTTGGTGCCGCGCTAGTCGACGCTCAAAACCAGCAGTGGCCAGAGAATTTACGCGATAGCAAATTACTTTCAGAAAAAGCTAGAGAGCAGATTTTTCCTCTATTGGTTGACTACTCGCTCGGTTACGCGGTGGGAATGGCAAGTGTTGCAGAAATAGAGGAGTTTGGGATTATCAAAGCGCTGGGTTTGGCCGGGAGCCGAGCACTTCAGGGCCTACTGGAGCAGCCAAGAGCTCTGGCTGTAATCAAGAGTGAACCGATTCAATTGATTCTGGATGGGAACATCGACTATCTGGGTGCTAAGTCTTTTGGATTTCCAGTTGCCACCAAGGTATCGGCCGACCGCGATTGCGTCTCGGTGGCAACGGCATCGGTCTTAGCCAAAGTTACTAGAGACAGGCTGATGCTGGATTTGGCTAAAAAGTATCCCGGCTACGGCCTAGATAAGAACAAAGGCTACGCTTCAGCCCAGCACCGCAGGGCACTTATCGAATTAGGCCCAAGCGAGATTCATCGGCTAAGTTGGCTCGGCAAGATACTGCAGGGGTAGAATAACCTTCACATGGACGAGAATGAATTTGAAGACTACGATCGGGAAGCTGAACTAGCCCTGTTTCGTGAGTACCGCAGCGTGGTGGATACTTTCCGCTATGTCATCGAAACAGAACGAAGACTGTATTTAGCTAACGAAGTCGAATTCAAACGAATTGATACCGATACGGATTTCTATTTTGAACTAAGCCTGACTGATGTTTGGGTTTGGGATATCTATCGCAGCGACCGTTTCGTAAAAAACGTAAAGGTGCTTACCTTTAAAGATGTAAACATTGAAGAGTTAACCGGCAAGGCTTTTGATCTTCCAAAAGAGCTAACTGTTGGAGATAACAACAACTAAGTTTTCAACAGAATCCAGTTTTACCTTCTAACCCCTCTTCACTAGCCCCATACTCAATTGCATGCTTGAAAGCTATGCGCTCTGGTCTGAGATAACCGAACCAGGGGATGCGCTCGGCGGATTAGTGCGAAGAAGCCTCGGGGTTTGCGAATCTTTGGAATTAGTTCGAAGCTCAGTTAGCGCGGAGCAGTTTGCGGCCTACTTACCAAATGATGATTTTCAAGCACCAGAATTTATTGAAAGCATCGCTGATGCTCTGGAATGTTGGCGACGCAGGCTAAAAACTGCTAGCCCGGCTAGAGCCCTTGATCGAATCTCCGTTCTAGGTGGGCAGTTGATTACTCCAGGTTCAACGATTTGGCCAACGGCACTGGATGATTTGGGCGATCATGCCCCAGTAGTGCTCTGGGTTCTCGGTAAAGCTGAAGTCTTGGAGAAGTTAGCGATCAGCGTAATTGGGGCAAGATTGGCAAGTGATTATGGACTTAGGCTCACCGCTGATTTAACTCGATTTTGTGTGAACCAGGGTTGGGCAATAGTTTCTGGTGGAGCGGTAGGAATAGACGCTAAGGCAAGCCGCAGTGCGATTGAAAACGGCGGCAAGACAATTTGCGTAATGGCAGGGGGAGTAGATCGGCTCTACCCATCAGCAAACTTAGATCTTTTCCGTTCGGTTCAGGAATACGGTGCAATCATCTCCGAGCTAGCTCCTGGCGTAAGTCCATCTAGGTGGCGATTTCTGCAACGTAACCGTTTGATTGCTGCATTGGGAAAGGCAACAGTTGTAGTTGAGGCGGGTTATCGTTCTGGTTCGATAAACACAGCTTTTCATGCGAATGAACTTGGCCGCCCGGTCGGAGCGATTCCCGGTCCGGTCGACTCTATTCGATCGGCAGGTTGTCATCGGCTAATCAGGGAACAGCGGGCTGAGCTAATCGCTACGCCAGGGCAACTCGCTGAATTGATGGGATCCGGGACAGAGTCGGAGCCTTCGCTGTCGCCTAGAAATGATAATCAAATTAGAGTTCTTGACGCGCTCAGCGGCAGAGTGTTGAGTAAAGAATTAATAGCTCAAAGTGCTGGCTTGACTATTTCTGCTACCGAGCAAACCTTAAGCCAATTGAGTAATCTTCAGCTGGTTCGTGAAATCTCCATTGGCTGGCAGAAGATTTGATTACGCTTTGAGATATGCACTCAGAAGTTTCGACTCTTGCCGATCGGTTCGCCGAGCACTTGAGCACGCTTCGCGGCTACTCAGCCAATACGGTGAAAAGTTATCGCAGCGATGTATTAGATTTAGCTGGCTTCTTAGATGGAAAAATCAAGCACGTCTCCGATATTGACTTAGCTCTGCTTCGCGAATGGCTTTGGCAGGTTTCTCAGCGCGATGCTGCCAATAGCACATTGGCTAGGAAAAGCGCTGCAATTAGATCTTTCACGGCCTGGTGTCAGGTCGAAGGCGTTTTAGCAGCTGACCCGGGACAGCGATTAAAATCCCCTAAATCAACTAGGCATTTACCCAAAGTTGTTTCCAGAGATTCGCTACAAGACATATTTGAGCACTTGCAGGTTCTTGCTGAAACAGGTGAACCGGTAGCAATACGAAATCGATTCATCTTTGAAATGCTCTATGCCACGGGCGTAAGAGTAAGCGAACTTTGTGGCCTAGATTTACTTTCGCTTGATCTTGATCGCAACATCATCAGAGTTATCGGTAAGGGTTCGAAGGAAAGAGTAGTTCCTTTTGGTCTTCCAGCTAAGGATGCGCTAAAGGACTATCTACGGGTTAGGGAGCATTTCAATCCCAGTGGGCAAGAGCAGGCGCTTTTACTAAACAGTAAGGGTAAACGATTGGGGGTTCGCTCGGTTTACCAACTGGTCGCCGAGCTTCTTGCCGATACCCCAACCGGAGCCTCGGGACCACACACCCTTCGGCATACCGCAGCCACACACCTTTTGGACGGTGGAGCTGATCTAAGAGCGGTCCAGGAACTGCTCGGTCACGCTAGTTTGGGCACGACGCAGATCTATACCCATGTTTCGGTGGAGCGCTTACGTGAGGGCTATAAAAACGCCCATCCAAGGGCTTAGGGCAACAGTCTGGACGGACTCATCCCAAAGATAAAAACTTCGGGGCTTAGATAACCGCTTGAAGTTTTTAGTCCCAGATGCATGCAGGGAGCATCACAGTGCCAGCTGTATTCGGCATCTGGCTGACAGATTGCACCGATTGGCTGCCCAATTTGAACGGCACTACCAACTGCATAATTTGAACAAACCGGTTCAAAAGTAATCGTTCCTTGCAGTGTATTTATGCTCAGTACCTGCCGGTAACCAACTTTTCCGCTGTAACTGACTATTCCTGAAACCGGGGCATAAACCGTTTGGTCCAATTCGGCAGCTAAATCAATTCCCCGGTGTCCAGCGGAGTACTCGCTGGCCGGGGCTAGATACTGCTGCAGCAACAGGGGCTCAGCTAAAGGGCTTTGCCAGGGCTCTATTGGGTTAGGAAGGTAGTTGATAAGCAGACTAAACACAATTGCGAGTTCTTTCACTAAGCAATTCTTGGGCTTTTGACCAAGTCGTTTATCCCTAAAAACTTGGGGGTGGAAAGCCTTTTAGCTGGCTGGTATAGTTGTGGAAGCGATAAGTTCGCAAGAAATCCAAGGAAATTTTCTTGATTTTTGCCTGCCTATCGACTTCGCGTGTCGATCAACAATCGATAGTCGGTCCCAACTTGTTGGGTTTATCGGTTGCGACACCAGGGGCTTGGACAACCGTTCACAGCCATTAACTGACCGACGCAATTACTTGCGTCAAAAAGGAGATACTGCCATGGCAGTAGTAACAGTTCGCCAGCTGCTGGACAGCGGCGTTCACTTTGGTCACCAGACACGTCGCTGGAACCCAAAGATGAAAAGATACATCCTGACCGATCGTTCAGGCATCTACATCATCGATCTACAAAAATCACTCACCCACATCGACAAGGCTTACGAGTTCGTTCGCGACATCGTGGCTAACGGTGGCAGCGTATTATTCGTTGGAACTAAAAAGCAGGCTCAGGAAGCAATCGCTACTGAAGCGCAGCGCGTCGGCATGCCATACATTAACGAGCGTTGGTTGGGTGGACTACTAACCAACTTCTCGACAGTTTCTAAGCGACTAGCGCGTTTGAAGGAACTCGAGACCATGGATTTCCAAGACACCAAGAAATCTGGCTACACCAAAAAAGAACTGCTGATTCTCTCTCGTGAAAAGAGCAAGCTAGAAAAAACGCTAGGTGGTGTTCGTAACGTCACGAAGACCCCTTCAGCAATTTGGGTGGTTGACACCATCAAGGAGCACCTAGCCATCACCGAGGCCAAGAAGCTGGGCATTCCGGTAATTGGTATCTTGGACACCAACTGTGATCCAGATGAGGTCACTCTTGGTATTCCAGGTAACGATGACGCAATCCGCTCCGTTCACTTGCTAACCAAAGTTATTGCAGACGCCGTGGCCGAAGGTTTGAAGAAGCGTCACTCAAAGCCAGAAGAGGCACAGCCTCTGGCTGACTGGGAGAAGGAACTGCTTGACCAGGCTCAAGCCAAGGCCGAGCCGGTTGCTGAAGTGGTGGCGGAAACCCCAGCCGAAGAAGTCACAAGCGAAGAAGTTAAGGACAAAGAGTAATGGCAAACTACACCGCAGCTGATGTGAAGACCCTTCGCGAGCGCTCTGGCGCTGGCATGATGGACTGCAAGGCAGCTCTTGATGAGGCCGATGGCAATCTAGATAAAGCTATGGAAGTGCTAAGACTCAAGGGTCTAAAAGGCGTAACCAAGCGTGAAGGCCGCACCACCTCAAACGGTATCGTTGTTGCCAGAGTTTCAGGCGGCACCGGTTACCTAGTTGAGCTTGCTTGCGAGACTGACTTTGTTGCTAAGGCAGATAAGTTCGTGGCACTTGGAGATATGATCGCAGATGCGATTGTCGCAGCCGGCGCAACAACCTTAGAGGCTGCTTTGGCCGCTTCCGCCGGTGCAAAGACTGTTGCCGATGCAATCACCGACGAGGCAGCCATCATGGGTGAGAAGGTAGAACTTCGTCGTATCGCGGTTGTCGCTGATGACAGCGTTGACGCCTACCTGCACCGCACCTCGAAAGATCTTCCACCGCAGGTTGGTGTTTTGGTTGCTTTCAAAGGTGCTGACAAGGACACCGCCCACGATGTTGCAGTCCACATTGCCGCATTTAGCCCAACCTACCTATCATCTGCCGATGTCCCAGCAGATGTGGTTGAGACTGAGCGCAGGATTGCCGCTGAGACCGCTCGCAATGAGGGGAAGCCAGAGGCTGCTTTGGAGAAGATTGTCGAAGGACGAGTCAAGGGCTTTTTCAAGGAGAACTGCCTGCTGGACCAGGATTTCGCCAAGGATAACAAAGTTAGCGTTGGCAAGGTCTTGGAGCAAAGTGGACTAACCGTGTCCGCTTTTGCCCGCTTCCGTGTCGGAGCTTAGTTTTTAGGACTAGTTAGAAAGGCTCAGGTCTAAGACCTGAGCCTTTTGGCTTAGCCCAGAGCCTAAACTAGAGACGAATAGGTTTTGAAAGAGGGATAGCCATGCCATCAAATCAGCGTCGAGTTTTATTGAAATTATCTGGTGAGGCATTTGGTGCAGGGACCCTGGGGGTAGATCCAGATATCGTTTCGGGGATAGCCAGGGAAATCGCAGAAGCAGCTAAAAAGGTCCAGATCGCAATCGTGGTTGGTGGCGGTAATTTCTTCCGCGGGGCAGAGCTGTCCCAGCGTGGAATGGATCGGGCCAGAGCCGACTACATGGGTATGTTGGGCACAGTAATGAACGCGCTAGCCCTGCAAGATTTCTTGGAGCAAGCTGGATGCGATACCAGAGTGCAGTCAGCTATCTCCATGGCTCAGGTTACCGAGCCTTATATTCCGCTGCGAGCAATCAGGCACATGGAAAAGGGCCGCGTGGTTATTTTTGGTGCCGGCGCTGGTTTGCCTTACTTCTCAACCGATACCGTTGCCGCACAACGAGCCTTAGAAATTCATGCCAGCGAGATCCTGGTTGCCAAAAATGGCGTTGACGGCGTTTACTCGGCTGATCCTAAGAAAGACCCGAGTGCTAAGAAATTGGATGAGCTTACCTATCAGGAAGCTCTTGTCAAAAAGCTCAAGGTTGTTGATTCAACTGCGTTTAGCCTTTGCATGGATAACAATATTCCGATGGTGATTTTCGGTATGCAGCCTGAAGGAAACATAACCAAAGCGCTTTTGGGTAAAAAGATTGGTACGACCGTAAAGGCGTAGCTGAAGAAGGAAAAATTATGATTCAAGAAATTTTGGCAACCGCTAACGAGAAGATGACCAAAGCGGTCGAGTCAGCCAAGGAAGATTTTGCAACTATTCGCTCCGGTCGAGCCAATCCGGCGCTATTTCTAAAATTGATGGTTGATTACTACGGAACCCCAACGGCGCTTTCATCGCTAGGTTCGATAGCTAACCCTGAAGCAAGAACTATCGTGGTAACCCCTTATGACAAAGGTGCCTTAGCTGCCATTGAAAAAGCGATTAGGGATATGCCTAATCTTGGTGCTAATCCGACCAACGATGGCAACCTGATTCGTGTCTCGCTGCCGGAATTGACCGAGGAGCGACGCAAAGATTACGTGAAAATAGTTCGCAATAAAGCCGAAGATCACCGCGTCTCAGTTCGAAACATCCGTCGTAAGGCAAAAGATGAGCTCGATGCACTCAAAAAAGACGGCCTGGCCGGCGATGACGATTTGGCCCGTGCTGAGAAAGAGTTAGAGGCCGCAACTAAGACTCACGTGGATCATATCGACGAGGCGCTAAAGCGCAAAGAAACCGAACTTCTAGAGGTTTAGCTTTGGCCGAGACAGAAAGTAAGGGGCGGTCGGTTTCCCAGGCGGTCATCTACGGTCTGCTGCTTGCTGGAGCTTTCCTAGTTTCGGTGCTGATTGTCAAAGAGTTATTCATTTTCCTAATTGCTGTGGTGGCGGCATTGGGAGTGCGGGAACTCTGTGATGCATTGCGGCAAAAAAACTGGCAGGTTCCAAAAATTCCAGCGACTGTTGGAACTGCTTTAGTGATGCCAATTACCTACTGGGGTGGGGAGCGAGCACAGTGGCTTGCGGTTTTGGGTCTAGTTGCAGTAATGATGATTTGGCGGGGATTTGAACTGCTGATTCAGCGAGCCTCACTAGAGCGAAGCTTTAGCGAAATTATCCGCGATTTTTCTGCTTCCGCTTTCGTAATCATCTATGTCCCGCTGACTATGAGTTTTGCTGCTCTGCTTTTGGCAGAGCCAGCTAGAGATGGCTTTGTTGAAGGAAAATACTGGGTGATCACCATCGTTACCACAGTTATCCTCATTGACAGCAGCGCATACCTATTTGGCAGGAAGATTGGTAAGACTCCGATGCTTCCCAAGGTGAGTCCGAAAAAAACCTGGGAAGGGTTTGCAGTTTCGGTGCTCTTTGCCCTGGCTAGCACACTGGTGCAAACCCCTTGGTTACTTCAATTGCCGTGGTGGTTTGCCTTTGTTATTGCGGCAGTGATCTTGCTCTCTGCTGTTCTAGGGGATTTCGCCGAATCACTGATTAAGCGCGATCTTGGTGTGAAGGATATGTCCAGTTTGATACCCGGTCATGGCGGAATGATGGATCGGTTAGATTCGATGTTGCCAGCGTGCCTCACCGGCTATCTGATGATGATAGTCGTGGTTAGGTTTTTCTGATGAGCGGCGAAATGTTTTCTAGAGCAAAAAGATTCGGTTATAACATCGAGCAGGTAGAAAAATTCTTAGCAGCAGCGAAAAGCCAATACTTAGATCCAACCGTGCAGATTTTTGACGTTGGCAGCCTGAGAGCAACCAGATTTGATTTAGAGCGAAACGGCTATCTAATTGGGGCGGTTGATTCAGCCATCGAGAAGCTCGAGGATGTCTTCGCTCAAAGGGAGTTAGAGCGGGAGCTACTCAGTCTGGGCTACGGTGAGTTCGTGCAACAGCTAAATTCGCTAAAAGAGTTGCTCGGTTCAAGAGTTAATCGAAAAAACGGCCATAAATTTGATCGTAGACGCTGGCCAAATCAGGGCTACAGCAGAAAACAGGTGGACCAACTGTGTTCTCAACTTGCAACACACTTGAATGGAACTTTGCTTGTTTCCGCTAAAGATGTAAGGCTTAGTGTATTCAAGACCAAGCGAGGTGGCTATGCAGAACATCAGGTGGACGCCTTCATCGACAAATTTGTCGAACTTATTCAGCGTGAAACAGTACTCAAGCAAAGTTCTCGCTAGTCTAATCGGTCTCGGCTTGATCTTTGGCCTGGCCGCTAGTGAGGTGCAAGCCGCTCAACCAAAGGCCACAACCATTTTGTCAAAACTGGCCACTAAGGGCAGGGCTCCCAAGACTGGCTATGATCGGGAACTGTTTAGCGATGGTTGGGGAAATATTGGCAGTTGCGATGTTCGAAACTATATTCTGGCGCGGGATCTAGATCGAATCACCTGGCGCGATGACCCGGATTGCACCGTCGCTACTGGCAGACTGACCGACCCGTACACGGGTAAAGTTATCAACTTTGTCAGGGGAGTCGGCACTTCCTCGGCGGTGCAGATAGATCATGTTGTTGCAGTGAGTGACGCTTGGCAAAAAGGTGCGCAGAAGCTAACCTCCAGCCAGCGCTACAACTTCTACAATGATCCGTTGAACCTGTTGGCTGTGGACGGACCAACTAACTCACAAAAGAGCGATAGTGATGCTGCCAGTTGGCTACCACCAAGAAGGTCTTACTGGTGCCCCTATGTGGCTAGGCAAATCGCCGTCAAATACAAATACAAGCTTTGGGTTACCAGTGCTGAGCGCGCAGCCATGCTCCGAGTGCTCAAGACTTGTCCTGATCGGCGCATACCAGCCGGGTAATAAAGGCCTCATCGGCTAAACTTGGGTTTTAGAGGTGATCAGGCATGGGTAGGTACGAGTTGGCTCGACCAACTCTGCGAAGGCGTATCATCAACCGAATTCTCGGTGCAGATTTAGCTGAGCGGATTAAGAACTGGCAACTGGCCAGGCGCATCCGAAATCTCGCATTTAGCGCCATCGCCTTCTTTTTTGCCGGTTCCTACGTCCTAGTTACTGCGGTAGACCCCTATGGTGGAGCGCTATCTAGCGCCTATGCCTTTGAATTCGAAAACAATGCGGAATCGCAAACCTACGGTTTTGCCTCGCAACAGAAAATAAGTTTCGCCCGAGACGGTTGGGAAGTGGTTACCGGAGATGAAGCGGCAGCAATCTATGTTGCCAACGCCGAGACTCCTGCTACTGGAACGGTCAAAGGCTATGCCTACTCTCTAGTCATCAAGCAGGGTTGGGGTAGAGATCAGTACTCCTGTCTGGTGGCGCTGTGGGAGCGTGAGTCGAACTGGCGTTGGAATGCCTATAACAAGTCCTCGGGCGCTTATGGCATCCCTCAGTCACTTCCTGGAGCCAAGATGGCCGAAATGGGATCGGATTGGCAAACCAACCCGGAAACCCAGATACGCTGGGGAATCAGTTACATCAAGAACCGCTATGGTGCCCCCTGTGGTGCTATGGCTCACTCGAATAAGTTCAATTGGTACTAAATGCCTAGAAGTAATCGCCCCAAAAACTCAAAGCGCAAAGACGAAGAGGAAACTCTAGATCTTGAGCGAGTCCGATCCGGGATAGCCAGGACCGAGATTAAAAACGGTACCGAATTTACCGTTCAAACCACCGCCGGTCGCGCCGCCGAGGAAACAAAACGTTGGATCTGCCCTTTTTGCCAGATTAGTTTTGGTCCAGGCATCTCGCATATAGTTGCCTGGGAGTCCGCCGCTGGGCCGACCCAGCGAAGACATTTTCATAACAACTGCTGGAAAAAATTCCAAGGTCGAATAATTTGAGCCAAGTAGAAATAAAGTCTTCGATCGAACTGCCCTCAAAAAGAGAAGCTCTAAGGTTAGTCACCGCAGATAACTTGAAGCTGGTTGCCGAGTTAGCCCTTCCGATAGATTCTTTGCCTAAGGCAACTTTGATTATGCTGCATCCGCTACCAACCGCCGGTGGTTTTATGGATTCACACATATATCGCAAGGCCGCCAATCGACTGCCCGCGCTGGCTGATATCGCGGTGCTTAGATTTAACACTCGCGGAACTGAATCACCGCACGGAAAATCCGAGGGAAGCTTTTCCGATGGGATTGCCGAACGTTTGGATGTGATTGCTGCCGTTGACTTTGCAAAGCAACGGGGTTTACCTAACCTGTATCTGGTGGGCTGGTCTTTCGGCACCGAGTTGGCGTTAAAGTACGGACCTGAACTAGATGTTTTGGGAGCAATTTTGCTTTCACCGCCACTGCACCGGACCAAAGAAGACGAGCTAATCCGCTGGAATGAGACAAGTAAGCAACTTGTGGCACTAATACCAGAGCACGATGATTACCTAAAACCACTTGAGGCAGCAGAGCGATTTAGTGTAATTGATGAAATTGAACTAGTTGCTGTGGCTGGGGCAAAGCATCTCTGGGTTGGAGAAAACGCGACCAAACGAGTTCTAAACGAAATAGTCCGGGTGGTAAACCCAGCGAAGTCACCGCTACCTGATTTTTACTAACGCTTATCTTGCGTTGGCACCCAAACTTCTCGAATAATCAATAGCAGGGTGGCGGCAACTGGGATCGCCAGCAGTGCTCCAAGGATTCCCAGTAATGCACCACCGGCAAGCGCAGAAACCATTACTAGAGCAGCTGGGACATTCACCGCCCGTTTCATAATTCGCGGTGAGATTAGGTAAGCCTCAAGCTGGGTGTAGAGCAGAACTATGATGGCAACCGTGATGGTGGTTTCTGGTGGCATGGTGGCTGCCGTGATGGTGATCACCACAATGGCACCGGAAATAGAACCGACCACCGGGATTAGCACCAGAAGGAAGTCGATGAAGGCTAGCACCACCGCATATTCCACCCCAGCAAACAAAAGAGTTATGAAGACCACCGATGCATTTATCGAAGCTACGCTAACTTGGCCCATAACGTAGCGACCAACTGAGGTTACTACCTGGTCAACGATGTGACCGACCCGCTCACGCTTGGACTTGGCAACAAGATTTACCATGACATTTTTGATTGAGTGCATTGAGCTAATGAAGTAGATCGTCAAGATGCAAACAGTTAGGAACGCAGCGGTACCGTTCAGGATGCTAAGACCTACCTGAACCACGCCACCTAGAAGATTCGGCCAATTCTTACTATCAGCCAAATACTCGCCCGAGCTGGTAAGGGCATTACTTACTGCACCATCGAATCTGGCATCCAGTTCATTTATCCAAGGTGTTTGCAATAAACCCTTAAGTAATTCGGGTAGATGTGTGACAAACTCACTGGCCTGGCTAATCAACGGAGGCAGGATTAGCAAAATCACCATTGTTATCAATCCAATAAGCCCGAGCCCGACAATAGTGATGGCAATTCCGCGACGCTTAACCCGTTTTTCTAAAACCTGGATTAGTGGTTCTAGCCCGAGGGCTAAAAATAATGCGGTGATTATTGAGGTTAGAATTCCAGCAATTGAAAGCAGCGCACTGCCAATCATCACCGCGGTCAATACGCCAAGGCCACCGAGTAAACCAATCTGATATGCGTGGCTTACTCTGATAAGACTAGGTTTTGACATGCCCCACCTGCCGTTCTTGGACTAAAAGTCCTTTTTGATTTGATCGATTACCTGCTTTAGGTTATTCAAATACACCAAAATGCTATCGCGCTCGTGAGTTAGACGTCTTTCGGCTGCTTCCAATTGGGTTAGCCGTTCAGCCACCTTGCTCTGGGTAGCCGCGATGATGTTTCTTGCTTCTATTTCGGCTGCAGCGATAATCTGCTCGGCCTTGGCTCTGGCCTGTTCGGTGCTTGTCTTATTGATTGACTTAGCCCCTGCTTCCAGAGTTTCCGCCTCAAGTTTTGCCGCAGCAACCCTAGTCAGCGCATTAGAGAGCTGGGAGTGCGCATCATCAAGATATCGCTGTGTCTTGGCAACAGCTTCCTGGTGCTTTCTCAGATATTCGGCTTCAGCTTCTGCCCGGCGCGCAGTTAATTCAAGATTTAGATCGATTCTTGCCTGCTCGCTCAAAATACTGTCGGCTAGGGCTTGGCTGAAAGGTTGGAGCAGCTGGCGTTCTAAAATCAGCTTTCTTTCGGCTAGAGCTCTGTCCGCTTCGGCCTGTTTTAGCTCAACTTCACGTTTGGCGGTTGCTCGCATCTTGGCTACCTCGGTGGCTACGGCACCACGGATATCTCCAGCCTCCCGAACCGCGTCGTTTACAATTTCCTCTGCCTCGATTTTGGCTTTGGCAATAGCCTCGTCATAGTCGTTTTTAGCCGAATTGATGATGCGATCAGCCCTTCGGTTCGCCTCGGCAACCAATTCGTCGTAATAGTCTTGACCATCGATTTTTTGCTGTTCGATGGCACTAGCCGCTGCCCGAAGCATACCCTCACGTTCATTTTCAGCATCGGCAACCAGCTTGAGAGCTAGTTCCTCGGTAGTGGCTAAAATCTGGGCCGCTTTTGCCCCAACGCCGGCATAACTTGGGTTCTTGTTCTCGGCAAGTTCGGTTTCCAAGGTAGCCAGGCGGTTCTGCGCTTCACGCAATTCAGCTGCCAAAGCGCTGTTTTGGGTGGTCAAATTCAACAATTCACGGCGAAAATCGCGAATCGCATCATCAACGCTGCCACGGTCGTAACCACGCATGACTACTGGGAATTCAGTCTCTTCGGCTGCCAAGGGGCGCTCCTTAGGGCTTCGGTAGAATAGACGAGTTGTCTTACTTTCCCCAAGTTTAGCCTGAAAGGAGCCCGATGCGGTTTGTTATCGCCAGCACATTGCTTGCCCTTTCTGCTATCTGCGTGCTCGTCGGCTTTATTATCAAGGGGCCCTTCGACGATGCGAACCGGAAACAAGTTGATTTTGAGCTTGATTCAGCCTACTCCTACGCTGTCATACCCAATCAAACCCTGAAGAAATTCCCTGGCGAGATCACCGTTCAAGCTTCCGGTCAGAAGGAAATCTTCTATGCCGACGCTAGAGATCGCGATATAAACGATTGGATCGGGACCAGCAATTTCGTCAAACTAACACTGGATCAGTCAAACCAGCCGAATGCTCTCGAAATCACCGCTGGTGGGGAGAATCAAAACCCCGAGGGCAGCGATATGTGGCGCACCGCAATTAAGGTGAAAAACGACCTGACCACTGAAGTTGCCATGGCAGATGACACTGCAATCTTGCTCGCTAGCGATGGCTTCAAACACGCTCCGGATGCCATTACGGTTATCTGGCAAGTCAAAACTCTAATCGACTGGCCGTTGCTACTTATTTACGGTGGGCTAGGCCTTCTAATTCTTGGTTTGATCCTAAATTTTTGGGCATTCCGCAAACTCAGAAAGCTTCGCGGGCCGAGACGGCGAATTCCTAAGGCACCTTCTGGACCTAAATATCGAAAGCGGATTCGATCCGATGTGCCGGTACGCGGGCGAAGAAGAATTGGCCGAAAAATCGCGGTTATTCCAACTGCATTAATCACTCTCGCTGCCCTGAGTGGCTGTAGCAACCCCGCAGCGGTAACTGCGGAAGCTGAATCGGGGCTCACCCCAGCTACCAGCGTCGTGGTAAACGATGCCCAGCTGCAGAGAATTGTCCGCGAAGTGGCTACCACGGTCAAAACCGCCGATGGTGCTAGAGATGAACCACTGCTGTTGACCCGTGTTGCTGGTCCAGCACTTGAGCTTAGAAAAATTCAATACTTCTTGCAGACTAAAAATAAGAAGATTCCAAAATTACCCGATATCGTGGCTAACCCGGTTACCATCGCACTTCCAATGCAACTACCTGCCGCTGAATTGGGCTGGCAACCAAGAACTATCATGGTGGTCACTAAATCTGAATCAACTACTCGTGCCCCGCAACTTTTGGTCCTGCAGCAGGAGAGCCCTCGCGAAAATTACAAACTCTGGTATCTGATTGATTTATTGCCGAATGCAAAATTCCCCGATGTGGCAGCTCAAGATATCGGTGCTATTGCAGTTGATGCAGATAATGAATACCTAGCCACCAAACTGAAAAGCATTCCATTCAAATACGGCGACACTTTGAATAAAGGTGCAGAAAGTAAGTATTTTGATCTGTTTGATTTAGCAGCAGATAAGTTTTTCGCCGCTATATCTCAAGATCAGGCAGACAAAATTGCCAAGCAGGTCAACGCCAAGACTTCTATTCGGTTCCAGCACAGTTTGGGCAACCCAAATATTCTTGGCATGCTGACCCTTGAATCGGGGGGACTAGTCGCTCTGCAGATGAACGATACGGAAATTATCCGCCCAAAGATTCGTGGCCAGGCAGTTTCGGTAACTACCCTCGAAGGTAAGATTTTGTTGAATGCCCCCGGTTCCTCTACGGGGCTAAAGACGGTTTATGGCAACATGATGCTCTTTTATGTTCCGGTTTCCGGATCCGCCGAAAAGATCCGACTGGTTGGCGCTAGTCAAGGTATCTTATCTGTGAAGGCACTAGATTGAACGAGTTAAGTAATTCATTCCGCGGCGCGGTTGACTTATCCGCACTTGCCAACAAAGTAGTCAAAGACAAAATTGGCGGGACCAGTGATACGAAAAAGGTCAGCGTACCCGCTTTTTCACTTGACCTAAGTCAACCGGTGGTTCGATCTGTAATTGAAATCTCGAATGTCGTTCCAGTTATTGTCAGCTTCTGGGATAACTCGGATGCTGCCAGTGTTTCCCTGACAAACAAACTGGAGCAACTTTCTAATCAATCTGATGGCAAGTGGTTTCTAGCCAAACTGGATGTTATCGCCCAGCCGGAACTAGCCCAAGCTTTTGCAGTAACCGAATCTGGAACAGTTGCGATGATTTTAGCCGGTGAACCGAGGCCACTTTTCCAAGGCGATCAGAGCGTTGAAGATCTAATTACTTTCCTAACCAAGTTGATTGAGCTGGCTAAGAGTCAAGGCCTTGATGGGCAATTAGTCATCGGTGAATCCAATTCACAACCAGAACCCGAACTCAGCGAATCAGAGAAGCTTGCTCTCGATGCAATGGAGCGGGGAGATTTTGCCAGTGCTGTCGAGATCTACGAAAAAGAACTCAAGGAAAGACCAAACGATGAGACGCTTTTAGAGCGGTTGGCGCAAGTCAAACTGGTCTCCAGAACCTACTTGGGCGAGATTGAAACAGAACTTGCCGTAGAGCCAAAAAGCACTGCGGAGGCGATGCGCAAAGCCGATTACCTTTTGGCAATCGGTGATGCAGAGCAGGCTTTTACGCTACTGCTCCAATATTTTGAACTTGCCGAAGATAAGCAAAGTTTCACCAACCACCTGCTTGAATTATTCAATGCTGTTGGAAAAAACAACCCTGCGGTTATCAAAGCTCGTCGGGATTTAGCTGCGAAGATGTTTTAAACCATGGCAATTTATCTTGACTATGCGGCTACTACTCCAATTCGGGAAGAAGTTTTGGAATGTTACGTCCACTACCTCAAAGAATTGGGTAATCCCTCATCGGTGCACACCTCTGGCCAGGCAGTTCGAAAGGCCTTGGAGGAAGCCAGGGAATCGTTGGCCACGAGTTTGGGCTGTCATCGAAGTGAAATAATCTTTACTTCTGGCGGCACCGAGAGTAATAACACCGCCGTCAAAGGACTTTTCTGGCAACGGATAGCCGAAGATCCAAACCGCAAAATTATCATTACTGCTGGTACCGAGCACCACGCCGTTATCGACCCAATCGAGTGGCTGGAAAAGCATGATGGCGCAGAAGTTATCTGGCTACCCATCGATCACTCTGGTCAGATCAATCTTTTGGAGTTAGCCGAGATAGTAAAGCAGCACAGCGAACGAATTGCCCTGATTGCTCTGATGTGGGCTAATAATGAAACCGGCGTAATTTTTGATATATCAGCAATCACCGAATTGGCCTCGCGCTTTTCAATCCCGGTTCATTCCGATGCGGTGGCTGCCTTTGGACACATTCCAATAAGTTTTGCCGATTCTGGTCTTGCAACACTCAGTGTCTCGGCGCATAAGGTGGGTGGACCGATTGGGGTAGGAGCTTTGGTGGTTTCGCGACAAACCAAGCTGGTCTCCCTGATCCACGGTGGTGGCCAAGAACGCGGATTACGTTCGGGCACCATGAATGCTCCAGCCGCCAAAGCTTTTGCCCATGCAGCTGAAATTGCCGTCAAGGAATTACCGGATGAGGCCAAGCGCCTTGCTGAACTCCGCGACTATCTGGTTGAAGGAGTGCTCAGGGTCACCGATCTAGCTCGTTTTACCGGAAGTGTAGAAAATCGTCTGCCAAATAACGCACATTTTATTTTTGAAGGCTGTTCTGGGGATTCACTTTTGTTTTTGCTAGATCAGCAGGGAATCTCGGTATCTACCGGCTCCGCCTGTCAGGCTGGAGTGAATGGACCAAGCCACGTGCTGATTGCCATGGGTAGATCGGAAAGAGACGCCAATGGTTGTATTCGAGTAACTCTTGGCAATAAGAGCAGCAAAGCTGACGTTGATGGCTTTTTGGCCGCGCTCCCAGCTGCAGTTGCAGCCGCAAAAAAGGCGGGGGTTCAAAAGTGAAAGTTTTAGCTGCGATGAGTGGTGGCGTTGATAGTGCGGTTGCCGCGGCTAGGGCAGTTGAGGCTGGCCACGAGGTTATCGGCGTTCATCTGGCACTATCTCGAATGCCAGGCACATTGCGCACCGGTTCAAGAGGTTGCTGCACCATCGAGGACAGCATGGATGCTCAGCGCGCGGCAAATGTTCTCGGCATTCCTTTTTACGTCTGGGATTTCAGCGAGAAATTCAAATTAGAAGTTGTCGATGATTTCATTTCCGAGTATGAATCAGGCAGAACACCTAATCCCTGTATGCGTTGCAACGAACGAATTAAGTTTGCAGCCTTGTTAGAAAAAGGCTTAGCGCTTGGCTTTGATGCGATATGCACCGGACACTACGCCAGCATCCTCAAAGACGATGAGGGCAATCTTGAACTGCACAGATCCCTTGCGCTGGCTAAAGATCAAAGTTATGTACTGGGTGTGCTGACCGCAGAGCAGCTCCAGCATTCGATGTTTCCACTGGGGCATACCGCCAGCAAGGAACTCGTTCGTAAAGAGGCTGCCGAGCGGGGATTATCGGTAGCCGCCAAACCTGATTCTTATGACATCTGCTTTATTCCCGAAGGAGATACACAGGATTGGTTGGCTGATCGACTCGGCAGCACCGCTGGTCAAATCGTTGATATGCATGGCAACGTGTTGGGGGAGCATCAGGGAGCTCACGGCTTTACGGTCGGCCAAAGAAAAGGATTACAGCTTGGTCGTCCAGCTGCTGATGGTAAACCTCGCTACGTCCTTGCTGTTGATGTGAAGACCAACAAAGTTGTGGTTGGCCCAGCCGCAGCTTTGGCCGTGAAGGAGTTGGCCGGCGAGAAGTACAGCTGGTGTGGCAAGCCGAAAGCCAATGCCGAAGAATTTTTTGCTGCCCACGTTCAAGTTCGAGCTCACGGCGAGCAGGTGCCGTGTCAGGTTTCGGTGACTGAATCAAAAATGATCATCAAATTGGACGAGCCGATTCTAGGTGTTGCTCCTGGTCAGACGGCGGTAATCTATCTCGGCACCAGAGTCCTAGCCCAAACCACCATTGACTCCACCGTTTCTGCTGTGGCCGAGTTCTCAACAAGCTCGGCGAGCATCGACTAAACCAATGTTGCTCTTAATAGGCTTATACCGTGCCAACTCCCGCTGAACGAATAGCTTTCCTAGTCGATGAAATTAATCGGCACCGCCGCGCCTACTATCAAGAAAATACCGTGCTGATTAGCGATGCCGAGTATGACAAATTGATGAAGGAATTGGAATTACTTGAGGCCAAGCACCCGGAACTGATCACCGGCGATTCCCCAACTCAAAGCGTGGGCGGCTCGGCCAATGAGACATTCGCTCCAGTTGAACATCTGGAGCGGATGTGGAGTTTAGATAACGCCTTTGACCAGGAGGAGCTAAGGGCTTGGGCGAACCGGGTAGCTACAAATAGATTTCTTTGTGAGCTCAAAATAGATGGCTTGGCGATAAATTTGCGATATCAAAATGGTGTCCTAGTCTCTGCTGCCACTAGGGGAGACGGTGTCGTTGGTGAAGATGTCACCAAGAACGTAAGAACCATAAAGCAAATACCGCAAAAACTTAACGGTAAAGACATCCCTGCCGTTGTTGAAATTCGAGGTGAAATATTTTTTGCTGTTGCTGACTTTGATCAACTGAATGCCGGTTTGGTAGCAGCTGGCAAAGCCCCATTTGCTAACCCGCGTAATTCGGCCAGTGGTTCGTTGCGGCAAAAAGATCCAGCAGTGACTGCCGCTCGACCACTACAGATGTTGGTGCACGGTATCGGGGCTTGGCCAGATGCTCCGTTTAGCTATCAGAGCGAACTTTATGAGCTGCTCAAAGCCTGGGGACTGCCGACCTCAAATCGCTACAAAGTTATCGAGGGAATTGATGAGGTTAATAAATACATCGCCAACTTCAAAGAGCATCGGCACGATCTTGAGCACGAAATTGACGGTGTGGTGGTAAAAGTTGATTCGTTGGCAGAGCAGCGCACGCTTGGTTTTACCGCTCGCGCGCCGCGCTGGGCTATTGCCTATAAGTATCCGCCCGAGCAAGTTAACACCAAACTTCTTGACATCCGAGTTTCCATCGGTAGAACTGGCCGAGCCACACCGTATGCCGTCGTTGAGCCGGTCAAGGTTGCCGGTTCGACAATTGAGTTTGCCACTTTACATAATCAGGACGTTGTGAAGGCCAAAGGTGTCTTAATCGGGGATACCGTGGTGCTAAGAAAAGCCGGCGATGTAATTCCTGAAATCCTCGGTCCAGTGGTTGATCTTCGCACCGGCAGCGAGAGGGCTTTCGTAATGCCAAAGAACTGCCCAGATTGCAATGCCAAGTTAGCGCCGGCAGCAGAAGGTGATGTCGATCTGCGCTGTTCCAATAATGAAAACTGTCCAGCACAACTGCGCGAACGTGTGGCATACATCGGCTCGCGCTCGGTTTTGGATATTGAAGCGCTTGGCTATGTTGCCGCCGTTGCGTTAACTCAACCGGTTGAGCCAAAAAAAGCTCCCCTTCAATCCGAGGCAGATCTGTTCACATTAAATATGGATCAACTGCTACCGATAAAAACTTACGTCTTAGACCCAGATACCGGAATACCGAAACTCGATGAGGATGGTAAGCCTAAGATTGTTGCCTTTTTTAGTAAGCAGAATAAAGACAAAGAATTGGTGCCAGCCGAAGTTGCCATCAAGCTGCTAAAGAACATTGAAGAGGCTAAGACTAGACCGCTCTGGCGAATACTGGTTGCCCTATCAATCAGACATGTTGGTCCAGTGGCAGCCAGATCTCTGGCAACTCACTTCGGGTCGATTGACAGAATTTTTCAAGCCTCGGAGAGCGAACTTTCTGAGGTAGATGGGGTCGGGCCAATCCTTGCCAAATCCCTCAAAGACTGGATTCAGATTGATTGGCATAAAAACTTGATTGAGTCTTGGCGTAAAGCTGGAGTGTTACTTGAGATCCCAGATCACAAAGGGCCTGGCTCAAATACAGCTGCGGGTGGGGTCTTCTCTGGCCTGAGCATAGTAGTTACTGGAACGCTGCAGAATTACAGCAGAGAGCAAATCGAAGAATTGATAATTAGTAACGGCGGTAAGGCTGCTTCTAGCGTGTCTAAGAACACCGCATTTGTGGTGGCCGGTGCCAATGCGGGATCTAAGTTAGCCAAAGCCGAATCTCTCGGTATTCCGGTTATCACAGAAGAAGATTTCGCTAAGAAATTAGCTAACTAGTTATTGTTATTTACATCTGCTTCGTCAGCAGAGACCATGCTTTCGGTTGACATTAGTTTGCCCATAGAATCCAGGAAGTCAGCGACTTCTTCACGCTCTTCTGACAATGAATTCAGTCTCTCTCGGGCATCTTTAATTGCGTTTTCAGCATAGCCTTGAGCTTTTCTAGCAAGCAGTTCAGCTCGACGACGAGAAGTGTTGATTAATTCAGTTGCCCTGCGCTGGGAATCCTCAAGAATCTGATCTCTAGTGTTTCTAGCATCACGAGAGACACGCTCTGCCTCAGCCAAAATCTCAGCTGCACGTGCAGAAGAGTCAGCCAAAGTCCGATTTGCCTCTTCCGTTACTGCCTGTGCCTGAGCAACCGCAGCCTGATAGATTCGCAGCGCTTCCTGTTCCGCCTCATCACGCTTAGCTTTTAGCTCAGCTTCTAAATCAACTCTTGCTTGTGCGGTGCGCTGGCTGAGTTCGTTGGCTAGCGCTCTGGCTTCCTCTGTCTCACGGTGCACTTGAGCACGTAATTCAGCTGCGTAGCGCTCACCGTCTGATTTAATTGCTCCAGCTTCGCGCTGTGCTGTTTGAATTTTCTCATTCGCTTCAGCCTGAGCAGCGGCTGCGCCGTTAAGCATTTCGGCTTGGCGGCGATCAGATTCAAGCCTGGCCTCTTCCATGCGGATTTCGGCCTCTTGAACTACGCGATCTGCTTTGTCTTTGGCGCTTCGCTTTAGTAAATCAACCTCGCCCTTAGCCTCTTCACGGATTCTCAGGGCATCCTGGCCAGCATCGGCAATCATTTTTTTAGCCTGCTCTTCGGCAAGCCTTAGGGTTTGCTCAAACTGAGCACCCAGAGCAGCGTAACCGTTTGGCCCACCTTTTTTCACCTGTTCTTTGAGGTTCTCAACTTCGGCTTTTAGAATCGAAATCTCTTGGGCAGCGCTTTCGTTGTAACTGGTCAGGTGCTCTATCTCTAAACGCATCTCATCCATGGTCTTATCGACCTGGTCGCGGTCATAGCCGCGCATCACAATGTCAAAATTCTCTTCGTCTGCCATCTTGGTTTCTCCCGGAATAACGTATCGCCTAGCTCTTTCGGCAACTATGTAAGTTTAGTCCAGTAAAAGGATTGCTGTCAGCCCCGATATACTTGATTTATCTAGTCCAAAGGAAAGCAATGTCCGAGATTACCCCCGATTTGGTGCGTCATCTGGCTAATCTAGCCAGAATTGAGCTCACCGAAGCCGAGCTGCTTCGCTTCACCGAACAATTGAGCGTGATTGTTGATTCGGTGGCCAAGATATCCAACATTGTTGATGAGAATACCCCGGCGAC
This sequence comes from uncultured Rhodoluna sp., assembly GCA_964394575.1. Lineage (GTDB taxonomy): Bacteria > Actinomycetota > Actinomycetes > Actinomycetales > Microbacteriaceae > Rhodoluna. The sequence goes on along the minus strand of CAYMYB010000004.1, from coordinate 26,977 downwards.
CAGCCACCCGATTCCGCTAAGTAACGTCTTTCGCGAGGACGAAGTGCGTCCATCGCTTAGCCAGGCTGAAGCCCTCTCGGGTGCTCCAGACAGCGCTCAGGGCAGGTTTAGAGTGGCAGCCATTTTGGATGAGGAGTAGAAATGTCTGAACTGATCAAAAAATCAGCAAGTGAACTTATTACCCTTCTCCAATCTGGTGAAATTTCTTCTGTTGAATTAACTCAGGCCCACCTTGACCAAATCGCGAAAGTTGACGCTGAGATTCACTCCTTCCTAGTTGTCACCGGTGAAAGTGCTCTTGCTACGGCTAAGTCCGTCGATGACAGACGTAAGGCGGGTGAGAAGCTACCAGAACTTGCTGGCCTACCGATTGCAGTAAAAGATAACCTAACCACCACAGATGCCCCAACAACGGCAGGATCTAAGATTCTCGAAGGCTGGATACCGCCCTACGATGCAACGGTGGTAACTAAGCTTCGAAACCAACTGATGCCAATCCTTGGCAAAACTAATCTCGATGAGTTTGCTATGGGCTCGTCAACGGAATTTTCCGCCTACGGCCCATCGAAAAACCCTTGGGATATCACTAGAACTCCCGGTGGTTCCGGCGGAGGTTCATCTTCGGTTATCTCCTCTTTTCAAGCTCCGCTGGCAATCGGTTCCGATACCGGCGGATCAATACGATTTCCAGCGGCCGTAACTGGAACTGTCGGCATCAAGCCAACCTACGGAGCAATTTCGCGCTATGGACTAATAGCTCTGGCATCTTCTTTGGATCAAATCGGCCCAGTGGCCAGAAATGTTCTCGATGCCGCATACCTGCAAGATGTGATTGCCGGACATGACCCATTTGATAGCACCTCGCTTGAACAATCACTCGGTTCCATGGTTCAGGCAGCCAAGACAGGCTCTCTAAAAGGCAAGCGTTTTGGTCTGATCAAACAACTTTCTGGCGAAGGCTTCCAGCAGGGAGTTAGAAACCGTTTTGCCGAAGCAATCAATTTAATTGCTGATGCCGGTGGAGAAATTGTCGAGGTTGACTGCCCAAGTTTTGAATATGCAATCGATGCCTATTACCTAATTCTTCCTGCCGAGGCGTCGAGCAATCTAGCCAAATTCGACTCGGTTCGCTTTGGAATGCGGGTAACTCCAGAGGGAAACCCAACCATCGAAAAGGTGATGGCGGCAACCCGTGAAACTGGATTCGGGCCAGAAGTGAAACGAAGAATAATCCTGGGCACTTATGCGCTATCAGCCGGTTCTTTTGATAAGTTCTACGGCGCTGCTCAGAAGGTAAGAACACTGATTCAACGTGACTTTGCCAATGCCTTTAGCAAAGCCGATGTCTTAATTTCCCCGACCGCACCAACTACGGCATTCAAATTCGGTGAAAAAGTTGCCGACCCTCTGGCCATGTATCTAAACGACATCGCCACGATTCCGGCTAACCTAGCTGGCCTGCCTGGTATTTCGGTGCCAATTGGGCTAGCCGATGAAGATCAACTCCCGGTTGGTATTCAATTTCTTGCGCCAAGCTACAAAGATGCACTTTTATATGAGGTTGGCGCAGCATTAGAGGGAATTCTTGAAGGTATTTGGGGTAAGCGGATGATTGATTTTGCTCCGAGCATGGAGGTGAACTGATGGCTAAAGCTAACCTGATGGACTACGACAAGGCAATTTCACTTTTTGAGGTTGTTATCGGTTTAGAAGTGCACGTCGAATTGAACACCAAGACCAAGATGTTCTGCGGCTGTCGAAATGAATTCGGTGAGGAACCGAACACCAATGTCTGTCCAGTATGTATTGGCCTTCCAGGATCGCTACCGAGCGTGAATAAGAAAGCGGTTGAATCATCTATCTCGATCGGTCTTGCTCTGGGCTGCCAAATAGCGCCAACCGGTCGCTTTGCCAGAAAAAACTATTTCTACCCAGATTTAGCGAAGAATTTCCAAACCTCACAGTATGACGAGCCGATAGCCTTTGCTGGCTCACTCGATGTTGAGGTTCCTTCCGGCAAGGTATTCACCGTCCAAATTGAAAGAGCACACATGGAGGAGGACGCTGGAAAGCTAACCCACATCGGTGGCGCTACGGGAAGAATTCACGGTGCCGAATACTCTCTGGTCGATTACAACCGTGCCGGTGTTCCGCTAGTTGAGATAGTTACCAAGCCGGTGTTTGGCGCTGGGGCAGAAGCTCCAGAACTTGCCGCAGCCTACGTTAGATCAATCCGTGAAATCGTCAAAGCGCTCGGAGTTAGCGATGCTCGTATGGAAAGAGGTAACGTGCGCTGCGATGCCAACGTGTCACTTAGGCCAATCGGGCAGGAGAAGCTCGGAACCAGAACCGAAACTAAGAACGTAAACAGCCTGAGAAGTATTGAACGCGCTGTTCGCTATGAAATCCAACGTCAGGCACAAATTCTGGCCGATGGTGGAACAATCACTCAGGAAACTAGGCACTGGCACGAAGATAAAGGGGCAACCAGTTCTGGTAGACCAAAATCCGACGCCGATGATTACCGCTACTTCCCAGAACCTGATCTTGTTCCAGTTATGCCAAGCGATGATTTAATCGAATCGCTTCGCAAAAAGCTACCGGAGAATCCAGCAGAAAAGCGCAAGCGTTTGGCTGGTGAGTGGGGTTTTGCTGAGATGGAATTCCGTGATGTCGTAAACGCAGGATTACTAGATTTCATCGAGGAGGCGGTGGCAGCGGGTGCTAAAGCCCAGGCCGCCAGAAAATGGTATACCGGTGAGATTGCCCGAATCGCTAATAGTGAAGACAAAGATGTTTCCGAGATCAACATCACTCCAGCTCAGGTGGCTGAACTTGCCAACCTGGTTGAAACGGGGAGAATCAACGACCGAATTGCTAGAACTGTCCTTGCTGAAGTATTAAGCGGTAAAGGTTCCCCAGAAGAAATCGTCAAGGCGCAGGGGCTTGAAGTAGTTTCCGATGACGGTGCATTGATTGCCGCCATCGATGAAGCTCTAGCTAAACAGCCGGATGTCTTGGAGAAGATTCGTGAAGGAAAAGTTCAGGCAGCCGGTGCAGTGATTGGTGCGGTGATGCAGGCCATGAAAGGTCAAGCCGATGCAGCCAGAGTTCGCGAGCTTATTTTGGAAAGAGCCAACCAGAGCTAACCGTGTAGCGGTCTAAGTTCTACTCTGCGATTACAGGCCTTAGAGCCCAATTTGGCTAATTCAATTGCCTGTTCTTTGTCTTCAGCTTTTATGATCCAAAATCCTGAGACGTAAATATCTTCGGCGTATAAAGGTGCAGCAATCATATCGTCTTTACCTGCACGATTGTCGATTTGGATTGCCTCGCTTGGTGAAGAGATGCCGTTGGCGTAAACCCAGTGCCCGTTGTTTTGCAGCATCGCATTGAAAGCATCAATCTCGGCAATTTCATCACCAGTAGCTGAGCCAGTGTTGCTATCTAAAACATTGATTAGAAACTGTTTCATGTTTCTCCAGAGGGCTAATGGGGTGAGTAACGGGACTTGAACCCGCGACATCCTGGACCACAACCAGGCGCTCTACCAGCTGAGCTATACCCACCATGGCTTCAAAAGAAGCACAGCTAAGAGTTTATCAGTCTTCCGAGACTGGCATAGAGTCATCGCTGGTCGGTGCTGAACCGGTGTATTCAGCCACAAAAACTGCCCCGCGATAGTGCTTTAGCTCTTCAATTGATTCAAGGATGTCAGCTAGAGCACGGTGTCCGCCAACTTTTTTCGGCGCTGCGAAATAGGCTTTCGGGAACCAACGCTTGGCTAACTCTTTGATGGTTGAGACATCGATGTTTCGGTAGTGCAGATGGGCATCCAGTTGCGGCATGTAACGCGAAATAAACATCCGGTCAGTGCCAATGGTGTTTCCGGCCAGTGGGGCTAACTTTGGCGTTGGAACATACTTTTTGATGTAGTCCAGCACCTTGTTTTCCGCTTCACCGAGTTCTAAACCATTCTCAAACTCGTTAATCAGCCCTGATGTGGTGTGCATGTTACGAACGTAATCATCCATCCCAGCTAGTGATTCAACGCGCGGCTTAATTACAAGATCTAATCCGCTGTCAACAACGTTCAGTTGAAGATCGGTTATTACCACTGCAATTTCAACTAGGCAGTCTTTCTCTGGATCCAATCCAGTCATCTCACAATCGATCCAGACTAGATACTCGGGGATATTCATCATTTACTCAACTTAGCTCTGCCTACTGACAGGTCAATCCTATGCTTTAGGCAGCGGCTTTCTTTAGTGCGCGACGCTCTTTTCTACCTTCAGTGAGGCGGTAGAGCACTGGAACAATCACCAGGGTAAGCACTGTTGAGGAGAACAAGCCACCAACCACCACGATGCCCAGCGGCTGCGAGATAAATCCTCCGGAACCGGTGATACCGAGCACCAGCGGCATTAGCGCGCCGATTGTGGCTAATGCGGTCATCAGGATAGGTCTCAGACGTTGTCTAGCTCCATCCATGATTGCTTCTTCCAGTGGAACACCTAGTGCTCGATACTGATTGATTAGGTCAATCAGCACAATCGCATTGGTAACGACGATTCCAACCAAAAGTAGCATTCCAATTAGAGCTGGAAGACCTAAGGCAGTGTTGGTCAGTAGCAGGGCGACGAAAGCGCCGGTTGCCGCAAAAGGAATTGAGATCAGTAGCACCAGAGGTTGCATCAGTGATCTGAATGTGGCAACCATGATTAGGTAAACGATGCATATCGCTGCAAGTAGTGCCAGGAACAACTGGTTGAATGACTCGGCCTGATCTGCTGAGATTCCACCCAGGGGCAACAGTGTCGTTCCAAGCGGCATCTCATTTTGCAGCGATTCTAATTCCTTGGCTACGTTCATGGTGATTGTAGTAAGGCTGGCATCCTCATTTGGCGTTAGCGATACGGTTGCCGCTCTATCGCCATCTTTGGTGGTTACCTTGGTTGGAACCAGGGCAATTTCAACATCGGCGAGGGCAGTTAGCGGTCTGACCCCAGCCATGGTTGGGATCATAATTGCCTTTACTTCATCTACTGTTTCCGGAACGTTATCGGATTTGACGTAAATCGAAGTCGATTTATTGTCGATGTTGATTGATCCAATTGATTGCGGAGTCATGGCAGCTGAAACAATCCCGGCAATTGCGATTTCACTGAGGCCAACCTGGCTAGCGGCCCTGCGGTCAACGGTAATTTTCAGGGTCCGCTGCTTCTCACTGAGGGTAGTGGTGATTTCAGGATTAACATCTGGAATCTTGCCATCGAGGGCAGCGACAACCTTTTGGATGCCTTCGCGAAGTTGGCTATCCGTCTTGGCCGTCACCGTAACATCGATGGTGCCGGAGGATCCGAATGATTGTCCGCTTTCAAATTTCGCCTTGTATTCAGATGGTAGTTCGGCAAACTTTTTGTTCATCTTCTCTTGGAAGAGGTCGCCGTTAACACCGTCTTTAGTAGTCACCTGGAATTGAATGCCACCGGCAGTTTGACCGAACGCTACTCGCGAGTCATTAGAGCCAATGGTGGTGGTTATTGCCTCGGTATCTCCAGAATCGAGAAGCTGCTTTTCAACTTTCTTAGCGGCGGCGGACTTTTCCTCCAGCGAACTACCAAGCGGAACGCTTAAGGCTATGGCAAAGCTGTTTGAGCCAGAGTTACCGATGAAGTTGGTTTTTAGAAACGGTGTCAGACCAAAGGTGAAAATCAGAACCACAAATGCGGCCACCAGAGTGATTACTGGACGCTTCTGCGTCTGGCGTAGCACCGGAAGATAGCCGCGTTGTAGAAGTGACTTACGCTCCTTCTCGTTCTCTTCGAGACGGATCTTTTCAGCTTGTTTTTTAATCTGAGCTGGAGTTAGTTTGCCAAGTGAGTACTTGTTTTTCAGGAACCAGTAGGCAATTACCGGCACAATCGTCAGCGAAACAAACAGTGAAGCTATCAGGGCCAGCGCGAAAGTAAGGGCAAATGGCCTAAATAATTGCCCGACCAGACCACCAACCCCAGCTATCGGGAGGAATACGGCCACGGTGGTCAATGTTGCGGCTGTGATGGCACCTGCCACTTCTCGAACAGCATTCAGAATTGCCTCTAGTTTTTCTTCACCATATGAGAGGTGTCGGTTGATGTTTTCAATCACCACAATCGAGTCATCTACCACGCGACCGATGGCAATAGTTAGCGCGCTAAGCGTGAACAGGTTTAGCGAGTAGCCGAAAGAGGAAAGGCCGATGAAGGCAACTAGCAGCGAGGTTGGAATTGAGATGGCGGTAACCAGAGTTGATCGCCAGGAGGTCAGGAATACCAAAATGATGATGATTGCGAAAGTTAGGCCTAGTCCACCTTCCTTTACCAAATCTTCAATCGATTTCTGAATGAAGGGGGCTTGATTGAAAGTTTCCTTCAGTTCAACATCGCCGCCCAGTTTAGAAACCAACTCTTCTTGGAGTGGCTTGATTGCCTGCGAAATGGAAACGGTGTTACCTTCTTGAGTCTTGGTGATGGCAATCGCCAGAGCCGGTTTACCGTCAACTCTAGAAATACTGGTTATTGGCGCAGGGTCATAGCTAATCTCCGCTACATCACCTAAAGTCAAAGTTCCATTGAGCGGAAGTGTTTCCAAAGCCGCGACTGATTCTACTGGCGTGCCAACCTCGACTGAAATCTGGCCTTCACTGTCCTCCAATGTTCCGGCTGGAACAACGAAGCCGTTTGTTCTTAGAGCTGTTTGTATGGATTGGCTGTTTAGCCCTGCAGCCCCCATCAGCATCGGGTTCAGCTCAAGATTGATTCGATAATCCCTAATTCCACCAATTTGAACATCCCTAACACCAGGAATCTTCTTGAAAAGTGTGCTGGCAAGATCAGGAAGTAATTTACTTATCTCAGTGTTATCTTTTGAGTTAGCCGAGACGCTCATGATCACTACTGGGATAGTTTCAAGTCCGCCGCTAAAAACTTTGGGTGTAGCGGTTGCCGGCAGCGAAGCCTTAACTGAGTCAACAGCGTTATTCAGTAGCTCGGTTACCTTTGCACTAGTAGTGCCAAACTCGAAGGTCACTCGAACGGTTGAGAGGTTACTCTGGCTAGTTGATGAAGTGGTGTCAACGCCTTCCAGGGTTGAAATAGCGCTTTCCAAGACACGGCTAACTTGGGCATCGACGACCTCAGGGGATGCACCTGGGTAAGTGGTGACTACGGCTGCCTGAGGGAATTCCAAGGAGGGGAATAGTTCCTGCTTTAGCTGGCTAACTGAAATCAAGCCAAAAAGGGCAAGAATTACGGTTAGCAGTGCAACAACTGAGCGATTTGCGAGGGACAACTTGGACAGGCGGAACATCAAATCTCCGATAATTTCGTGGACTTCCCGCAATTTGGCGGTACTCCAGACCAGACTAGCAGAAGCGGAACTGCCAAATTATTCTGGCGACAGAGCTAAATGGGTCTAGACTCGGGACACAGGCAAGTCTTTCGTTTACTGAAACAAATCTTCAAATTTGTTGCAATAGCTGAGCTTCTGACCCAACTGAAACTGCAAAGGAGCACCTCGAATGAAGCGTTTTCCTCAGAGCCTGTTGGCTATTTGCCTACTATCGGGAGGCCTCATTAACTTGCCGCAAGCAGCTGGTGCCTCTGATGGCGCCTCCGCTCCAAAAAGTACCGTTGTTTCAGGAAGTTTCAACTCCTGCCTTATTTCAGAAACCGGTTTAGTTAGATGTTGGGGGTCTAACAAATACAAGCAAAATAATGTGCCCAGTGATCTTGGGCCAGTTCACAAGCTAGCGGTCGGTTTTTCCCATAGCTGTGCCATAACTAGTTCAGGTTCGGTTCGCTGTTGGGGATCCAACGAAGGGGGAGAAACAGACGTCCCGAATGATCTTGGAAACGTAACGCAAATCTCGGCTGGTGTAATGCACACCTGCGTTGTCACAGACATAGGTTCCGTCCGCTGTTGGGGAGATGACCCGCTTAAGCGGCTAACCAAAGTGCCGAGTGATTTGGGAGGAGTCGCGCAGTTATCTGCTGGAAGTTACCACACTTGCTCAGTCGACCAAGTCGGTTCAGTTTCTTGTTGGGGTACTAACTGGTTCGGTCAAAACAATGTTCCGCTCGGGCTAGAACCAGTGAAACAGATTGCCTCAGGCTATGCCCATACTTGTGCTCTGACAGTATCAGGGCAGGTTAGTTGCTGGGGTGCAAACGAGGGCGGCGAAACGGATGTCCCAGAAGATTTAGATGCGGCGACACAGATTTCGGCAGGAGCAGGTCACACTTGTGTCGTGACTGAACTTGGGGCGGTCAGGTGCTGGGGAGATGACCCAATCAATCGATTAACTAAGATTCCAAACGATTTGGGTAGAGTTGATCAAATTTCTGCGGGTGCCTACCACACATGTGCAGTAACTGAGTCCAATATGGTGCGTTGTTGGGGCACCAACTGGTATGGGCAAAATAATGTGCCCTCCGATTTGGCAGGAGGGAATTCAAGCACCCCGCTAATCACTAACCCGTGCTCTTTGAATACTGTCAACCTAGACTTAGCTGGTTCTAACTCAAGCTACTCTGCCGGCCCATCTCTCAGTGGTAAGCCAACCGTCGGCCAAACACTCAGGGCGACAAATGGTAGTTGGCCGGCCGGAACTAAACTTTGCGCATTTTGGATTGTTGGAGAAAGAATTGCGATTGCTTCAAAAAGTGGCAGCTATCGCATCCAGGCTGCTGATCTTGGAAGCGAAATTCGCTATGCGGTGGTTGGCACACTCAATGGCGATTCAAGCCTGAAATTGAGTAATCCAATTGTGGTTGTCGAATCAACATTCACTAGACCGACTACACCAATTGTTAAGAACTCTGCTATGGTGGGAACTCGATTAATTGCCACAAACCCCAACTGGGAGGCTGGAACCAGTTACACATTCCAATGGTTGAGAGACGGGCAAGCAATTGTTGGCGCTAATTCGATTAGCTATGTGCCTAGGGCAGATGAAATCGGATCCAGGCTCTCACTACAAATATGTGGCTTCAAACAATTATTTTCATCGCTCTGTCTCGCAAGTGCAGAACAGGTTGTTCAACCAGGAACGCTAGCCAAGATTGGAACAGTGCTCTTCTTTGGCAAGATTTCAAATGTTGGAGCTACCCTAACTGGGGCGACCACGGCATGGCAACCCGGAGTAAGCCTAAGTTCTCAGTGGTTACTTGATGGTGTCCCAATTCCTGGCGCTACCTCCAAGCAATTGATCGTGCTGTCAAGCTTTAGGGGTAAGGTATTGACCTACCAAGTTACGGGGACTCTCAACGGGTACCAAACCGTAGTCAAATCCTCTGTAGGTAAGATTATTCCTTAATTTGTAGGAGTCATTGGGCATCCACGATTTCCCTTTGCACCATGGAGGATTGTGGCCCAAGCAACTTAATTGCTCATTTAAATTTGCTAGACAGGCGAGCTATCGGTCTAAATTGGGTCAGTTCACAACTTTTCGGTTACTTTGATAAGCATCAGGTCCGTTAGTGAACACCTGACTCTATTGGTAGAAATAGGAAATTATCGCAATAATTCCGGCAAGCACTAGGACGAAACTCGATAAACCTATAACTATCAACAAACAGCTATTTCTTTCGAGTTTCCAGCCCAACCAACCGCGAGTGTTTCTAGCTCGATCAGCTGGATCAGGTATTGGAGTTTCCCCAGCAGGGCTAACATCGATGTCCAAAATTACCTCCCCAATCAAGTAACAGGATTATCGTATACATACCGACACAAGATCTCAGCATTAATTGGGATTTATCCCAAGATCTAACTAATTCGGGACAGTTCGGTTGACGAGAAATAGATATCAATTAGACCCAATTGATAGAATTAGGCAAGTTGCCCCGTATTTGTTGGGGAAATCGCTATTCGCCCTCGTAGCTCAGTGGATAGAGCAAGAGCCTTCTAATCTCTTGGTCGTAGGTTCGATTCCTACCGAGGGCGCTTTAGGTCTAAAATTGCCATAATGAGAAAAATACTTGGACTAACTAGATACGCGGTGTTCATTCCTGCGGTCGCCTCCATCATCGGTGCTCTACTACTAATGGGTCAGGGTTCTATAGCCATGGTCAGAGCCGTAATTGACAGCGTCACTGGAAATTCATACCTCAAAGTGACCATCGTTGAGGTGCTTACCGCTGTGGATGCCATCCTACTTGGTACAGTTCTTTTGGTTATCGGCTATGGCTTGTATGAGTTATTTGTCGACACCGATTTGGAAGTGCCAGCCTGGTTGCAGGTAAACGATCTAGATGATCTAAAATCCAAGCTAATTGGTGTGGTTGTGGCAATTATCGCTGTTATCTTCGTTGGTGTGTTTGTTGACGTCGACCGAGCAGCTGAAGTCGTCTCATACGGTCTTGGGGCTGGAGCGTTGGTTACTGGTCTTGCAGTGTTTGCCTTTGCAACCAAAAAGACTAAGAACAAAGACTCCGCAAAATAATCCGATTCAGAATCAGCTATGACTCATGATTTGATTGCCCTAACTAGAGCTTGCCTAGATGCTTATCAAGATAGGGATCTAGAGAGAACCGCTCAGCTGATTGCGGAGAATGTCACACTCCAGGACTGGAACGTGTCGGGGGCTGGCAGAGATTTCTATCTTCGCGAAACAAAGAAAAACTTTGATGATGTTAGCGATATCACAATTGAAATCAGGCAACTGCTCCAAAATGTAAACTCAGTCGCCGCTCAGCTGAGGATAACGCTCAATGGTGGAGAAGTGACGCTCGATGTGGTGGATGTCTTTACCTTTAACGATGAAGGTCTTATTACCTCGGTTAGGGCCTACAAGGGTTAGCTAATCAGGCTGCGTAACCGAGCTAGGGTTACAGCGACTAAAGGCTTGAAGGTATTTTTATAACCGTTTTTTCTTGACCAGTTCAGCGCCTCGAAATAGAACAGGTAGTCCCAGTAGGTGAGCTTACTGCCGAGGAGCAATTTCAACCTTGGTCTTTTTTCTAACCCTTTGGGCCGGAATTTTGCATTAACCAGATCAAACTCCAGACGTGTCCTGACACACTTTTTGCAGGTACCGCAGTTTGCTAGGCCAGAAACATTTCGGTAACAGGCTCTAACCTCAACTGTTCTAGATATCTCGCCTAGGTGTCTAGCCTTAGCGATTCTGAGTACTGGATCAGTTTCTTCTACTTTTTGATACTTGGTGCTGTATGCCCGATACAAAATAGGCGAGTGGCCCCAGTTTGGGTTTTTCCTGATAAAGCCAGCTGAAACCCACATCTTGTCGAAGCTTCCAGCTAAGGAATTAGCGATACCGGCAAGAGCCGTACCGTGGTAGTCACCGCCCCACTCCAATAGGCCGTTGGATAGTTCACGGATGTTGGTCTTCACCAAAATCAGCTCTCTGCCGATTTTCTGGGCATAACTACCCAGAATGGAAGTGGTTAGATCCCAGTGTTTAGAGTTTTTCACCGGTATGTCAAAGCCCCAAACCGCGACCAGCGATTCAATCTCCGATATGGTTTCGGAGGCATAGGTTGAGTCGATGCCGCCAGAGAAAAACAAACCGATTTTTCGATTTGGCTTGGCCAGCTTCTCTTCGGCTACTAACTCGCCGACATGAACGAGTTTGATGTCTTTCATGTTTTTGTGGCCGCGAAGAAGTTCTTTTTTGGCTACCTGGAAGCTGTCGATGGCACTTTGGGTTATTTTGCCGTGTAATTCCAGGTCTTCACCTAGTTGCATACATACCGGAAGCAGCAGAAATACCCAAGAGTCAGCTATGTCGTTTAGCGAAATTGAGGACTCTATGTATAGTTCTATCTCTCGGCCATCAACCAAACTAAGCTGAACAACTGAGCTGTTCTGGTTCGGATTTTGATGAACGGCCTTCAAGCTGCTACCTTTCGACTCGATTGAGCGTTTATTTTAGAGAGCTTTTAGGATGTCTTCGACACGCTCTTTGGCATCACCAAAGAGCATCGCAGCGTTTTCTCTAAAGAACAGCGGATTTTGGACACCGGCGTAGCCTGAGGCCATTGAACGTTTGAAGACAACAACGTTTTCGGCTTCCCAGACCCGAAGCACTGGCATGCCAGCGATTGGGCTACTTGGATCTTCTGCTGCTGCCGGGTTGACTGTGTCGTTAGCACCGATGACCAGAACAACCGAGGTGTTAGCTAACTCATCGTTTATTTCGTCCATCTCATCGACAATGTCGTAAGGGACCTTGGCTTCGGCAAGTAGTACGTTCATGTGGCCTGGTAGACGACCAGCGACCGGGTGAATTCCAAAGCGAACCGAAATACCTCGATCTCTAAGTTTTGCAGCCAGTTCAGCTACCGGATACTGCGCTTGAGCTACTGCCATTCCGTAACCGGGAGTGATGACAACTGAGCTGGCGTTTCTGAGCAGTTCCGCTACCGAGGCGGCATCTAGTTCTCTGTACTCACCCAATTCTTCGTCTTTTGAAGTTGGCGCTTCGATACCAAAACCTCCGGCAATAACGGAGATAAATGACCGGTTCATCGCCTTACACATGATGTATGACAGGTAGGCACCGGAAGATCCAACCAGAGCGCCGGTGACGATCAATAGATCATTGCTTAGCAGGAATCCAGCTGCTGCTGCGGCCCAGCCTGAGTAGCTGTTTAGCATCGAGACAACCACCGGCATATCTCCACCACCGATGGAGGCAACCAGGTGCCAACCTAGAGCCAGAGCCAAGGCAGTCACTGCAATGAGAAGCCACAGCTCAGGGGTGACTACGTACCAAACCGTCAGCACAACAAAGCCAACTAGCGCTCCAACGTTCAGGAAGTTTTTACCAGGAAGCATCAGCGGCTTTGAAGAAATCTTGGCCGAAAGCTTTAGGTACGCCACGATTGAACCGGTGAAAGTTACCGCCCCGATAAACACTCCAATAAATACTTCTGCGTGATGAACACCTTTTAGGGCCTCTGGGGTTCCAACATCGTAAAGAGCGCCATTCCAACCAATAAACACTGCGGCTAAACCAACAAAGCTATGCAGCAGGGCAATCAGCTCCGGCATACCGGTCATCTCAACGACTTTGGCGCGCCATAAACCGATGCTGGCACCAATAACTAGACCCACCAGAAGGAAAATAAGTCCAAGTTGGGCAGCTGGGTCACCCCAGCCGTTGCTCAGAGTAAGTAGCCCAGTGGTGGCCAAAGCCAAAACCATGCCGGAGATGCCGTAGACAATTCCACCCTTAGATGTTTCATGTCTACTTAAACCAGCCAAGCTCATAATAAATAAAAGCGAGGCGACGATGTAGCTTGCAGTTGAGATCTCAGGTGCAAAATCAAATAGCATTTCCATTATTTGCCACCCTTCGAGAACATCTTAAGCATTCGTCTGGTTACCGCAAATCCTCCGAAGATGTTGATGCTTACCAGCAACACTGCGATACCAGCTAGAACCTGAACGGCAAGATTTGGAATCGTGAGTTGCAAGAGGGCACCGACGATGATGATGCCAGAAATCGCATTGGTCACACTCATCAGCGGTGTATGCAGTGCGTGATGTACTTTACCGATCACGTAGAAGCCCACTACAACCGAAAGGGTTAGCACCAGGAAGTGCTGGGGCAGTGGGGCTGGAGCAAAAGCGCAAATGAGGAACAGCGCCGTAGCTCCGAGCGCGATAAGTGCACTTCGTAATTTAGCCGACATCTTCTTTTCAACTTTGGCTATTGGTTCAGCCGGCTTAGCCTGGCTAGGTGCTGCGGAAACTTGAACCGGTGGCGGTGGCCAGGTGATTTCGCCTGATTTGACAACCGTCACTGCTCGCTGCACTACATCTTCGAAATCAAGAACAAGTTCACCATCTTTATTTGGTGTCAGAAGCTTTAGCAGGTTGACAAGGTTAGTACCAAACAGTTGCGATGCCTGTGCTGGCAGACGCCCAGGCAGATCGGTATAACCGAGAATTGTCACGCCGTTAGCAGTAACAACCTTCTGACCTGCTACTGAACCCTCAACGTTTCCACCCTGAGCGGCTGCCATGTCAACGATGACGCTACCGGGCTTCATGCTGGCAACATCAGCTGCCGTGATCAACTTCGGGGCTGGTCGTCCTGGAATTAGAGCGGTGGTGATAATAATGTCGACATCTTGTGCCTGCTCTGAGTAAATTTCGGCAGCACGCTTATCGTAGGCTTCGCTGGTAGCTTTTGCGTATCCATCGGAAGACTGCATTTGCTCGGCAACTTCAACCGGGAGATACTCGCCACCGATTGATTTCACTTGATCGGCTACTTCAGGCCTTGGATCAGTTGCCCGCACAATAGCACCAAGACTGGAGGCTGCTCCAATTGCAGCTAGTCCAGCAACTCCAGCACCAGCAACTAAAACTTTGGCTGGTGGTACTTTTCCAGCAGCGGTAACCTGGCCGGTAAAGAAGCGTCCGAACTCGTGAGCTGCTTCGACTACCGCGCGGTAACCGGCTATGTTGGCCATGGAGCTTAGGACATCCATTGACTGAGCGCGCGAAATTCTCGGCACAGCATCTAAAGCGATGGCAGTAATGCCGCGGGTAGCAAGCGACTGAATTAAATCAGGTCGAAGTGATGGTGTCATCAGGCTCACTATGGTTGCGTTATCGGCTAATTCTGCGATCTCCTGCGGTTCCGGGGCATTAACCTTTAGAACGAGATCTGCCTTCCAAGCTTGTGCTTTGTCGACAATTTTTGCTCCTGCATCTGCATAGGCCGAGTCGGGGAAAGCCGATTGTGCACCGGCATTTGTCTCCACCAGGACTTGATAGCCCAGAGCGAGAATCGCCTTCACGGTGGCCGGGGTAGCTGCGACACGGTTTTCGCCGGATAGTTCTTTGACGACTCCGATAAGTTTCATGCTTCGATCCTTGTCCATGGCTGGTAAAAACCTAAATTGGCCGAATTGCTGACCAGGAGCTATTTTGAAATTGGCTCGGGAAGGTTGCTAACTACGGCTGCCCTTTGATTTTACAGTTTTTTGCTGGACCAATTCGATTACAGCGCTGATAACCAAGCCAACAAGCACAGAAATTGCTAAATGCCCTAATTCCAGGCTGACAAAACCAAAGAAACCTGCAATTTCTGGAACAGCGAAGGTCAGGCCAAAGATTGTGTAGCAGAGGGATAATATGGCCAATTTGGTTCGATCCAGTGGCCGGCTAAGTGTTGTGACAATCCAAAGTCCGGTGATAGCCAGAATCAACACCACATGAGTCTGTAATTCGGCAAGCTGACGGCTGGTTTGTAGTTCAAAAATCCTCAGTTGAAACGAAACTATGACTACGGAGAGCGCGATTAAAATCCCAGCGGGTATGGCAAAAGAGAGCGTTCGTCTTAGAAAACCGGGCGAGTAACGGGTTCGGTTTGGAAGCAGGGCAAGCGCAAAAGACGGTATGCCAATAATAAAGACATCCAGCGCAGTTATTTGCCTTGGTAGGTAGGCAGTGCGCCAAGCCAGGAGCCCAAAGACTATTGCAAGTAGCATGGCCCAAACAGTTTTAGTCAAAAAGAGCCTTGCCACCAATTCGATGTTGGCAATTACTTTCCTTCCTTCGGCAACAACTGAAGCCAGGGATGAAAATTTGCCATCCAAAAGAACCAACCGTGAAATTGCTCTGCTGGCCGCACTACCTGACCCCATAGCGATACCAAGATCCGCCTGCTTGATTGCCAACGCATCGTTTACTCCGTCGCCGCTCATGGCTACCACATGCCCTTTGCTTTGAAGCGCTCTAATCATGTCTCGTTTTTGTTCAGGTTTGACTCGGCCGAAAATGTAATTACTCTCCATAATCTCGGCTAGTGAGCTTAGCTCGGTCGGCAAGCTACTACCGTCAATGGCTTCCTTTTGGCCTAATTTGCCGAACTCTGATAAACCTGCTGCTCTTGCTATACCAGCCACAGTCAGCGGGTTATCACCGGAGATTATTCTTATCGAAACATTTTGTTCAGCAAAATATTTCAAGGTGTCGATTGCATCTTCTCTAATCTGCTCGACGATGCTAACTAATACCCTTGGCGTTAGATCAGCCGGCAACTTTTCTTCTTTTAACTCTGCGCTTGAACTGGAAAGCAGCGCTAAAACTCTTAGGCCTTGACTGGCCAAAGCCTGCGACCTGATGAACTCATCAGGAAAACGACTCTGATCGATTAGTAACTCTGGCGCACCGAGCACCCAACTTTCAGCGTTTCCTTCATCTGTAACAAAACTGTAGGCAGACCACTTTTTGCTGGAATCAAATTCAATTTTCTGCAGCTCTTTGAGTTCAGTTGGGGTTGGAAACTTCTCGCGCAATACTGCCGCGGTTGGGTTTGCAGCAGTTGCATAAGCGAAGTGGGCAAGAACGGACTCCCAGTTCAACTGAGTTTCACTTTCTCGCTGAAAAACCTCTAGGTCGCGAAGGGTCAACTCGCCTTTGGTTAGAGTGCCAGTTTTGTCGAAGCAAATCACATCGACTCTTGCCAGCGTTTCTACCGCAGGCAACTCTTGAATCAGGACCTTGCGCCGAGCAAGTTTTATTGCTGCCAAGGCGAAAGCAATGCTGGTGATCAGCACCAGTCCCTGCGGAACCATGCTAACCACGCTTGCGATTGAGCCGACCAACACATTTGCCGTTGATGCTCCACTGACGAAATTCTGCCAGCCACCAAGTGCCTGAATTTGACCTAGGGAAATAACTATTGTTACCGGTAGTAACAGAACTGAGATGACCAGAATAATTCGGTTCAGGGCCGCTCTAATTTCCGAATTAACCAGGGAATACCTTCTGGCCTCCGCGCTCATTCTCCCGGAATAGGTCTCTATGCCGACCCTGCTTACCTGAGCCAAAGCTGATCCCGAAATAACTACTGACCCGGATATCAGAACATCATCCACCGATTTACCGATGGGTTCTGCCTCACCAGATAACAAAGACTCGTCAACGGCTAGAGCTTGTGCTTGGACTATTTTGGCATCGGCAACTAGTTGATCACCCGCTTTTATTTCAAGCAAATCATCGACAACTACCTCGGCAAGGCCAATTTCAACCGATTTGCCCGATCTTCTTACTCTGGCCGATGGTGTGCTGAGCAGGCTAAGCCGATCGAGTGCGCGTTTAGATCTTAACTCTTGCCCTATGCCTACCAGGATGTTAACAAGCACCGGAATTCCAAATAAGGCATCCTGCCATTTTCCGATTACCAGCAAAACAATAAATGCACTTCCAACTACCGCGTTAAACAGCGTAAGAATGTTGCTTCGCAGAATATGCGCTAACGAGCGGGAGGAAACAAACTCTTGAGAATTTACTAAACCTAGTGAGACTCTTAGTTCGTGTTCAGTCTTACTTAGGCCACTCGCCAGGTACTGCGCTTGGTTTAGTGCAGGTAACAAATTTCTAGCCGCTAGTAATTCAGATTCTTCCTTGGATAGTTTCGCCGCCTGTTTGTTGCTTTTGGTTAGCGCCATGTTTCTAAGGCTAGCCCAGATTCGGCTTTGAATATGGCCTTGACTACTTAGCTGAAGCGTACCCGAAGCGGGCTAGGACTGATTCCTCAATTAGCGCCACGATGTTGTAGAGAATTATCGAGACGAGCGTGATCACAACCACGTAAGCCCAAACTTCATTGGCCTTGGCCCTGCCAACGGCAGAGACGATACCGTAACCGATTCCGCTTCCGGTAGCTAGCCACTCGACCAGCAATGCACCGGTGATTGCACCAGGCACTGAGATCTTTACCGCTGCGAAAAATGAGGGGAGCGAAGAGGGAAATGCCACGGTGCGAAGAATAGTTAGTTTATTTGCGCCATACACCTTAGCCAAGTCATACATCGCTGGCGTTACTGATCTAAGTCCAAAAACGATGTTTACTAGCGCAGGAAAGAGAACCACAATGGCGCCCATTACCGCAACGGTTAGTTCAGCTCGGCCGAAAATCAAAATAATGATTGGGGCCATCGCGATCAAAGGAACAGAGCGCAGCAACATGGCAATCGGCATCAGTGCCTGCTCTATGCCTTTGGAGAGGGTAAATAAAACTGAGACTAAGGTTGCAAAGAGCATGCCGAAGCCAAACCCGATGCTGGCATCCAGCATGGTTTGACCGAGAGCAGTTAGCACCAGATTCCGATTATCGGTGGCTGACTCTGAATTAAACAGAAAGTTAAAAACATCAATCGGATTTTTACCGATGTATGGGGTTACATCCAAAGCCCAGAGACTAAACAGCCAGAGCACGGCAACAACCAGAAGAGAAATAACGGTGTTGATGCCAGTTCTAAGTAGCCTTCTGGAAAGGGAATTCATCAGGCACCGCCCAGGTTGCTCTTTGACCAAGGGGTAACGATTCGGGCAATTAGACCAAATAGCGCGTAGGCAAGACCTGCGATTGCCCCGGAGACTAAGGCAAGGCCCCAGACCCGGGCTACCTCTAAACTCTGCTGAGCGTTTACTAGCGCTGGGCCAAAGCCGAGATCCGGTCCGCCTACATATTCACCGAGAATCGCCCCCAGGAAGGCCGCTGGGGCTGCAATTCGCAGGGCGGCAAAGATTGAGGGCAGCGATGCCAGTAATTGGACTTTTACTAACCGCTGCCAGGCGCCACCGCCATAGACAGTTACCACATCGAGGCTGGCCTGCTCCGCTGACTTTACTCCAGTGAGAGCACCGACCATTGTGGTGAAAAATACGCTCAAACCAGCCAGCGCTACTGCCGCCCCAGCCGGTTCACCTTCTCCAGGAGCACCCAATACCAATCGAATAATGGGGCCGATAGCAACTATGGGGATGCAGTAGGTGATCACGGCAATCTGGGTGGCTAGATTCTCTAGCTTTGGAACGATTAGCGCAATTGCGGCAAGCCCAAGAGCACTTAGATTGCCAAAAAGAAAACCAAGCCCCGCTTCAGTGAGAGTTAGCGATGCATTCTTCCAGTAAAACTCAAAACCATCTTCAGCAAATTTAGCTATCACTTCAATAGGTGTTGGAATTGCTCCGGTTCTTTCAACACCATCAGCTGAACTGCGAGCAAATATGGTGACAGCTGAAAGCCACCAGATTGCAACTATAGAGAAAGAACCTAGCGTGCCACCTAGCCAGCGTGGCCGAGCTTTACTCATCGGAGGCATTCTCCCCGTGTAAACCAAATAGTAATTCTGAGGCACGATCGTGCAGAGCGTGGAATTCAGGAGTTCGCATCATTTCGATGGTTCTCGGTCGAGGCAAATCGACTTCGATAATCTCTTTGATGCGACCGGGACGAGCACTCATCACAGCTACTTGATCGCTTAAAAATATGGCCTCGGAGATACCGTGGGTAACCATTAGGGTAGTGGCTGGTTTTTCAGTCCAAATTCTAAGTAGTTCCAGATTTAGTCTTTGTCTAGTCATATCATCAAGCGCACCGAAAGGCTCGTCTAAAAGTAATACCGAGGGTTGCACTATTAACGCTCTGGCGATGGAGACTCGCTGACGCATTCCGCCGGAGAGCTGGGCAGGTTTAGCATTTTCAAAACCCTGTAATCCAACCAGAGAGATTATGTCTTTTAGTGCCTTCTCATCAACTTTTGTGCCGGAGATCTCCAGTGGCAATTTGATATTTGAGATGACGCTGCGCCAAGGCATTAGCGCTGAGTCTTGGAAGGCGATTCCAAGTTCGTGATTACTTCTAAGTTCTTGTGGGTCTTTGCCATCTACCGTGACAAATCCTGAAGTTGGAGTTTCTAGCCCAGCTAGGATTCTTAGAATTGTTGACTTACCGCAGCCGGATGGCCCCAAAAGCGAGAGGAAGCTTCCTTTGTCACTGTGCAGCGATGCTTCGTCTAGCGCTGTGAGGCTCTCTTTACCAATTTTGAACGTCTTGGATAACCGTGAAATGGTAATGCCGCTGCCCAGAGCTTTGGGGCCCTGAGCAGCGGCATTAGTGGAACTTGACACGTCGAATTAACCCTTTAGATCTGGGTTTTCTTCGTATACCTCGGCTAGAAGGCTCATGTCGAATAGCTGGTCAGCGGTGATGGTGTAACCGGCGGACTTTAGAGTTGCCAAGTTTAGGGCAATCATGTCTGCACTGATGGTGAACAAACCATTGGCTGCGGTTTCTTCAGTCTGAACTAGAATCTCGTTCTGAGTCTTTGACTGGTAGTACTCCTTATCAGCGTTTAGGTTTAGGTCCTTACCATACTTGGTCAGCGCTAGGTCAGCACCACCGTCTGGGTCAGCAATTGCATCTTTCCAACCGCGGATAGTTGCCTTCAAGAATGCCTTGAGGGCTTCGCGCTTGGTGTCAATTGATTCTTGAGTAACAACAAAGCTCTCGGTGACAAACGGGAGACCGTTATCAGCAAAGAGTAGGTTGGTAACTTCGTAGCCCTGGTCTTCAACGACGAAAGACTCGTTGGTGACGTATGCCAAGAAACCATCAACTTCACCGTTTACTAGCGGAGCTGGATCGTACTGAACTGGAACCTTGGTTACCTTAGAGGCATCAATGCCGTTTGCCTTTAGCAACGCATCGAAGAGTGTCTCGTTTGGACCAGCCTGAACACCGATGCGCTTACCGATTAGATCGTCAACAGTTGCAATGTTCGCACCCTCTTTTAGAGAAAGAATGGTGAATGGGTTCTTTTGGTAGGTGGTTCCAATAATCTTCAGCGGAGCATCTTCATTCAAAATAACTGGCGCAGTTGAAATTGGGTTTGCGATACCGACAAGTGCGTTACCGGAAAGCACTTCTGCTTCGGTTGCTGCAGGACCGGCAATCAGGTTCACCTTGCTGAAGCCAGCTTCGGTGTAGTAACCGTTTTCTACAGCGAAGTAAGCGCCGGAGAATTCGGAGTTTTTGATCCAGGAGAGCTGAATGTTCAACTCACCGTAATCCGCTGCTTCTTCGGCTGGAGCACAACCGGTTAGGGCAAGTGCTGACAGCGCCAGAGCTGCAGTCAGAGTGGAAATACGACCTTTAAGGCCTTTTGATTTTGAAGACACTAATTAACCTTTCGAATAGGGATATTCAAGTGAAATAAAGCAATTACTGATCCGCCATTTATCTGTGGGCTTTTAGTCCCGTTATCCAGCGTTGGCGTAAATAGAGTTTGGCATATGGAAGTTTGCCGACACGCCGAAAACTCAAAGAAAGCCTGAATATTTCTTGGCCCTTCAAGCCAAGGCCTATATCGTGATCGGGCTGGCTAGAATCAACCTAGTGCTCAGTTATCTTCAGGTTAGGGGGAGAGATATCTGATGTCTTTGGGGCAAACCTTACTGACTCTGGCTCAGGCCTTCAGCTTGCTCTTGCCAATACTGCTCTCTGGAATGCTTTTTATTGCCTGCATGAAAAAGGGCTGGCTCTTAGCGTTAAATAAACCGATGGATTTTGGCTTGGAATTAGGCGGAAAGAGGCTATTTGGGCCGAATAAGAACTGGCGCGGGGCGGTTCTGTATGTGGGCGGGGGAACTGCAATTACCCTGGTTTTGCATAACCTGTCATTTAGCCAAAACTGGATAGCTCCGGTTTTCCGCAATGATCCATGGCTTTTGGGTTTAGCCTGTTGCAGCGGATATGTCTTAGGCGAGCTGGTAAATAGCTTCATCAAGCGAAGAGTGGGTATTGGCTCTGGGGCCAACGCCAAAACTGCCCTTGGCAGAGCGATACAAGCCTTTTTTGATAATGCCGATGGAGCAATCGGATACGGAATAGTGCTAAATCTTCTTTTCCACCCCGAAGGGGCTTACCTGTATCTGGCTCTGCTGATGGCCTATTTGGTGCACGCCGGTAGCGATGCGCTGATGCGAAAGTTATCCCTAAAAAAGAAGCAGAGCTAGGGCTGAAGCCACCGGAACGGTCAGATTATCTGAGCCAAGTGGTGATACACGCTCGATGACAGTAAGACCAAGGCCAATTAACAAAGCAATCGCAATATTGCTGGTGCCAGTTGCTAAAAGTATCACCAGAGCGACGCTAAAAAATACTACTGAGCCACGAAACATTTTTCTTGGCTGTCGGTAGAAATTGCTAACTAGGCCGGCAAAACTATCGGCAAAGGTCATGATCAGAATGCTTGGCACAAAAATCTCTGCTCGGCCAGAGCAAACCGCATAGCTGATAAAGGCACCAACCGGTAGAAAAAGTTCACCGTAGGTTTTTCTGCTGACCGAATGAATCGAAGTGAGAATGCCAAGCCGCTGCGAAATTATCCCGCCGATGAATGCAACGGCAACTAGCGAAAGAAACCAAAGCTGGGGAAGTACGAAGAAGTTCAGCAGAGTGCATAGCCCGGTTACTATGTGTGCTACCCGTCTGGTGATTTCCGCTGGAGCAGCAAATTTTCGTCTAGATATTTCAAGAACTGCTAAAAAAGCAATATACGAACTGGCTAGTGCCAGCGCTAGCAAAAAAGCTTCCATTTATCTTTCCCCCACGATTGCAAAAAGCGGTTTGCCCTTTTGCAGTTTATTCCTGATCGCCTTTCGGCTTTCAGCATTAAGCCTTTTGGTTAAAAACTTTCCATGACTCACCAATATCGCCCCAAACAAGCTGATCGGCTTAGCTTTCCAAACCCCCACTACATACCTTATTAGTGCCGGATCATAGGTTGCCAGAAGCATCTTTTCGGGTCTGGCGGCAACTAATTTCATCAGTTCTTGAAATACGGCAGCGCTTCTAAATTCAGGTTTCACATAGACAAGACCAACTTCAGCAACTTTTTTAGTTAGCGGCTCAACGGCGGCCCAGCCGGCCAGCTGATTTTCAACATAGATAACCGCCAAGTTGCCAGCATGGGCTAATTTTTCAAGCAATTCGGCAGAACGGGGAGTGAGTTCGGGCTGGCTATCAGAGGTAGTGAATATTTCTTTGACAAGTCCCGCTAAATCTTGGCCTGGAATTGCAAAGGTGGCTCTCAAAGCCATAGCAAAGCACCGAGTCCAATCAGGATTGAAACCGGAATCCAAAAAATAAGTACGCCGCTTTTACGAGTCTTAATCTGCGAAAGCTGACCTATTGCTAGAACCGATAACACGCCAGCAATCAGATAATCGCGAAATGGTAAATCAGCCAGCGGAGTGATTCTTTCAAGAACATAGATCAACAACGTGGCCAGCGAAAGATGACAGGTGATGATGCCGCGGTAGTAGAGCACTTCGCCCTCGGCATAGAAACCCTTTACGTTGAAAAGTGCCAAGCGCAAAATCCCGAAAGCCAATATTAGGAATCCGACGACATTTCCTAAAAGGTTTGGCAGTAAATGCTGTGAAGTGACCAAGGCTGCCAAGAGTGAGTAGTTGATCACATCGGAGAGTGAATCAAGTTGTCTTCCAAAATCGCTGGTTTTATTGAGTCTTCTTGCCAGATAGCCATCGAGAACATCTAGTTGAAACGCAATTGCCCCAAACAGCACTGTCGGCTTTACATTCCCGGCTAGTAGAAAACCGATAGCAGTCCAAGAAGAGCAAATGCTAAGAAGTGTAACTAAGCCTGGCCAGCCAATTAATGCCCTAAGTTCAAGGATTCTTTTCACTTTTTGATTATCCCCGTATTGCCGTTGATGGTGACAATTTCACCAGTCACCAAATTATTCGTGGCGTTTACCGCCGCCACAATAGCCGGGATGCCAATTTCCCTAGCGATAATAGCCGCATGCGATAGCGCATTTCCGCGTTCTGCCACAATTCCAGCAGCCTGGGTAAAAAGTAAGGTCCAGCCTGGGTCGATGTAATGCACGACAAGTATTTTCCCCCTGACATCCACGTTTGGATCAAAGCTCTTTACTACGATGACCTCGGCGGTTACTTCACCAGGTGCCACACCATTTCCAGCAAGACCATCTTCGTCTTGGTTAGCAGCAACGTTTACCTGATGGCGGCCAGCGATTCTGCCGGAGCCTTGAACGGCTAGAGTCTTATCTAAGTTTTCATACTCGGCAAATTTAAGTTTTCTGCTTTGGACTAGTTCTTTGGCGTCCAGGATCGGGGCGTGAGAACCAACCAGCTCGTCGATTTCATGATCGGTTAACCAGTAGATATCTCTGGCCGAAGCCAAGATGTCCTCTGCCTGCAAAGCCTTACCAACCGCATCAAAGCCTTTTCGGGAAAGGTTGAAAGTTTGGGCTCTGTTGAAACGAAAACGTTCCCGCCAATCAATTGCTCGCCTGGTGTTCTTGGCAACATACAAAATCAGTGGCCGAAGCAGCACGGATTGACCGCTCGGCCAAGAAAATTCCCGCCTAGTCTGGCTAGGTTCGGCATCGATTCCGGAACGGGCTGATTTAAGCGCCAGTTCCAAAACGGTGAAAAGACTGTCGGTGAGTCTTTCATTTTCAAGCTTCAACTCGCCCGGTGTTCTAGCTCCGAACTCGCTGATGTATTCATCGGCGACCTGCTTGATTTTTACCCAACTTGTGCTTCTACTTAGTTCCGAAAGATCAGAAACACCTTCCAGTTTGAAAGCAGCCTCGATTTCCTGGCCAAGTCGGCTCAATTGCTGCAACGGGCGGATACTTGCCTTGTCAGTGAGCCCCGCCATGAGTTTTAGGTAGTCTTTGGGATTTTCACTTTTGGCATACAACCTCTGCAATATGCCATGAAAGACCATCAGCCGAACGTCATTCAAAATCGTTACCGCCCATTGGTTTAACACCTCTCGACGGATTTTCTTACCGGATTCCAAGATTGTTGCGGCGTTGATGAAATCAAAGTTAACCGCATCATAACTAGAAATTTTTGCAGCAATTTCCTTAGCGAATTTCTTAGAAATCTGTTCAGAGCGGAAAAGTAAAAAGACCAGCCGGCAGATAGTTAGGAAGGACTTGAAATCCATTTTGCTCTTAGCTGCTTTACCTCTTTTTCTCACCGGATTCAGCATCGCCTCGAAATACTCTTGATTGCGTTTGCCAGGCATCAATTTGATTGCCTCGTACCAGTTGGTTATTCGATAGTAAACGCGGCCATCAAGGTAGCCGAGCATGTTTTCGGTTATCGGAGCAGCTTCGGCAATGTCCTTTTCCTTAGCTCCAAGCATGCGAAAAAAGGATAGATAAACGGAACCGTAAAACTGGCGAATAACTGAGTAGGTTAGCGGCAAGGTTATACCCGGATAATTCTCCGAAATGTTCGTGCTGTCCCACTCAAAGCTGTATTCGAGCATCGGTTGGCTAATCGGGCGAAATTGGAGAAAAGCGATTGATCCCTTGCGGTATGCCCATTCGACATCAATGGGACGACCAATCGCAGCTTCAATTCTCAGTGCGGTCTGGCAAATTTGCCTGAGTTCCCTCGATAGGTCAGCTTTTGCCAGCTCAAATCGGGGGATTCTTATTTCCTTGGCGTTTTCACCCTCAACCACAGTGTTACGCCAAGAATCGGTCACCGCGAGTTGAAGTTGACCTGAGCCGTTCTCGGTAAATAGCACACCGGAACTTGTGCCATAAAACATTCTTTGAACAATTACGGATCCACCAAGGGGGAAGTGGGTAATGCCTTTTAGTTTGGAATAGCTAAGCACCTGGGCGGAGAGCATGCTGGCAAAGCATTTCAAAGCGTATTCGCTGAGGGCCGCTTCGCTAAATTGGACATCCAGAAAAGACTCGTATTGACCAGCGAACGAGTCGTTGGCACCGTCTTCTAGCAAAGCTGAGGTTCGAAAACTTACCTTATCCAGACCCATTTTGCCTATTTCACCGGAATAGCTCGCTAACGCGCCTTCATCAAGGCGTAGCCCAGAGAGGATTCCCTGCAAAAGATCCTGGCTGGTTGCCAGATCGGTTTGGCCACTTAGGAATTCATCTACCACTTGAACCAGTCGATCGGACAAGCTGGAAAAATCTTGGATTAGGTTATCAAATGGGATGGCCACGAAATCAGGAACATTAACTCGGTAAATCTCCCTTAGTTGAATAAGGTTTTCAGCTTTGCTTCCTAGATTTTTCATAGCCAGAGACACAATCCGCTAAGCAATAGGAATGTTAGGGCTACAACGATTCGTACCGTGTCATTTTGTCTTCGAACCAGAAGCATCAACAGAGCTGAGAGCAATCCGATAATTACGAATATCGGCTGCTGACCTGGAAGATAAAGTAAACCTGAACTAACTACCGTGATACCTAGCATGAGCCAGAATGCCCCACCTTTCCAAACCGCTAGGTAGGTGTCCAGCACAATTTCGCCAGCAGGGTTTCTACGAATTTCGTACTTACGCATAATTTCCATACTGGCCATCAAAAGCACAAATGCAACGCCAAGACCGAGACTGTAGCCAGTGATTTCAGTTCTGAACATGCTAAAGACCCAAATTGGGTAAATCAGGAAAATCGCCTGATGCGATAGGAAATAGAGATTGAAGTGTCGGTCGAGAAATTCTGGAACAAAAAATTCAAATCGCGTAAGTACCGAGTAGCCAATAATTAGGGCATACCACCAACTGGCAGCCATATTATTTGCAAAAAAGCCAGCGGCAAGCGCAGAAAATATTTCAATCGCAAGCGAGATTACTCCGATAGCAATTAGCTGATTACGGCTAATAATTCCACGCTGCACTGGTCGGTCTGGGTAATTGCTGTCGTCGTGGCTGGAGTCCTTGAATTCGTCAGTTACCCGCATGCGAAGCATAAAAAAGAAAAAACCTAGCGCGATCAAAACTAGGACTTGCCAGCTCAATTCACCGCTACTTATACCAACCAAGAAAGCTGCGGTGGCTAGCGAGTGAACGCTGGTGATAGCCAGCGGGAAGCGCTCGCTAAGGTAAATCCGAATGTTGCTCATTATTTCCCCCACCTAATTCTGCAACAGTTTCAAACAAAAAAGCTTGTTCATACGTATTCAATCTGGCCGTTCCAATGCTAAGCCTAGGCGTAATGGAGATTACCAGTAATCCAGTTGAAACCCTGTCTAGGCTAGTTTTTACTACTTTTAGTCACAGATTCTCTTATTTCAGCAGAGATGCCATCTGTTTGTAAATCAATTTGGCTGCGTATACGGGATT
>CAYMYB010000003.1:69824-194255 GCA_964394575.1 uncultured Rhodoluna sp. | reverse complement strand
CGCACTTCCTTGACATGGAAGGGGTCACTGGTTCGATCCCAGTATCGTCCACCAGCTGGTATTTATTTAGCAAGAGTTCTAGCCAGCTAGGTTAGTTCCGACGAGTAGTCCAATCAGGTATGTAATCACCATCGTCATGGAGCTGACTGCGACGTTCCGGATGATTCCCTTTAGTGGCTTTGCACCACCAATCTTTGCACCAACATAACCGGTGAGAATAAGTGCCAGAAGTACAGAAAGAACGGTCGCTTGGATACGAAGTTCAATCCATGGACCCGAAATTGCCAGCAGAGGAAGTACGCCGCCAGCTGCAAATGCTACAAATGAAGAGAGAGCTGCTTGCGTGGGACTCACGTGATGTTCTGAATCAATCCCAAGCTCTGCCTCAGCATGAGCCTTCAGAGCATCGTTCTTAGTTAGTTCTTCTGCAACCTTCATTGAAAGGCTAGGAGACATTCCTTTTTGCTCGTAGAACCAAGCTAGTTCGCGCAGTTCTCCGGCTGGATCCTCTCGTAATTCTTTTCGCTCTTGAGCTAGAGCTGCTTTCTCGCTATCGCGCTGAGCACTGACTGAAGCATATTCGCCACCTGCCATCGATATCGATCCGGCAACCACGGCTGCAGTGCCAGCTAGCAAAATGGTTGCTGCACTAACGCCAGGTGAAGCCGCTACCCCAAGAACAAGGCCAGAGGTTGACATGATGCCGTCATTTGCTCCGAGCACTCCAGCTCTCAGCCAATTTAGGCGGGCAGCTAGAGCGTTTCGTTTGAATTCCGCATTACCGATAACTGCATCTATAACTTTGTCGTTTGGTTTGGTCACGGCCCTAGTAAACACCAAAAAACATCTGAATTACTAGCAAGGCTCACCTAAGTGTCGTGGAATACTATTGAAATAGTCTTAGACGGAGTAAAAGTGAACGCGCCAAGTATTGAACTAAGAGTTGATGGGAAACCCCATTCACTACCGGCTGGCGCTACCGGTTTTAAGATCTTTAGCGATAAAAATGTCGTGGCCATGCGAGTCAACGGTCTGCTCAAGGACCTGGCACACGTATTATCTAGCGGAGACGAGGTTACTTCGGTAACCATCAGCAGCCCCGATGGTCTGGACATACTCCGCCATTCAACCGCGCACGTACTGGCCCAAGCAGTCCAGAATCTTTTTCCTGAGGCGAAACTAGGAATAGGACCGCCAATTAGAGACGGTTTCTATTACGACTTTGACGTGATTGACCCTTTTACTCCAGAGGACCTAAAGTCTTTGGAAAAGGAGATGTCGAGAATCATTCAGGCTGGCCAAAGATTTGTTCGAAGAGTTACCACTGATGAAGATGCAACTAAGGAGTTAGCCACTGAGCCCTACAAACTAGAACTGATTGGCTTAAAATCGGGCAATTCTGATCTAGGCGAGGCGGCTGCAGAAGTAGCTTCTGGTGAGTTGACAATTTACGACAATTTTGATATCAAGACTGAATCAACAGTTTGGAAAGACCTATGCCGTGGCCCGCACCTGCCGAACACCAGAATGATTGGTTCAGGCTTTGCCCTTACTAGAGTCGCTGCCGCATATTGGCGAGGGAACGAAAACAATAAACAGCTTCAAAGAATCTATGGAACAGCTTGGCCCTCGAAAGATGAACTCAGAGCTCATCAACTTCAATTAGAAGAGGCCGCGAGACGCGATCATCGCAAGCTTGGAGCTGAACTTGACCTATTTTCATTTCCCGAGGAAATCGGCTCAGGTTTGGCGGTGTTTCACCCCAAGGGTGGAATCATTCGTAAAGTAATGGAGGATTACTCCAGGGATAGACACGTTGCCAGCGGTTACGAATTTGTCTATAGTCCGCATGTCACGAAATCGAATCTCTTTGAAACTTCCGGTCACCTTGAATGGTACGCGGAGGGAATGTTTCCGCCACTAAAACTGGATGAGGAACGGGATGAAAAGGGAAACATAAAGCGGCAAGCCCAGGATTACTACCTCAAGCCGATGAACTGCCCGTTTCATTGTTTGATCTTTAAGTCTCAGGCGAGATCGTATCGCGATCTCCCACTGAGATTGTTTGAGTTTGGAACGGTTTACCGATACGAGAAATCAGGCGTACTGCATGGAATTACCAGAGCGAGGGGGTTCACCCAAGATGATGCGCATCTTTATGTGGCCAGAGAGTCAATCCGTACTGAGTTAACCTCTGTTCTAAACTTCGTGCTTGATTTGCTGAGGGACTATGGTCTAACCGATTTTTATTTAGAGCTATCAACCAAAGAAGACGGTAATCCAAAATTTGTTGGATCCGATGAAATATGGCTTGAGGCAACCAACACGCTTCAGGCTGTTGCGGAGGCTTCAGGTTTAGAACTTAAGCCAGATCCAGGTGGAGCAGCGTTCTACGGACCGAAGATATCGGTTCAGGCTCGAGATGCAATTGGTAGATCCTGGCAAATGTCGACTATCCAGCTTGACTTTAATCTTCCAGAGCGCTTTGACCTTGAATATACCGCTAGTGATGGATCCAAACAGCGGCCCGTGATGATACACCGAGCGCTATTTGGTTCAATAGAACGATTCTTCGGTGTGCTTACTGAGCACTATGCTGGAGCCTTCCCACCTTGGTTAGCTCCTGTTCAAGTTGTTGCAATCCCGATTGCAGACGAGCATGCCACATACCTAGAAAGCTTCGTGTCTGATTTGCAGGGATCTGGAATCCGTGCTCAGCTTGATAACTCTGATGAAAGAATGCAAAAGAAGATCAGAAACCACACCTTAGCAAAAGTGCCGTATCTGCTAATAGCGGGCGCCGAGGATATCGCCAATCAGGCAATTTCATTCAGATTCAGGGATGGTTCCCAAATCAACGGGGTGACGCTTGCTGATGCTAAAGCTCGAATACTAAGGGATGTTGCTAACCGATCTCAGGTATAGGAACATTACTTGCCAATCTTGGCGGTTTCATCGGGCTTTTGGCAGGTTTAGAATAGGTGTATGTCTGGAGAAAACATGAAGAACTCATCAACCCCATTGGTCAAGCGTGGACTAGCAGAAATGCTAAAAGGCGGCGTAATCATGGATGTCGTGACCGCTGATCAAGCGAAGATTGCAGAGGACGCCGGAGCGGTTGCGGTTATGGCGCTAGAAAGAGTGCCAGCTGACATTAGGGCTCAAGGTGGTGTCGCACGCATGAGCGATCCTGACCTGATCGATGGAATTATCGCCGCAGTGTCTATTCCAGTAATGGCTAAAGCACGCATCGGGCACTTTGTGGAAGCCCAAATTCTCCAATCCTTGAAAGTAGATTACATAGATGAGTCCGAGGTGCTCTCACCTGCGGATTACGTTAACCACATCGACAAATGGGCATTTGATGTTCCATTCGTTTGCGGAGCGACAAATCTCGGCGAGGCCCTGCGCAGAATAACCGAAGGTGCGGCAATGATCCGCTCAAAGGGTGAGGCTGGTACTGGTGATGTTAGTGAAGCAACAAAACACATTCGAACCATCCTCGGTCAAATTCGAGAGCTTTCCTCAAAGGCTGATGATGAACTTTATGTCGCAGCAAAAGAACTACAAGCTCCGTTTGATCTAGTGAGAGAAGTTGCAAAGACGGGCAAGCTCCCAGTTGTGTTGTTTACCGCTGGAGGAGTTGCAACGCCTGCTGATGCGGCCATGATGATGCAGTTAGGAGCCGACGGAGTGTTTGTTGGCTCGGGAATTTTTAAGTCCGGTAACCCTCAAGCAAGAGCGGCAGCAATCGTCAAGGCAACAACCAACTACGATAACCCTGATGTCCTGGCAGAAGTTAGTCGCGGTCTTGGTGAGGCAATGGTTGGAATCAACGTTGCCGATTTACCTGCCCCACATCGTTTGGCTGAGCGCGGTTGGTAAGAATTGGGTCCTATCGGGGTTCTCTGTTTACAAGGAGACTTTAGGGAACACCTGGCACTTTTCCTTAAGCTAGGCATCGCTACCAAAAGAGTACGGACCCCAAATGACTTACAAGGCATTAGCGGGCTTGTAATTCCAGGCGGTGAGAGCACCGTTATCGACAAGCTTTGTCGAGTTAATGGCATATTTGACCCAATCAAACGCCTTCTCGATAAGGGAATGCCCGCATTTGGCACTTGCGCCGGACTTATCCTTCTTGCTAACGAAATCAGTGATGGCATAGCCGGGCAGCAAAGTTTTAGAGCTTTAGATGTGCGTGTTCAACGAAACGCATTTGGTTCGCAACTGAACTCATTTGAAGCAACCATACCCTTTTTGAATGAAAGGATTGCTGCGGCTTTCATTCGAGCTCCGATAGTAACTCAGGTTGGTAAAAGTGTCGAGGTAATCTCGCAGTTGCCATCTGGCGAGGTGGTTGGAGTTCGATCAGGCAACATCATTGGTATTAGTTTTCACCCTGAGCTTGTAGACGAGCAAGCAGTTCACCTAGAGTTCTTTGAAATGTGTAAAAGGGCAAATTTTCGAGCCGAATTGTAGAATTCAGCAAGAGACTGAAATAGGAAAAGATAATGTCTGGACATTCCAAGTGGGCAACCACCAAACACAAAAAAGCAGTGATAGACAGTCGTCGTGCCAAGTTGTTTGCCAAACTAATCAAGAACATCGAGGTTGCTTCTCGTATCGGGGGCCCTGACCTTGATGGAAACCCTACTCTTTATGACGCAGTTCAAAAGGGGAGAAAATCCTCGCTACCAAATGACAACATCGAGAGGGCTATCAAGCGTGGAGCTGGCTTGGATGGGGGAGGCGTTGACTACCAAACCATCATGTATGAGGGTTACGGCCCGAATGGCGTCGCTTTACTAATTGAGTGTTTAACGGATAACAAAAACAGGGCTGCCGCCGACGTTCGCCTCGCCGTCACCAGAAATGGAGGGACCATGGCCGATCCAGGTTCTGTGTCCTACCAATTCAGTCGAAAAGGGGTAATCGTTGTAGAGAAGGTTGAAGGTCTCACCGAAGATAAGGTGCTAGAGGCGGTTATTGAAGTTGCCGTTGATGACATTCAAGTCAGGGATGGAGAATTTGTTATCACGACGGATCCGAACTCAATGGTAGAAGTCCGCACCGCACTTCAAGCCTCGGGAATCGACTATGAGAGCGCGGATGTAGAGTTTGTCTCTTCAATGCCTGTTCAAGTAGATCTGGACACTGCGAGGAAAGTTATTGCACTAATTGACGCACTTGAGGATTCCGATGAAGTGCAGAATGTCTATTCAAATTTCGATGTTTCAAGTGAAGTAGCTGCTCAGCTCGAGGCCGAGTAAATTGGCAAAGAGGGTTCTTGGGATTGACCCAGGCTTAACCAGGTGCGGCTTCGGATTGGTAAGCAGTTCGAAGGGTCGCTCTGTTGGCTTTATTGAAGTGGGCGTGTTACAGTCCTCACCGGATGGTGAGCTGAGTCAGCGTATCTTTGAAATCGGTAAACAAGTTGAGGCACTTCTCGACCGCCTGAAACCTGATGCTGTTGCAATTGAAAGAGTTTTCTCACAGCAAAACCTAAAGACCGTAGTCTCAGTTGCAAACATCACGGGCGTAATTGCCTACCTGTGTTTATCTCGCGGAGTTCCCGTGCAATACTTCACGCCAACGCAGGTAAAAGCTGCCGTAACTGGTTCTGGTAGAGCCAATAAGGCTCAAGTGAGCAGCATGGTCATGAAGATTTTGAAACTTCAAGAAGTCCCCAAAACAGCTGATGCCAACGACGCATTAGCTATTGCAATTACAGCTTCGTGGCGAAATGATTTTGGGCTCGAGTCGGCACCGATGACAAACGCACAGCAAAAGTGGCAAGATGCAGAGAACGCTGCCAAGAAAAGACAGCGCTAAAGGTTAGGGTTAACCCGTGATAGCCCATTTGCGAGGAATTGTTTCTAAGATAGCCGGAGGAAGCGTCGTCGTTGACGTATCAGGCGTCGGTTATCTCGTTAGCGCACCTACAGATACGATTTCAATGTGCAAGGTAGGACAAGAAGCCCTACTTCACACAGTTCAGATTGTTCGGGAAGACTCCATTCAACTCTTTGGTTTCATCGAAGAGCACCAGGTAGAGGTTTTTAACCTGCTGTGTTCAGTTGGCGGTGTTGGTGCCAAAACAGCACTTAACATTCTCAGCCAATTGGGCACAGATGGGATAGAGCGAGCTGTAGTTGAGGCCGATGCGGGCGCTTTTAGTGCGGTTAGCGGTATTGGCCCAAAGACAGCCAAGTTGATCATCTTATCTCTAAGCGGAAAATTGATTACCGGCGAAGAAGGCACTGAAGGCGATCTGCAAAAAACTGTTGTTAGCGCGTTGGTGAATCTCGGTTATCAGGAGAAAATCGCTAAGCAGGCAACACTAACAATTTCTAAGGAAAATCCAAACGCGACTGAAGAACAGTTGTTGCGGTTGACATTGAATTCGTTAGCTAACTCAAGACGAAATGCAAGCAATGAACGATGAACTGCTTAATTCGGAGCCGGAACCGTCCGATCTCGCATTTGAAGGAGCTATTCGCCCAACTTCGCTGAAGGATTTTGTCGGACAATCAAAAGTAAGAGAACAGATAAAACTTCTGATTGATGCAGCTGGAATCCAAAAAAGAACGCCAGACCACATTCTTTTAGCAGGGCCACCAGGCTTGGGGAAAACTACACTGGCGATGATCGTCGGGCACGAAACTGGTAAGCCAGTGCGGCTGACCAGCGGGCCAGCAATCCAGCACGCAGGGGATCTTGCGTCTATCCTTTCTTCCCTTTATCCAGGTGAAGTCCTCTTTATTGATGAGATTCACAGAATGTCTAGAAGCGCTGAAGAATTGCTGTACCTCGCGATGGAAGATTTTCGCGTCGATGTGATGGTTGGCAAAGGAGCTGGAGCCAACAGTATTTCACTAGATCTTGAACCGTTTACGCTTGTCGGGGCGACAACGCGGTCGGGTCTGCTCCCTAATCCGCTTCGTGACAGATTTGGCTTTACTGCAAATCTTGATTTTTACAGTAATGAGGAGCTCGAACAGGTACTACAACGGGCAATCTCTCTGATGAACCTTGAGGCAGATCCACTTGCACTGGTAAGCATTGCCGCCCGATCCAGGGGTACACCTAGAATCGCCAATCGATTGCTTAGGCGGGTTCGCGATTATGCCCTGGTCAATGGCAAGAAAATTATTGATCAAGCGCACGTGAATCAAGCGCTAGAACTCTACGAGGTCGATCAGTTAGGCCTCGACAGGCTTGATCGAGCCGTACTAGAGGCCCTAATTGTCAGGTTCGCGGGTAAGCCCGTTGGGTTGAACACGCTAAGTGTTGCTATCGGTGAAGAGCCGGACACTATCGAATTCGTGGTTGAGCCTTACTTAGTAAGGGCTGGCCTGATAATTAGGACCACGCGCGGCCGACAGGTTACCGATAAGGCTTACAGTCACTTAGGTCTAGGACCAGCAGGAGCTAGCACAGGATTATTTGATTAGGGTCGGCTATAATCGGGTAGTTGCCTGAAAATACCTGAATTGATAGGACTTTAATGAGCCCCGCTGATCTAACGTTTTTTGCTATCATCGCCGTATTCCTACTGTTCATCATCTATAGCAACCGTAAAAAGAAGGAAGCTGCCTCAAAGCTGGCTAATTCTGTTGTCGTAGGGGCAAAGGTGGTAATGCTCGGGGGGATAACGGGCAAAATCATCGAGATAAAAGACGAGACCGTAGTCATAGAAAGCACGCCGGGCAGCAAGATTGAATTTGTAAAAGCGGCTGTCCGTAACGTTGTTGAATCAGCTCCAGATGCCAAGCCCGAGGACAAATCAAAGTCTGTAAAGAAGAGCACCACAGTTGCTCCAAAATCTTCTAAGTAAAGCAAGGAATCTAGGAACCTGAAATGGCGAAAAACGGAATTATTCGATCAGCAAGACGATCGCTTCTTTGGCTAACAATCATTACGTTAGGTATCCCTGCACTAATTGGTGCGAACATGCTTGCTGGCGATGAGAAGACCACCTTTGTTCCCAATCTAGCGTTGGATCTTTCGGGTGGAACTCAGATAATCCTTACGCCCGTCGTATCAGCTGGACAACAGGTGCTTCCCGAACAGCTTAACCAAGCTGTAGGCATTATCCGTCAACGTGTTGACTCAACTGGTGTTAGCGAAGCTCAAATAAACACTTCGGGAAATAACATCGTTGTTTCGATACCTGGAATTCCTGACAAGAACACTCTTGCTCTGATAAAGAGTTCAGCGAAATTGGAGTTCAGGGCCGTTTTGGCTGCCTCAGCGGGTTCTAAAACTCAACTCGGTGAAACAGGTTCTGTACCAATCAAGACCAGTAGCGCAAAGCCAACCGATCCGAGCGACCTCAACTGGGTAAGTAAGCAATTGCAGCAAGAGTATGAGAATCTCGACTGTAGTAAAACTTTCCGCGAACCTGGCCAAGTAGATCCCGAAGATAAACCACTGGTCACCTGTGCTCGAGGAGGGTTTGAGAAATACATCCTTGGGCCAGTTGAATTGACTGGTCTTCAACTCGAGGATGCTGAGGCCGGAACCGTAACCGGAGCAAACGGAGCAGCGACAAACGAATGGGCCGTGAATCTAGACTTCAACGCTGAAGGTGGAGAGCAGTTTGGTGACATCACCAGCCGGCTCTATCCGCTTGCTGATCCTCGGAATAGATTCGCAGTCACCGTAGACGGCTATGTAATCACAGCGCCAACCACTCAGGCAGTAATTACTGGTGGCCAGGCCCAAATTACCGGTAACTATGATCAGAAGTCCGCTCAGTTGCTAGCAGACCAGCTGAAGTACGGTGCGTTACCGATTTCCTTTACAGTTCAATCGCAGGAGAACATCTCCGCAACGCTTGGAACAGAGCAGCTACAAGCCGGTTTGCTAGCTGGGCTTATCGGTTTGCTTCTTGTAGTTGGTTACTCGATTTTCCAATATCGAGCGCTGGCCGTTCTAACCTTGGGCTCGCTGACGATAGCTGCTTTACTTACCTACCTAGCGATTGCACTGCTAACTTGGCGTCAAGATTACAGATTGAGTCTTTCTGGAATCGCTGGTTTGATTGTGGCAATCGGTATCACCGCAGACTCGTTCATTGTTTACTTTGAGAGAGTTCGAGACGAATTGCGCGAAGGAAAATCTCTCCCAGTCGCAGTTGAAGCAGGATGGGCAAGGGCCAAACGAACCATTATCGTATCCGACGCCGTTAGCATGCTCGCCGCCGCAACCCTTTTTGTTCTGACAGTTGGAAACGTGAAGGGATTCGCCTTCACACTTGGGCTCACCACCATAGTTGACCTTGCAGTGGTTTGGCTGTTCACCCACCCCATGTTCCAGCTCATGGCTCAGACGAAGTATTTCGCCTCTGGTGCTAAGTTCTCAGGACTAGAAATACGTGAATCAGCCGCTTACGGATACACCGGTCGTGGAACCTTCAGAGTAAGTTCAAGTGTCTCAAAGGAGAAGGCGGCAAGTGCTAGCAAAGAGGCAACCAAACGCAAAACCATTGCCGAACGCAAGGCCGAAGCTGCCGGTCAATTAGATAGATCAAGCGAGGATAACTAATGTCGCGTTTTAGTGAATTTGGAAATCAGCTCTACAGTGGCGAGCGGTCTATTGACTTTGTCGGTCGCCGTAAAATCTTCTACATAATCGCATTAGTGATGCTTGTGCTATCGATCTTGCTGCCACTTAGCCGCGGTGGGTTTAACTTCGGTATTGAATTCCGCGGCGGATCAGAGTACCGCATATCCGACAGCAAAGAGAAGTCAACTATAGC
Organism: uncultured Rhodoluna sp.; assembly: GCA_964394575.1. Lineage (GTDB taxonomy): Bacteria > Actinomycetota > Actinomycetes > Actinomycetales > Microbacteriaceae > Rhodoluna. The sequence goes on along the minus strand of CAYMYB010000003.1, from coordinate 184,489 downwards.
CGCTGAAGAAGCGGTACACACGGTTGTTCCGAACATCCAGGTGAACACTACCGAAATCGGGGGTAACACTATTCGTGTTCAAACTCCGCAGCTCAGCGACGAAGACTCAGAAAAGGTAAGGCTTGCATTAGCCAAACGATTTGATGTTCCTGATAGCAATGTCGCAAGCTCATTTATTGGGCCTAACTGGGGAGCTGACATCACATCAAAGGCTCTGTTTGGACTTGTCATTTTCATCGCGCTCGCAGCTGTACTCATGGCGCTCTACTTTAGAACCCTGAAGATGAGTGTTGCAGCTATCATTGCGCTGTTCCACGACTTGGTGATTACAGCTGGGCTTTATGGTGCATTTGGCTTCGAAGTAACCCCTGCGGCCGTAATTGGATTCTTAACTATTTTGGGTTACTCGCTTTACGACACCGTTGTGGTGTTCGATAAGATTCGAGAAAATACACTTGAATCCGAATACAGCGAAACTGCAACTTTCGCTGAGCGCGTGAACCTAGCCATCAACCAAACCCTGGTTAGATCTATCAACACCTCTGTTGTCGCAGTCCTTCCAGTTGCAGCAATCCTGTTTATTGGTGCCTTCGTACTAGGCGCTGGAACGCTAAGAGACATTTCGCTTGCGCTGTTCATTGGAATCATCGTCGGTACCTACTCGACGATTTTCATAGCTGCACCGTTCTATTCGCAACTCCGCGAAGGCGAGGCAAAATTTACCAAACAGGCAGAAAAGGTCTTAGCCAAGCGGGCATAATTACAAGCCTCTGGAAGCGGTATCCTGTTAGTTATATTCGTTCTAAGAGGTATTGATGTCCGACGCTAGTTCAGGTGGAGCACTACAGGCACTTCGCAACCGCCTGCCTCGGATCTTCACGCGTCCAGCCGAGAATTCCGGCATAGCTGAAGTTTTGAGAACAGCTAAAGCGAGTCATCCCAAACTTGATTTCTCAATCGTCGAGCGCGCCTACATCGCAGCCGAGGAGGCTCATAGGGGACAGACTCGCAAAAGTGGTGATCCCTACATTACCCACCCTGTCGCGGTAGCGCAGATTCTGGCAGAACTAGGTATTGGACCAGCGGGTCTCGCCGCTGCTCTGCTTCACGACACTGTTGAGGACACCGACTACGGGCTAGATCAATTGAGAGCTGACTTTGGTGAAGAAGTTGCCATGCTAGTTGACGGTGTAACAAAGCTGGATAAGGTCAAATTCGGTGAGCACACCCAAGCGGAAACCGTCCGCAAGATGGTTGTTGCAATGTCAAAAGACATCAGGGTCATCGTCATAAAACTTGCTGACCGACTTCATAATGCCAGAACCTGGGGATTCGTCCCAGAAGAGAAGGCCAGAAAAAAGGCCCAGGAAACGCTTGAAATTTATGCTCCGCTAGCACATCGCCTTGGTATCAGCACGATAAAGACTGAGTTAGAGGACATATCCTTTAGCGTTCTATATCCGAAGGTGTACGACGAAATCGTAAATTTGGTTAGACAGCGATCTCCTAAACGTGAAGAATTCATTCAAGGCGTAATTAGCTCTATCGATGACGATCTGAAAGAGAACAAGATCAAGGGTAAGGTGGCTGGTCGACCAAAGCAGTATTACTCGATCTATCAGAAGATGGTAGTGCGTGGCCGAGAGTTCGATGATATTTACGATTTAGTTGGTATCAGAGTTATAGTGCCGGAAGTAAAAGATTGCTATGCAATATTGGGATCGATTCACGCTAGGTGGAATCCTGTACCTGGTCGCTTTAAGGATTACATCGCCATGCCGAAGTTCAACCTATACCAATCACTTCACACCACGGTGATTGGTCCAAGCGGTCGACCTGTTGAGATACAAATTCGAACACAAGAGATGCACAACCGAGCGGAGTATGGTGTTGCCGCACACTGGAAATACAAAGAGGGCGGTACACAGGCAAGGCTAAGTTCAGAAGAGGATCTAGTTTGGCTGAAACATCTATCAGATTGGCAGCACGAGACCGCCGACCCAAGTGAATTCCTTGACGCACTTCGTTTTGAGATTGGGGCTAAAGAGGTTTACGCATTTACCCCCAAAGGTAGGGTCATTGGATTAGCTCGAGGCTCAACCCCAGTTGATTTTGCATATGCGGTTCACACCGAAATTGGTCATAAGACCATGGGAGCCAAAGTTAATGGACGATTAGTGCCATTGGAGACACCGCTGCAATCAGGCGATGTAGTTGAGATTCTTACGTCGAAATCACAGGACGCGAGTCCGTCTCAAGACTGGCTACAATTCGTGCAGACCCAGCGAGCCAAATCTAAGATTCGAGCTTGGTTTAGCGCTGAACGTAAGGACGATGCCATCGAGAGGGGGAAGGACTTACTAGCCAAAGCCCTCCGTAAACAGAACTTGCCGATCCAGCGTGCGCTTGCCACCGACAGCCTGCTAAAAATTACCAGCGACTTACGCTTTGCTGAACCGGCTGATCTTTATGCAGCGATTGGGGATAGCCACATTTCTGCTCAGTCGGTTGTTGAGAAAATGGCCGCCTCGCTCACTCAGGACGAAGAGTCGGAGGAGCCGGTATTTGAGTTACCGGCTAATACTGCGGCATTGAATCGGGTCAGGAATAGCGATTCCGGCATTTTGGTGCGAGGCGATGCGGACGTGATGGTTAAACTTGCCCGCTGTTGCACTCCCGTGCCAGGGGATAGCATTATCGGCTTTATCACTCGTAACTCCGGTGTCTCGGTTCACAGGGACGACTGCCGTAACGCAGATGACCTACGAAGCCAACCGGAGCGGCTTATAGAAGTTTCTTGGGAGCCGACAGCCAAATCACTTTTCCTCGTCCAGATTCAAATCGAGGCCCTAGATCGGGGTGGACTGCTCAGCGATGTTACCAGAGTGCTAAGTGAGCACCACGTAAACATTCTTTCCGCCTCAGTCTCAACACGAGCAGATCGCGTGGCACTGAGTCGGTTTGTTTTCGAAATGGGTAACCCGGCAGGTTTAGATGCGCTCATAAATGCAGTAAGACGAATCGACAACGTTTACGACGTCTACCGAGTCAAAAACTCTTAGAGACTAATTAATTACGCTTAGCCAAGATCTTTTAGTTTCAATCTCCAACTGGATTTCTTCTACAGCCTTACTATTACCTGAGCTTTTAGCGCTGGCAAGCTGCTGCTCAAGCTTTGATATTGCTTGCTCGATTTGACTTTTCAAACTGTTGGTACGATCGATTGTGGCTGGATCAGTCTTGCGCCAATTCTCTTGCTCAACGTTTCGTATTTTCGTCTCGACAGCTTTTAGCCGGTCTTCGATTTTTCTGATGCTGTCTCGAGGAACCTTGCCGGCTTTTTCCCAGCGCGACTGAATTGATTTCAGGCTAGCTTTCGCAGCCTCCAAATTCGAAGCTGGGTCAAGTGCCTCGGCCTCTGCTAGCAGTAATAGTTTCGCCTCTAGATTGGCAGCGAATTCCGCCTCCTCAATTGAGGACTTCTCAGCTTTGGCGGCGTAGATTGCGTCACCGACGGCCTTGAACCGAGCCCAAAGTTCATCATCAAGATTAGTTTTGGTTTTGGGTAGCGCTTTCCACGCTGAGAGCAGGTTTTTGTACTCACTAATGCCATCAGCTCCCTTGGCAACTAGTGCCTCGGCTTTGGTTACTATCTCGGTCTTTGCCTGCTTTGCTGATTTTGCCAACTTCTCTTGGTTTATAAAGAAAGCACGCTTATTTGACTCAAAGGTGTTACGCGAACTCGCTAGTTTTTTCCAAAGGGAATCTGCTTTAGCTTTAGGGATGCGTACACCCTCTTTTTGCAATTTTTGCCAACTTTCAAGTAGCTCCGCCATTTTCGCACTAGCTTGTTTGTAGTTGGTCTTGTTGGGGTCTTTAGCAATTAGTGCTTCCGCGCTCGCAACTAGGCTCTCGCGAGCCTGAATAGCGGCGGCGATAGCCTCTTCGCGTTGCTTATCAAGCCTAGCTACCAGTTCAGCAAGCTGTTCGTCTATAGCCTTCACCCTGTCGCGCAGCGATTGCACATCACCGATTACATTAGGGTTCTCTAAATCCTGGAGAATCTTCTTCGCTGATTTTAAAATTGATTTTGGATCAGCTTTTGCCTTGAGTCGTTGCTCAAGTAGCCTGACATTCGCTTGCAGGTCTTCGAATCTCTTCTGGTAAAACTTTATGGCCTCGTCTACTGACATGCTTGGCTGTGAACCAATCAGTCGTTCGGTGCCGTTATCGAGCAGGTATACGTTACCCGAGTCATCTACTCGACCGAACATTGACTGAATTGCTGACACCGAATCTCCCAAAATGTTGAACTACTTAACTGTAATGCTCTTGATCGAGGTGCTTACCTTCGGCTTTCCGTCAGTGCCACCACCGGCAACACCCGAGCTGATAATTTCGTCTAGCCCGGAAAGGCCGGCGGTTACTTCACCGAAGACTGTGTATCCGCCAGCGGCATCGTTAGGAATAGGAGAGTCTTTATACACTATGAAGAACTGGCTACCCATTGACGATCCGCTGTTACTAGTTCTAGCCATAGCAAGTAACCCCTTGGTATAAACAGGAGACTCGCCTTCCTTTGCTGCAACTGGAGTGTTTTCTAATGGACCCCAGGTGTAACCGGGATCACCAGTGCCATCACCGCGCGGGTCGCCGCATTGGAGCACGAAGATACCTGATGTGGTCAGACGGTGACAAGAGATGTCGGTGTAAAAACCAAGATTAGACAGGTCAACAAAATTAGAAACTGCCTGAGGTGCTTTGGCTCCAAAAAGTTTTATCTGGAGATTAGTGTCGTTCAACCTCATTGTTCCAGTCCAGTCTCGGCACTCGGCGAGGGAGGCGTCTGGAACGGTTGCTCCTGGATTAGTTCCGGTATTCGGGACCGGAGTCTGAGTGAATGTGATACACGCAGTGGGAGAAATACCGGGGCCGAAGTTGAAATAGACGAACTGAGAGGCCAAAGCGACAACAAAAGTGCTGGCTGTCGCAATCAGAGCTAACCTGTTGTCTCTGATTCTTGTCTTGGCCTTTGTGTCCTCAATGTTCTGCTTTTGCTCGAACTGCTTCAGGCTTCTCAAGGCAGACGCCTCAATGTCCTTGTTTTTCCTTGCCAATTCTGACCTCCGAAATACTTACCTAATAAGTTTAGGGGAGGTTTCAGGTGGATTAACCTTGTCTAGTGGACAGCTTTGGTCTTTTCGATTTCCCTATTGGGTCACCGCTGGCCGCTCGCATGCGGCCACGTGACCTTAATGAGTTTGTTGGTCATGCCAAGCTGCTTAGAAACTCCGGCCTACTTAGTTCATTTGGGCAGGCGAAGGCATCAGCAGTCTCGCTCATTCTCTACGGCCCGCCTGGAACGGGTAAAACGACGCTCGCTCGGATCCTTGCAGACATGTCAAATCGACGGCTAATCGAAATTAGCGCAGTGAACTCCTCTGTCAGCGAACTTAGGGGCGCCTTTCTAATCTCCCAAGAAGAAGTGAACAATTCCAGAGCTTCGGCTGTTCTTTTTATCGACGAGATACATAGGTTCAATAAGGTTCAGCAAGATTCAGTTCTCAAACAGGTCGAGGAAGGCTCAATCGTCCTGATTGGGGCTACTACGGAAAATCCCAGATTTGCCCTGACTCCCGCACTAATTTCAAGATCCATGTTGATTGAACTAAAGCCCTTGCAGGAAAAAGACTTGGTACAGATTCTGTCTAATGCCTTGATAGACGAAAGGGGTCTCTCCGGTGGTTTCAAGACAAGCCCGGAACTTCTTTCGGCCATAGCTAGACTTTCTGCGGGCGATGCAAGGAAAGCTCTTACAATACTTGAAACAGCAGCTGTTTCCGCTTCGAAGGCCGGCCGGAAAGAAATAGCGGATGTTGATGTGAGTTCCAGTTTGCAAACCGCGTTTGTCAGGTATGACGATAATGGGGATCAGCACTACGACGTTATAAGTGCTTTCATTAAGTCGGTTCGAGCATCTAACGTTGATGCTGCCTTGCATTACCTCGCCAGAATGCTTTACGGGGGTGAAGATCCCCGCTTTATAGCAAGAAGATTGGTAATACTAGCCGCCGAGGACATCGGGCTTGCAGATCCAAGCGCCATAACCCTTGCTAACTCTGTCATGAATGTTGTCACCGCTATAGGTATGCCCGAGGGCCGAATTCCTTTGGCTGAGGCAACCATTTACCTTGCCCTAGCACCGAAGTCCAACTCGGCTTATAAAGCAATAAATAAAGCATTAGCTCAGGTCGAAGAGGGCTTTGCACCTGAAATCCCTACATATCTGAGATCAACTCCGCTTGAGAAATCCACGGAATCCTATCAATACCCGCACGATGCACTCGATAAAGTAGTGGATCAGCCACTCACCAGCGAGATCGTTGGACCCTACTTTGAACCCGGAAGCCTGGGTTTCGAACTACAGCTAGTTGAGCGTATGAAAATAATCAGAGAAATACTGAAGAAAAAGGCGAATTAGGGCTATCTCGCTCATGGTTGATGATGCTAATATTGGGAAGTTGCCGGCCCGACTCAACTCAAGGCTGCGAGTTCAAGTCAAACGGTGAGTGAATCTTTTTAGCCGAGATGCACTAGGCACGAATTCAATTGGTCATTAACTTTGAAAGGTACCTGTGTCTAAAACAACACGTACAAGAAGCAAGACTCGTTTGTCTCGCTCACTCGGAATTGCATTAACTCCAAAAGCAGCAAAATATCTAGAAAAGCGTCCTTACGCGCCAGGCCAGCACGGTCGTACCAAGCGTAAAGCGGACAGTGACTTTGCCGTCCGACTTCGCGAGAAACAGCGTCTGCGTGCGCAATACGGAATCCGTGAGGCTCAACTGAGAAAAACCTTTAACGACGCAAAACGTAGCGAAGGACTTACTGGTGAGAACCTCGTCGAGTTTCTAGAGATGCGCTTAGACGCACTTGTTCTTCGATCCGGTTTTGCTCGTACGATGGCGCAGGCCAGGCAGATGGTTGTTCACCGTCACATCCTTGTAGATGGCCAGCTGGTTGATCGTCCGTCGCTTCGTGTGAAGGTCGGTCAGATGATTCACGTGAGACCAAAGAGCGAATCAACCGAGCCGTTCCAGGTTGCCGCCGCCGGCGGACACGTTGACGTGCTCCCACCAGTGCCGGGATACCTATCGGTTCAACTCGATAAGCTGCAAGCTACACTTGTGCGCAGACCGAAGCGCTCAGAAGTTCCAATCACTTGTGAAGTTCAGCTTGTGGTTGAGTATTACGCAGCTCGATAATGAGTCAGAGTTCATCATGAATTCCGATACCGCAGCACTTATCGCAGCGATCGCATTTTGTGTTCTGGTCGTAGCCCTAGTCATTGTACTTATTAGGATTTCTAGGTTTATTGATTCAACCAGCGCAACAATAAGGCAGACTGGTGAATCGCTTATTCCACTTTTGAATGAACTTACCGAAACTACACAGCAGGCTAATCGGCAGCTGGCCAAAATTGATGTGATCACAGAGAACGTAGTTGAAACGACTACTAACTTAACCTCACTAATCTCATCTTTTACTAATTCAATCGGTGGGCCCCTGCTAAGAGTCGGTGAAATCATTCGAAGCGTTACCGGTCTTATTGGAAAAAAGAAGAAGTAAAGATGAAACGGGCAGCATTTTTCGTAGCGGGAGTGGCCTTCGGGGTCTATCTAGCAAAGCAGATTGATGCCAACCCAGAGGCGAGAAAAGCTGTCACTCAGGCAGGAGTGAAAGTAAAAACTTTTGCAAATGCAGTAGTTGAGGGTTACCGCGAACAGGAAGCTAAGACCGCGTCAAAGAGTAAAGCGAAAGCAAAGTGAAAACTGCTGAAATCAAACGGCGCTGGCTAGCTTTCTTTGAGTCTAAGGACCACGTCGTGGTTCCTAGCGCTTCTCTAATAAGCGAAGATACAACGTTGCTTTTTACGGTAGCCGGAATGGTTCCCTTTATTCCCTACATGTCTGGCTTGGTTCCAGCGCCGTATGGAAGAGCGACAAGTGTTCAAAAGTGTGTCCGTACGCTCGACATTGAAGAGGTTGGAAAGACCACAAGGCACGGAACATTCTTTCAAATGAACGGGAATTTCTCTTTCGGCGATTATTTCAAGCGTGAAGCTATTGAGTTCGCCTGGGAGTTTTTGACTACTGACCAAGACAGTGGTGGCCTTGGTCTACCTAAAGAGAAGCTGTGGGTGACAGTATTCAAGGATGACGACGAGGCCATCTCGATCTGGCAAGAAGTAGCGTCGCTGCCCATCGAGAGAATTCAGCGCAGGGGAATGAAGGACAACTATTGGTCTACTGGCCAACCGGGACCGGCCGGACCCTGTTCGGAGATTTACTATGACCGAGGTCCAGAGTATGGGCAAGAAGGTGGTCCGGAGGCTGATGAGGACCGGTACATAGAAATTTGGAACCTAGTATTCATGCAGTTCGAGCGTGGTTTAGGCGGAGGCAAAGAGGACTTTGAAATTCTCGGCGAGCTTCCTAAAAAGAACATCGACACTGGAATGGGCCTGGAACGAGTTGCCTTCCTAATGCAAGGTGTAGAGAACTTATACGAAATTGACCAAGTTAGACCGGTATTAGATAAGGCGGCCGAACTTTCAGGCATTTCTTATGGTAAGAGCGAAGCTGCTGATGTGCGGCTAAGAGTCGTTGCCGATCACGTAAGAAGCTCACTAATGCTCATCGGCGATGGAGTTACCCCCGGAAATGATGGCCGCGGGTACGTCCTTCGAAGACTACTTAGACGATCAGTTAGAGCAATGAGGCTGCTTGGCGTCAATGAGCCAACGTTTTTGAATCTATTCACAGCTTCTAAGGATGCGATGGTTGATGCCTATCCTGAGTTAGAGGCTGATTTTCCAAGAATTCTAAAGATCGCTTTAGCCGAAGAAGAGGCTTTCCTTCGTACTCTGGTTAGCGGGACCGCTGCGCTTGAATCTCACATTGATCAAGCTAAGAACAGTGGAGCTAAACAGCTAAGCGGGGAGATTTGCTTCCTCCTTCACGACACATACGGATTCCCGATCGATTTGACTTTGGAGATAGCCGAGGAGAACGGCCTCACTGTTGACCGCAGTGGTTTTGATGAGCGGATGAGTGAGCAAAGGTCTCGGGCCAAGGCTGATGCGAAACTCAAGAAGGCTGGCGGTGTTGACCTATCTGTTTTTGCAGATTACAGATCAAAAGGCGTTTCGGTATTTACAGGATATGACGAACTTCAATCAGAGGCTGAAGTTATCGGTTTAGTGGTAGATGGGGCAGGCACTTCCTCGGCAGTTCAGGGAACGCTCGTCGATGTAATTTTGAACCGTACCAGTTTCTATGCGGAGTCAGGAGGTCAGTCGCCTGACGCTGGTGAAATCATCGGAAATGCGTCACTACTTGAAGTGTTGGACGTTCAGAAACCAGTTAAGGGGCTGATTACTCATCGAGCTATTGTACGCAGCGGTGAAATTTCCGTTGGCGATAAGGTTCTAACCAAGGTTGATGCCACCTGGCGTTTAGGCGCAGCTCAAGCCCACTCCGCAACCCACGTAGTCCACGCAGCTCTTCGACAGGTGCTTGGGCCGTCAGCGCTTCAATCTGGGTCATATAACAAGCCGGGATACATGCGTCTAGATTTCTCATGGAACAGCTCGCTAAGTATGGACACCAGATCAGAGATAGAGGAAATCTCCAACCTGGCGATTAGGCAGGATCTTGCCGTTAGCGCTCAATACATGAGTCTTCCAGAAGCAAAGGCTTGGGGAGCAGTAGCACTTTTCGGCGAAACCTATGACGAGAGTGTCAGAGTAATCCAAATCGGTGGAGCTTGGTCCAGAGAACTCTGCGGTGGCACGCATGTTTCAAGATCATCCCAAATAGGTCTGGTCTCAATCACAAATGAATCGTCGGTTGGCTCAGGTTCGAGAAGACTTGAAGCTAATGTCGGGCTTGAAGCAATCGCTTCGTTTAATAGAGATCGATACCTCTTGCACGAGATATCTGAACAGCTAAAGACCAATCCAGGTAGCAGTCTAGACAGAGTTAGTCAGCTGCTTGTCGAACTCAAGGAAAAGCAGCGTCTACTCGCCCAAGCAGAAGCTAAAGCTTTACTTACCCTAGTTCCAGAATTGATTAATTCAAGTAAGACGGTTGGGAACATTAGACTAATCGCGCAGCAGGTTCAAGATGTCACAAGCTCGGACGCGTTGCGGGATCTCACAATAGCGATTCGCGATCGCGTCGGATCTGAAGGCATTGTAATTGCACTTTTCGCAGCTATAGACGACAAACCGGTTCTCACAGTTGCAGTTACCAAAGCTGCTCAAGCTATGGACATCAAGGCCGGCGACTTGGTCAAAAAGGCTAGCGGCATTCTAGGCGGCGGCGGTGGAGGGAAAGCTGATTTGGCACAAGGTGCAGGTACCGATGCAAGCAAGATTGGATTGGCAATAGCCGAACTTGAGAAGAGCTTGGGCTAGATAGTTGCGCCAAGGAATCCGTTTAGCTTTGGACTATGGTGAGTCCCGTATCGGTCTGGCTAAAAGTGATTCAGAAGCGATATTGGCAAGTCCAGTCGCGACCTTACTGAATAATGATGATGTCCTTACTCACGTTCTAGAGCTAATTCCAGATTCCTGTCTGGAGATTTATGTTGGTTTACCGCTAAATCTTCACAACGACATCACCGTATCCACAAAAAGTGCCGTGTCTTTTGCTATTCGTCTAGTCGCCCAAACAAATAAGCCCGTTCGACTGATAGATGAAAGGCTCACCACCTCGATAGCCAACAGCCAACTCCGCGAACTTGGCATCAATCAGAAGAAGGCAAGAGCAAACATTGATCAGCTCGCAGCGGTAGCAATACTGGAATACGCTCTTAACATGGAGCGAAACACAGGAATAATTCCAGGTAAGTCACTAGATGAGTGGATTAAAGCAAATGACTGATTTGCGACCTAGGACCAAAAAGACAGGTCTAAAACGCTGGCTCATTGTTGCGCTTTGCTTGGTAATACTAGCCGCGTCTCTGTTCCTGTTCCGAGGGCAAATCCGAGATTTGGCCGACCAAATCAGTGGGGCGGAATACAGCGGAAATGGCTCTGGACAGGTTGAATTTGTCATCTCTGCCGGAGAAGACGGCGAAGACATCGCCAAAAACCTTGTAGCACAGGGCATCACAAAGACTCTCTCGGTAACACTGCGCAAAATCTACGCATCGGACCTAGTGTTCTACCCAGGGACATATCTGATTCCAAGACAGATCAGCACAAACACCGCATTGGAAATAATTGCCGACCCAGCAAACATTCAAGTCGAGAAAGTAACCATTCCAGAGGGCCTAAGAATCTCTAGCGTGTTTAAGATTCTCTCTAGGGAAACCGGCATTACGGTTGAGGACTTTGTTCAAAGTGCTGATCAGTTATCCACTTTTGGTGTGCCAAAGGCAGCACCTTCACTTGAGGGTTATCTCTTCCCAGCAACTTATGATTTTTCACCAAACTTATCCGCGAAAGAAATCCTCCAAATCATGGTCCAGCGGACAAAAGACCAACTGATCGAAGATGGTGTTACAAAGTCGAACTGGCATAAGACGCTGACCCTTGCTTCAATTGTGCAGTCCGAGGCTCGACTAACAGAAGATTTCTACAAAGTTGCTCGAGTTTTCAAAAACCGTTTAGCTGTCGGGATGCCACTTCAGTCCGATGCAACAGTCAACTATGGAGTTGGTAGCGACGACATTTACACATCAGATGCAGAGCGCGCTGACCCAAATAAATACAACACCTACCTATATCCAGGGCTACCAATTGGCCCGATTGCTGGTTCTGGTGCGCTTGCGATTGATTCGGTCATCAATCCTGCAAATGGCGATTGGCTGTACTTCTGCACTGTGAATCTTAAAACAGGTGAAACGGTATTTTCCACAAGCTACAGTGAACATCTCAAAGCGGTCGCACAATGGCTGAAGTGGATGAAAGAGAATCCGGGCTGGGATGATTGAACGCTATCTCAGCGTCATCGGTGACCCAATTGAACACAGCCTGAGTCCACTGATTCACCGCACTGCTTACCAGCAGCTTGGGCTGTTCTGGCAATACGACAAGAACTTAGTTAGATCAGGAGAGGTAGCTGACTTCCTGAAAGAAATGCCTAAATACACCGCCCTGAGCGTAACTATGCCCTTAAAAGAGGAAGCATTTGCCTATTGTGAGATCGCCTCGCAGGAAGCAGAACTAACCCACGCCGTAAATACGTTGTTTGTTGCTGAAGGCATCTGGCATGGAGCAAACACCGACATTTTCGGGCTCAAGTCTGCATTATCCGGAATCCAAACAAAGGAAATTGAGACCGTTTCGATTCTGGGTTCTGGAGCCAGCTCCCGCTCCGCATTAGTTGCCTCGACAGCGATATTTCCGTCAGCCGAAATTTCGATCTTTGCTAGAAATCCTGACCATTTTGCCATGCCAACTTCAGCATTCGATAAAGTTCAGGCCTTTGGTTTGGCCGAATTCACAAATGCCGGAGATTTAGTGATAAACACCACTCCTGTAGATTTCTCGGATCGAGGTGTTGGCTCGAAGTACTGGATGAACCTGAATTACTCTAATCATCTGTTAGCTCCTAAGGATTCCGTGGCTATAGATGGACTAGAAATGCTCATTTGGCAAGCGGTGGCCCAGATACGTCTGTTCACAAAAGGGGAATTGCACGCCGAACTTGCAGACGAAGATGAAGTGGTGTTAAAAATCAGGGATGCACTGCAGCTAAGCCGTATGGGAGAATAGAGACCATGTTACGTTGGCTCACCGCAGGGGAATCGCACGGCCCTGAACTCTCCGCCATCCTGGAAGGGTTACCAGCTGGCGTGCCAATCACCTCAACAATGGTTCAAACCGCTCTGGCTCGAAGAAGACTCGGCTACGGTAGAGGCGCCAGAATGAAGCTTGAACTAGATGAAATGCGCATCACCGGCGGCGTGCGACATGGCCTAAGTATTGGCGGGCCAATATCTATAAGTATCGCCAATACCGAATGGCCAAAATGGCAACAGGTTATGTCCGCCGATCCAGTTTCCGAAGAATTAACCGGTGCAAGAGCCGAGCCACTCACCAGACCAAGACCAGGACATGCCGATTTCACTGGGATGCAAAAGTACGGCTTCGCTGATGCTCGGCCCGTATTGGAGCGAGCTTCAGCTCGAGAAACAGCAGCGAGGGTTGCCCTTGGTGCTTGCGCTTCGGCATTTCTGGACTATCTAGACATACGTCTGGTAACCCACACCGTTGCTATTGGCTCGATAGCCGGCAATCCAACTCAACCGCATCCTCGGGATGTCGACCGCATCGACCAAGACCCGGTTCGAGCCAGTGACCCTGAACTAGGTGCCCGAATGGTCGAAGAGGTTGATAGAGCTCACAAAGAGGGAGATACCTTAGGGGGTGTTGTTGAGGTCCTCGTTTATGGGCTTCCACCTGGGCTTGGCTCATACGTGCACTGGGACCGCCGTCTCGATGGCAGGCTTGCGGGTGCACTAATGGGAATACAAGCCATCAAGGGCGTTGAAGTTGGAGATGGATTCGAGTCCGCAAAACGAAGGGGCTCCGAAGCTCACGACGAGATCGCAATTGTCGAAGGCGTCGTTTCAAGAACTTCAGCGAGAGCCGGGGGCATTGAGGGCGGTATGAGCACAGGTCAGGTCTTATCGATTCGAGCCGCGATGAAGCCAATTTCAACTGTGCCGAGAGCCCTGAAGACAGTCGATGTGGCTACTGGAGATGAGGCTACCGCTCATCACCAAAGATCAGATGTTTGTGCAGTGCCGGCGGCAGGTATTGTCGCCGAAGCGATGGTTTCGCTAGTAATAGCAGATGCGGTGCTTGAGAAATTTGGAGGCGACTCGGTGCTAGAAACCAAGAGAAATCTCGAGTCTTACCTTGCTAATCTGCCAGAGAATCTTCGATCACAGATAGCAGACTAGTTATGACTGGTAAACCGATTGTGCTTATCGGTCCGATGGGTGTAGGCAAGACTACTATCGGCAAGAAACTAGCAAAACGTTTGGAAATTCCTTTTGTAGATACCGATTTGAAGGTGTCTGCCAAATACGGCGATGTCCCTACCATTTTTAAGGAACACGGCGAAGATTTTTTTCGAAAAGTCGAGGAAGAGGCGGTGTCCGAAGCCCTACTTCTTGAGTCCGTTATTGCTACCGGAGGGGGAGCTGTGCTGAGTGCTAACAATCAGCGGGAACTAGCCAAGGCAACTGTTGTCTACCTCGAGACAGATGGTAGGCACATCATGAGCAGGTTGAGCAAAGGAAATCGCCCGCTAATTAAAAACGGCTTTGATGACTGGCAAAGAATCTACGAAAGTAGAAGAGCAACATACGAGCAACTGGCCGACATCACCGTTAACACTTCGAAACAAGGTCTGCGATCGATAGTCGATGAAATTTGTGGAAAGTTGGATAGAACATGAGCGAAACCAAGATCATCAAAGCAACTGGTCTATCGAGCTACGAGATTAGGATAGGTCGGGCTCTGATTGAAGATGTCGCACCAGCACTCGGCCCACTTGTTAAAAAAGTTTTAATTGTCTATCCAGAGCCATTGGAAGCGTCAGCTAATTTTCTCGCTGAGCACCTTAAACAAGACGGATTTCAGATTTGGCAATTCCCCGTAGCTGACGGCGAGGATGCAAAGACCGACCGCTGGTTATCGGTAGCTTGGTCAAGTTTAGGCCAAGCAGAGTTTTCTAGAACAGACGCCGTAGTCTCAATTGGAGGTGGAACGGTCTCGGATTTGGCAGGCTTTATTGCCAGTACCTGGCTACGGGGAATCTCAGTTGTACACGTTCCAACAACCTTACTGGGCATGGTGGATGCATCCATCGGCGGAAAAACTGGAATCAACACCTTAGAAGGTAAGAATCTTGTTGGCTCTTTCTACGACCCGAAAGCCATAATTGTCGATCTTGACGCTCTAGAGTCCTTGCCGAAGATTGAACTTGGTTCCGGCTTCGCCGAGATTGTTAAGTGTGGATTTATTGCCGACCCTGAGATTCTTGATCTGATCCGTGATGACTTCAAGGATGCTGTCGATACCCGCTCCGAACGTTTCGCGAGATTAGTGGAAAAGGCTATTTCCGTGAAGGTTCAAGTTGTCAGTCAGGACTTTAAGGAGTCCTCACTACGTGAAATTTTGAATTATGGGCACACTCTTGGCCACTCGATTGAACTTGTGGAACATTTCAAGATCCGACACGGGCATGCCGTTTCAATCGGGATGTGCTTTGTCGCTGAACTAGCTAGGTTGACGGGTAAGCTCTCCGACGAGGTAGCCGATCTACACAAAGAAATTCTCTCTAAACTTGGTCTTCCAGTTGGCTATCCAGTTGATCGATGGAACGCGCTGTATAAAGGAATGCAGGTCGATAAGAAGTCTCGCGCCGGAATACTTCGCTTTGTAGTACTAGAAGATTTGGCAAAGCCAACAATTATTGAGGCTGTTACTGAGGAGATTCTCTTTCAGGCCTTTCAAGAAATTGCAAGTTAGCGGTAGATTCGAATAATGCGCAAAGTGCTCGTTCTCAATGGCCCAAATCTGGCCCATCTCGGCAGTCGAGACCCCGAAGTTTATGGTTCGACCACATACTCCGAACTAGTCACTTTGGTAACAGCTGAAGGTGTCGGACTTGGAATTGAGACAGATGTTCGACAAACCAATGACGAGGCTGAACTCATTTCTTGGCTCCATGAGGGGTTAGCAAATCGGTGGGATGTAATCCTTAACCCAGCTGCCTTCACACACTACTCTTACGCGCTGCGTGACGCAGCGGACATGCTCACCCAGTCTGGGCTTCGATTAATCGAGGTGCACATTTCAAATCCACATGCTCGCGAAGCGTTCCGCCACAACTCGGTGATCTCGGGCGTAGCAACAGGTACTATCACTGGACTAGGAATTAGTTCTTACCTGCTTGCACTTAGGTTTATCGCTAACTGATAAACTCAACGAGGCCTTCTAGGTCGCGACAAGGTAAAGGTAAAAATGGCTACGAGCAATGATTTAAAAAACGGCATGGTGCTTAGTATCGACAACCAACTGTGGCAGGTTATCGAATTTCAGCACGTCAAGCCTGGTAAGGGCCCAGCTTTTGTTAGGACAAAACTCAAGAACGTTATCAGCGGTAAGGTAGTCGATCGAACACTAAATGCAGGTGTGAAGATTGAAACAGCAAATGTTGATAAACGCGAGATGCAGTACCTTTACAACGACGGTGAAGGTTTCGTCTTCATGGACACTCAGGACTACAACCAGTTGACGTTAAGTTCTGAGCTGGTCGGCGACGCAGCCAACTACTTGCTGGAGAATCAACAGGCAATCGTTGCCATCCATGAGGGTTTGCCAATTTATGTAGAGTTACCAGCTTCAGTGGTCCTAGAGATCACATTCACTGAGCCAGGTTTGCAGGGGGATCGATCAAGTGGTGGAACTAAGCCTGCAACGCTAGAGACTGGCCTACAAATTCAGGTTCCATTATTCATCGAGCAAGGCACCAGGGTAAAAGTTGATACTAGAACCGGGGACTATCTCGGTCGAGTAACCGACTAGCTGTGAGCGCTCGCACAAAATCGCGTAAACGAGCAATAGAGGCTCTATACGCAGCTGACCTTCGCGATTGCATGGCATCGGATATTCTCGAGGAGATGAGAGAAGCTATGTCCGAGCGACAAAACCAAGCGGAGATATACGAATTCGCAAGAACACTAGTCAACGGAGTTCTGAAGCACCAAATAGACATTGACGAAAAAATAGCATCACTTAGCCAAAACTGGTCACTAGATAGAATGCCAGCCCTAGATCGGGCAATCTTACGCGTTGCCTGTTTCGAAATTCTCTTCGCCAGCGAAACTCCAGCAGAAGTTGTGGTGTCGGAGGCAGTTGAATTAGCAAGCGAACTAAGCACTAGCGATTCACCTGGCTTCATCAATGGTGTTCTTGCGGGCGTGCTGGCGACTCGCAAGCCAATCTAGCCAAATTTCCTACTTCTCAGGTATAGTAGCAAAAGATAAATCCTTTAACGGCGTCCAGTGAGGCGCAGAAGGAGTAGCACATGACTGTGCGCACCGTCCTTGACGCGAATGACATCGATCGCGCAATCATCCGCATTTCTCATGAAATCGTTGAGTCGAATCACGGGACTGACAATCTTCTAATTTTAGGTATTCCAACTAGGGGAGTTTTCCTAGCCAGTCGAATCGCTAATGCAATACAAAAGAATTACTCGAGCTTTGATCTGAAATCATCGCTTGGAACACTCGACGTAACACTCTTTCGGGACGATCTTGCCTCCAAGCCTGGCAAGGAAATCGAAGCAACAATAATGCCGGTAGGCGATCTGGCGGCTAAAACTGTCGTGCTAGTTGATGATGTTCTGTTCAGTGGTAGAACTATCCGAGCCGCATTAGACGCTCTGGTTACGTTTGGAAGACCTAAAGCCGTAAGACTAGCCGTTCTGGTTGACCGTGGTCATCGCGAACTGCCGATCAGGGCTGACTTTGTGGGGAAGAACATTCCGACTAGCCTGGCTGAACGTGTTCGAGTGAGACTTACCGAATCTGATGCAGATCAGTCAGTGGTGATAGAGCAATGAAACATCTGCTAAGTGCATCAGAGTTAACGCTAGATGACTGTTTAGATTTGCTTGATCTGGCAAATGAGATGCGCAAATCAAACGTCAAAGAGGTGAAGCGATTACCGGCACTGTCTGGAAGAACTGTCGCTAACCTTTTCTTTGAGGATTCAACCAGGACCAGGTTGTCCTTTGAGATAGCCGCAAAGCGCCTTTCCGCCGACGTTGTTAACTTTTCCGCCAAGGGCTCATCAATTAGCAAAGGCGAATCGCTCAAGGACACGATAATCACCCTCGAAGCGATGGGCGTTGAGGCGCTTATCGTTCGACATAACGCCAGCGGCACAGCTCGAACGATTGCTGATGCTAATTGGTCAACAGCCACTGTTATAAACGCCGGTGACGGTACCCATGAGCATCCAAGTCAAGCTCTACTCGATGCCTTGACGATAAGAAACGCCTTGAAAGGCCAAGCGGAGCGATCCGATCTGAGCGGGGTTAGAGTCTTGATAGTCGGTGACATTTTGCACAGCAGAGTCGCAAAATCAAATGGCTTACTACTTCGAAAACTTGGAGCAACTGTCGGGTTCTGCGGGCCTGCAACCCTGCTACCCGAGGCAGCCTCTAGCACAGGAGATGAAATCTACCTGAACCTTGATGACGCTTTAGCCAACAATTTCGATATTGTCATGATGCTTCGGATACAGCAGGAGCGAATGGGTTCAGCTTTTCTAGCAAGCCAGGAAGAATACACCCAGATGTTTGGTCTAACCGAAGAGAGATTTCATCGGCTCAATTCAAAAACACTCATTATGCATCCGGGGCCGATGAATAGGGGACTAGAAATCGCTTCAACCGTTGCCGACTCACCACAGTCTCTGATCAAGGAGCAAGTCACAAACGGTGTTGCCATTCGCATGGCAATTCTTTATCGGTTATTGGCTCAGGAAGGGCAAAACAAATGACGAAGTACCTAATCAAAGCTGCTCGTTTGGCAAATGGCAGCCAAACCGATGTGTTCATCGAAAACGGGATTATCAAAGCCTTAGAAGCGCAGCCTGACAATGACACCAAAGTCATAAACGCAGAGGGTTTGATGATATTCGCAGGCTTCGTGGATTTGCACACTCATCTACGCGAACCTGGCTACGAGGCAAGTGAAACTATTTATTCGGGATCTAGAGCCGCGGCGAAAGGCGGCTACACGGCTGTCAATTCGATGGCAAACACACTGCCGGTTGCCGATAACGCAGCCGTTGTCGAACTGATCCATAGTCGTGGTTTAGCAGCAGGTTATGTTGAGGTTCAACCAATTGGCGCTGTGACATTGGGGCTAGGCGGGGAAAAGCTTGCTGACTTAGGCCTAATGAACGCTTCTAAAGCGAATGTAAGAATGTTTAGCGATGATGGAAAGTGTGTAAGCGATTCACTGTTGATGCGACGAGCTCTTGAATACGTGAGAGCCTTTGGTGGCACAATCGCGCAGCACGCTCAAGACCCGAGCCTGACCAAGGACGCCCAGATGAATGAGGGTGAACTCTCTTTCAAATTAGGCTTAGCTGGTTGGCCAGCTGCAGCTGAAGCAAGCATTGTGGCAAGAGATGTTCTTCTGACCGAGCAAACCAAATCCAAGCTTCATGTTTGCCATGTTTCAACAAAAGAAACAGTAGATATCTTGCGATGGGCTAAAAAGCGCGGAATCCCTGTCACAGCCGAAGTTACACCACATCACCTGATCTTGACTGAAGAGTTTTTACAGGACTACAACACTGTCTACAAGGTAAATCCGCCGTTGAGAAGCGCTGAGGACGTTCAGGCGGTGCGGGAAGCCCTAGCCGATGGAACCATTGACATCGTTGCTACAGATCATGCCCCTCATCCCGAGCAATCGAAGTCCAGCGAATGGGCTGCAGCAGCCAATGGAATGCTGGGATTGGAAACCAGTGCCAGTGTGGTAATCACGGCAATGGTGAAAAGCGGTTTGATCGATTGGCAGCGATTCGAGCAGGTGATGTCAATAAGACCAGCACAGATTGCTGGTATGACAAACCAAGGGATTGGAGTCAAAGTAGGAGCGCCAGCAAATCTAGTTTTGCTGGATCCAACAAGCACCACTGCGGTCGATGACACTACTGAGAGCCTCAGTTCTAACAACCCCTATCTCGGCATGGAACTGACCGGTGCGATTAGGCATGTCTTTTTCAAGGGGCGTCAAACTGTGCAAGACGGACAAGTTTTAGACCTAGGAGAGTCAAATGATTAGGGAGAAAGACTCAGTTTTAGTTCTTGAGGATGGTCTAACCTTTACCGGTTATTCTTTTGGGAAACTCGGGGCAACCCTTGGTGAAATTGTTTTTGCCACCGGCATGTCTGGATACCAGGAGACACTGACCGATCCATCGTACGCAGGTCAGATTGTTGTCCAGACAGCTCCGCACATTGGCAATACTGGCATGAATGATCGGGATGAGGAATCCGATCGAATTTGGGTTTCCGGTTACGTCGTGAAAGAGAATTCGCGAATAACATCAAATTTCCGCAGTGAAAGAACCCTGGAAGACGATCTCATTCGTGATTCAGTTGTTGGTATCTCTGGCCTCGATACTCGGGCGCTTACTCTGCACCTGAGGAACATAGGTGTCATGCGAGCGGGGATATTCAGTGGCGATGAGGCCAGCCGACCTGTTGAAGATCTCGTTGAATTGGTCAGAAATTCTGAGCCAATGGCAGGAAGGTCGCTAAGTGATGTCGTTTCCACGAAGAGCAGCTATGAGATACCCGCCGAAGGTGAGACCATTGGCCACGTTGCGATTATTGATTTGGGAATAAAACGTTCAACTATAGAAAACATGGCAGCTCGCGGGCTTCATGTTTCTGTTTACCCGGCTACTAGTGGAATTGATGAACTGCTCGCAGACAAACCTGACGCAGTCTTTTTTAGCAATGGGCCAGGAGACCCAAGTACTGCTGGCTCACAGGTCAAGCTTCTGCAAGAAATTCTAGCTCGTAAGATTCCATTCTTTGGCATCTGCTTCGGAAACCAGCTTCTCGGAAGAGCCTTAGGGTTTGATACGTATAAGTTGGCGTTTGGGCATCGAGGTATCAACCAACCCGTACTTGATCGGCGAACAAACAAAGTGGAAGTTACCGCACACAATCATGGCTTTGCAGTGAAGATTGATGGCGATGACATCATCGAGAGTCCAGCCGGTTTTGGAAGAGTGCGGGTCAGCCACATTTGCCTCAACGACAACGTGGTCGAAGGAATTGAATGCCTAGACTTGCCAGCCTACTCAGTCCAATACCACCCTGAGGCAGCGGCAGGTCCACATGATGCAAACTACCTGTTTGATCGGTTAGTTGAGCTAATTAGAAATTCACGAAACGAGCAGAGAAACTAATGCCCAAAAGAGAAGACATCAAATCAGTTCTAGTAATCGGTTCAGGGCCAATAGTTATAGGCCAAGCTTGCGAATTTGACTACTCTGGCACTCAGGCCTGCCGGGTTCTTAGAGCCGAGGGAGTTCGAGTGATTTTGGTCAATAGCAATCCGGCCACAATTATGACCGACCCCGATTTTGCCGACGCGACATACATTGAACCAATTACACCTGAAGTAATTGAAGCCATCATAGCCAAAGAAAGACCCGACGCCATCCTGCCAACGTTAGGTGGTCAGACGGCCCTAAATGCAGCAATAAGCCTGCACGAGATGGGCATTCTTGAAAAATACAACGTTGAGCTCATCGGTGCGAAAGTTGCAGCAATCAAGGCTGGAGAGGACAGACAGTCATTCAAGGAGCTGGTTATCAAATCTGGCGCTGACGTAGCTAAGTCACTGATTGCTCATTCGATTGAGGATGTGTTAGCTGGTGCTCAAACGCTGGGTTACCCAGTAGTGGTAAGGCCCTCTTTCACTATGGGTGGCTTAGGTTCAGGTATAGCTTTCAACGAGGAGGACCTAATCCGGATTGCCGGTGCTGGCTTGCAAGCAAGCCCGACCACAGAGGTACTTCTTGAAGAGTCGATCCTCGGCTGGAAAGAGTATGAGCTTGAACTAATGCGAGATAGAGCAGACAATACAGTGGTCGTGTGCTCTATCGAAAACGTCGATCCGGTGGGTGTCCATACTGGAGATTCAATCACGGTGGCACCAGCGTTAACACTAACCGATCGAGAGTATCAACGACTTAGAGATATTGGTATCGACATTATTCGAGCCGTTGGCGTTGATACTGGTGGCTGCAACATTCAGTTTGCTGTTGAGCCGAATACTGGCCGAGTAATCGTAATAGAGATGAATCCAAGGGTTAGCCGCTCTTCAGCGCTAGCCTCTAAAGCAACGGGATTCCCGATAGCAAAGATCGCCGCGAAATTGGCCATCGGCTATACTCTCGATGAAATTCCTAACGACATCACCAAAGTCACTCCGGCTTCGTTTGAGCCCACTTTGGACTACGTCGTGGTGAAGGTGCCGAGGTTCGCCTTCGAGAAGTTCCCGGCCGCAGATAATCGACTAACCACAACAATGAAATCCGTCGGTGAAGCCATGGCAATTGGCAGAACGTTCGGACAGGCACTGCAAAAGGCACTTCGCTCGCTGGAGCGTAGAGGATCATCTTTTCACTGGTCAGAGCAAAAACTCAGCAAGGATCAGCTTCTGGAATCGGCTAAGCAACCTACCGATGGACGTATCGTCACACTACAGCAGGCCATGTATGCAGGGGCAACAATACAAGAAGCCTTTGATGCCACCAAGATTGACCCGTGGTTCCTGGAGCAGATCGAACACCTTAATCTTGCGGCTAGAGAGATATCCAAGGCAGAAAAACTTGACCGCAAAGTCATGGTTTTCGCAAAAGAGAATGGCTTTAGTGATAACCAAATAGCTCAGCTTAGGTCACTAACTGAAGCTGAAGTTCGTAAAATACGGCAAGACATGGAAGTAAGACCGGTTTATAAAACTGTAGACACATGCGCGGGGGAGTTTCCTGCGCTAACCCCATACCACTACAGCAGTTATGAGCAACAGACTGAAGTGAGGCCATCTACAAAAAAGAAAGTAATCATCATCGGGTCTGGTCCAAACCGAATCGGACAGGGTGTCGAATTTGATTACTCGTGTGTTCACGCTTGCTTTGCACTTAGCGATGCAGGCTATGAAACGATAATGGTCAACTGCAATCCAGAGACGGTCTCTACAGACTATGACACCAGCGATCGCCTGTATTTCGAACCACTTACTCTCGAGGATGTTTTAGAGGTAGTCCACGCAGAAGCCCAAAGCGGTGAGGTTATTGGAGCGATAGTACAACTTGGCGGGCAGACCGCACTTGGTTTGGCTCAGGGACTAGCAGCTGCAGGAATCCCTATCTTAGGAACCTCGCCAGACGCGATTGACCTCGCTGAAGAGCGCGGGGCCTTCAGTCGCATACTTGACCAAGCTGGCCTTATTTCTCCAGCGAATGGGACGGCAACAAATCTTGCTGAAGCAAAGTTAGTAGCTGAGCGGATCGGCTTCCCAGTGCTGGTGCGACCCAGCTTCGTGCTTGGCGGTCGTGGCATGGAAATCGTTTACGATTCCAATTCGTTGGGCGGTTATTTTGAACGAATCGCAGACCAAGCAATTGTTGGACCAGATCATCCACTACTAGTCGACAGATTCCTGGATGATGCAATAGAAATTGACATCGATGCCTTATTCGATGGGAAAGAACTCTATGTTGGTGGTGTCATGGAACACATTGAGGAAGCTGGTATACATTCCGGCGACTCATCCTGCACTCTACCGCCGATTACTCTGAGCGAAGCGCAGATAGATCGAGTTGTTGACGCCACACGGAAAATTGCCGAGGGGATTGGTGTCAGGGGATTACTCAACGTTCAGTTCGCTCTGGCGCATGACGTGTTGTATGTACTTGAAGCAAACCCTAGAGCTTCCCGGACAGTTCCATTTGTGTCCAAGGCTCTCGGTATCACTCTTGCCAAGGCAGCGTCTCTGGTGATGGTCGGGATGAGCATCGCAGACCTCATCAGAGACGGCCATCTTCCTGCAAAGGATGGCACACACATTCCACACGGCAGCGCAATTTCGGTCAAGGAAGCAGTCCTACCCTTCAAGCGTTTTGCCACCAAGGATGGCCGATTTGTCGATTCATTGCTCGGTCCCGAGATGCGCTCTACCGGAGAAGTTATGGGCATAGACGTTGACTTCCCAACCGCTTTTGCCAAGAGTCAAGCCGCCGCCGGTTCTGCACTTCCAACATCTGGATCAATTTTCGTGTCTGTGGCGGATCGGGATAAGCACCAGGTTGTACTGCCGGTAAGAAGATTGTCGCAACTTGGTTTCGAGATTCTAGCTACATCTGGTACAGCGGCAATTCTGCAGCGTCACGGCATCAAGACAACTGTGGTTAGAAAACACTCTGCGGATGATAACGCGCCTAGTGGGCCAACTATCGTGGAGCTAATCACCGCTGGGAAAGTAGATGTTGTTGTAAACACTCCAAGCGGTTCAGATGCCAGAAAAGATGGGTATGAGATTAGAGCAGCGACAACAGCCGCTGACGCACCAATTTTTACAACTATCGCTCAAGTAGCCGCAGCGATAGGTTCCTTTGAGATAGTCCAGGCAGGTAATTTCTCTGTCAAATCGCTTCAAGAACATGCAGCAGATCGGAGAGCACTAATTGCCTGACTCCTTTTCTAAAAAGCTCGCCAGAGCCTTTGCTGAGCGAGGACCACTATGCGTAGGTATCGACCCGCACTCTGCTCTTCTTGAAGAAGCCGGTCTAGCAGCTGACGTCAGCGGGCTTGAAGCATTTGCCCTAAATCTCCTGGATCAAATTACTGATGTGGTTTCAATCATCAAACCTCAAGTTTCTTTCTTTGAAAGATTCGGGTCAGCCGGCTTTGCAGTCTTGGAAAAACTTCTTTCCGAAGCAGCTCAAAGAGACCTACTAGTTATCGCAGATGCTAAACGCGGAGACATCGGCAGCACGATGGATGCTTATACAGGAGCATGGCTTTCAAAAAGCGCACCGTTTATCTGTGACGCTCTGACGCTAAGTCCGTTCCTTGGCTTTGAAACATTGCATGGAGCCATCGCCACTGCTTCCGAGCGCGGTAAAGCAGTTTTTGTGCTTTGTTCAACATCAAACCCTGAGGGACGGCAAATTCAAGCGGCCATAGACGAAGGCAAAACTATTGCAGAGCAAATCAGCGCTAAGGCAATAGTTTTGAATCAAATCAGTGCACAATCCGAGTCAAAATACGGCACCGTAGGACTTGTTATCGGCGCCACTGGAAATAATACGAAAGTATTGGATCAACTTGCCAACCAGAGAGGCAGCCTTAGAGCGCCGATCCTCGCGCCTGGCTTTGGAACTCAGGGTGCTGAATTGAGCCAATTAAAGAGGATTTTTGGCGAGGTTTCCCAAGACGTAATCTGCAACGCCTCTAGGGACATCCTCAGCGATGGCCTAATAAACGCTGGGAAGCGAGCTATCCACGCTCAGGAGATTCTCAATAGTGCTTTGGCTAGTTAGGCTTAAAGCATGACGAGGCTGACGGTTATAGCCGGACCCACAGCGGTGGGAAAGGGAACTGTAGTCAGGGAGATAGTTAGCAATCACCCAGAAATACGACTCTCCGTTTCGGCAACTACAAGGCCACCAAGGCCAGGTGAAGTTAATGGGATTCACTATTTCTTTCTAGATGACCAGGCTTTTGATGAAATGCTTGAAAATAATGAGCTGCTCGAGCACGCAGTTGTTCATCAGAAATACCGCTATGGAACACCGCGCGGGCCGGTCGAAGAAGCATTGGCGAATAACCAGCAGATGATACTTGAGATCGATGTCCAGGGTGCAAGACAGATTCGCCAAACTATGCCCAACGCTAACCTAATTTTCTTAGCGCCGCCTAGCATCGATGAATTACTTCGTCGGCTAGCTGAACGGGGCACCGAAACTCCTGATCAAATCGCAATCAGGCTGCAAACCGCCATGGATGAGATGGCGTCGGTGGGGGAATTTGACCACGTTGTCATAAACAATGAGGTAGCGCAAGCAGCCCGCGAGGTCTTAGAATTGATGCAGGCATAGTGCCTTCACACCCACTTTTATAGAAAGTTTTCAATGTCCGAAAAACTCGAGGGAATCGTTTCCCCATCCATCGACTCACTGATGAGTAAACACCCTTCTAAGTATGGGCTAGTAATTTTTGCAGCCAAGCGAGCACGTCAAATCAACGATTACTATTCGGCTCTGCACGAGGGTTCCTTGTTTTCAAACGTTGGGCCACTAGTTGACTCTGCCGTTGACGACAAACCACTCTCTATCGCCATGCACGAAATTGTCGCAGGTGCTGTGGTTGTAAAAAATAACGACTAAGTTCTGAGAGTCTCGTGCGCATCCTGGTTGGTATTACCGGTGGGATAGCCGCCTACAAGTCTGTAAGTCTGGTGAGGTTACTCACCGAAGCTGGTCATGACGTGCAAGTTCTTCCAACGACAAATGCACTTCGTTTTGTCGGGGCGGCAACCCTTGAGGCGATTAGCCATAATGCGATAGACCCCGATCTCTACTCGCAAGTGGACCAGGTTAAGCACATCAAACTGGCTCAGGAAACCGATCTTGTGGTAATCGCCCCAGCTACGGCAGCATTTCTCGCTAGGTATGCCAACGGCCTTGCAGATGATTTGTTGCTAAATGTCTTGCTGGCAACTAAAGCCCGTGTAGCAATCGCTCCAGCCATGCACACCGAAATGTGGGAACATCCGGCGACAAGAGTGAACATCGCAACACTTAAAGCACGTGGTGTTGAAATACTCGAGCCTGGCACCGGAAGACTAACCGGAGATGACAGTGGTGTCGGGCGGATGATGGAACCGGAGATGATTGTCGAACGAGTTACCGCCAGTAACTCTGGTTCTCTGTCTGGCAAAACTGTCCTGATTGCCGGTGGCGGAACTCAGGAGCCAATCGATGACGTTCGGTACATCGGTAATCGTTCAAGCGGGAGACAAGCTATAGCTCTGGCTGAGGAAGCTCAGGCCCGAGGTGCCAAAGTTATCTTGGTAACCAGCAATGTGTTATTGCCAGTACCAACAAATCTCGAACATTTTGAAGTTAGAACCTCGGCTGAATTGGACATTATCCTGCATCGATTATTGCCAAGTGCCGATGTGCTGCTTATGCCGGTTGCTGTGAGCGATTTCTCCGTATCAGCCAAGCTAAGCGGAAAGATAGAAAGATCATCTGGAAAAGGATTCGATTTACACCTGGAACCAACCAAAGACATTCTCGCGGGTCTATCAGCTAGCAACAATGAGCAAGGCAGGAGATCAATTCTTGTTGGATTTGCTGCAGAAGTTTCAAGTTCGCTGGAACTATTGCGTGAACGTGCAAAAGCAAAATTGGCGCGTAAGGGGATTGATTTGATTGTCGCGAATGATGTTTCAGATGGAAAGGTTTTCGGTGAGGATTCCACTGACGTATTGATTCTTTCACAGAAATTTGAACGTCGAGTCACTGGCAGTAAGCGGGAAGTTTCAGTTGAAATTTTTGATTTTGTTGAGGCCCTGTTGAATTCTGAAGATGTCGGCTAGGTTCGGTAAACTAAGGGCTCTATGAGCGATCTAAGGCTATTCACATCGGAATCTGTAACCGAGGGGCATCCCGATAAGGTGTGCGATCAGATCAGCGACGCTATTCTCGATGACCTTCTTGCCCAAGATGAATACTCGAGAGTAGCAATTGAAACTCTTGTTACTACCGGCCTAGTCGTAGTTGCTGGTGAAGTCACCACCGAAGGTTATGCCGAAATTCCTGAGATTGTAAGAAGCAAACTACTCGAAATTGGTTATAACTCATCCGAAGTGGGCTTCGATGGGTCCAGTTGTGGCGTCTCAGTCTCGCTTGGTAAGCAGTCCCCAGACATCGCAGCTGGAGTTGATCATTCACTGGAGTTTAGATTCGGCAGTACCAGGAATGAGCTTGACGAACAGGGAGCTGGAGATCAGGGCTTAATGTTTGGTTTTGCATGCCGAGAAACTCCAACTCTGATGCCGTTGCCAATCCAACTAGCTCATGCTCTTGCAAAGAGATTGGCGGATGTTCGAAAAGAAGCAGCGGTTGGCTTTCTTAGACCTGATGGCAAAACTCAAGTAACTATTGGGTATGAGAATTTCAAGCCTGTGAGCGTTGAAACTGTCGTGCTCAGCACGCAACACAGCGCTTCGATCAGTCACGATGACTTAAGCAAAACAATTCACGAACTTGTCATCACACCAGTATTAGCTGATTACGGATTTGACTCTGCTGAGCCACGGGTTCTAATAAACCCTTCGGGGCAGTTTATTCTTGGTGGGCCTCAGGCGGATGCTGGTTTGACAGGTCGAAAGATTATTGTCGACACTTACGGCGGTTATAGCCGTCATGGTGGCGGCGCATTCAGCGGAAAGGACCCCTCGAAGGTTGATCGATCTGCAGCCTACGCCATGCGTTGGGTGGCAAAAAACGTGGTTGCTGCAGGTTTAGCGGAACGCGTAGAAGTACAAGTAGCCTACGCGATTGGAAAAGCACACCCAGTCGGTTTGTATGTCGAAACCTTTGGAACCCACGAGGTTGCGCCAGAAAGAATTGTAAGCGCCATCAAAGAAGTCTTTGATCTAAGCCCAAAGGGAATTATTTCTAGCCTTAATCTGCTGCGACCCATTTACTCAATGACATCTAGCTATGGGCACTTCGGACGCGAACTTGAAGCCTTCACGTGGGAGAAAACAAACAGGGTAGACGAGTTACGCAGAGCAACAGGCAGCTAAGTTGACTCTAATAGCAAAAGTTCGTTTTGCCTCGGCTCTTCCGGCGCTCGACAAGGAGTTTGACTACATTGTTCCAGAGGCGCTATCCCAGGTATCGTTTGGGACTCTTGTAAAGGTTCCATTTGGAAGAGATAAAGCAGAGAAGACTGCCGTTGTAACTGGACTAGCAACTGCGACTGAATATTCTGGTTCACTTTCAGAAATTTCAAGTATCGAGAGCACGTTACCGCTTCTCACCACCGAGCAGTTTGAGCTTATGCAAGCCGTGGCAGCGAGATTCATGGGTTCAGTCGGCGAACTGCTATCCGTTGTCTTGCCAAAGCGAATGGTTCGAACCGAGAAAAACTGGAAGCCAAAAACCCGTGAGATACAACGGATGGTCAAAATTCAAGAGGCCACTCGAGTTTACTTACAGCCTTCAATTATGCGCGAAAACGATTACCCGAATTGGGCTAGCTCGTTTGCCCAAATAGCAAAGGAGCACCTAGATAATGGCCAGAGTGTGCTCATCTGTCTTCCTGATTATCGAGACATCGAGAACATTAGGTTAGCCTTCAGCGCCGTTAGCCTTGACGAGGGAATTTATGTCTTCGGTTCATCCAACAGTGCCTCCCAAAATTATTTGAACTATCTCGAAGCTTTAACCCAGCCAGGTATTTTTGTTGGATTGAGATCAACAGTATTCTTACCAGCCCGAAATCTTGGAGCGATTTTGGTTCTAGATGATGCAGACGAATCTCAGATAGACCCGAGCTCACCCTATTGGAACACCAGAGACGTAGCGCTTATCAGGCAAGCAGGTGAGAACTGCAACCTTATTTTTTGCAGCTTAAGCCCAAGCGCAGAGATCGTAAGGCTAATCGAATTAGGCTACTTGAACCATCAAATTCAAAACCGTGCCCACCAAGCAGTCAAAGTTTCTGGTTCACATAATCGACTCGATGATGGTACATACGCCTCAATCGCAAAGACTTTGACAGAGGGGAAACCCGCGTTGATTCAGATAGCTAATCTAGGCTTCGCAACAGCTTTAGCCTGCGCGAGGTGCTCTAGTCTGCGAACATGTCCCTGCGGAGCGAGAATCTGGATTGACACAACGAAGCAATTCCGTTGCAGGAGCTGTAAAGCTACCGGCTCTCTGCCAGCCTGCGATTGCGGTGAAGTAAAGGTACGTGTCCTGCGCACCGGCTCTTCAGCCATGGTTGAGTGGCTTCGAAAAGCTTTCGCCCAAGCAAATGTTATCCACTCAAGTGCGGAAGAGAGAATTACCAAAATTGAACGCGGTTCAAATCTTGTCATAGCGACACCTGGTTCTGAGCCTGAAGTGGCTGGTGGTTACAGTCATGTGGTGATAGCTGACGCCTCGAGTATGGTTGGGGCACCTCGCCTTCGAGCTTTAGAGAAGTCCTTGCTGCTTTGGGCTAACGCAATAGAGAAGTTATCAAATTCAGGAATAGCCGTCTTTGCAGGTCTCACTGGCCAACTCGCAGATTCCATGGCAAGGTTAGATTTCTTTCAGGCAATGCACGCTGATTTTACCGAGCGTGAGGAACTGCATTTACCGCCAACTAGGCGCATTGCTAGCATCTGGAGTGCAAGTCAAAAAGATCTCGATCTATTAAAAACTGAGCTTATTGCTCAGCTTGGTGCGGTTATAACTCCGATTCCTACAAACGAGCCTGGCTCAATCGTCTTTTGCTTCAACTATTCAGATTCGGATACGGTTGCGCCTACCTTGCGGAATCTAATAAATGAGATAACTTCTAAGAGCAAAGCACGATTACCAGGTCAAAGGCTATTCCGGGTCCGCATGGATGACCCAAACGCTATCTAATCTGTGGTGTAGTTAACTCATGAAAATCCTTTTTGCTGGAACACCCAGCATTGCTGTCACAGTATTGGGTGCACTAGTCAATGCTGGGCACGAAGTAGTCGGTGTTCTAACCCGTGAAGACTCAGCGGTTGGTCGGAAGCGGTTGATAGCACAGTCTGCGGTTGCAGAATTCGCAGCAACGAAGGGAATTCCAGTACTTAAGGCCAATCAGGTCACTGATCAAGAGTTGACCCAAATAGGCAGTATGAAGGCTGACTTAGCCATAGTTGTTGCCTACGGGGCAATCCTTAAGAAGGAAGTACTTGAGGCGTTACCGCTGGGCTGGTTCAACTTGCACTTTAGCTTGCTACCAAAGTACCGCGGGGCAGCTCCAGTTCAACATGCCCTGCTTAATGGCGAAGCTGAAACTGGTGTGACGCTATTCAAACTAGACAAAGGAATGGACACTGGCTTGATTCTTGCCCAAGTGCCCACGAAGATCGAGCTTGATGAAAATGCTGGTCGGCTACTTCAGCGACTGGCCCATCTGGGTGTGACGGTTCTGAGCGAAGAGTTGCCTAAAATCTTCGCAGGAACTGCCAGTCTCAGTTCGCAAACTGGCCAAGTCAGCTACGCACCTAAGCTAAACAGGGTAGATGCTCAGTTGGATTTTGGAAAAAGCGCTAATACTGTAATGAACCTCATTCGTGCCATGAATCCCGAACCGATGGCTTGGGCTTTGGTAAATGATCAACCACTACGAGTGTTAGACGCGAGATTCTCTGCATATACTGGTGAAGCGAAGCCAGGCTTCATAGAAAAATCTTTGGGTAACCCTGTTGTTTGCTGTGGCGACGGAGGCTGGATAGAACTTATAGAGGTGCAGCCCGCCGGAAAAAAACCAATGGCTGGCAGCGACTGGATAAGGGGACACGCTAATTTCGAGGCATTTGACTCATGACTCGCGGAAGTCGCGCCACCGCCCTTGAGCTTCTAAATCAAGTTACTTTTGAAGATGCGTATGCCAATCTTGCCCTCTCAAAAATCTTGAGTGGTTCGAGGATGTCAGCTCGAGACAAAAGCTTCACTCAAGAGCTCGCCTTTGGCACGTTGAGATTCCAACTCACCTACGACAGCATCATCGGCGCGGTGTCCTCCCGTTCTATTTCTCAAATTGATGCAAAACTGCTCAACTGTCTACGGTTAGGTTGCCATCAAATTCTGCAAATGAGAGTGCCCGATCATGCTGCGATTAGTGAAACAGTAGATTTGGTGCGCGGCACTTGTGGTGAAAAGGTTGTTGGATTCGCTAATGGAATTCTTCGCAGTGTCACAAAAAAAACTTATGATCAGTGGTTGGCTGAAATAGCCAAAAATGATAACGAGGTTGAAAGCCAAAGTATAAAATTCAGTCACCCAACTTGGATTATCGAAGCATACAGGTCCGCCTTGAAAGCGGATGGTTTGGCTGGCGAATTAGAAAACCTCCTCTCAGTCAATAACATTTCACCCGCGGTCAACCTGATTGCTCTTCCCAATCTGGCCGATAGGCCGGCAGAGTCAGATGTAATTAGGCATAACCTGCGTAGTCCCTTCGGTTTTGCCTTGAATGAAGGTAATCCAGTCGACCTTTCCGGCTTTGAATCCGGTCTACTAAGGGTTCAAGATGAAGGCTCTCAGCTTGCGGCTCTCGCTCTCGCGGAGTTTGGAGAGGCAAAAACTGGTGAACGCTGGCTGGACTTATGTGCAGGACCTGGAGGTAAGTCTGCGGTGCTGGCTGCGCTTGCTGAATCAAGGTCTATCGAATTTGTGGCAAATGAGCCAATTGAACACCGAGCAACGCTTGTTGCTCAGGCCCTAAAACCGATAGGGCAATTCAAAATTTATACGGAGGATGGCAGGCGGCTTTCCACCAAAGTAAATAGACGTTTTGATCGAATAATTGTTGACGCGCCATGCACGGGCCTTGGAGCGCTTAGGCGCAGGCCAGAAGCAAGGTGGCGAAAAAGCAACGAGGATCTAAAGCAGTTGTGCAGGCTTCAATTTGAGCTTCTGCAAAGCGCCTACGAACTACTGGAAGAGGGTGGGCTTTGCCTTTATGTCACATGCTCGCCGCACTTATCTGAGACTACGGCTATCGTACACAAAGCTTCACAACAACTAGGTTTTGAGGTTGAAGATCTAACAAGATTTATGAACTCCAAATATTTTGCTGGATCGCTGCCGACAAATAGAAAAACAGTCCAACTGTTCACACATCGAGATGGCACTGACTCAATGTTTCTGGCCATGCTGAGAAAGCCCGCTAAGGCAATAGGCTTAAAGTCATGAACGTGCGCATCCAACCGAGCATTCTCAGCGCTGATTTTGTCAACTTTGAACGCGACTTCCAAAGCATATCCGGTGCCGATGGTATCCATGTTGATGTAATGGATGGGCACTTTGTTCCAAACATGACTTTCGGTGTTCCAATGGTTAAACGAATGCAGGAAATCACCAGCTTGCCCCTTGATGTTCACCTAATGATTGAAAATCCTGATCTTTGGGCTGGAAAGTATGCCGAACTTGGGGTTTTCTCAGTCACTGTGCACCTCGAAGCTTGTAAAGATCCGTTCGCTATTGCCCAAACAATCAAGCAGAACAATGCTCGGGCTGGAATATCAGTAAAACCAAATACCCCCCTAAGTGCAGTTTCTGACTTTCTGGAAGAATTTGATCAATTACTCATAATGAGTGTCGAGCCAGGTTTTGGTGGGCAATCTTTCATCGTTGATTCTTTGGCTAAAATCAAGGACGCCAAAGAGCTCATAAACAAAACGGGGAAAGACATCTGGCTGCAGGTTGACGGTGGCGTAGACGAGTCCAACATCGCGACTATCTCGGCTGCGGGAGCAGACACCTTCGTCGCAGGATCTGCTGTATTCAAAGCATCAGACCGAAACGCCCAGATTTCACTTCTGCGCAATCTAGCCGAATCAAAGGCAAAGTAACTAACTATGCCGATACATAAGCTAAATATAGAAAAGGCTAACTTTCTAAAAATCGCCGCGATAGGTAAGGTGATTCCGCTATCGCTGAAACTCTTCGGTGGTAATGAAACGCCAGTTGGTTTGTTTGAGAAAATTTCAAGGAATCGCACAGGAAGCTTTCTGCTGGAGTCGGCAGAACAAGGAGTTTGGTCGAGGTTTAGTTTCATCGGCGTAAATTCAAGAACCAACTACCTCCACACTGAAGCCGGCTCCTTCAGTAAAGATTTTTCCCTGTTACTTCCCAATGGTGAAGAGGTAGAACAATCACCACTTCTCGCAGTGAAGCAGATTCAGAATTCCTGGTCGCATGAGCAGCTGGAAGAACTACCTCCACTTACCTCAGGTTTAGTAGGTCTGTTTTGCTGGGATCTGATTCATCAAATTGAATCGGTACCTTTATCTGAGAATAAGCCCTACACGATTCCGCTAATCCAGCTTGAAATGGTTCAAGACATCATTGTTATCGACCACAAGGACAGTGGCATTCAACTAATTTCTAACATTTACTGCGACAGTAAGACAACATTTGAGGAAGCCTACGATGAAGCACTGAGGCGATTAGAAGAGCTCGTTGCGCAAGTCAGTGAGCCAACACACTCTTCGTTCAGGGAAGCAAATACCAGTGCTGCAACGGCAACCACGTCGAATGTAACAGAGGATGAATTCATTGAGGCCGTCAATCAAGCTAAGGAACATGTCCGGGCTGGCGATGTTTTCCAGGTGGTCCTTTCGCAACGCTTTGATGTTGAACTCAAATCGAATCCAATTGATGTCTACCGAGTGCTTAGATCACTAAATCCAAGCCCTTACATGTATCTACTTAATTTTGAAGACCAGCATGGCAAGTACTCCATAGTGGGAAGCTCGCCTGAAGCTCTGGTGAAGGCCTCTGCGGGTTCAGTAGTCATGCACCCAATCGCCGGCTCTAGGCCAAGAGGTGCCAGCCCTCGTGAGGACCAGGAGTTAGCTGAATCGCTTTTGGCCGATGAAAAGGAGCGGGCCGAGCACCTGATGCTGGTAGACCTAGCTAGAAATGACCTGCTGAAAGTTTCCGTGCCTGAATCAATAAGCGTGACCGAGTTTATGAATGTTGAACGCTTCAGCCACATTATGCATTTGGTATCAACTGTGGAGTCAACCTTGGCGGACCAAAGTGGACCAGTAGATCTGCTAGCCGCTACCTTCCCAGCGGGTACTTTATCCGGAGCTCCAAAACCAAGGGCACTCGAGATTATCGCTGATCTTGAAAACTCAAATAGAGGTCTATTCGGCGGGGTAGTCGGCTACCTTGATTTCTCCGGCAATGCTGATCTGGCAATCGCTATTCGCACTGCCGTGCTGCGTGATGGCGTTGCCCACGTGCAGGCTGGTGCTGGGATAGTTCTTGATTCCGATCCGAAATCGGAGTACCTGGAGACGGTCAATAAGGCATCCGCCCTAATCACCGCTATACGTCAAGCAAACTCCATGTTCAGCTAGTGCGTTAAGATTAGAAGGACTAGAGAGGTTTAGCTATGAGCGTTGAACACGACGAACCAGGACACGGAAACACTATCGCAGCGTGGACCGCTGTCATAACCGCAATTGTAGGCACGGCAGTCCTAACCTTAGGTTTTCTTATCGCTAATTCACCAATGATGATTGCTGGCTTAGTTCTCTCGCTAGTTTCAATTGTTTTAGGGCCGATTCTTTCAAAGCTTGGCTTTGGTCTAAAGGGAAAGCAGTCGAAGAGCTAGATGCTCGAAGAACTGTATGCTGGCTCGCTTGCCGACGCTAGCAGAAGAAGCGAATTAGTTACAGTAGCAGATTTAGAAACGGCGATAGCCAGCCTTGCGCCTGCTAGAAACGTTTTCGAAACGCTAGACACCGAAACGGTATGCGTCATCGCCGAGATCAAGAGAGCCTCGCCGTCCAAGGGGTATCTTGCAGATATCCCGAGTGCCGCTTCCTTGGCTGTTGAATATGAAGCTGCCGGCGCGAAAATTATTTCTGTGCTAACTGAAGAACGAAAGTTCAATGGTTCGCTAAACGATCTGACCGAAGTGTCTCAGAAAGTAACTTGTCCGGTGCTGAGAAAAGACTTCATCGGCAATGAGTATCAAATACTTGAAGCTAGGGCTAACGGCGCTGATCTAATTTTGCTTATTGTTGCGGGTCTTAGTACGGCCAGACTTACTGAACTCTACAGTTTTGCCAATCAGTTGGGTCTAGCCGTGCTTGTCGAAACTCATAGCGAGCAAGAATTTGAGCAAGCCCTAAGTCTTGGAGCGAAGCTTATTGGAGTAAATGCAAGGGACCTAAGGACGTTTGAGACAGATCGTCATCTCTTCGACTCAATCGCCAGTCAGGCTCCCTCGGGTGTTGTACTGGTTGCCGAGTCGGCAGTGAGAAACTTGGCTGACGTACAAAATTATGCACGAAGCGGAGCGGATGCTGTTTTGGTTGGTGAAGCACTGGTTACGGGTGATCATAAAACCCTGATTGGTGAATTTAGTCAAGTTCCAAAGAATAGACTTTAGTATCATGTCGCAATCTCCGTCGCTTAGCTCTCAAAACGGCCCATACTTTGGTCAGTTTGGTGGACGTTTTGTGCCGGAATCCCTTATTGCGGCGCTTGACGAGCTCGATGCAACTTACCAAGCCGCTAAGAGCGATCCCGATTTTCTTGCTGAATTGGATGCGCTGAACCGGACTTATGTGGGCAGGCCATCTCAAATAACCGAAGTTCCTAAATTTGCCGCGCTTGCCGGCGATTTAAGAGTTTTCCTAAAGCGTGAGGATCTAAACCACACTGGCTCACACAAGATCAATAATGTTCTCGGCCAAGCACTGCTAGC
Source organism: uncultured Rhodoluna sp. (assembly GCA_964394575.1). Classification (GTDB taxonomy): domain Bacteria; phylum Actinomycetota; class Actinomycetes; order Actinomycetales; family Microbacteriaceae; genus Rhodoluna. The sequence continues at coordinate 148,349 of CAYMYB010000003.1, read as the reverse complement.
CAAGAGGATGGGGAAAAAGCGCATCATCGCTGAAACTGGCGCTGGGCAGCACGGCGTAGCTAGTGCTACGGCGGCAGCACTTTTTGGCTTAGAGTGTGTCGTTTACATGGGAGAGGTTGACACCAAGCGTCAAGCCTTGAACGTAGCCCGCATGAAACTCTTAGGCGCTGAGGTTATTCCAGTTGTCACAGGCTCCAGAACCCTAAAAGATGCCATTAATGAAGCACTGCGCGACTGGGTTACCAACGTAGCAACTACTCACTACCTGCTTGGCACAGTGGCTGGACCACATCCATTTCCAACCATGGTCAGAGATTTCCACGCGGTAATCGGACGGGAAGCCAAAGATCAACTTCAGAAAGAATTTGGGCTGACGCCAGATGTTGTCGCAGCGTGTGTCGGCGGTGGGTCAAATGCAATTGGCATTTTCCACGCATTTTTAGATGACGAAGTAAGGCTCTGGGGCTTCGAGGCTGCTGGTGATGGAATCGAAACTGGTCGACACGCGGCAACGCTCAGCGAGGGTAAGGTTGGCGTTCTGCATGGAGCTAAAAGCTTTATCCTTCAGGACGAAGACGGCCAGACTATTGAAAGCCATTCAATTTCCGCTGGACTCGACTATCCCGGTGTCGGCCCAGAACACGCATGGCTTAAAGAAATAGCCCGAGCCGAATATTTCGGAATCACCGATGACGAGGCGATGCAGGCCCTAAGAGCATTAGCCGAAACCGAAGGAATTATTGCGGCAATTGAGACTGCTCACGCCTTAGCGGGAGTTATTAAGTTTGGATCGACACTAAAGCCTGGTTCTTCAATTCTTTTGAATCTCAGCGGACGTGGCGATAAGGACATGGAAACCGTTGGAAAATATTTTGGTTTTCTAGGTGAAGCATGACTAGCGTAGATCAGGTCATTCGAGAGAACAAAGCTGCCGGGATAGCAACGCTAATCGGTTACTTTCCAGCTGGTTACCCAAGCATCGAGGAGAGCATTGAAGCTTGCATAGCAATGTGCGAATCGGGGGTGGACATTTTAGAGTTGGGTATTCCGTATAGCGATCCCGTAATGGATGGGCTAGTCATTCAACAGGCGACTGAAACTGCATTAGCTAAAGGTTTCAAGATAAGAGACACTGCTAAGGTCATCAGCGGAATCAGAGAAAAGGTAGATACACCTATTCTGGTTATGAGCTACTGGAATCCAGTTATCCAGTATGGGGTTGCTAACCTTGCCCAAGATATTGTGAGAGCTGGCGCTCAGGGTCTGATTACGCCAGATCTGATTCCAGATGAGGCGGCCGAATGGCTCAAAGTTTCGGATGAATTCAACCTAGATCGGGTTTTTATGGCTACTCCGTCTTCATCTGATGAAAGACTAGCCAGGGCGGCCAATTCCAGTAGGGGATTCGTTTACGGTGTATCCACTATGGGTATAACTGGAACTAGAGAAGATCTAGACGCAAAGGCTAGGGCAGTGGTCAGTGGAATAAGACAATCGCAAAGCAGTACACCGATTTGTGTGGGAATCGGTATCTCAACCGCAGAGCAAGTTCGCGAGGTAAACTCGTATGCAGATGGAGCTATTGTTGGCAGTGCCATCATAAAGGCCTACAACTCCGGCGGCATAGACAGTTTAAGAAATTGTGTTAAGCAACTAAAGACAGGTAACTAAAAATGACTCTGTACTCAATTCCAGCTCCGCCGGCAAGCAATTTTCAAATTGGACCATTCGTAATTCATTTTTACGCACTGCTAATTCTCAGCGGTATCATCCTTGCCACTATTTGGACTTCTGCCCGAATGAAAAAACGCGGAATGGATCCGGGGCTTGCTATTGATATCGCAATTTGGGCGGTTCCATTTGGAATTATCGGTGGAAGATTCTTCCACGTAATTACCCACATCAATGATTACTTCGGAGAAGGTAAACAGTGGCTAGACGCTTTCAAAATCTGGGAAGGTGGATTAGCTATCTATGGGGCTCTAATCTTTGGAGCGATAGGCGCTTACATTGCTTGCCAAGTAGACATAAAACCGTTGCGCATACGCTCTGCTGGGATTAGATTCACAAGCTTTGCCGATGCCTTGGTACCGGGGCTTCTTCTGGCACAGGCCATTGGCCGCTGGGGAAACTACTTCAATCAGGAACTCTTCGGTGAACCAACCAATCTTCCTTGGGGATTGGAAGTAAGCCCAGCAAACCCGAGCTTTCCACTCGGGCTAGACACTCTTCCAAATGGCCTTCTCTTTCACCCAACTTTCCTCTACGAGTCGCTTTGGTCTTTGCTTGGAATAGCGGTACTGCTTCTGGCAGAACGTCGTTTCAATCTTCGTTGGGGCAAACTATTTGCCCTTTACCTGATTTGGTACAGCATTGGCCGCTACTTCATAGAAGCCATCCGATTAGATTCTGCTGACGTATTCCTCGGCTTACGCACCAACCAGTGGTCCGCTGTCATTGGTATTTTGGTCGGCTTGTTCCTCTACGTTCTGCAAACGAGCAAACACCCTGGTATCGAGACGACCGGTTACCTGCCAGGTAGATCTTGGGAACCACAGACTGTAAGGCCTAAAAAAGCCGAAAAAGCTCAAGAATCTGCCGAGGCGAAGCCTGAAGTTGTAGAATCTAAAACAGACCCTGAGTAAGCAGGTTTTCTAGTCCTCTGGGCCACTGTCGTCCCCATAAATCATTGAATGGAGACAACGTGTCTGGCCTATCACCCTTTGAGCGGTTTAGCACCGCGCCTAAGGCGTCAGGCCTATACGACCCGGCGCTGGATAGGGACGCCTGCGGGTTGGCCATGGTGGCGACACTAAGAGGAACTGCTGGACACGACATCATTGAGACAGCACTGCAGGCCCTTCGAAATCTCGACCATCGGGGAGCCGTTGGTTCAGATGAAGGAACCGGCGATGGAGCTGGCCTACTATGCCAGATGCCCGATAGATTCTTTCGTGCAATTTTGCCATTTGAGCTCCCTGCGGAGGGCAGTTATGGAGCTGGATTAGTTTTTCTAGCCGCCGAGGCTGACGAGAGAGCATGGCTAGCCAGCTTTGAACAGATTGCCTCACAGCGAGATTGCACAGTTCTAGGCACAAGAGAAGTACCATGCGATCCAAACGTGCTCGGATCATTGGCCCGAGACGCTATGCCTCGCATAATCCAAATTTTCCTTGCTTCAGCAAAGGGCAGATGCGGTATGGATCTTGAACGTGATCTGTTTTACATCCGCAAGATTTCTGAGCGCAAACTTGGTTGCTACCACCCATCGTTGTCGGCCAAGACCATTGTCTACAAAGGCATGCTTACAACTACACAGTTGGAACCTTTTTACCCTGATCTTTCCGACGAGCGCTTCGAAGCCAAGCTCGCCATTGTTCACTCAAGATTCTCCACCAATACCTTTCCGTCTTGGCCGCTTGCCCACCCATTTAGGTTGATTGCTCACAACGGTGAAATCAATACGGTAAAGGGGAATCGTAACTGGATGCGGGCAAGGGAAGCCCAGCTAGCATCAGATCTATTCCCGTATCTGGATGAACTAAAGCCAATTAATACAGTTGGTGCAAGTGATTCCGCCTCGTTTGACGAAGTGCTTGAACTGCTTGTACTTTCAGGTAGATCGCTTCCTCACGCCCTAATGATGATGATTCCCGAAGCATGGGAAAAACAATCCGATATGAGTCAGCAACTGAAAGACTTCTACGAGTATCACTCGATGCTTATAGAACCTTGGGACGGACCGGCTGCCGTGGTATTCACGGACGGCGATCTGGTAGGCGCCACGCTAGATAGAAACGGTTTGAGGCCAGGCCGATACATTGTCACAGAGGATGGATTGGTTGTTTTAGCTTCAGAAATTGGTGTAGTCGATATAGATCCGAGTCGTGTGGTTCGCAAAGGCCGACTGCAGCCCGGTCGCATGTTCCTCGCCGATACAGCAAGCGGCAGACTAATTGACGATGCAGACATCAAAGCGGAAATAGCGTCGCTTGAGCCCTGGGGTGAGTGGCTTCAAGAAAACCGAATCAACTTAAAAGATATTCCTGACCGCGAGCACATCGCCTACACCAAGAGCTCGGTGAGTAGGAGACAACGAACCTTCGGATATACCGAGGAGGAGTTGCGCATGATTATTGCTCCAATGGCAAAAAGTGGAGCAGAGCCAGTCGGTGCTATGGGCTCAGATACGCCTATTGCAGCGCTAAGCGATCGGCCAAGACTGCTCTTTGATTACTTCGTTCAGCAATTCGCCCAAGTAACCAACCCACCGCTTGATTCCATCCGTGAAGAAATTGTTACCTCACTCAGTGTTGGAATTGGGCCAGAACAGAACCTACTATCGGCAACGCCACAGCACGCCAAGATGGTTGTCCTTGATTTCCCAGTGCTTACCAATGACGAATTATCGAAAATCAAATATGCCGAGGACTATGGCTTTGGAGTTTCAAAAGTTATCAAAGGTCTATACCGTGTGGATGAGGGGAGCTTCGCGCTGCAGGAAAGACTCCAAGAAATCTACTCCGAAGTTAATCAAGCACTAGCGGATGGCACAACTTTTTTGATTCTTTCCGATCGTGACAGCAATAGAGAGCTTGCTCCAATTCCTAGCCTTTTGCTAACTTCAGCGGTGCACCACCACCTACTTCGACAGGGTATGCGTACCAAGGTAGGTCTTGTAGTTGAAGCAGGAGATGTTAGGGAGGTCCACCACGTCGCGACGCTGATTGGTTATGGAGCGGCGGCGGTTAACCCGTACTTGGCTATGGAGACTGTCGAACTAATGGTGCGAAACGGTGAGATTGCAGGTATCACGGTTTCCAAGGCTATTGAAAATCTGATCAAGGCACTCGGCAAGGGTGTCCTGAAAGTAATGTCCAAAATGGGTATATCAACAGTATCGAGTTACTCTGGCGCGCAATGCTTTGAAGCAATCGGATTATCGCAAGAGTTCGTTGAGGCATATTTCACCGGCACAGCTAGCCAACTTGGTGGTATCGGCATTGAAGTTGTCGCTCATGAAAATGAAATACGGCATTCCAGTGCTTACCCAATCGAGCGGGCTATGCGAGCCCATGAAAACCTCGATCTTGGTGGTGAATACCAATGGCGTAGATCTGGTCCGCCTCACTTATTTAACCCTGAGACAGTATTCAAGTTGCAGCATGCCACCAGAACAAAACGCTATGACATCTTCAAGCAATACACCGATTTGATTGATGAACAAGCTGAGAAACTTATGACTTTGCGCGGACTTTTCTTGCTGCGAAAAGGGGTTCGCCCACCGGTATCTCTTAGTGAAGTAGAGCCAGCCAGCGAAATTGTGAAGCGATTCGCCACTGGAGCTATGTCCTATGGCTCGATTTCACCGGAAGCCCATGAGGTATTGGCCATCGCCATGAATCGGCTTGGTGGCAAATCAAACACTGGCGAGGGTGGCGAAGACATCGAACGGCTACTAGACCCGATCAGAAGAAGCGCAATCAAGCAGGTTGCCTCAGGTCGATTTGGCGTGACCAGCATGTATTTGACACACGCACAGGACATTCAAATAAAGATGGCCCAAGGTGCAAAACCAGGCGAGGGTGGTCAGCTTCCGCCAAATAAGGTGTATCCGTGGATTGCTAAGGTGAGGCATTCAACTCCAGGAGTTGGACTAATTTCACCGCCACCGCACCATGACATCTACTCTATTGAAGATTTAAAGCAACTTATCTTCGATTTGAAACGAGCGAACACTTCCGCACGGATCCAGGTAAAGCTAGTGAGCCAAATTGGTATCGGAACGGTTGCATCTGGGGTTGCTAAAGCTAAGGCCGACACCATTTTGGTTTCAGGTCATGATGGTGGGACAGGAGCTTCGCCACTATCTTCTCTTAAGCACGCTGGAACTCCATGGGAACTCGGCTTAGCTGAAACGCAGCAAACCCTTCGTATGAATGGATTGCGCGACAGAGTGTCCCTCCAGGTCGATGGACAACTAAAAACTGGCCGAGATGTTGTCATAGCTGCTCTTCTTGGAGCCGAGGAATTTGGGTTTGCAACAGCTCCACTTGTAGTTTCCGGCTGCGTCATGATGCGCGTCTGTCACCTAGATACTTGTCCGGTGGGTGTGGCGACCCAGAATCCCGAGCTTCGAGCTAGATTCACCGGACAGGCAGAATTTGTTGAGAATTTCTTTATTTTCCTAGCCGAACAGGTTCGTGAATATCTAGCGGAATTAGGTTTTAGATCGCTTGATGAAGCCATTGGTCACAGTGAACTGCTAGATGTAAACCGTGCGATAAGTCACTGGAAAGCCGATGGATTAGATCTAACCCCGATACTAGCCACACCGGAACTATCGAGTCCCTTGCGCCGCTACACGTTACAGGATCACCAATTAGAGGAGCATTTTGATAGTGAGCTGATCAAACTATTGCAGCCTGCACTGGCCGATGCTCAACCGATGAAGCTTGACCTGGAAGTTAATAACACCCAGCAGGCAGTCGGAACGATGATCGGTCATGAAATAACCAAGCAATATGGCATTGAGGGCTTGGCAGAGGACACCATCGTGCTTCGACTAACCGGATCGGCCGGGCAATCATTTGGGGCTTTCATACCACAGGGACTAAAGCTCTGCTTAATCGGCGATTCCAACGATTACGTTGGCAAGGGCCTCTCTGGTGGAAACATTGTTATCCGTCCAGCGCTTCACTCAGTATTCCCGGCAGAGGCAAATGTAATTGCGGGTAACGTTATTGGCTACGGTGCAACTAGCGGAAACATGTTTATCCGTGGCATTGTTGGCGAGCGTTTCTTGGTCAGAAACTCTGGGGCAACAGCGGTTGTCGAGGGAGTAGGTGATCACGCTCTTGAGTACATGACTGGTGGCACGGCAGTCATTCTTGGTAGGACTGGCCGAAACCTGGCTGCTGGAATGTCTGGTGGTGTCGCCTACGTACATCTACTTAGAGCAGACATGTTGAATCAAACCGCGCTAAAGGATAACGAAATTGAACTACTGGCATGCGATCAAGCCGACAGCGAGTACCTGAAATTAATTCTCCATAAGCACTTCGCCGAAACGGAATCAGCCGTGGCTAAACGAATTTTGGATGATTTTGACTCGGAGCTCAAGCATTTCACCAAAATCGTGCCGAGGGATTTTGCCCGAGTCCGGCAGGTTCAACAGCAGGCGACCAGTGAAGGCCTAGCTCTTGATAGCAGCGAAGTTTGGTCAAGGATTTTGGAGGTGAGCGCTAATGGCTGATCCAAAGGGATTTCTGAAAATTACTGAGCGCCAGACCGCACCCCTTCGAAAAATAGAGGTTCGTATTAAAGACTGGAAAGAAGTTAATGAACGAGCCGACCAAGCGACCGTTGCCAGACAGGCATCACGATGCATGGATTGTGGAATCGCGTTTTGCCACCATGGTTGCCCGCTTGGGAATCTAATTCCAGAGTGGAACGATCTGGTATTCAGAGATAACGGTAAAGAGGCGATTGAGCGGTTGCACGCAACAAATAACTTTCCGGAGTTCACCGGAAAATTGTGTCCAGCCCCATGTGAAAGTTCGTGTGTGCTTGCGATCAATCAGCCAGCGGTGACCATTAAGCAAATCGAATTGTCAATCATTGAACAGGCATTTGACCGAGGTTGGGTCCCTGTGAACGCGCCAGAGCGCATGACTGGGAAGACAGTTGCGGTTATAGGTTCGGGCCCAGCTGGGTTAGCCGCCGCACAGCAACTTACCAGGGCCGGACATACAGTCGCAGTCTATGAAAAAGATGATCGAATCGGAGGTTTACTACGGTACGGAATCCCTGATTTTAAAATGGAAAAATTTCACATCGACCGACGAATTGAGCAGATGGAAGCGGAAGGTACCAGATTCAGAACAGGTATCTCAGTGGGTACTGAAATCAGTTGGGACGAGATTTACCGCAGATACGATGCCGTGTTGATTGCCACGGGAGCAGATAAGCCAAAGGATTTGAATATCCCAGGACGAGAGCTTGACGGAATACACTTTGCTATGCCTTATCTAACTCAGGCCAACAAAAAAGTTGCCGGGGATCAGGTTCAGGCGCAGATAACGGCTGCTGGGAAGCATGTAGTGATTCTCGGTGGCGGAGACACGGGAGCCGACTGCCTCGGCACAGCAACCAGACAAGGTGCGCTTAGTGTGACAACCTTGGCTATTGGTAATAAACCGCCGACAGAGCGTCCAACAAGTCAGCCGTGGCCCATGGATGCAAACCTCTTTGAAATTGCCAGCGCTCACGAAGAATTTGGCGAACGAAAGTATCTTGCTAGCACAGTTGAATTTGTCGGAGATAGCGGAAAATTAACTGGCCTTCGGGTCGCTGAAACAGAAATAGTTGACGGCATCCGACGGCCAAAAGAAGGCTCCGAGAAAGTCATCCCAGCAGATTTAGTGCTGCTGAGTTTGGGGTTCAATGGGCCAAGCGATGAAATCCGAATCAACGAAGTCTTAGTAGCTCGAGATCAAAGCGGTTTGCTAAGCAGAGCGGAAAATTACGGAACCAACATTGATGGGGTTTTCGTTGCCGGGGATGCTGGACGAGGTGCAAGCCTAATCGTTTGGGCAATCGCTGAGGGCAGGGCAGCGGCAGCCGAGATTGATGCGTTTTTGGAAGGTCAAACAGTTTTACCTAAGCCAATCAAGCCGAGTGACAAAGGCATAACCGTCTAGGCATCGCTAGGCTTAAGGTTGTAAGCAGCAAAGGAAAGCATGAGAAGAGCAAAAATCGTGGCCACATTGGGGCCAGCCACATCCAGCTATGAGTCGATCAAAGCAATCATTGAGGCCGGTGTTGATGTCGCACGCATGAACCTTAGCCACGGCAGTTATGAGGTCCACGAAGAGATCTATCAAACTGTTCGCAAGGCTGCTGCGGATGCTAAAAAGGCGGTCGGTGTTTTTGTCGACCTTCAGGGTCCAAAAATCCGCCTAGGAAAATTTGCTAACGGCCCGGTCAACCTTGCCAAAGGCGACACATTCAAGATCACAATTGATGACATTGAAGGTAACCAAGAGATCTGTTCCACTACGTTCAAGGGTCTGCCTGGTGATGTTCAAGTTGGCGACGTTCTGCTTATTGATGATGGCAAAGTTGGATTGCGGGCAACCGCGGTCAGCGACACTACAGTGACAACTGTTGTCGAGGTGCCAGGCCCAGTAAGCAACAACAAAGGCATCAACCTTCCAGGTGTCGCAGTGAATGTTCCGGCACTAAGCGAAAAAGACGAGGATGACCTAAGGTGGGGAATTCGCCTGGGTGTTGACATGGTCGCTCTATCCTTCGTTAGAAATGCCTCAGACATAAATCGCGTTCATGAGATCATGCGTGAGGAAGGGAAATTCCTCCCAGTCATTGCGAAAATTGAAAAGCCACAGGCCGTTGATGCTCTCGAAGAAATCATCGATGCATTCGATGGTGTCATGGTTGCCAGAGGCGATTTGGGTGTTGAATTGCCGTTCTGGCAGGTTCCCCTAGTTCAAAAACGAGCCATTGAGCTCTCTAGGCGTTGGGCAAAGCCAGTAATTGTTGCCACCCAGATGCTTGAATCCATGATTACCGCCTCTAGGCCAACTCGGGCCGAAGCAAGCGATGTTGCGAATGCGGTTCTTGACGGCGCCGACTGCCTCATGCTCTCTGGTGAGACATCAGTAGGTGAGTTTCCAGTCGAAACTGTCGCAGCCATGGCAAGCATCATTGAATCGACCGAATCCAACGGATTAGACCGTATTCCGCCACTTGGAACTAAGCCACACACCCGCGGAGGAGCTGTAACTCTCGCGGCGGCGGAGATTGCTGAATTACTTGGTTCAAAATACATCTGCGTCTTTACCGAAAGTGGCGATTCGCTGAAGCGAGTCTCTAGATTACGTCACGAGATTCCTACCATCGCATTCACACCTTCGGAGGACACGATGCGTCGCTTATCGATGGTCTGGGGTTCAAATGTATATCTGGTGCCTACCGTCATGCATACTGATGCGATGATGTTGCAAGTTGATGAGATCCTTCTTGCGGAGGGAATTGCAGAGGTTGGTGAAGAAGTTGTCGTTGTGGCCGGAACACCGCCGGGAATCCCAGGTTCAACCAACTCACTGAGAGTGCACCGAGTTGGCGATGCTAAAAACGGTGTCGTTCCTGCTTACACGCAATAACCAACGGTGCTTGATTCGGGTGCCGAAGGTGGGAGTCGAACCCACACGCCCTTTCGAGCAAAGCATTTTGAGTGCTCCGCGTCTGCCATTTCGCCACTTCGGCTTGTTACAAATTAGAAGTCTAAACCATAAACGGACAGGTATGTTAATTCTATGAACCAGCCAAATGAATTGCTCCCTCGAGTAGTTGTTGCCGAAGACGAAGCGATAATTCGGCTAGACATAGTGCAAACGCTCACCGAAAATGGCTTTGAATGCGTAGGTCAAGCCAGCAATGGGGAAGAGGCGGTTCGGCTTGCTCTGGAACTGAAGCCAGATTTGGTTCTGATGGACATCAAGATGCCCGGCACCGATGGCCTGCAGGCCGCCGAGCAACTTTCCGAGCATAACCTGCCAGTAGTTTTACTCACAGCATTTAGTTCCCCAGAGCTTGTGGATCGAGCCAGTGCGGCTGGCGTCTATAACTACGTGGTGAAACCATTCAACCCAGAGAATCTAATCCCCGGTTTACGCATCGCCTTGTCGCTGCATAATCGGATTAGCCAGGCTGTTTCTGAAGTTGAACTGATGGCGGAGAAGCTCGAATCTAGAAAAGTTGTTGATCGGGCAAAGGCTCTGCTCACTGAGAAGATGAAAATGAACGAACCTGAAGCTTTTCGTTGGATCCAAAAGGCATCAATGGATAGGCGATTAACCATGCGTCAAGTCGCCGAGACAGTTATAGAGCAGTTGGGTGAGAAAAACTAGCGGTTATCCCGAAGGAAGTTTGTGATTCTCACTGTAGAAAGCCGATTACCTGCTTCGTCGGTCACCATAATTTCGTGAGTTGTCAAATTCTTACCCACATTAATGGCTCGCGCTGTTGCAGTGATTAGACCATCTTTGCAACTTCTAGTGTGCGATGCATTCACCTCTATACCAACAGCGTGCCTGCCTTCTCCGGCTGCAACATAGGCACACATAGAACCCAAAGTTTCTGCGAGCACCACATAAGCTCCACCATGAACTATGCCGAGAGGTTGCCTATTTCCTTCGGCAGGCATAGTAGCAATTCCTGATTCAGCCGATAATTCGATAATCTGAATGCCCATTCGCTCGGCTAATTCACCGACTCCACGAATAGCTACCCATTTGGCAACCTCGGGGTTCATTCCTGACATTACGTTTCCTTACCTAGATGTTTGTTCACTACCATTTAGGCTTTATCCATGACCAACAAGGGTAAGCCTACACTTTTACTAATTGATGGTCATTCCTTAGCCTTCAGGGCTTTCTACGCGCTTAGCCCGGACTCTTTTCGGACACCGCAGGGGCAACACACCAATGCCGTCCACGGCTTTATCTCAATGATGCTCAACATTCTTGCCAATGAAAAGCCAACACATCTCGCTGTGGCATTTGACTTGTCTCGAAGTTCCTTCAGAACCGAAGAATACCCCGAATACAAGGGCACTCGCGGGGAAACTCCACCAGAATTCGATGGTCAAACTGAACTATTGCGTGAAGCTCTAGAGGCTATGAACATCATCAACCTCTCAAAGGATAATTACGAGGCTGATGACATAATTGCCAGCTTGGCCGATCAGGCCGCCGCTAAAGGTTACCGAGTACTTATCGTTTCCGGCGATAGGGATACTTTTCAACTTATTCAGGATGACGTGACAATTCTTTACCCCGTTAAGGGTGTAATGAATCTTGCTCGCATGGACGATAACGCGGTAGTTGAGAAGTACGGAATTCACGCTAAGCAATACCCTGACTTAGCAGCTCTAGTTGGTGAAACATCGGATAACCTGCCAGGCATCCCGGGAGTTGGGCCAAAAACCGCCGCCAAGTGGTTACAGCAGTATGGTGACCTCCAAGCAATACTTGACGCCGCTGATGAAATTCCAGGAAAAGTAGGCGAGAGCCTTAGAGAGTTTAGAGATTTAGCAATCAGAAACAGGCGTCTGAACCATTTAGTTAGAGATTTAGAAGTTGGTCACGCTTTCGATGACTTCACACTTAAGCCCGTCAATGAACAAGCCGTTCGCGAATCATTTGGAAAAATGCATTTCCGTTCACTCCTGGAACGAGTTTTCAAGGGGCTGGGAGTTGAGAAGAGCTCTGCTGTCGACATCACAGAGATAATCGAGAGTGAAGGACTTGCTGATCAAGCAGTTTCCATTTCGTTACAGGCGCGCCAAGATGCAACGACAAAACTCCTCAAGGAGATTACCAAAAGCAAAGAACCCGTAGCGGTATACGCCTCCTATTCGGAAGCTGGTTTGGCAGGACTTTCGTTAGCAACAGAAAGCGCAAGGAGTTACTTTGATTACTCAGATTTTGCAGCGGATCTTGATCAATTCTTAGCAGGTTCCACGCCAAAAATAGTTTTCGATAGCAAGAAGCTAGAGCGACTATTCATTTCATCGGCGAAGTCGATAACGGAAATTCATGATGACCCGATACTGATGGCTTACATAGAGAATCCGCTCAGGAAAGATTATTCTCTAGAGGAACTAATCGCGGAATATCTTGGGATAACGGTTTCCAACGCCGAAGCGGTGGACGGGGGAAGCGATGTTACAGAGTTGGCATGCCTTCTGATTCCGCTAAGGAAAAAACTTGAAACGTTACTGATACAAAGCAAACAGCTTTCGGTCTATCGGGACATCGAACTTCCATCGGCGCGAAGCCTGGCCAAGATGGAAGCCAGCGGTATAGCCCTAGATAGCAAGGTCTTAGCAAAACTGGTTAAAGATCTAGACAAAGAGATAGCCGCGCTAGAGAAAACCTGCTTTGAAATTATTGGGAAAGAAATCAATCTGGCATCACCCAAGCAACTGCAGACAGTGTTATTCGACGATTTAGGAATGCAGGGGACATCCAAAGTTAAAACTGGATTTTCTACCAACGCTGAAGCACTCACTACACTTTTTGAGCAAACTGGGCATCCGTTCCTAGAAAAATTATTAGCCCATCGTGAAGTAACTAAGATTCGACAAATTGTTGAGACAATCTCCAAAACTATTGAACCGGATGGAAGAATCCACACGACTTATGTTCAAACTGGCACCTCAACCGGTCGACTATCCTCTGAGAACCCTAACTTGCAGAACATTCCGGTCAGATCAGACCGAGGCAGATTAATCAGAGATGCTTTTGTTGTCGGTGCAGGATACGATGTGCTGCTCACCGCTGATTATTCTCAAATCGAGATGCGAATCCTGGCGCACCTAAGCCAAGATTCTGGACTTATCGAAGCCTTCAAATCTGGGGAGGATCTGCATCGTTTCGTTGGTTCACGAATATATGGAGTCAAGGCCGAGGATGTTACATCTGCTATGCGAGCGAAGGTTAAGGCAATGTCCTATGGTCTTGTCTACGGTCTAAGTGAATACGGTTTAGCAAAACAGCTACGCATTTCAAACGCCGATGCAAAGCAACTTATGAATGATTACTTTGAGAGATTCGGCGGGGTTAGAAAATACCTAAGCAAAGTGGTCGACGATGCCAAACTGGATCACTTCACTACAACCATTTATGGCAGGCGACGTCCGTTTGATGATCTAAATAGCAAGATTTTCACAATCAGGGAAAATGCGAGGCGGGCTGCACTCAATGCGCCAATCCAAGGAACGGCTGCCGACATTATGAAATTGGCCATGATCAAGGTTGACCAGCTGCTTACCGAGGCTAATGTGCAAAGCAGAATTTTGTTACAGGTTCATGATGAGTTGGTGATTGAAGTTGCTAAGGGCGAGCTGGATAAAGTCAAACAGCTCGTAGCCAAAGGCATGACAGAAGCCGCAAAATTAGATGTTCCCTTGGACGTCAATATTGGCATCGGAAAAAGCTGGGACGAGGCGGCCCATTGACTTCTCGCGGGAAGGCCATGGTCATGGCAGCAGAAGGGCTACATGCCCGGCCGGCAGCCGATTTCGTTAGGGCGGTTAGCCTTAGTGGACACGATGTAGAGCTGACCAATCAGGCTGGTCGCAAGGCAAATGGGTCCAGCATCCTTGAAGTGCTCTCGCTAGCCGTAAAACAAGGCCAGACAGTAGAAATAGCGGTTTCTGGCCCTGAGGAAGAGCAGGTTCTGCAGAGACTAATCGCTGTTGTTTCGCGGGAGAATCAGGGCTAGACTTCTAAAGGTTCGTTTTGAACCAAGTCCCTTATCCATCGCTGGGTGATTTAGGCCTGAACAGGTCTAGTTTGTCTGGCCCGAGTAAAACCAGAACGAGATTTTCTCTCTATGACAGAAACAACCAAGGCAACCAAGTCGGTTGCAGTAAACGACATCGGTTCAGCTGAAGAACTACTAGCAGAAATCGAGAAAACCCTAAAATCATTCAACGACGGAGACCTGATTTCCGGAATCGTTGTAAAGATTGACCGAGATGAAGTACTTCTAGATGTCGGTTACAAAACTGAAGGTGTAATTCCTTCGCGTGAACTATCAATCCGCCACGATGCAGATCCATCAGATATCGTAACCGTCGGAGATTCAATTGAAGCCCTAGTCCTAATGAAAGAGGACAAAGAGGGTCGTCTAATTCTTTCCAAGAAACGTGCACAGTATGAGCGCGCCTGGGGTGATGTTGAAAAGATCAAGGAGAGCGACGGCGTCGTTACTGGTCTTGTAATTGAAGTGGTAAAAGGTGGCTTGATTGTTGACATCGGTCTACGCGGCTTCCTCCCAGCTTCCCTGATTGAACTTCGCAGAGTAAGAGACCTTACTCCTTACCTGCACCAAAAAGTCGAAGCGAAAATTCTTGAGCTTGATAAAAACCGCAACAATGTCGTGCTTTCGCGTCGAGCATTGCTTGAAGAGTCGCAGACTGCTAACCGAACCACTTTCCTTGCAGATCTAGCCAAGGGTCAGATTCGTACCGGTGTAGTCTCTTCCATCGTTAATTTCGGAGCGTTTATTGACCTCGGTGGTGTTGACGGTCTTGTTCACGTTTCAGAACTTTCCTGGAAGCACATTGAGCACGCCAGCGAAGTTGTTGAGATTGGCCAGGAAGTTACTGTTGAGGTTCTCGAGGTAGATTCTGAGCGCGAGCGTGTTTCCCTGTCATTGAAGTCAACGCAGGAAGACCCATGGCAGGTATTTGCTAGAACGCACGCTATCGGTCAGTACGCCCCGGGTAAGGTAACCAAGATCGTTCCGTTTGGAGCTTTTGTTAGAGTTGCCGACGGAATTGAGGGATTGGTTCACATTTCTGAACTTTCCTCAAAGCACATCGATTTGGCTAGCCAAGTTGTCACTGTGAACCAAGATGTCTTCGTAAAGGTCATCGACATTGATCTTGACCGCAGAAGAATCAGCCTTTCTTTGAAGCAAGCAACTGAAGAAGTCGACCCTAATGGAACCGATTTCAACCCAGCGCTATACGGCTTGGCTCAGGACTTCGACGAGCAGGGTAATTACAAGTATCCAGAAGGCTTTGATCCAGCTACCAGCGAATGGAAGCCAGGTTTTGAAGAGGCCAAGGCTAAGTGGGAGAAGGAATATGCCGAAGCCCATGCACGCTGGGAAGAGCACAAGAAGCAGGTCGCTGCCGCTCGTGAACTTGAGGCCACGCTGCCGGATGCAAAGCCTGAAGAATCAAATGCTTCAAGCTCATCATCCGAAGGCATGGAAGAATCAGCTGGAACCTTATCTCAGGACGAGTCCTTGACCGCTCTAAAGGAAAAGCTAGACGAGGCTGAATAGTTAGATATAGCTTGAGCGGGGTTTTGGTTTTCACCAGACCCCGTTTTTGCTAGTCAAGTTAGGCTTGAGGCATGTTTCTAATCGGTCTGACCGGCGGCATTGCGGCAGGTAAATCAACGGTGGCTAAGCACTGGCAAACACTCGGTGGCATCGAAATCGACGCAGACCAACTGGCCAGAGAGGTTGTAGCACCTAATACGATTGGGGCATTAAAGATCCGCGAACGCTTTGGTGCACAGTTCTTTGATACATCCGGAAACCTAGATCGCGGTGCTTTGGCGAAATTGGTGTTTAGCGATTCAACCGCTAAAAATGATCTAGAGAACATCGTTCATCCCTTGGTGCAGGCTAAAGCAAAAGAAATTCTCAGCTCGATGCCAAAACAGGCAATCGCTATCTATACTGTTCCACTCTTGGTTGAGGCCAAAGTAGCTTTACCTTTTGACGTTGTTGTTACGGTAGAGGCCCCAGAAGAAATACGTATCCAGCGGCTGATTGAATCAAGAAAGATGAGCCGTGAAGAGGCGGCCGCCCGAATCAAGAACCAAGCTCAACCGGTGGAACGAGTTTCAAGGGCCGATTACGTGTTGAATTCAAATCAACCGATTGAACTTCTTATCGCCGATGCCAACTCGCTCTGGAAGCAATTTCAACAACAGGCTCTGGATAAAAATTGAAAGAACCCACTAGGCTCTTCAGGCCCTTCGAAGTTATCAGCGAATATAAGCCTTCAGGCGACCAGCCGACCGCAATTGCAGAATTAGCTGCTCGGATAACTGCCGGCGAAAAGGACGTGGTGCTGCTTGGAGCCACTGGAACCGGTAAATCAGCAACCACCGCCTGGTTGATTGAGAAACTACAGCGCCCAACGCTTGTCTTGGCTCACAACAAAACCCTGGCCGCACAATTGGTAAACGAATTTCGAGAAATGCTGCCAAATAACGCAGTTGAGTATTTCGTCAGCTACTACGACTATTACCAACCTGAAGCTTACGTACCACAGACAGATACCTTCATCGAGAAGGACTCGAGCATCAACGCGGAGGTCGAGCGACTTAGATACTCGGCAACGATGAGCTTGCTCAGCCGACGCGACGTGGTCGTGGTGAGCACCGTCTCTTGCATTTACGGCCTAGGCGCACCAAGCGAGTATCTAGAAATGTCGATCCCACTGCACAAAGGCCAGCAGATTGACCGGGATGAACTTATTCGAGAGTTCGTCACCATGCAGTATCAACGCAATGACTACGATTTCAGTCGTGGAAACTTTCGAGTGAAAGGAGACACGATTGAGATTATCCCCGTCTATGACGAATTGGCTATTCGTCTTGAGCTGTTTGGCGACGAAATTGAAAACATCTACCAGCTACACCCACTGACCGGTGAAGTTGTCAAAACTATAGACACCATTAGCGTTTTCCCAGCAAGCTACTACGTCACTTCGACAGAACGTATGGGTTTAGCACTTGAGGCCATCGAAGAGGAAATGGTGGCTCGAGTAAAGGAGTTCGAGGCACAGGGCAAGCTGCTTGAGGCGCAGCGAATCAAGATGCGGACCACCTTCGACTTGGAAATGATTAGGGAGTTGGGTTTTTGCTCTGGGATTGAGAACTACTCGAGACACATCGACGGTCGTGCGCCTGGCTCTTCACCTTCTTGCCTTTTGGATTATTTCCCAGATGATTTTCTTACTGTCATTGATGAGTCGCACGTCACTGTTCCGCAGATCGGCGCTATGTATGAGGGTGACGCATCAAGAAAGCGAACTTTGGTGGAGTATGGTTTCCGACTGCCCTCAGCGATGGATAACCGACCTCTGCGTTGGCAGGAGTTTTTGGATCGAGTAGGACAGACCGTCTATCTTTCGGCCACTCCAGGAAAGTATGAACTATCGGTAAGTGACGGGGTAGTCGAGCAAATTATTCGTCCGACTGGACTTGTTGACCCGAAGGTTGTTGTCAAGCCGGTCAAGGGCCAGATTGATGACCTGTTGGAAGAAATCAAACTGCGTGCTGAGCGCGACGAACGGGTTTTGGTTACCACTTTGACAAAAAAGATGGCTGAAGAGCTAACTGATTTTCTTACTGAAGCCGGCATCAGAGTGCGCTATCTGCACAGTGACGTTGACACCCTTCGTCGTGTGGAGCTACTCAGAGAGTTGCGTCAGGGAATATTTGATGTCCTAGTTGGGATAAACCTGCTACGTGAGGGACTTGACCTCCCAGAAGTCTCACTGGTAGCAATCCTTGATGCGGACAAGGAGGGTTTCCTGAGATCTAGCACCTCGCTAATTCAAACGATTGGACGTGCAGCCCGAAACGTTTCTGGCGAGGTGCACATGTATGCCGATCGGGTAACTGATTCAATGGCCAAGGCGATTGATGAGACCAACCGCAGACGTGAAAAACAGGTTGCTTATAACTTGGCTAATGGTATTGATCCAACCCCACTGCGTAAAAAGATCTCTGACATCACAGATGGTCTGCTAGCCGAGGAAGAGGACACTGAAAAGCTTTTGGCTCAAAAACCTAAACGAGATCGGGATGGTAGACCGATAACACCGGTGCGCAAGAGACCAGACAAGAACTCCAGTTACGACGATCTAATTGCCCTCGTTGTTGATTTGGACGCTCAGATGAAGGCCGCGGCGGAACAGTTGAATTTCGAACTAGCCGCCCGCTTACGTGACGAAATCTCTGAGCTGAAATACACGATTCGTCAGATAGACAAGATTTAGCGAGTTAAACTAAATCTCATGCCCGTTATCCAAATTCCGCCTAAGGACAAGCTTGTCGTGAAAGGTGCTCGGGTACACAATCTAAAGAACCTCACCTTAGAAATACCACGAAACGCCATGGTGGTTTTCACCGGGCTTAGTGGATCAGGCAAGTCATCGCTTGCTTTTGACACTATTTTCGCCGAGGGCCAACGACGCTACGTTGAGTCACTCTCGGCTTATGCCAGACAGTTCCTTGGTCAGGTTGACCGTCCCGATGTGGATTTCATCGAGGGGCTATCTCCAGCAGTGTCTATTGACCAAAAGAGTACCAACCGAAACCCAAGGTCTACGGTCGGGACGATAACTGAAATCCACGACTACCTTCGCCTGTTGTGGGCGAGAATCGGCATACCGCACTGTTCGAGCTGTGGCGAGCGAATCACAAAGCAGACCACGCAGCAGATTGTTGATCAAGTCATGCAGTTACCTGCCGGGACGAAGTTCCAGGTCCTTGCTCAGGTGGTAGATCAGAAAAAGGGAGAGTTTGCAGATCTTTTCCGGGAGCTAATTTCCCAAGGTTTCGCCAGGGCAGTGGTTGATGGTGAAGTTATTGCGCTTGCCGAAGCGAAACCGCTGAGAAAAACGTATAAACATGACATTTCCGTTGTAGTTGACCGATTGGTGGCAAAACCCGAGATCCTTCAACGACTTACCGACTCCGTCGAAACGGCACTGAAGCTTACCAACGGGAGACTAACCATAGACCTCGTTGATGTCTCTGGCGAAGGGAAGTATCGGAACTACTCGGAGAAAATGTCTTGCCCAAATGAGCATCCTCTGGCTCTGACCGAAATCGAACCTAGAACGTTTTCTTTCAATGCTCCCTTTGGGGCATGCCCTGCTTGCTCTGGTCTTGGCACCAAGATGGCCGTTGACAAAGAATTGGTCATTGGTGACCCAGGTGAATCTATTCGAGGCGGTGTAATCAGACCGTGGTCTACTCAGGGCAAAGGTTTGTTTACCTATTACACTCGTTTGGTTACCGGTTTGGCCAAGGACATGAACTTCTCCTTGGATACTGCTTGGGAGGATCTTCCAGAAGAAGTTCAAGAAGCAGTTCTTTATGGCAATAACTTTGATGTCCAGATGAAGTGGAAAAACCGTTATGGTCGTGAGCTTCGCTACACTACTGGATTTGAAGGTGCACTAAATTACATTGAACGCAAGTATCTCGAGGCGGATAATGACTGGGCTAGAGGTCGTTGGGCTGAGTATCTGCGGGAAACGCCCTGCCCGGAATGTAATGGAGCTCGCTTACGGCCTGAGGTTCTAGCGGTTAAAGTGACTGGGCATTCGATCGCTGAGGTTTGCAACATAAGTCTCGGCGAGGCGAGCGAATTCTTCAAAAAACTCAAGCTAGATAAGCGTGACGAAAAAATTGCAGCCCAAGTGCTAAGAGAGATTCGCGCGAGGCTCGAGTTTCTTATCGCAGTTGGCTTGGATTACCTTTCCCTTGAGCGCGCCGCGGCGACTCTTTCGGGTGGGGAAGCTCAGCGCATCAGGCTAGCAACTCAGATTGGGGCAGGCCTAACCGGTGTGCTGTATGTGCTGGACGAACCGAGCATTGGCTTACATCAGCGTGATAACCGCAGGCTCATTGAAACCTTAATAAAGCTTAGGGATCTGGGGAACACACTCATCGTTGTAGAACACGATGAAGACACCATAAAGGCAGCCGATTGGTTGGTAGATATTGGACCAGGTGCTGGCGTACACGGTGGAGAAGTGGTGCACAGCGGCTCATATAAGTCGATACTTACAAACAAGGATTCCATCACCGGTTCTTATCTCAGCGGCAGACAGTCAATTAAGACTCCGAGTAAACGAAGAAAGATTGACCAATCCAGAAAAATTAAGGTAGTTGGTGCCAGGGAAAATAACCTGAAGAACATTGACGTTGATTTTCCTCTCGGCACATTCATCGCGGTCACCGGCGTTAGCGGCTCTGGAAAATCGTCTCTAGTAAACGATGTGCTGTATGAGGTGTTAGCCAACAAGCTAAACGGGGCTAAGGGTGTAGCGGGAAAGCACACCAGGGTCGAGGGTCTAGATCAGCTAGACAAAGTAGTCCACGTTGATCAGAACCCAATAGGTAGGACGCCAAGATCTAACCCTGCAACATACACAGGCGTTTTTGATCACATTCGTAAATTGTTCGCCGAGACAAGTGAATCAAAGGCTCGAGGCTACCAGCAGGGTAGATTCTCTTTCAACGTTAAAGGCGGGCGCTGCGAAGCCTGCAGCGGCGATGGAACTCTCAAGATCGAAATGAACTTCCTTCCCGATGTTTATGTCCTGTGCGAAGTTTGTCACGGCGCTAGATACAACCGTGAAACCCTACAGGTGAAATACAAGGGCAAATCAATTGCTGAAGTGCTTGAAATGCCAATCACCGAAGCCGCTGAATTTTTTGCACCTATCAGCGCGATTGCTAGGTATTTAAATACTCTTGTTGAAGTTGGTTTAGGTTATGTCAGGCTCGGTCAGTCGGCCACAACCCTCTCTGGTGGTGAAGCTCAGCGAGTAAAACTTGCGGCCGAGCTGCAAAAGCGTTCCAACGGGCGAACCGTTTACGTGCTTGATGAACCAACCACCGGGCTTCATTTCGAAGATGTCAGCAAGTTACTCAACGTGCTAAACGGACTAGCCGATAAGGGTAATACCGTAATAGTTATCGAGCACAATCTTGATGTCATCAAATCATCTGACTGGATTATTGACATTGGCCCAGAAGGCGGCTCTCGTGGCGGAGAGATAGTTGCGACGGGAACTCCCGAGCAAGTTGCTAAGAACCCTAAGTCACACACCGGTAAGTTCCTCAAAGAAATTCTCAGCTAGTTATGAATAGTTCAGTCAGTTTCAGGCCAGCGACTGGGGATATTCCAAAAGAGCCCGGAGTGTATCGTTTCCTGGATAAAACGGGTCGAGTCCTTTATGTCGGCAAAGCAAAGAATCTTCGAGCCAGGTTATCCTCCTATTTCGCTGCACCCGAATCGCTACAGGAAAAAACTCGCCGAATGGTCCAGTCGGCCAGTGATGTGAACTGGACCATAGTTAAAACCGAATTTGAAGCACTGCAGCTTGAATTTACCTGGATAAAGGAATTTGACCCGCCCTTTAATGTTCGATTTAAGGATGATAAAAGTTACCCTTACCTGGCCATAACCATGTCCGAAGAGATTCCCCGGGTACTTATCACACGCAATCGAGATCGCAAGGGGACCAAATACTTTGGGCCTTACACCCAGTCCTGGGCTATCCGCGAGACTATGGACACTATGCTCAAAGTTTTCCCGATGAGATCGTGTTCCAGCGGGATATATCAGCGTGCTGTTAGATCAAATCGGCCCTGTCTTTTGGCCGACATCGGCAAGTGCTCAGCACCGTGCGTTGGCAGAATAAGCGCTGAAGAGCATAAAAAGACGGCTAAGCAATTTGGGGATTTCATCTCCTCCGGCAACGAGGGCTACATTAGACAACTACAACTGCAGATGCAACAAGCTTCAGCAGAGCAAAAGTATGAACTAGCTGGAAAATTGCGAGATGATGTTACCGCACTCTCAGCGGTGTTGGAAAAAAGTACGGTTGTCTTCACGGATCAAACTGATGCAGACCTATTTGGTATCGCGGACGATGAGCTAACAGCAGCGGTCAGCTTGTTTAAGGTTCGTGGCGGAAGAATACGCGGTGCAAGAGGTTGGGTCGTAGATAAAGAAATTGAACGCAATACTGGGGAACTAATTGAATATCTACTCCAAACGGTTTATGAAAGTCTTTCGGGTAACCAAGAAATTCCTAAAGAGGTGCTGGTGCCCGAACTTCCGCTTGATTCAGCAGAGTTGGCTAAGTGGCTTTCCGAAAAAAGGGGATCAAATGTCAGCCTTCGAGTTCCGCAACGTGGTGACAAGAGAGCTTTAGCTGAGACCGCGCACGCTAACGCAAAGCATGCTTTAGGGCTTTATAAACTCAAGCGCACTGCCGATTTCACTGCACGAAGTGACGCACTTGCCCAACTACAGTCGCAACTGAATCTGGAAACCGCTCCTCTTCGGATTGAGTGTTTTGACATTTCGCACCTTTCCGGGACTGGGATTGTTGCCTCTATGGTGGTTTTTGAGGACGGGCTACCCAAAAAGAGTCAATACCGGAAATTCAATATCGAACAGTCCACTGATGATACCGATTCGATGTTCCAAGTTCTCAGTAGAAGATTGAAATATCTCAATGAACAGCAGATTGAGGGGGAGAATCGATTCAGTTACCGACCTGGGTTGTTGGTTGTTGATGGTGGTTTACCCCAGGTGAACGCCGCCAAGCGGGCCCTAGAAGCCGCTGGAATTGGTGACATTGCCCTGATCGGCCTAGCAAAGCGCCTTGAAGAGATTTGGCTACCCAATTCTCAGTTCCCCGTGATTTTGCCTCGTGCCAGTGAGGCCCTGTTTCTCCTGCAACGGGTTCGAGATGAGGCGCATCGTTTTGCCATTACAGCCCAACGAAAGCAGCGAAAATCTGCCATAGCTACCGAACTTGGTGAGATTGAGGGATTGGGGGATAAACGCGTAAACGCTCTGCTTCGGCGATTTGGCTCGGCCAAACGCCTTCGATTGGCCTCGATCGAGGAAATCAGTGAAGTTGCTGGTATCGGACCTAAATTAGCCGAGATAATCAAGGCAAAACTGTCCCAATCCGACTAAAGTGCATTTCGGGCGTGTCGCGAAGGGCTAAAGTTATCTTTAGACAGAGATTGAGGCCCATTGAACCAAGATAAAGGCTATGAACTACTTGTAGTAACCGGAATGTCCGGCGCTGGTCGGTCCACGGTGGGTAACGCCTTAGAGGACATGGACTGGTATGTTGTCGATAATCTTCCCCCTCAACTAATAAAGCAAATGGCAGAGCTGTTTAGCCACGCTGATAAGAATCTTCCTCGTCTCGCGGTAATTGTTGATGCCAGGGGTGGAGAGTTCTTCACCGACCTTGCCGAAACTATTGATCAGTTGCGGGCCAGCAACATCGATGCTCAAGTTCTTTTTCTCGAGGCGAATGATCAAACACTGGTCAAGCGTTTTGAGCAGGTAAGGCGTCCACATCCACTTCAGGGCAATGGAACCATCACGGATGGAATTCAGGCTGAGCGTCAGCGACTGCTTCAACTTCGGGAGAAGGCTGACTATGTAATTGATAGCAGTGATTTGAACGTGCACCAGTTGGCACAAAAAATCTCGGAGTCTTTTGCAAGCAATGGCTCAACAACTCTGAACTTGCTGGTGCAAAGCTTCGGGTTCAAATACGGTGCGCCTAGCGATGCGGATCTAATTGCCGACATGCGGTTTTTACCTAATCCTTTTTGGAACGAGGAGTTACGGCCTTATACCGGCGAGGACAAACAGGTTTCGGATTATGTTCTGGCTCAAGAAGGCGCTGAAGAGTTCATCTCCAATTACGTAGCAGCTCTTCGGCCCGTTATAAATGGGTATCTCAAGGAAAGTAGAAGGCATGCAGCTATTGCAATTGGTTGCACGGGTGGAAAACACAGATCGGTTGCAGTGGCAAACGAAATTGCACGCCGTCTACAAGAGACCGCCGGAGTAGCAGTCAGAGTTAAGCATCGCGATTTAGGAAAAGAATAATCATGGCACTAACCGCAGAATTAAAAGACGAGCTGGCTCGAGTTGAAGTCAGTAAAAGCACTGTTCGGGCAGCTGAAGTAGCGACGATACTTCGTTTTTGCGGTGGACTACACCTCGTTGGATCGAAAATCGTTGTTGAAATTGAGGTAGATACCGCCCAGCTAGCCAGACGTGTACGCAAGGACTTAGCCGATGTGTTCGGTGTCGACTCGGAATTAGCCATAATTGCTGCCTCTGGCATTCGAAAGTCAAGCAAATACCAAATACGAGTGACCCAAAATGCTGAGATACTGGCTAGACAGACAGGGCTGATTGACTCTCGGAACCGCCCGATTCGAGGGCTTCCCGCAATGTTAGTTTCAGGTAGCAAGGCGGATGCAGAAGCGGTTTGGCGCGGGGCTATCTTGGCTCACGGTTCGCTCACCGATCCAGGACGCTCAGCAACGCTCGAAATTACCGCTCCCGGCAACGAAGCGGCTATGGCGCTGGTAGGTATTGCAAGACGTTTGGAAGTTCCGGCGAAAGTTCGCGAAGCTCGCGGGGTTTACCGAGTGGTTGTAAGAGAGCGCGAAGCTATTGTCGATATCCTGAAACATGTCGGAGCACACTCAATTGTTCTGAAATACATTGAATTGCAGGTACGTCGCGAAGTTAGAGGACAGCAAAATAGACTTGCCAACTTTGATAACGCCAACCTGATGCGCTCCGCTCAGGCGGCAGTGGCTGCTGGCCAGCGGGTTCGTCGTGCGATGGAAATCCTAGGCGATGATGTGCCAGAGCACTTGCGGCAGGCTGGTGAGTTGCGACTTAATCACCGGGACGCCAGCTTGGATGATCTTGGCCGACTGGCTAGCCCTCCGCTGACCAAAGATGCGATTGCCGGAAGGATTAGAAGGCTTTTAGCCCTTGCCGACAAGGTTGCTGCAGAGCGGGGTATTCCAGGAACCGAACTAAACTTAGACCAATAAGCAAATAGGAGCGATTATGAATAAGTACACATTGCCAGATCTTGGCTACGACTACGGGGCTTTGGAACCGAACATCTCTGGTCGCATCATGGAACTTCACCATGATAAGCACCACTTGGCCTACGTCAATGGTGCTAACTCTGCTCTTGATGCCCTAGCCGAAGCCAGAGACAAGAACGATTTGTCTATGGTAAACAAATTTCAAAAGGATTTAGCTTTCAACCTAGCAGGACACGTCAACCACACAGTGTTCTGGAAAAACATGTCTCCCGATGGCGGAGACAAACCCACTGGCGAACTAGCTGCTGCTATAGACGAATACTTTGGCTCTTTTGATGCTTTTCGTGCGCATTTCACGGCCAGCGCTCTTGGCATCCAAGGTTCCGGTTGGGCAATCCTTGTCTGGGACATTCTCGGTCAAAAGCTGATTATTGAGCAACTTTACGATCACCAGGGAAACCTGGCTGTCGGATCCATTCCTTTATTGATGTTGGACATGTGGGAGCACGCGTTCTATCTGGATTATCAGAACGTAAAACCGGAGTATGTAAAAGCCTTCTGGAACATCGTGAACTGGGCTGATGTTCAGGCTCGCTTTGCCAACGCTAGCCAGAACACAGCAGGCCTTCTGCTACCCTAGAAGTTGTTGTCCACCCAGCGAAGCGTGGCTAAAAATCCCTAAAACTCAGTCAAAATCGCGCTAGCAGCGCCTGAAAGTAATTGGAGTAAAGCATGACCACTCGCGTTGGAATCAACGGTTTCGGCAGAATCGGCCGCAACTTCTTAAGAGCCGAAATAGCTAAAGGCACAGACCTTGAAATTGTCGCAGTTAATGATCTCAGCGACCCGAAAGGGTTGGCTCACCTGCTGAAATACGACTCAGTAACCGGTCGACTTGATAAAGAAATTAGGGTGGACGGCCAGAACATAATTGTTGACGGCGTAACTATAAAAGTTCTTGCCGAACGTGATCCAGCCGCTCTTGGTTGGGGTGATTTGGGCGTGGACATCGTCATAGAGTCAACTGGTCGATTCACTAATGCTGAAGACGCTAAAAAACACATCGCGGCGGGAGCAAAGAAAGTTATCATTTCTGCTCCAGCAACCGGTGAGGACGCTACCTTCGTCATCGGGGTAAACGAATCCGGTTACGACCCAGCCACGCATCACATCATTTCAAATGCTTCCTGTACGACGAACTGCCTAGCACCGTTGGCTAAAGTGTTCAATGATAATTTCGGAATTGTCAACGGCCTGATGACAACCGTTCATGCCTATACCGCAGACCAGAACCTGCAGGATGGACCACACAGCGATCTGCGCAGAGCTCGTGCAGCCGCCATCAACATCGTTCCATCAACAACTGGAGCAGCTAAAGCAATCGGTCTTGTGCTGCCAGAGCTCAAAGGAAAACTAGACGGGTTCGCTCTTCGTGTTCCAGTTCCTACTGGTTCAATCACCGATCTAACTTTGGTCTCAGCCAAAGAAGTTACTGTGGAAGAGATTAAGGCTGCATATAAAAAGGCTGCCGAAGGAGAACTGAAGGGAATTCTTAAGTACACCGAAGACGAAATCGTTTCTAGCGACATTGTCACTGACCCGCATTCGTCAATTTTTGACGCTGGCCTGGTGCGAGTAATCGGTGGAACAACAGTTAAGCTCTCATCCTGGTATGACAACGAGTGGGGCTACTCAAACAGACTGGTTGATTTAACCGAACTGGTTGCGAACAAGCTTTAGTAAATGCGAACCCTCAGCGACCTGCCAAACTTAGCTGGTAAACGCGTGATTCTGCGCTGTGACCTAAACGTTCCACTTGAAGGCAAAACAATCACTGACGATGGCAGGGTGAGAGCTTCAATTCCGACCATCAAGTTTCTTACCGAACAAGGTGCCAAGGTCATCATTATCAGCCATCTGGGTAGGCCTGAAGGATCTCCGGATGAGCGTTACTCACTGGCTCCGGTAGCCTCTCGACTAGCCGAATTGCTAGGCGCGCCAGCTGGTTTTAGCAGCAAGACGGTCGGACCAGAAGTGCAGACAATTGTCGATGAACTAGGCAACGGCGAGGTTTTAGTTTTAGAGAATCTCCGCTTCAACGAGGGTGAGGCCAGTAAGGACCCTGAAGTTAGAGCTGCATTCGCTGCTGAATTAGCAAAATTTGGTGAGTTCTTTGTTAGCGATGGTTTTGGTGTAGTGCATCGCAAGCAGGCCAGTGTGTATGAATTGGCAAAAACCCTGCCAAGTGTGGCTGGATTACTGATTGAAGCTGAACTAAAGATTCTGGAGCGACTAACCCAAGACCCGCAAAGACCATATCTCGTCGTACTTGGTGGATCAAAAGTATCCGACAAGCTCGGCGTGATTGACCATCTCCTCCCTAGAGTAGACGCCTTGCTGATTGGCGGAGGCATGCTTTTCACTTTTCTAGCGGCTAAAGGTTTCAAGGTTGGCGCCAGTCTTTTGGAGCAGGATCAAATCGATAAAGTGCGAGGTTATTTGACTAAGGCGGAGGAATTAGGGGTAGAGATTTATTTACCAACTGATATCGCTGTTGCCGACAAATTTTCAGCAGAAGCAAGATTTGAAATACTGCCGGCTGAAGCGATTGAATCTGGCAAATTTGGTTCGACGGCCATCGGTTTGGACATCGGTCCAGAAACCGCTAGTGAGTTCGGAAATCTGATTGCCAAGGCAAAGACAGTGTTTTGGAATGGCCCGATGGGTGTGTTTGAATTTGATAATTTCGCGAATGGCACCAAAACAGTTGCCGAAGCTCTGACTCAGGTTGCTGGTTTGTCGGTAGTGGGCGGGGGAGATTCTGCTGCGGCAGTTCGCCAGCTTGGTTTCCGAGACGAGCAGTTCGGCCACATCTCTACCGGTGGCGGGGCTAGCCTAGAATTTCTTGAGGGAAAGAGTTTACCTGGGCTGGAGGTCCTTAAATGAGCACCGAACGTATTCCGCTAATTGCTGGTAACTGGAAAATGAACTTGGATCACCAGCAGGCAATTGCTCTGGTTCAGAAACTGGCCTGGACGCTAAATGACGCCAACCATGACTACAGTAAAACTGAAGTGGCAGTATTCCCGCCATTCACTGACCTGAGGACCGTTCAAACACTTATCGACGCAGAAAAGTTTCAAATTCGGCTGGGAGCACAAGATTTGTCGCAACACGATTCAGGAGCCTTTACCGGCGACATTTCAGGCGCATTCTTAAGAAAGCTAGATGTCAAGTATGTGATTATCGGTCATAGTGAACGCAGGATGTATCACAAAGAGGATGACGAACTTGTTCACGCTAAGGTAGCTGCGGCTTTCAAGCATGATTTGGTGCCAGTCATCTGTGTCGGAGAAACTCTAGAAGAACTAGAGCAATTCGGTCAAAGCGCAATCCCAGTAGCTCAACTCAAAAAAGCCATCACGGGCCACAGTCAGGTGGGAGAATTTGTAGTTGCCTACGAGCCAGTTTGGGCCATTGGTACGGGACAAGTAGCGACGCCCGAACAGGCAGCAGAGGTCGCGAAGGCCTTGCGCGAATGTATTGCCGAGGTTCTTTCTAGTGAAATTGCCGAGCGGGTTCGGATCTTGTATGGAGGATCCGTTAAGTCCTCAAATGTCGCTGGATTCCTAAAAAACCCCGAAGTTGATGGGGTTTTGGTGGGAGGTGCCAGCCTACAGGTTGAGGAATTTGCTGGGATATCTCGGTTCCTGAAGCACCTAACCTTATAATTACCTTTGGGTTATTATTTACCCGAAATCATAGAAAGTACCCAAAATGACTGGAATTCTAATTGCCTTGCGCATTCTGCTTGGCGTAACCAGCCTGTTGCTGACCCTGCTTATTCTGCTTCACAAGGGACGCGGCGGTGGTCTAAGTGACATGTTCGGTGGCGGTATCACCAGCACTATGGGTTCATCTGGTGTAGCGGAACGAAACCTAAACCGCATAACCATCATCCTCGGTTTAGTCTGGGTAGTGACCGTGGTCATCCTTGGACTGGCATCCACTTACGGCTGGGCATAATCTATGAATTCAAGTAATGCGGCTATTCGCGGATCTCGCGTTGGTGCTGGTCCATCTGGGGAAAAGGACACTGGATTCCAGGCAGAACGAATCCAAAGAACCTACTACTGCTTCAATAAACACACCTTCTCACCGCTTTTCGCCGCATCTGCCGAGGTTGAAGAATTGCCTGTTGAGTTGGATTGCCCGCACTGTGGCCTACCTGCTGGCTTGGATAAAGATAATCCACCGCAGATTGCTAAACATGAGCCATATAAAACTCACCTGGCGTACGTGAAAGAGCGCAGAACCGAAGCCGAGGCTAAAGCATTACTAGATGAAGCAGTAGCGGCCGTTCGCGAAAGAAGAGAGCGTCTGCTAGCCGAGGCTAAAGCCGAAATCAAGAAGAACACCAAGGCGAACAAGCGCTCAGCTTAGCAACTCCAGAAAGTTGCTCCAGCCGCCTGATCTATAATCCACGTGGTCTTTCCAACTGCAGCTATTTGTGCAGCGGGTAAATCGCAGGTCGGATCCTTGTGCACTTTCTCTATTGCTTCAGCCTTATCAATTCCACTGACGACAAAAAGAATCTCTTTTGATGAATTGATTAGACCATAAGACATCGAGATACGCTGTGCCGGCGGTTTGGGGGAGTTGTCTTCACCAACAATAAGGGTGGACGGGTAGTCGTGACCTGGAAAAAGCGATGCGATGTGACCGTCTGGACCCATTCCTAAGATCGTCAGATCCATAACCGGTGTTCCTCCGGCAAACTGAATCTCTATTTCTCGGTTAAAACTAAGAACTGCCTGATCCAAATCAGTAAATTCATCGGATGCTGGCATCTCGTGCAGATTCTCGATAGGTAATTTCAACCCATCCAGGAGCGCGTTCTTTGCCTGCACTGCATTGCGTTCCGAGCTATCGGCCGCTACAAATCTTTCATCACCAAACCAAAAGTGTATTTTTCTCAAATCGATATCAGCGACTTCTTCTCTTGTGGCTAGCGCTTTCAAAGTCAATATTCCAACAGTGCCACCAGTAAGAGCTAGGTGGAACATTCCCTTGGCACTTAGTAATCTAGCCAAGATCAGATCTGCGGCCTGATTGGCAACATCAAAACCATCATGGGCTCGAATAATTTCAACGGTTTGCACTAGTTAGACCTTTTTGCTCTTCGAAACAGCGGGGGAGCTGCGTTTGGTGCCAAAACCTTTTGTAATCAACTTGCCAAAAACATCATCGCTATCTAGTCTTCGAAGGTCCTCAATTAGGCAATCTCTTACCGATCTTCTGGGTAAAGAAATGTCCCGAATCGGTTGGCTTGGCTGGATCAAGGTTGCCACATCTGGGATGTTTCGAACGATTTCTACATCCCCTGATTTCCTGACTAGCTTTACGCCCTTAATTCCTGCCACTGCCTTGCCGCGTTGGGTTCTAACCAATTTGACATTTACTTTGAGTTTGGTTTCAAGCCAAGCCGCCAGCAAATCCGTGCTGGGAGAGTCGACAGCACCGGTAACCACAACCTCTAAAACGGGATCGTAAGGTGGCTGGTCTAAAAGGGCAGCTAACTGCGCTCGCCACAAAGTTAATCTTGTCCAAGCAAAATCGCTGTCACCAGGTGTGTAGTTTTTTGCCAGTGAAGATAACCAAGCATGCGGGTTTTTCTGAGCTGCTGCGTCGGTTATTCTGCGTTGGGCAATTCTTCCGATGGGAGAGGTTGCTGGTTTCTCGGGCGCTTCGCCGGGCCACCAGGCTACCACCGGCGCGTCAGGCAAAAGTAATCCAGTCACCAAGCTTTCTTGATCGCTAGCTGCCTCTCCGTATGCTCGCAAGACGATTACTTCCGAAGCTCCAGCATCACCACCGACCCGGATTTCTGCATCAAGTTTGGGTTTTTCCTGCCTTTTTGCTTTGCTCTTGGCTAGAACAATAATTCGACAAGGATGCGCCTTGGAAGCCTCGTTGGCGGAATTTACTGCAGATTCTAATCCAGTAAAATCAGTCTCAATAATCAGGGTGAGAACTCGGCCCAGTGCAACCGCGCCGCCCTCATCGCGAAGATCGATCAGTTCCTTAGAAACTTGGGAAATTGTCGTGTTCGGCAAATTCTTAATCATGGTCGTCTCCAAGACCTGCCATCAAGGGCCATCATCCGGTCGGCGGAGGCAGGACCCCAGGTACCTGGACGATAAGGTTCCGGTTTACCGTTGGCAGCCCAAAACTGTTCAATTGGATCTAGTATCTTCCACGAGAGCTCGACCTCCTCGTGCCTAGGGAAAAGTGGTGGCTCGCCGAGTAAAACATCCAAGATTAGCCTCTCGTAAGCCTCGGGTGATGCCTCGGTGAAGGCGTGCCCATAACCGAAGTCCATAGTCACATCTCGAACCTGCATCCCGATTCCAGGAATTTTTGAGCCAAAGCGTATAGTGACCCCTTCGTCGGGTTGAACGCGGATCACCAGAGCGTTTTGTCCTAGTGCTGAAGTCTGGCTCGCTTCGAATAGCTGCTGCGGCGCTCTTTTAAAGACCACCGCGATTTCGGTTACTCGTCTTCCCAGCCGCTTACCCGCTCTTAGATAAAAGGGAACTCCAGCCCAACGCCTAGTATTGATTTCCAATTTCATCGCGGCAAAGGTTTCTGTGACCGATTTCGGATTCATCCCTTCTTCTTGTAAGAAGCCGGTTACCTTTTCACCACCCTGCCAGCCGCCAGTGTATTGCCCGCGCGCGGTGTATTTGGAAAGATCCTTTGGGATTTGAACAGCCGATAAAACTTTCTCCTTTTCGGCGCGCAGATCAGCAGCGTCAAAGGATACTGGCTCTTCCATAGCCGTGAGGGCAAGTAGCTGAAGTAGGTGGTTTTGGATGACATCTCGAGCTGCGCCGATGCCGTCGTAGTAACCTGCTCGTCCGCCGACGCCAATATCTTCCGCCATAGTTATCTGGATGTGATCGATGTAATTGCTATTCCAGAGCGGTTCATAAAGTTGATTGGCAAATCGAAGTGCCAAGATGTTTTGGACTGTCTCTTTTCCGAGATAGTGATCAATTCGGAATATTGAATCAGCTGGAAATACCGACTCAACTACCTCATTTAGCTCTCGAGCCGATTTGAGGTCATGCCCAAAAGGCTTTTCAATTACTACACGACGGAACTGATCAGGCTTGGGATCTGCCAGTCCCGATCTAGAAAGTTGCTGGGTCACGATTGGGAAAGCCTTAGGCGGGATACTCAGGTAAAAGGCATGATTGCCGTTGGTACCTCGTTCCTTGTCGAGCGCTTCAATCGTTTCGCGAAGTCGATCAAAGGCCGCATCATCATCGAATTCGCCGCTTACAAAGCGTATTCCGCGGGAGAGTTGCTGCCAAACCTCTTCGCTCCAAGGGGTTCTAGCATACTGACGAACCGCATCGTGAACTACTTTGCCAAAATCTTGATCGGCCCAATCCCTCCTAGCGAACCCAACTAAGGAGAAGCCTGGTGGCAAGAGCCCGCGATTTGCTAAATCATAAACTGCCGGCATGAGTTTTTTACGGGAAAGATCTCCAGTCACCCCGAAGATTATTAGTCCAGCAGGACCGGCAATACGATTAAGTCGTCTATCTTCAGGGTCACGTAACGGGTTATTTCCCGGCCCTATTTTTACGCCAGCCACAGCCTAAATTTCCTCAATCAAATCGATGATGCGCCTAAAATCTTGCTCTGGTTTTGCTAGGCCTAGACGAAGCACTGGTCTTCCTAGATCCGCTAAGACTTCAGCATCGCCCTTGGCTTGGGCTCGAATTAATTCTGCGAAACTGAAATCTCGACCCGGCACAGCAAGATCAGCAGCCGTTTCAGAAACTAATTGAAGAAATACTCCGCTTCTTGGTCCGCCCTTGTGATACTGGCCGGTTGAATGAAGAAAGCGCGGACCCCAGCCAAAAGTTGCCGGGCGATTAGTCTTTTGGATTAGTTTGGTTAGCAAAACCTCGACAGGTAACTCAGACAATCTATTCAGATAAGCATGAACGGCGAGGTATCCGTGCTCGCCAACTTGCCCCAGAAGGCTAGCTAGCAGCGACTGTATTGAATCAGCGTCTTGTTGGTTAAAGCCAAGGGCAATAGCGCTAATTCCGAACTCGCTGAATGCAGGTTCAGTTAGCTCTGTCCTATTTGAAAGCATGCCTCGGGCGGCAACCTTTGCGGATTCAACATCTGGTTGATCGAAAGGATTAACTTGAATAAGTCTCGAAGCTACTACGGTTGCATATTCCCACAACATGAACTGCTCAGCTAGTGCACCTGTTACAAGCGCTCCGATTGCCTCGCTGTAGTTTTCTTGCTCGGAAACGGTAACTAATACAACGTCCTCGAAGTTTGCACTGATTACCGGTGACTTGCCGTCTAGCGCGATTGGCAATATACCCTTTCCTTCTTTACCAGTTGACTCTGCAATCAGCTGCTCTGCCCAGTCAGCAAAGCCAGGAAGAGTCTTATCGTCCGCGAGGATGCCAACCTTATCGCGGAGCTGGCTGATGCCAGGTAGGGCTGCCATCAGTGCTCCTAAAACTAACGCTGGGTTATCGATTGAGTCCTCGGCCAACTGAGCGCTAGCAGCCAAAGCCTGCTGCAATAACTCAGCCACCTCAACTCCGGCCAGATAAGAAGGAACACAGCCGAAAGCTGTTAGTGCGGAATAGCGGCCACCGACGTTTGGATCGGCGTTGAAAACTTGATAGCCATCGGCGCGCGAGGCAATGTCCATAGGGGAATCTGGATCGGTGACAATAATTATTCGCTCGGTTCTATCGATGCCTGCTTTTGTGAATAGGTCTTCGAAAAGTCTCTTTTGTGAATCAGTTTCGACTGTAGAGCCGGATTTCGATGAAACAACAACTGCGGTGTTCTGAACTCCGACTGCGATCACCTGATTAATCTGTTCTGGGGAAGTGGAATCAAGGATTTCAAGTTGGACACCATGCTTTTTGGTGATTACCTCAGGAGCAAGACTCGAGCCGCCCATACCACACAGAACTATGCGATCAACCCCAGAATTAAGAAGCTTGTCCCTCAAGATTTTGAGTTCTGGTAGAAGCAACATAGCTTCCCGAGCAGCGTTTACCCAGCCAAGACGTATTTTCGCTTCGCTCTCAGCAGGCTCACCCCAGAGGGTGAAATCCTGCTGACTAATTCGAGAAGCGACTTTATCGCTAACTAAATCCTGCAGGGTAGCATGCAACTCGTCTAACCAAGCTTGTGGAAGGTTTACCTGCAACATCTATTTACTTGCCTCAAGTGCCTTAGTTACAGAATCGACGAGTTCATCCCAAGAGATGATAAATTTCTCAACACCCTCGTGTTCTAGAAGAGCAGTTACCTCATCGTAGGAAATGCCCATAGCGTTTAGGGTATGAAGCGTCAACTTTGATTCCTCGTATTTTCCATGAATGCTATCCTCAGGAATTACACCATGATCAAAGACAGCCTCCATGGTTTTTTCCGGCATGGTGTTTACCAAATTCTTTGCAACTAACTCTGTGACATACAGGGTATCTGGCAACGCAGGGTCCTTAACGCCGGTTGAGGCCATGAGTGGTCGTTGCAAGTTAGCGCCAGATGCTGCCAGTTCTTTCCAGCTTGACTTGTCGAATTCTTGTTCAAAAACCTCATAGGCCAATCTGGCATTTGCCAAAGCCGCTTTACTCTTCATGGTAGTTGCGTCCGCAGTTCCCAGGCTGCTAAGACGCTTGTCGATCTCGGTATCAACGCGCGACACGAAGAAAGATGCCACTGAATGGATTTGGCTTAGATCTTTGCCAGCTGCCTTAGCCAGAGCAATTCCAGCTTGGTAGGCGGCAATGACTTCGCGATAGCGTTCCAACGAAAAAATAAGCGTTACGTTAACGCTAATTCCTGCCGCGATAACCTCGGTAATTGCGGCCAGTCCAGCTTTGGTGGCGGGGATCTTAATCATCACATTTGGACGGTTCACCTTATTGAACAATTCTTTGGCCTGCATCACCGTACCGGCTGTGTCATTGGCAAGTCTTGGCTCAACCTCTATTGAGACTCTGCCATCAAAACCTTTTGAGGATTGATAAACGGCCGCAAAAATGTCACAAGCCTCGGCTACATCTCTGGTGGTTATCTCAAAAATTGCTTCTGCAGCGCTTGCTCCAGCTGCGGAGAGCTCGGTGACCTGTTCTTGATACCCATCACCCTTGCCGATTGAGGCTGCAAAAATAGTTGGGTTGGTTGTCACTCCGCTTACGCTGCGGCTAACAATCAAATCGGCTAGTGCACCGGATTGAATTCTGGTTCTGGAGAGATCATCGAGCCAGATGCTCACTCCATTTTCAGCTAATTTCGCTAGGGGATTGGTCATCATTTTCTCCGATTAGTTTTTAATGGCTTTTTTGGCAGCAGCAACTACAGCTTCAGCGGTAATTCCAAATTTATTAAACAGAGTTTTGTAATCAGCGGAAGCTCCGAAGTGCTCAATCGAGACAGATACACCCCTTGAGCCAACGTATTTACTCCAACCTAAGCAAAGACCAGCTTCTACGGAAACCCGTGAAGTTATCTGTTCCGGCAAAACTGTTGATCGATACTCATCGGATTGCTCATCAAACCATTCAAGGCATGGTGCCGAAACAACCCGCGTAGCAACACCATCCGCTTCGAGCTGCAATCGAGCAGCGATTGCCAAATGCACTTCCGAACCAGTGGCGATAATAATCACCTCGGGCTTGGCATTTGAAGCCTCGGCCAAGATGTAAGCGCCTTTCGCGGTGTTCTCTGCAGAGGCGTAGCTCACGCCAGTTTCATCTGGGACTCCGCGTTGAAAAACAGGGATGTTTTGTCTGGTTAGTGCGATACCCGCTGGTCCTTTTCTGCGCTTGAGCATCTGAGCCCAGGCGAAAGACACCTCGTTGGCATCAGCAGGTCGAATCATGTCGAGATTAGGTATGGCGCGCAGAGTGGCTAGCTGTTCAACCGGCTGATGAGTTGGACCATCTTCGCCTAGGGCTACGCTATCGTGAGTCCAAACAAAGATTGAGGGAACCTGCATCAAGGCGGCAAGTCTTACTGCTGGTCGCATGTAATCGCTGAAGATCAGAAATGTTCCACCAAATGCTCTTGTCTTTCCGTGCAAAACTATCCCATTCAGAATTGCAGCCATTGCATGCTCACGGATCCCGAAGTGAAGTACTCGACCATACTTATCGCCGGACCATTCATGGGTAGACCACTTGGCTGGCACAAAAGATTTTGCTCCTTCAATAGTGGTGTTATTGGACTCAGCAAGGTCCGCCGAACCACCCCAAAGTTCAGGCATTATTTGTGCAATCGCATTAATAACTTTCCCTGAAGCTGATCTGGTTGACAAATCTTTTCCGGCTTCAAAAACAGGCAGCACTGCTTCTAGATTCTGCGGTACTAAGCCAGATTGAACTCGATCAAAAAGTTCTTTGCGCTCTGGGTTTTTTAATGCCCAAGCGTCAAAGCGTTCCTGCCAAATACTTTTTGCCGCTTTAGCCCTAGAGCTCGCATTAGCTTTGGAGTGAGCGATTACTTCGTCAGCAACTTCAAATGTCTGTTCGGGGTTAAAACCAAGAGCCGTTTTTAGGCCTGCTAGTTCCTCTTGACCTAATGCCGAACCATGAATCTTTCCGGTGTTTTGTTTCTTTGGCGATGGCCAGCCAATTATTGTTCTGAGTGTAATCAACGATGGCTTATCGGTGACCGACTTGGCTCTTTCGATTGCCTCAAAAAGTTCTGCTATGTCCTCTTGGTAGTTACCGCTTTTTTTCCAGTCAACAGTCTGAGTGTGCCAACCGTAGGCCTGATACCTTGCGGTTAAATCTTCAGTAAATGCAATATTTGTGTCGTCTTCGATAGAAATCTGGTTCGAATCATAAATAACAACTAAATTGCCCAACTGCTGGTGTCCGGCTAGAGATGCGGCTTCGCTGGTGACACCTTCCTGCATATCGCCGTCGCCGGCTATCACGTAGATAAAGTGATCAAATGCTGATTCGCCTTGAGCAGTGTCTGGATCAAATAACCCTCGCTCAAATCTGGCAGCATAGGCAAACCCGGTGGCCGATGCCAGCCCCTGTCCGAGCGGTCCGGTGGTAATTTCCACGCCATCGGTGTGTCCGTATTCTGGGTGACCTGGAGTTTTTGAGCCCCAAGTTCTAAGTGATTTCAAGTCGTCCAATTCCAGATTGTAACCAGCAAGATAAAGCTGGTTATACAGAGTTAGAGAAGAGTGCCCAACACTCAGAATGAACCTGTCTCTGCCTATCCATGTTGGATCTTCAGGATCGTGCTGCATCACTTTTTGAAACAGGAGATAGGCAACCGGGGCTAAGGATATTGCAGTACCAGGGTGGCCATTGCCAACTTTCTCTACCGCATCTGCGGCCAGAACTCTTGCGGTGTCGACAGCTTTAGAATCGATGCTTTCCCAGCTAAGTGTCAAAGCACTCACTCCTTAGTTTTAGGCGATTGGTTTTTCAGAAATGGCTTCATCGCCTTCCTAATTACACCCTAAATAGAGGGCTGTTAGCCCTAAGCAGCGCGGTGTATTTGTAGTTGAAGTCTATACCCGAGCAAAAAATTATTACGGAGATGTAACAGTTTGGCGGGTTTGGCTTAGACTTAGACTAAATCAACCCCAACTACGGAGCCAATTTGAACTACTTTTATCGCAAATTGGCCGCTTTTTTTGCCCTCACTAAACCCCGGGTAATCGAGCTTCTGCTAATCACTACCGTTCCGGTAATGATACTGGCGGAAAGGGGAATACCCGATTTGTGGTTGGTTTTGGCAACTCTGCTCGGCGGAGCGCTCAGCGCTGGATCAGCGAATTCGTTCAACTCAATAATCGATACCGACATAGACAAAGTAATGGGTAGGACCCAAAAACGACCCCTAGTCACAGGTGAACTGACCAAACGAGCAGCGGTCATATTTGCAAGCTCAATCGGAGTAATCTCTGTGCTCTGGCTTGGCTTTCTAGTGAACTGGCTCTCCGCACTATTAGCTTTAGCTGCCGAATTGTTCTACATTTTCATCTACACCCTTCTGCTCAAACGCCGAACTCCTCAAAACATAGTCTGGGGAGGAGCTGCTGGAGCAATGCCAGTGCTAATTGGGTTTAGCGCTGTAACTAACTCGCTTAGTTGGAGTGCCCTGGTGCTCTTCGTGATCATATTTCTCTGGACTCCGCCACACTATTGGCCACTATCAATGAAGTATTTGGACGATTACAAGGCTGCTGGCGTCCCAATGTTGCCGGTGGTTGCCGACTCGGTTGCAGTTGGCAAACAAATCGTTGCTTACAGTTATGTGATGGTGTTGGCCACTTTCGCACTGATTCCGGTTGCACCGATGGGTTGGATTTATCTGGTGGCTGCCGTGGTTGGTGGTCTCTGGTTCATAATAGAAAGTCATTTACTTCTGAGTAAAGCGAAAGCGGGCCAGGTTTTCAACCCAATGCGACTGTTTCACTTTTCAATCAGTTATCTGACAGCACTCTTCATTGCAATTGGACTTGACCCATTGCTATTTTTTGCTATTTATTAAGATTCTTGAATTCTTCTAATCTGGCAAGCGACTCGTTGCGCTCTTCATTGTGATCGACGATTCGCTCAGGATAACCATTTTGATACCCGTCAAAAATTTCCCAGGGTTCATGAACTAAGGCTCCCGCTAGGTGTCTAAGTTCGGGGATGTACTTTCTAACGTAGTCACCGTCGGGATCAAACTTTAATCCTTGGAGGATTGGATTAAAAATTCGATAGTACGGCGATGCGTCAGTACCGCAACCGGCAGTCCACTGCCACCCGTGTGAATTCGATGCTGGATCATAATCGCTCAGGTGTGCCTCGAAGAACGCGGCACCTTGGGTCCACTCTAAATGCAAATCCTTTACCAAGAATGAAGCGACGATCATCCGGACCCGATTGTGCATCCAACCGGTCGTGACCAACTGTCGCATCCCTGCATCAACCATAGGGTAACCAGTTTCACCTCGACACCAGGCTTCAAACCTGCTCTGTGCGGTTTTAC
Organism: uncultured Rhodoluna sp.; assembly: GCA_964394575.1. Taxonomy (GTDB): domain Bacteria; phylum Actinomycetota; class Actinomycetes; order Actinomycetales; family Microbacteriaceae; genus Rhodoluna. Next base: position 109,014 of record CAYMYB010000003.1, on the reverse strand, counting down.
CGGTGTCGTAGCGCAGTTGCTTGAATTTTGGTTCGTAGTAGTCGGTAAGGGTATGCGGATAGTGGAAGAGAACATCGGCATAGAATTCACGCCAAGCTATCTCTTTGCGAAACACTTCCTCGGCGGGTGAGTCACCTAAGCCAGCCAATATTGTCCGCGGGTGAATCTCACCATGAGCAAGAGCATGGGAAAGGTGAGATGTGCCACTTAGATCTGCTCGGTTACGATTTTCATCGTAGCCACTTAAAGCCCGCTTTCGAAAGCGTGCCAGTGTGCGTAACGCAAAATCTTCACCAGCGATGACTCTAATTGGGCTGGACTTAGTGGGCTCAGGAATTTCTTTCATCTTTGGAACAGTCAACCAAGTGATTTCACCCTTGGGGATTTTCAGCACAGTAGGTTCAATAAGTTGAACCCAAGCTTTGTAAAAAGGTGTGTAGACCCGGTAGTTAGTGCCATCTGGTTTCATGACAGTTCCTGGTTGAACTGCATAGCCAGAGCCAATCAGCTCTAAAGAAATCTTGCTTTTAGCCAGAACCTTCTGCACAGCATCTTGCTGCCTGATGCCTTCTGGATCAAACAAACGCATGGCAAATACCTTGTCGGCTTTAACTCGGCTAGCGATCTCAATAAGTTTTTCAGCCAGTTCCGCGCTGGTTTTTATTCCAGCAATATTGAGTTTGTTAGCTATTGAATTATTCAGCGCTCGAATTGATTCGGTCAGGCTGTGTTGTCTAATTCCCTCAAGAGTTTGATAGGCGAGCGGGCTATAAAAATAACAGGCGGCAACGCCACCACCTTCGTTTGATATGGCGTGATTAAGTGCCGCTATCAGAGCTTGATTATCAGCTACTCGAAGGTCTCTGCGAAACCAAAAGACGGCACTCATCTTGTCGTAAACCAAATTCCTCTAACCAGCATCTGCCAGGTGAATAAATACGCCAAAACTGAAGCCCCTAACATGTGCAGCCCTACCAGAATCACTGGCAGGCCGGTCCTAGTTTGAATTATGCCAAGGATTGCCTGTGCAGCGAGGGTTAGAAAGAGCGCTAGTGCACTGCCCAACGGCTGCTTGTTTCTAAAGACAAGTATCAGAAGTAAAAACGATAGTGCCGTGGTTACGTAAGCCGGATAGGAGTGAAGGTGGGCAAACAAATCGATGCTTAACCCATTACGTGGAGTATCCGCATCTCCAGCATGAGGACCAGCGCCGGTAACTAAAACTCCAATAAGAATAGTCATAACGCCAAACGGGTAAATGGCGATAGTGGTATTTCGTATGGCACGAGTAGATTCAAAAACCCGCGCGGCTCTGCTATACCAAAGCAATATCGTTGCAATTGCGATCAAAACAGCTGAAACTACGAAGTGGAGCCCAACAATCCAAGAATTCAAGCCTGTTAATACTGATATGCCACCGATCACGGCCTGAACGATTATGCCCAAGCCGAGGCTGAACGATGTCCAAAAAATTCCCTTGCGTGAGCCCTTCGGTTCTAAAAGAACGCAAATAAAGGTAAAGAGAGCAATAAGAAGCAATACGAAAGTCAGCAGACGATTAGCAAACTCAATAAAGCCATGGATTCCCAGTTCCGGAACGGAAACTAAAGACCCAGGTTGGCATTCTGGCCACGTGGGGCAGCCTAAACCCGAACCAGTAAGTCGCACGGCACCACCAGTGACAACGATTAGGATCTGGCTGATTAGGGAGAGCACGGCATAAAGGCGAATTCTGCCGCGAAACAGGAATTTGACCAAAACGTGCCTCTCAAAGCGCTCAAAGGGTTACTTATTCGGTAACAGTTCGATAAACTTAGACTACTCGCGAACCCACAAGCAAAGCTTGAAGTTCCTAGAAATTTTGATTTCAAGTCACATTTTGCCCATTTTGGGCCAGATTGTCTTGACCAGAGAGAGGTAAGCCTTGTCAGACTCCAAAGTAACCCCAGACGATCTTGAGGGATTGGGCGTATACGAGTTTGGCTGGTCGGATAAGGACGACGCAGGTGCTAGCGCTCGTCGCGGAATCAACGAAGAAGTAGTAACCGACATATCCGCCAAGAAATCCGAGCCAGACTGGATGTTGCAGCTGCGCTTGAAAGGCTTTTCATACTTCCAGCGAAAGCCAATGCCTACTTGGGGGTCGGATCTGAGCGGAATCGACTTTGACAATATCAAATACTTTGTTCGGTCCACCGAACAGCAGGCAAACTCTTGGGAAGAGCTCCCTGAAGATATTAAGAACACCTACGAAAAACTAGGTATCCCTGAGGCCGAACGCCAGCGTTTGGTTGCCGGCGTGGCTGCCCAGTATGAGTCAGAAGTTGTCTACCACCAAATCAATGAGGAGTTGGAGCGTCAAGGAGTCATTTTCTTAGATACCGACACCGCCTTGAAGGAACATCCGGAAATTTTTCAAGAGTACTTCGGAACCGTTATACCTGCCGGTGACAATAAATTTGCGGCTCTAAACACTGCCGTATGGTCGGGTGGTTCATTCGTCTACGTTCCTAAAGGCGTTCATGTGGAGATCCCGCTTCAGGCTTATTTCCGCATCAATACGGAGAACATGGGTCAGTTCGAGAGAACTTTGATTATTGCCGATGAAGGTTCATACGTTCATTACATTGAAGGTTGCACTGCGCCAATCTACAAGAGCGATTCTTTGCACTCAGCGGTGGTTGAGATTATCGTAAAGAAAAATGCAAGAGTTCGCTACACCACAATTCAGAACTGGTCGAATAACGTCTACAACCTAGTAACCAAGCGAGCAATAGCACACGAAGGTGCAACTATGGAGTGGATCGACGGAAACATCGGTTCCAAGGTCACTATGAAGTACCCTTCAGTGATTCTAGCTGGAGAGTATGCCCGCGGCGAGACCCTATCTGTTGCATTTGCCGGTGAAGGTCAACACCAGGACGCTGGAGCCAAGATGATCCATTTAGCTCCGCACACTTCTTCATCAATTGTCTCGAAATCTATTGCACGCGCAGGTGGACGCACCAGCTATCGCGGAGAAATCCGAGTGAATCCAGGTGCTCACCACTCTGCAAACACAGTTCGATGTGATGCCCTGCTTATCGATACAATCTCGAGAAGCGACACTTATCCTGCGGTTGATGTTCGTGAAGATGATGTCTCGATGGGCCACGAAGCAACGGTTTCAAGAGTCAGCGATGAGCAGTTGTTCTACCTTCAATCTCGAGGTCTAGCCGAAGATGAGGCTATGGCTATGATTGTCCGCGGCTTCATCGAACCGATCTCAAAAGAACTCCCCATGGAATACGCGCTTGAACTAAACAAGCTAATCGAACTGCAAATGGAAGGGGCTGTGGGTTAATGTCACAGCACGGACTTTCCGAACACAGTCACGGTTCCTTTGTACCTTTACAAATTCGCAGTGAAAGACCGAAATCAACTTCGGTTTCAGATTTTCCAGCAATTGATCCTCGTCAGGATCTGTGGCGTTATCTGGATGCAGTGAAACTCAAGGGTCTTGATCAAGATGTGCTAGGCGAGTATCAGGCAGAGGTGTCTTTTGACACCGTCCCTGGGGTAGATATCGCTTGGCTAGAAAGTTCGAACCCGACAGTGGGCACTGTCGGCACACCGGAAGATAGGGTTGCTGCCGCCGCATACACGAATGCCAGCAAGACGCTTATGGTGACAATCAGCGGGGAAATATCCGAGCCGCTCAGAATCAATGTAAAGGGAGAGTCTCTTTCCCCATCTGCTCTTCACCTATTCATCCAAGCCAAAGCGCACAGCAAATCGACAGTAGTCCTGGATTACACCGGTCAGGGCGTGCTTGGTGAAAACGTGGAGATTTTGGTTTCCGATGAGGCAAAGCTAAATCTTGTGACAGTGCAGAATTGGGACACCGACTCTGTCCACGTTTCGGCTCATTTTGCAAGCTTGGGAAGAAATGCCTCGCTTAAGCACACTGTTGCCGCGCTGGGTGGATCTCTGCTGCGAGTAACACCCATTACTACTTTCACCTCACCAGGTTCTGAAGTTGAAATGAACGGCGTTTATTTTGCAAATTCTGACCAGCACATCGAGATGCGACCATTTGTGGATCATGCCGCGCCAAACTGTAAATCAAGGGTCACCTATAAAGGTGCGCTGTCTGGGGAAAAGGCTCACACGGTTTGGATTGGAGATGTTCTAATTCGCGTTGCAGCGGAAGGTACAGACACCTACGAATTGAACAGGAACCTGCTACTTACCGACGGTGCTCGGGCCGACTCGGTGCCAAATCTCGAAATTGAAACTGGTGAAATTATTGGCGCTGGACACGCCAGTGCCTCTGGAAGATTTGACGATGAGCAACTGTTTTATCTGCAGGCTCGCGGAATTGACGAGCTATCAGCAAGGCAACTGGTGGTTATGGGTTTTCTTCTAGAGCTACTTCAGCGCACTGAAGTTCCAGAGCTAGTCGAAAGCTTGACTGGGGTATTACAGGCAAAGTTAGGGAAAAAATAAGATGGCAATTCGCATCTGTAACGTCGAGGACATTAAACAAGGCCGTGCTATTCGGGTAAAAATTGCCGACCACGCATTTGCCATCGTGCACACCCCGGATGGTAAATTTCACGCTCTGGACGACAAGTGTTCACACGGTGAAGTGTCCCTGAGCGAGGGCTTTGTTGATAACGAAACTATCGAATGCTGGGCCCACGGCGCAAAGTTTTCGCTAACTACCGGAACGCCGCTGTCATTGCCGGCTTACGAGCCCGTTTCCGTTTACGAAGTTTTCGTAGAAAACGGCGAAGTTTTTCTCGAGTACGAAGCTTAATTCCCCAGAAAATAGATTGGAAAGACCAGTGGCTAAATTAGAAATCATCAACCTCGGCGTGAGTGTTGAAACAGATCAGGGCACCAAACAAATTCTGCGCGGAGTAGATCTAACTATCAATTCGGGGGAGATCCACGCAATCATGGGCCCAAACGGTTCTGGTAAGTCGACTTTGGCTTACTCAATCGCTGGTCATCCAAAGTACTCAGTGACTCAGGGACAGATCTTGCTTGATGGGGAAGATGTTCTTGAGATGAGTGTGGATGAGCGAGCCAAGGCAGGGCTCTTTTTAGCCATGCAGTATCCGGTTGAAATCCCCGGAGTATCGGTATCCAATTTCCTACGTACCGCAAAAACCGCCATCGATGGCGAGGCTCCAGCTCTTAGAACCTGGATTAAGGACGTCAAGGATGCTATGGAAAGCCTTCGTATGGACCCAGCTTTTTCAGAGAGAAATGTGAACGAGGGATTCTCGGGCGGAGAGAAGAAGCGCCACGAGATTCTGCAGATGGAATTACTCAAACCTAAGTTTGCCGTTCTAGATGAGACTGACTCTGGTCTTGATGTTGACGCCTTGCGTGTTGTCTCCGAGGGCGTAAATAGGATCCACAAGGAAAACAATCTGGGAGTCTTGCTAATTACTCACTACACACGCATTCTGAATTACATCAAACCTGATTTCGTGCATGTATTTGTGGATGGCAAAATCGCCGAAGAAGGCGGCCCAGAACTTGCTGAAAGGCTTGAGGCCGAAGGTTACGACCGTTACCAGAAAGCTAACTAATTGTCCGAACTAGAACTGCCTGCTGAACAGTATGATCGTTGCCTCGAGGCATTGAAAGAGGTTATTGATCCAGAAATCGGCGTAAACATCGTTGATCTTGGTCTTATATATGATCTCAAACAAGCTGAAGATGGCAGTTTGCTGATCCACATGACTCTGACCTCTGCCGGTTGTCCGCTAACCGATGTTATTGAAGAACAGACTGGAATGGCACTGGATGGCGTAGTAGATGCGTTCAGAATTAACTGGGTCTGGATGCCGCCTTGGGGCCCAGAGCGAATTACCGAAGACGGCAAAGAGCAGATGCGAGCAATCGGCTTTACAATTTAGTTCTTTTTGATTTTCTTGACCAGCGCCCAGGCAGTAGGCAAGAATGCACCAGCGATTACAGCCTTGAGTGCGTCCCAGACTAAATAGGGCAGCATAAACTGGGTGGCAACTAAAAGCTCAGCATCGAAAGCAACCATGGCTAAAACTGGAACCCCAATTGCGTAGATAAGCACTGATCCAAAACTAAAATTCAGGAACATCTTCCACGGATTAGCAGACCAACCGCGTTGAGCAAGATAACCGGTAAGCATCGCGGCAAAAATGAAACCAATAATGAACCCACCGGTGGCCCCAACCAGAACCTCAGGACCTTTCGAGAATCCCGCAAATACTGGAATGCCAACTAAACCAGCCAGAGCATATGTAGCCATTGTTATGCCAGCTCTGGTTACTCCATAACTAGCACCAATAAGCAAGACAGCAAGAGTCTGGAAAGTGAATGGAACTGGACTAACTGGAATTTGAATCTGTGCTGCAATTGCGGTCAGCGCTACTCCAAATGCAACGAGAGCTATATCTGAATATATAGTTCTGTTTATAACGCTATCGACGATGGTAGGTCGAGTAGTAGTGATTGTGCTCAAGTTGCTGCCTTTCCAAGAAAATTGCCTTTGGTTAATTGTAGGGTTAAAACTAAGTCATCCCCATCGTTCAGTAAGTTCAGTCTTGGAGTCAAATGATTACCGCTCGTGAACTTGAAATTACTATCGGGGCAAGAGTATTGATGTCAGGGGTCAACTTCCAAGTTGCTAAAGGCGACAAGGTCGGTCTTGTTGGAAGAAACGGTGCTGGTAAAACGACACTGACCAGGGTTATTGCAGGCGATTTCCAACAGTCAGCCGGCACCATCGAAGCTTTCGGCGAAATTGGATATCTTCCACAAGACCCTAGAACTGGCGATCCAAATGAGAGCGCTAAAGACCGAATCTTAAATGCCCGTGGCCTCGGCACAATTCTGCGGAAACTTGAAACAGCTAGAAATGACATGGGTTCCGTTGAAGAGAGTGTCTACGAGGCTGCCATGCAAAGATACGCAAGGCTAGAAGCCCAATTCGAAGCCAACGGGGGATACGCCGCCGAGGCTGAAGCCGCTGCAATCGCTGGTCATCTGGGACTAAAGCCTAATGTCCTGAGCCAAAATCTCGGAACTTTATCCGGTGGGCAACGTAGACGGATTGAATTGGCCAGAATCCTTTTTTCTAATGCAGAAACCATGATTCTAGATGAGCCAACTAACCATCTTGATGCCGACAGTGTGCTCTGGTTGAGAGATTTTCTAAAGAACTACTCTGGTGCACTTATCGTGATTAGTCATGATCTAGACATTGTCGAAGAAACTGTGAACCGTGTCTTCTACCTGGACGCTAACCGAGCGGTAATCGACATTTACAATATGGGCTGGAAAGCGTATCTCAAGCAGCGGGAAACTGACGAGGAACGACGCAAGCGTGAAAGATCCACCGCCGAACGTAAGGCTGCAACTTTACAACTTCAAGCCGCAAGATTTGGAGCAAAGGCCAGCAAGGCCGCGGCTGCGCACCAAATGGCCAGACGCGCTGAGCGTCTGCTTGATTCACTTGAATCTGTCCGTGAACAAGACAAAATTGCCAATATTCGCTTTCCAGATCCAACACCGTGTGGAAAAACCCCACTTTTCGCTCACAACCTGAGTAAGAATTACGGATCCCTTGAGGTTTTCACTGCAGTTGATCTAGCTATAGATCGTGGTTCAAAGGTAGTAATTATCGGGCTGAACGGTGCAGGGAAAACAACTTTGCTTCGAATACTTGCAGGAGTTGAACTACCCGATACCGGTCAGGTAGATCCTGGGCACGGATTAAAAATTGGATACTATGCCCAAGAGCACGAAACTCTCGATGTGTCAAAATCAGTTCTTGAAAACATGCAGGCCTCTGCGCCGGAGTTAGCCGATACCGATGCCCGAAAAGTGCTCGGCTCATTTCTTTTTAGCGGTGACGATGTGAATAAGCCAGCGGGAGTTCTCTCTGGTGGGGAAAAGACCCGACTAGCGTTAGCTGCATTGGTGGTTTCTAGAGCAAATGTTCTCCTGCTAGACGAACCTACAAATAACCTTGATCCAGCGAGCCGAGAAGAAATACTGAAAGCTCTAGCTAGTTTCACAGGTGCTATCGTGCTTGTTTCTCACGATGTTGGGGCAGTGGATGCCCTGAATCCCGAGCGGGTGCTAGTTATGCCAGACGGGCAAGAAGATCTCTGGAATGAAAGTTACCGAGATTTGATTGTGTTGTCCTAAGAGCTACGCCAATCGCCTTATAGGCTAAAACCTGGTGGTTTCGGAAGGAGCATCAGATGAATTTACTTATGATCACACAGGCCATGTTCATGCTTGGCTTTGTTTCAATGGCAGCTGGAACTTTTTACTTTGTCTTGCAGCGAGGTGAATATAAGCCAGAGAACCGAGTCACAGTAACTTACGCGGCGACAATAACTTTTATAGCCGCAATCATGTATTGGAAGATGCAGGAAATCGTTGGCTTCGGAATCATGCAACCGGCTCTTGCCCAGATTGAGGCGACAATGCCGGTGCGTTATCTGGACTGGGTGCTAACCACACCACTTTTACTTCTTGAATTCGGAATAATTGCCGCTATTGCTGGAGCGCCGAAGGATCTAACCTATCGCCTTATTGTTGCTGACTTGGTGATGATAATCACCGGTTACCTTGGCGAAATTGGTCCAGTAGGTTCAGCCGCAAATTACGTAAACTTCATTATCTCCTCGCTAGCTTGGGGATACATCGTCTATCTAATTTGGAAATTGGTCCCAGGCAAAGCCAGCGTCGAGGTGAAAAAAGCGATACGCAACATGAAACGCTTCGTGATTTTTGGCTGGGCAATCTACCCAGTTGGAACTGCTGTTCAAGAGATTCTTCAATTGAACCAAACCGATCAGGCAAGTATGCAACTGGCCGTTTGTTTGGCCGCCATAATTTATGTCGTTGCTGATGTTGTGAACAAAGTAGGCTTTGGCATCGTCGCTCTGACAGCGCTGAAGAAGAACTGAATCAGTAAAGAGATTTAGCCTTATTGCCTTTTAGGTGGTGAGGCTATCTTTCTAATATCTCGTCTTCTATTTCCGCATCTTTATCGCGGTTAAGTGATGCTAACTTCCGTGGTGTCTGGCCGCGCAATCTTCGACGATCCTGCGAGATGTTCCAAAATACTGCCCCGAAAGCCATAAGGCCAAAAATTATCCATTGAAAGGCATAACTTAGATGATTACCCTCGGAAAGTTGCGGCTTACCGATATCAACACCGCGATCAAGCGCTGGTGTCTCCGAAACTAACCGACCGTAGGCTTGAAGATAAATCTGGCTGGTAGCTAAATTCTCGCTAGCTCTCTTGATGTCAATATTTGGCAATTGACCAGCTGGCGCTTCACGCGAGTCCACCGCTTCAGATGGACGCAACCGAATTATTACCTGGCGAGAACTTTCGTCCAAAGCGGGAACTGCATCGGGTGCATCCTGATTTATTCCGGTGGGTAACCAACCGCGTTCAATCCAGATTACTTTACCGTTATCTATTTGAAAGGCAGCCAGCTGTAAAAAACCTGGTTGGCCGTCATAGGGGCGATTCCGAACTAACAGCACGCTATCTGCCAGGTAGTTGCCTTGCAATCTAACTGGACGAAACTCAAGTGCGCTATCCCATGTATCTTCGCTGAGAAGCACTTGCTCAATCGGCAGAGGGGAAAGGTCAAAATTCTGATTGATTAATTGATTGGCCCTGACTACTTCTTCCTGCCTTGAAAATTGCCACTGCGATAAAAACCAACAGGCAACGGAGAAAATGACTGCGGTCAAAAGCCAAGAAGTCCACCTAGCTAGATGAGCTCGTTTAGTCATTATCTGCTTCGGTCTTTCTAAATGCATCAGCGCTTATTGAAAGAGTCGGTGCTTCAACACTCGCGGCTTTCTTTGTCGATCTTGCGCTTCCCTCATTGGCAATAATGACAGCAAAGTATGGAAGGAAAATAGCGCCAACGGCAAATACCACAGTCAACCAACCCAGCGGCACAACAACAGCGAGCAAGATGCAAATAACACGGATTACCATGGCGATTGTGTACTTCAGAAAACGTGCTCGACGGTCCTGATCAGGCGATATTTCAACCGACGTCACTGACTGCCGTTTGCTCAACTTGCCCTCCTAGGTAACTGCCCACTACAAGCCTAGATATAGACTTGAAGCAAATCTGACCATATTGTCCAATTCACCTAAAGGCGTAAAAATGTCTCGAGTAGTTCTGGTAACCGGGGGAAACCGCGGCATAGGAAAATCAATCGCAGAAACATTCATCTCAGCTGGTTACAAAGTCGCTGTAACGGTTAGATCAGGAGAGGGTCCCTCAGGTGCCCTCAGCGTAACGGCTGATGTCCGTGATGGCTCATCCCTGGATGCTGCATTTGCTGAGGTAGAGGAAAAACTTGGCCCAGTTGAGATTCTGGTAGCGAACGCTGGCATCACCAAAGATACCTTGCTGATGAGGATGACCGACGAAGAATTTGAAGAGGTAATAGATACCAACCTTTCCGGCAGTTTCCGCGTCCTAAGAAGAGCCACAAAATCCATGATTAAGGCAAAATTCGGACGAGTCATTCTTGTTGGATCAGTCGTGGGCCTTTTGGGTAGTCCCGGCCAAGTCAACTATTCATCTTCGAAGAGTGGTCTGATTGGTATGGCTCGGTCGCTAACTCGCGAGCTTGGCGGCAGGGGAATTACCGCGAATGTTGTAGCTCCTGGATTTATCGATACCGACATGACCGCTGAGCTAAGCGAAGAGCTTCAAGCTGAGTATAAAAAGCGTATTCCTGCCGGTCGCTTTGCCAGCCCAGAGGAAGTGGCCAAGGTTATTTTGTGGCTAGCCAGTGAAGATGCCGCGTATATCAGCGGTGCCGTAATACCTGTTGATGGCGGACTAGGCATGGGGCATTAGACCCGAATTTGAGATATAACTGGCAGAATTGCTAGGGGACAAGTTGAAGAGCGAAATTTAAGGAAAATAATGGGAATCCTCGAAGGTAAGAAAATCCTGATTACTGGCGTTCTGACCGAAGCCTCGATAGCTTTCTCGGTAGCCAAACTAGCACAGGAGCAAGGAGCAGAGATTGTTCTTTCTTCTTATGGAAGAATGCTTCCGATCACAGAGAAGATAGCTCTTCGTCTACCTAAACCGGCTCCAGTTATCGAGCTCGATGCAACCAGTGAAGCTGATTTAGCCGCATTACCCGAAAGAGTCAGTCAATATCTTCCACATCTAGATGGCATAGTCCACGCAATTGCCTTTGCACCAGGGACCGCACTGGGCGGAAATTTCCTGAGCACCGAATGGTCAGATGTTTCAACTGCAGTTCAGGTATCTGCTTATTCTCTTAAGGCAATTACCATGGCCGCGAAGCCGCTTCTTCGTGAGGGCTCGTCGGTAGCCGGTCTAACTTTTGACGCAAGCGTTTCCTGGCCGGTTTATGACTGGATGGGGGTTGCTAAGGCAGCATTTGAATCAACCTCGAGATATTTGGCTCGCTATCTGGGCAAGGAGGGGATTAGGGTCAATCTAATTTCGGCAGGTCCACTGCGAACTCCGGCTGGAAAGAGTATTCCAGGTTTTTCAGACATGGAAGATATCTGGGTAAGTCGGGCACCGTTGCACTGGGAATTATCTGACACTGAGCCAGCTGCCAAAGGAATTATTGCCTTGCTAAGTGACTGGTTCCCAGCCACGACAGGCGAAATCATTCACGTTGATGGTGGTTTGCACTCAACCGGTCACTAGAGACCAATAAGTGCTATCACGTCGCTGAGATCTCCCGAGTCGACAAGAATGTCGGCTACGGCTCTGACTCTTGGCTTAGCACTAAAACCGATGCTCAAACCGGCAACTTTCATCATGTCAAGATCATTTGCACCATCCCCGATAGCGATGGTCTGTGATTGCGTCAGACCAAGCTCAGCTGCCCAATCTTTTAGAGCGGAAGCTTTTGCCGGTTTGTCTATTATCGGGGGAAGTACATCTCCAGTAAATTTTCCATCTACGATCTCAAGAGTGTTCGCCCTATAAAAATCCAGGCCGATATCTTTAGCCAACGGTTCCAATATTTGGATGAACCCACCGCTAACAGCCGCAACCCGCCCTGATGCAGAGTGCACCGCCTCTATTAACTGCTCCGCTCCTTTGGTAAGTTTTATTTTCGCCAGCGCTTGAGCAAGAATTGTTTCTTCCAAGCCAGCCAGAGTTGACACGCGCGCTCTAAGGCTCCCAGCAAAATCTAACTCTCCGCGCATGGCCCGCTCGGTGACAGCTGCAACTTCTTGGGCCTTACCAGCAAATTCAGCCAGGACCTCAATGACCTCTTGCTCGATCAAGGTCGAATCTACATCGAGTACGACCAGAAGACTGGCATTAGTGGAAGCGGTCATAGGGAAACTATATTAGGTCTGGCCGAAACAGTGCGGATTTAGAGTGTCTAATTCAATTCGGCTAGTTTTCGCCTAGGCTTAAGCCATCATGAGCGAAGTTCTATCTCTTAAGAATCTGACGCTGGTGCGAGATGGCAAAAACATACTTGAAGAGATTAACTGGTCTGTTTCTGCAGATCAGCGCTGGGTAATTGTCGGACCAAATGGTGCAGGCAAGACCACTCTGCTAAAGCTAGTCGCCGCGCAATTGCAACCGAGCTCTGGTACGGCTCAAATATTAGGTGAAACTTTAGGCGAAATTAATGTTTTTGAACTAAGAACTCGCATTGGCTTCGCCTCAAGTGCTGTCGCTGGACGGATTCCGAATTCAGAGATGGTGATCGATGCCGTTATGACGGCAAGTTACGCAATTACCGGGCGCTTCAAGGAAAAGTACGAGGATGTTGACATCCGAAGAGCCAAGCGGGTGCTAAAAGAATGGGATCTTTCCCATCTAGCCGAAAGGCCCTTTGGGACACTAAGCGACGGAGAGAAGAAGCGCACTCAAATAGCACGAGCGGTTATGCCAGATCCAGAACTGCTTTTATTAGATGAACCAGTGGCAAGCCTTGACATCGGTTCTCGGGAGGCAACAATAAAGATACTCAGTGGATACGCCTCCCATCCCAAAGCACCGGCAATCATCATGGTTACTCATCATTTAGAAGAGATTCCTTCGGGATTCACCCACGCCTTAGTGCTAAATAACGGCAAAATTGTTGAGGCCGGACCAATAACGCAAACCTTGACCACTGAGAAACTCAGCGCGGCCTATGGTTTAGAGCTGGAAGTTGCACTTGTAAGCGGCCGATTCACGGTTCGGGCAAAATAATCCCTTGAAGTGAAGCATTGGCCTCTGGTATAGTGGGAATTCGGTGCCAGAGCACCAAAAACCCCGTATTTTGAAAGTAAAAGCAATGAAGGCTGAAATCCACCCTAAGTATGAACCAGTAGTATTCCGCGATCTAGCTTCTGGCGTCGCTTTTCTAACTCGTTCAACCGTAACTTCGACTAAGACAATCGAATGGGAGGACGGCAACACTTATCCAGTTTTCGATGTTGAAATCTCATCAGCATCGCACCCGTTCTACACCGGTAAGCAGAGAATTCTTGACTCAGCCGGTCGCGTGGAAAGATTTAACGCTCGCTACAAGAAATTTGGCCAGCAAAACTAGCCAGTTATTGAGAATGGGCCTCGTATTGAGGCCCATTTTTTTATTTAAAGCTTCTTTATCGGCCAGCCGAATTGAGGAATGTAATCTGGACGATCTTGCTTGCGCCAAGCTGAATAGCTTTCTTCAATCTCATCAGCCCAAGTAGCCTGCGCTGAATGCAACTCTTGGAGAGAATTCGGAAAAGGAACTGAGGGCTTTTCCTGAGCGAGAAAATATCGAAGCATGGCTAGCCCAACTTGACCTGCTGCAACTGCATCGTCCTTGGCTGTGTGAGCGTTCTCTAAAGTCACGTTGTATCGTTGCGCTACAGACTCCAAAGTTCGCTTGCCTTTGCGGTATTTATCTATTGTTTTGTCGATTACCAGAGGATCGATGACGCACCCGAATTCAACCGGTGTGAGACCATGACGCAAGGACTCATAGTAGAGAATTGTGAAATCGTATGGTGCGTTATAGGCAACCACGGGTATACCGCGGGAGAAAAAGCCCTGAATGGTAGAAATAATTTCAGCCACTCCAGATTTGCTGTCCTGAGCATCAACGACATCGGCGTCGAAAACATTGTGAACTCGGCTAGCCTCTGGGGGAATAGGAATGCCAGGGTTAATTAACCAATCCTTACCGCCATCCAGGACATTTCCAGCAGAATCCACAAGATGCACTGCCGCTGTTACGATCCTAGATTCCTTGAGATTTAGGCCCGTCGTTTCGGTGTCAAAGACAGCGACGAGATTTAGCCATTCCGGTAATTGTAGTTTTGTATTTTCAGAATTCACCTTCTCAGACTAGTAGTCCAGTCTGACAAAAGGCCACGACGTTCAAGCATGGCGCTAAGGCTAGAATTAGAGTCAGACAGTCAATTTAGGGGTGTTTAATCGCATGGTTTCAGCGAAAGAGCTCATGGAACGAGCTCAAGCCAGAACTCAGAAAAAGAGCATTCAAGTTGACGGTGTGCGTACCGATTACTGGGTTTATCCAGCTAACCGCCCAAATGCTAAAAACATCCTCTTAGTGCACGGATATCGTGGTGATCACCATGGACTTGAATCTTTCGCAGGAGGGTTAGAGTCGTTCAACGTATATTCTCCAGACATCCCAGGTTTTGGCATTAGTCAACCCCTAAACACTGAGCACAATCTGAATAGTTATGTCGAATGGCTAATTAATTTCACCCATGCGGTCGGTTTAGACAAGCCGATTGCCATCGGACACTCGTTTGGAACTTTACTGGTTTGTGGAGCTCAGTCCCAAAAGCCAATATTTGAGGCCATAGTTTGTATCAATCCAGTTGCCGGCGGTGTAACCAAAGGCCTTTCTAGACTTCTAATGAATTTCGTAAAAGGATACTACTGGGTAGCCCATAAAATGCCCGAGTCCTTTGGGTTGAGGATGCTAAAGACCCCGCTGCTCGTAGATTCTATGAGCGCATACACGACCAAATCCCGGAATAAGGATTTACGTTATTGGATCAAAAAACAACACCAGATGCATTTCAACAGCTTTGCTAATTCGCACGTGGTCTGGGAAAGCTATGTCGCATCAATAAGCAACACCTTGCAACCTTATGTATCCAAATTGACTTGCCCGATGCTCCTGGTTGCAGCCGAAAAAGATGAGGTTACACCGGTTGCCGCCGTAGTCAAGCTTGCTCAGCGGTTGCCGAATGCTCGAATGTTCCAAATCTACAATTGTGGTCATCTGGTGCACTATGAAGCGGCTGAAGAAACTACTAATCAAATCGAATCATTTATCAACGATTTGAACCAGTAATGCTAACTATTCATTTTGATGCACGTTTTATCCGACTGGACTATCACGACGGGATAAGTAGATTCAGCGTAGAACTAATCAAGTCCCTAGCCAAAAAACACAAGGTAATAGCTATCATTCATAATCTGAAACAGCTTGAATCCTTACCGAAGGGAATTGAGTATCTTCTGGTGAATTCGCCTGAATCCGCCAAAGAACTATTTATAGCGAAAAAACTGAATAAAGTGGGGGCGAAAATTGTCTTTTCGCCGATGCAGGTTATGGGCAGCTGGGGTAGAAAATACAAGTTGGTATTGACTCTGCATGATCTTATCTACTATCGCCATCGCAAACCTCCGCAGGATTTATCCCTGGCTATTAGGGCGATTTGGCGGCTTTACCACTTAAGTTTTCTGCCACAAAGAGTTTTACTAAATCGGGCTGATCTTGTAGTGACGGTCTCCGAAACAACTAAAGGTCTAATTAGGCAACACAAGCTAACCAAGCGCCCGGTCGAAGTGGTTTATAACGGTGTTGCAGATACGGCTGTGGTCGCTAGAGGCTTTCCAACATCGCGGGATCTAATCTACGCGGGTTCTTTTATGCCCTATAAAAATGTAGAAACCCTAATCAAAGCTGCAGGTTTACGACCGGAGTTCACTCTTCACCTGATTAGCAAGATAACGGCAGTCCGAGAGCGCCAGCTTAGCGATTTAGCCGAAAGAGTTTCTGCAAATGTTGTATTCCATCGGGGGATAAGCGATGAGTTGTATGCCGCCCTTCTTGATAACTCCTTTGCCTGCCTAACTGCTAGTCGCGACGAGGGATTTGGTATTCCGATTGTGGAGGCAATGGCTAGGGCAGTTCCTGTTGTTGTTTCAGATTTAGCAATATTTCGAGAAGTTGCGGGGCAGGCCGGAAGTTATTTTGCTCCCAATTCAGAATTAGAACTTGCAACCGCCCTGGACCAACTTAGTGACCAGAAATACTGGGAAGGCAAATCAAGCGCGTCTTTGGCTCGAGCAAAGACATTTAGCTGGGATGCCTCCGCAGAGAAACTTAGCCAAATTCTCAGTCAGCTAGGCTCTGCACCCGATATTCACTGACCGACCACACTCCATCTGCGTGGACAAGGCGATTTAAGCTCAAATTTTCAAGTCGGTCGTTGGATAACGGTAATTCACCTTGAGAGCCAATTTTGATCAACTTTCTGATCAGAGATCCGTGGGAGACAGCAAGTATGCGTTGACCGTCATATTCTGTTGCCACCATGCGCAATAGAGAGTTGGCTCTTTTCTCTAAATCCTCAATGCTTTCTAGACCGGGAATTGGTTCTTTGCTCTCAAATTTTGTCCGCCATTGAGAGTGGGAGAGCCCCTCCGCTTCACCGAAGGATCGTTCGATTAATTCGGGGATGATAACTATTGGCAGCCCAATACGTTCTGCAATTAGCATGGCGGTGTCTCGAGCACGAGAAAGTGGGGAAGCTGCCAAGAAATCCCAGTCTGCAGGATTGATTTTGCTGGCGGCTGATCTAGCTTGCGCAATACCAACTTCATTTAGCGGAATGTCGCTAGATCCTTGTAAGCGTAACTGCGCATTCCAGTCTGTTTGTCCATGCCTTACCAAACCAAGTTGAGTGCTAGTCAATTAGAAGCCTTTCTAAAGCCAACGAGGTGTTCGCTTCAATTTTTGCGGTTGCGAGAGTATCCGCACGAGTAGGGCCAATATTTACTATCACTATCGCCTTGCCGGATTTCTGTGCAAGTTTGGCAAATCGGTAGCCAGAGTTTACGGTTAGCGAAGAACCCGCGACCAAAAGACACTGTGCCTGGTCAAGCATTCCCATAGCCCGCTCAACTCTATCTACCGGAACGGCTTCGCCAAAAAACACGACATCAGGCTTATATACTCCGCCACACGAAAGGCAACTGGGTACGCGGAAACTCTCGGTGCCGAGCACTTCTGCATCGCCGTCTGGCGTGAATTCGACATTTGGATCTTTTGTAATCCCTGGATTTAGCTGCTCTAGCATTTCATCCATTTCGGCTCTTGAAATTACTTTCCGGCAGCCAAGGCAAATTACTCTATCCAAACGGCCATGAAGATCAACTACGTTTCGGCTTCCAGCCTGCTGGTGTAGACCGTCAACGTTCTGCGTTACCAAGGCGGAGATGAGACCGGCAGCCTCTGCCTGGGCCAAACTGAAATGTCCTGGGTTTGGTTTGGCCATAGCAATTCTCGACCATCCAACGTAGCTTCTGGCCCAGTATTTTTGTTGTGCTTGAAAAGATGACATAAACGTGTCGTAAGTCATCGGGTGACGAGCTACTCTGCCTTCTCCACGATAATCAGGAATGCCTGAATCCGTGCTTAGCCCTGCACCGGTGAGGGCAAGGATTTTCTTTCCAGCGATTCTTTCGCGAGCAACTTCTAGTGAGTAGTTTGCGGCATCAGAGAGCTTTTGGTTTTCAATCTGGGACATTAGTTAGCAGTTTACTCACCGCAACTAGTTGATGATGGAGCGACAGCCAGACTCGTGGGGGAATAGCGGACGAACGGCCAGGCGCCAAGTCTTACCATTTGAGCTAAAGCGTGAAGCGGAGTTGAGAGAAGGTATTAGCTGATTGAATACCTTATTTTCAGTTACTGACATTTCTTTGCAGAGACCAGTGAACTGAAGAGGCTTCGCGCCAAACCACTTACGAACTTGACTGTAGTTATCTGGTTCTGCCTCTATCGCCAAATAAACCCATTTCGTTGGAGTCCACACCGTGGGTCTTGACTTAGTCCACATTAGCTCAGAGCTGAATGATTGGACTTTGTCGATAAAAGCCGCTGCCTCTTTTCTGGCTGAGGCTTTATTTTTCGGAATCAAACCAAAGTCCCAGCCAAGAGCGTATATTGATACTTTAGTTTGCGGCCCCCTCGGTGAAGCTTGCGTTATCACCAGAGTGTCAGTCAAGTCCGTAACCTGAGGAATTCCCCAGTCAAATTTAGGATCAGCCAAGTTAACTTTTGCCGCCCCGTTGAGGATTCTTTGAACTGCTCCTGGTTCACGTTTTTGCAGGAAGGTGGAAACCATCGGGCCAGGGTACCTAAGGGTTTGCATTTGGACCCGAGTAATAAGTTGCCCGTCACTGTATAGAACTGTCGGAGTTCTTTCGAAGGCCCATTCACGAGAGGTGTATCCACCAGTTTCCTGGATCAAAAGCGAAACATACTTAGGTGCTGGGGTAAATGCCTGAGCGGAACTTTGAAGACCCAAGCCAGAAAGAATCCCAACCAGCGCGAGTATCTTGATTCTCTTCATCGCAAAGCGCCCCTTTAGAAAGTAGTTATTTACAATCTCTAACTTATATGCCAAATCTGGGCAATTGAAATCAAAGCAGTTTGATTCACAGGGAATTACCAATAACCGTGTCCGAAAGGGGACTTGAACCCCTACCCTCGTAATGAGGACTAGCACCTCAAGCTAGCGCGTCTACCATTCCGCCACCCGGACTTTGGGTGATGCAGGTTCGATTTTACTACTAAAGCTGGCAAATAAAATTTCCCCATTATTTGCTAAACCAGGAGTAGTTTTGACTCATGGCTCAGGATGCAAGACAGTCACTAAACCAGTTTGTTGCGGCACTGGAAAGACACTTTGAGGCGGTAGCCAGCGGGCGCGGTAGCGATGATCCAGCTGTAGCTCAATCATATGAAACCCTAAAAAGTGCCTTTCTTGACTACGAAGAATCGTTATCAGATCAGTTTGGTGAATTTCTACCGATGGAACTAGCTGAGGACGAAGACGACTGGGCATGAATTTTCTCCAAGCGATAATCCTTGGAGTAGTTCAAGGCCTGACTGAATTCTTACCAGTATCCTCGTCGGCTCACGTCCAAATTGCCTCTGAACTTATGCGAGTGCCGGGCTTAGCTGATGAAAACTCTTCGACTACAGCATTTATCGCAACTATTCAGTTGGGGACCGAGTTAGCCGTAATCCTCTATTTCGCTAAAGACATTTGGCGATTAATGCGAGCCTGGTTTAGGGGTTTATTCAACTTTGAGGCACGCAAGGAGCAAGACTACAAACTCGCTTGGTTGGTTATTGTCGCCTCGCTACCCGTCGGTTTGGCGGGACTTGCCTTCAGACATTTTATTGAAGAAACCGTGCGCACGCTCTGGGTTATTGCTTTCACAATGATCATTTTCGGAATTGTTTTGTATTTAGCCGATAGAAGAGGTCGGCATGTGAAGACCGTGAAAGATCTGAATTGGAATTCAGCATTGGCATTTGGCTTTGGCCAAATGCTCTCTGTCATTCCAGGTGTTTCTAGATCTGGTGCCAGCATAAGTTTTGGGCTATTTGCTGGGTTCAAGAGAGTTGATGCTGCCCGATTTGCCTTCCTTATCGGTATACCTGCGGTTTTGGCTAGTGGCATATTGCAGTTCCAAGCCAGCTACCCGAACCTTGACAGCGAAGCACTCAGCGGAACAATTGTTGCCACAATCACATCATTCGTGGTTGGCTACCTGGTCATAGCCGGCCTATTGAAATACCTAAATCGCGGCTCATTTTTACCTTTTGTGATTTGGCGTGTCGCTGTAGGAGTGTTGCTTATTGTCCTACTCAGCCTTGGCCTAGTTCAGGCCTAACTCTCTTTGTCGCCCGATTCTTTATTTTCATTGGCCCGAAGGAACTGTTCGAATTCAAGAGCTAGTGCGTCAGTGTTCATTTCTTCGGCTTCAGACTCATCCCTAGCTTTTTCCAGCGATTGGATGTAATTTCCAAGATCCTCATCGCCTTCAACAAAATCATCAACAGATCTTTCCCATTCGAATGCTGCTGTGAGCAATTCTTTGTGGTCTACGCTAATTTTGAGAAAAATCTCTAGTTCATTAACCAAAGCCAAAGCTGCCTTCGGCGATGGCATTGAGGCAACATAGTGGGGAACCTGTGCCCAAATTGAAATTGTTGGTAATCCAGCTTTCTCAAAAGCATGCCCCAACACACTCATAAACCCTGAGCGACCGTCATAGTTGCTTCGTTCTATGCCATAGGCGTTGCGAACAGCCGCGGACTGGCTATTTTTATAAATCTTTATCGGCCGATTGTGCGGTGCTTCAGCAGCGAGAGAGCCAAGCATAATCACTGAAGTTATCTCACGATCTTCAACAATTTCTCGAATTTCATCTCTCAAATAAGGCCACTGCAACGCAGGTTCTTGACCGATTAGAAAATACAGCGAAATGTCACTGTCACGGTTTCTGTCTTTTGCCGGTCCCCAAAATTCAATGCTGGGCCAAAGAAAATCTCGATCACCGTGTTCATCCAGAACAATTACCGGTCTTTGACGCAGGTAATCAAAGTATTCAGGATCATCGATGTTTAGCAATCGTTCAGAGCCCAGTTTTTCTCGAATGTAGTTAGCCGCTCCAGTTGCGCCTGAACCTGCGTCGGTCCAACCGTCAAGGGCGACGATGAGTACCCTGCCGTTAAAAATCTTTGCTGTTTCGCTCAAGAATCAACCATTTCGCCCTAGAAGCTTCATTTAGAAGACTTATTCCATTCTAAAGATTAGACTTTGCTCATAATGCTTAGACGCAAAAAATTTGCCGTCCTTTTTGACATGGACGGCACTCTAATCGACTCAGAGCCATACTGGATGGAGAGCGAACAAGCTCTTGCCGCGGAGCATAAGGGTAATTGGACAGCCGAAGATGGCTTAGATGTGGTCGGGATGTCCTTGGATAAATCCTCGAGACTGCTCAAAGAGCGAGCCAATATTCCACTCGAGCCGGAACAGATCGTAGATTTGCTTACCGATGCGGTGCAACAAAAGCTGAAACTGGTTGTCCCTTGGCGGCCAGGTGCTAAAGAACTGTTACAGGATCTGAAAGCCAACGGAGTCAAGACCGCTCTGGTTACCATGTCCATGCACCGGATGGCCCAACAGGTAGTTGACGCAATTGATTTTCCCGCTTTCGATGTCATAGTAGCTGGCGATGATGTTAGAAATGGAAAGCCTCACCCTGAGGCATATCTAAAAGCAGCCCAGTTGCTCGGCTTCGAGCCAAGTCGCTGTATCGCTTTTGAGGATTCAACTTCCGGTCTAACCAGCGCTGAGCTTGCTGGAACAGTAGCGATTGGAATCCCGCACATTGTTCCAATTCCGGAAAAACCAGGTCGAGTGCTCTGGCCAACACTTGAAGGAGTAACTTACAAGAAGCTTAGAAAGCTAATCAAGTGAGTCTGTCAAAAGGACCACTTCGCCCCGGTGAAAGAGTGCAGCTAACCGGCCCCAAAGGAAGGCTAAACACAATTACCTTGTCCAGTGGGGCGGTCTTCGGCACCCACCGGGGAAACATACGTCACGACGACATAATTGGTAAACCCGACGGTTCAGTTATAAAAAACGAAGCTGGAATTGAATATCTGGTGCTAAGACCCTTACTAACCGATTTTGTGCTGTCAATGCCGAGGGGAGCAGCCATCATCTATCCAAAGGATGCTGCCAGCATCATCACGGTGGGAGATATCTTTCCTGGTGCCACTGTGGTTGAGGCCGGAGTCGGCTCGGGGGCTCTGAGTATGTATCTGCTTCGTGCTATCGGGGAATCTGGAAAACTCATTTCATTCGAGCGAAGAGCAGACTTCGCTGAAATAGCTCAGGCCAATGTGACGGCCGCACTGGGCTACAGGCCAAAAAATTGGGAGGTAAAAGTAGGCAGCCTCCAGGAGGAACTCTCAAATTCCGTTGAGAAGGCCAACGTTGATCGAATTGTCCTGGACATGCTGGCACCTTGGGAATGTATTGATTCGGTTAGTGAAGCGCTTGCTCCCGGCGGAGTGCTAATTTGCTACGTCGCGACAGTAACCCAACTTTCACGAGTGGCAGAAGAGATCAGAGCTTCAGCGAACTTTACTGAACCAGCGCCTTTTGAAACCATGTTCCGAGGCTGGCATCTACAGGGTCTAGCTGTTCGACCAGAGCACCGAATGTCAGGTCACACTGGGTTTATTCTTACCTGTCGCCGACTCGCTCCAGGCACGGTTTTGCCTAGCTTCTCTCGCCGGGCCAAACCAGAATTTGATGCAGCGGATATAGCAATTTGGAACGCTGAGCAGGCTACTGAGCGACCTGTCAGCGATAAAAAGGTTCGAAAAAATCTTCGCAGAGCCAAGCAATCTGAAGAATCTAGGCTGGGGCTTGAGCAAGATGATGACGAGTAAACTAAACAAAAGCACTCCAAAAGAAAGAAGCTCGATGAAGCCCATTCGCCAACTTGCTGTGGTAGCCAGCCTGGTCCTAGTTCTCTCCGGCTGCAGCGCAGCTGATCCGAAGTTGGCTCCCTTTGAGGGAATAACACCAGCGTGTGAAAAGTATGTTGGTGGCGAGCAAATCAATCAGGTAAAGGTCACCGCAGAGAAAAACCAGGTACCAACAGTTGATTTTGTGACTGCCGATCCAGAAAACAACATCGAATCAAATTTGGCAAAAATCAAAACAGCCCAGACTAAGGTTTACCGTGAAGGAACTGGGCCGATGTTTACCGGTGACCAACTGGTTGTTGCCGAGTATGCGGTGTTTAGTTCAACTACAGGCCAGCTGCTTGGAAACTCAAAGTTTGATGGCACCGATCCGGTGGTGGAGATTTTTGATAAAGCAAACTCGCCCGTCTATTGCAGTGCAATGTCTGGTATTCGCGAAGGCTCGCTTTTCGCCTTCGCAACTCCTCCTCAGCCGGATGATCCTGAGGGGCGATTGCTTGTGCTTGAATTCAAGCGAGTTTACCTTCCACATGCTAACGGTTCAGTTCAAGCACCGGTAAGCGGTCTACCTCAGGTGGTCCGAGTGCCAGATTCAGGAAGACCGGGACTGGTTCAACCAACTTTTGCAAAACCAGCCGAGTTCAAACGTGCTGTGGTTATCGAAGGTAGCGGCGAGACAGTCGAGCTTGGTGACTCGGTAACCGTTCACTACTCGGGCTGGATGTGGTTGGACAAACTCGGTGGCACATTCGAATCTTCCTGGGATTCTCGACCCGCTACGTTCACGCTCTTGAAGGGACAACTAATCTCCGGCTTCGTTAAAGCACTGGATGGGGTCAAAGTAGGCTCGCAGGTCATCGCCGTCATGCCGCCTGAAGACGCTTACGGGGAATCTGGGAATGGAACTATTCCGGCGAACACGACACTGCTTTTTGTCATAGATGTTCTTGGTGTAGATAAATAGGTGTAAAAATCTGTTATGAGCGATTTAGACCCGAATGAGTACAAAATAGGTAGGCCCGAACGGCTTTTCAATCTAACCTGTTTGCTTCTGCACTATAAAAATGGGATCAGTAAGAATGACATCCTGAGAAGCATCCCGGCATACTCTGCCGAGTACATCGAAGGTGGAGATAATTCATCTCTCGAACGCAAGTTTGAAAGAGATAAAGAGGAACTTCGTGAAACCGGAATCATGGTGGAAGCCGTTATTCCAGATGTAGAAGATCAGAACAACCAGGCCACAAAATACATCATTAGAACCGATAGTTTCTATTGGCCTAAGGGGCTAAATCTTACTCCTAGACAACTTGCGTTGCTCAATCTTGCAGCAGACGCCTGGGCCGGTGGCTCACTTTCCGCAATTGCAACCAAGGGAATAAATAAGTTGCGCGCTTTGGGGGAAGTAAGCGATGGCGACAGCATTATAGGTATCGCCCCGCGGCTAAATTCCAATGAGCCGAATTTGCATGAAATCGGCACAGCGATCACCGATCGCCGGGTAATTGAATTTGAATATCGAAAACCAAGCACCGGTGAGATTATGACTAGAACTTTAGAGCCTTGGTTGCTCCGGCAGATTGCAGGCCAGTGGCTAGTCCTTGGTTTCGATCAAATGCGCCAACAGCCGAGAAACTTCATGCTTAGGCGAATGGTCAGCAACGTCAAGATAGTCAGAGGTTCGCAGCCTTTTAACCCGCCCAAGCAAGCCGAGGTTGATGCGGCAGTTGCCGATTTAGAAAAATTGGCTGAGAAACAAGTCGCCGTGATAAAAGTCGAGAAAAATTCCGAAGCTTGGTTCCGCTATGAGCTGGATCTCGGGACCACCTCGAATTCTGGGAAAGTCGAACTTAATTACTACGACGTCCACGTGCTCGCCGAACAACTTAGGGAATATGCCAGCCAGATTGAAGTATTGAAGCCTGATGAACTTGCCAACCTCGTTATAGCAGGTTTCCAGAAAGTGGCTGATCAGCATGGCTAATCAAAGACTGAGTGACTCCGAGCGATTCAATCTGATGCTTGCTTTGACTGCTTTACTTGTCGACGAGCAGGAATATGAAATTGAAGCACTGATGTCACACTTCTCGACCACACGCGAAGAAATCATTGAGGCGGTTCGACTTATTGGGTTTACCGAACTGATTGACATCTATGATCGCCGGCCATACATTGTCGATTTTGATGACCTTCGTGATGGAAAAGTTTCGATACGTTTCAGTAATTCGGTTGACCTTACCGATGTCCCTAGGTTATCCTCGCGACAGGCATCGGCACTCGCCGCTGGACTTGCCTATCTTGCTGCGTTGCCAGGATTAGCTGATGTCGGTGAAATAGAAGAACTGCAGAAAATTTTGGCTAGTGGCATAGCAAGCGAGGGTACCAGATCAGATATTCAGATTGTCCCTGGAGCAGTTGATTCGGATCTAGCAACTCTCCGCGAGGCCATAACCAATCGGGTATCAATCAGCTGCGATTATCTAAACCTTAGAGGCGAAACTTCCATTGGACGGATATTAGAACCCCTTAGATTAGAACCGCAAGGCGAATTTGTGTATCTTCGAGCCTGGTGTCCAACAAATGAGGAAGTCAGAGCATTCCGAATTGATCGGATGCGTAAAGCGACGCTTATTCCTGACCGACCTATCAGCGAGGAGGCTAAATCGGCCGAATTTCCGGACGAGATATACACTCCTGGTGAAAACGATGTCGAGGTTGTTCTTGAAGTTGAACCTGAGGCTTACTCCTTGATGCACGACTTCCGACCGGTCGAAAAACCTGAGTCGGTTTCCACCCACGTCAAGCGCTTCAAAGTGAAAGTAGGGGATGTTCGGGTGCTTGGCAGGATCATTGCTCGATTCGGGGGTGCCGCTAGGGTAATTAGCCCCGAGCCAGCCAGACAGGCGGTTCAACGTTTTGCCTTAGAGGCAATTGGACTTAGAGGAACACAAACACCAAGGGACGCTGAGTAGTGGCTGATATTTGGCTCATAATCTGGGTAGCGCTTGGTGTTTCTAGCGTTATTTGCCTTAGCCTGGTCGGGTATCGACTTTCCAAGGCGACTAAGCGAATTTCTAGATCAATTGACCCAATTGACCAAAAGCTCAAGGCACTGCGGCTTGAAGTTAGTGCATTACAGCGTTCGCGGTTAGATAGACAGCGTAGGCTTAACAAAGACAATTACTCAACAACGAAAAAGGATAGCTAACATGAGACTTCAAGGCTGGGAATGGATATTTCTGCTAGTGATCGTCCTGATTATCTGGGGTGCGCCAAAGCTTCCAGGTTTTGCCAAGAGCCTCGGTCAATCCATGCGTATTTTCCGAAAGGAAATGAAGCAAATGGGCGATGAGCGGGCGGAAGAGAAGAAGCCAAAAGCCGAGAAAGACACTAACAAAGAAGAGTAATGGCTAAGCGCCCCAACCCCGAAAAGAAAATGAGATTATCGGGGCACCTTCGAGAGTTTAGAAACAGGCTTTTCAAATCCGCAATAGCGATTGTCGCTGGAGCAGTAGCAGGTTGGTATCTCTTTGACTTTGTTTTTGCCGCTCTGCAAAAGCCAGTTCTTGAACTAGCTAAAGAAGAAAACATCAACGCCCAAGTTAACTTCGGGTCGGTAGTTTCCGCTTTTGATCTTCATTTGCAAATATCGTTTTTTATTGGCGTGTTTCTTTCAAGTCCAATCTGGCTCTATCAAGTTTGGGCATTTGTTTCTCCGGCTCTGCGTAAAAAAGAAAAGCGCTACACCGTAGCCTTTATACTGACCAGCACTCCGCTATTTCTGGGAGGCGCCTATTTCGGTTGGTGGTTGTTTCCAGGATTTGTAAAGGGATTATTATCTTTCACCCCAGAAGGAAGCGCTAACGTAATCAACGCCTCGGAATATGTCCTTTTCACAGTTAGAGTTCTTCTGATTTTCGGTCTTGCCTTTGTTCTGCCTGTAATACTCATACTGCTCAATGCAATTGGCGCAATGTCTGGTAAAACAATTCTCAAAGGCTGGCGTCCAGCGATTTTTATCATCGCTGTGGTGGGTGCGCTAGCTACTCCAGTTGCTGACCCGATGTCGATGTTCCTGATTATGATTCCACTAACCGCTTTTTACTACCTTGCCGCTGGAATAGCGCTGCTGAACGATAGAAGAAAAGCGCTACGGCGATCAAAACTTCTAGATGAATTTGATTTGGCGGAAAACTACACGCCCGATGAAACCGTCTAATGAGTGATGAACTTTCGCCCGCAGAGAGATATGCTCGAGCCAAGCAAAATCGGGTAAATCCAGCTTTAGAGAGTTTCCTGAAACTCTTATCATTTCCTCTAGATGACTTCCAGGAGCAGGCCTGCCGAGCCCTAATGGCTGGTCACGGTGTATTAGTTGCGGCCCCAACCGGTGCAGGTAAGACGGTAGTGGGGGAGTTTGCCATCCATCTGGCGAATTTGAGCGGTAATAAAGTTTTCTACACCACGCCAATTAAGGCCCTAAGCAATCAAAAATACTCAGAGTTGGTTTCGCGCTACGGAGTGGACAAGGTTGGTCTGCTCACCGGAGATACCAACATTAACTCGGATGCTCAGTTTCTGGTTATGACCACCGAGGTGCTGCGCAACATGATCTACGCAAACTCTGCGGCACTAATCAATTTGGGGTTTGTGGTTATGGACGAAGTGCACTACCTTGCCGACCGCTTTAGGGGAGCGGTGTGGGAGGAGGTTATTCTTCATCTACCCAAGGATGTCAAAGTAGTCTCACTGAGCGCTACGGTATCTAACGCCGAAGAATTCGGTGCTTGGCTTGATGAAGTTAGGGGAGATACCACCGTAATCGTCAGTGAGAATAGACCGGTTCCTCTGAATCAACACGTGCTATTTGGTGACGAGTTGATGCCATTGTTTCAAGAGGGTAAAAACGAAATCCGAGTAAATGTTGAGTTAGTCCAACGTCACGCAAATAAGATGCGGGCACCAATCGCCAGGCCAACTAGAGGGCGACGCGGGCCGGCTGGGTTGGATAGAAATTACGGACGAATTCCCCGAGTATCCAAACCAGAGATTATAGAAATCTTAGAAGATGCCGATCTGCTTCCAGCAATCTTCTTTATCTTCTCGCGTGCTGGATGCGAGGCGGCTGTTCAGTCGGTTTTGGCTTCAGGCATGCGACTAACTAAACCAGAAGACAAACAGCTGATTCGGCGAATCGCTGAGGAGAAGTGTGGCAACATCCCTGATGAGGACTTAGCCGCTCTTGGTTACTTTGAGTGGCTAAGTGCCTTAGAGCGAGGAGTAGCCGCCCATCATGCCGGAATGCTTCCAGCATTCAAGGAGGTGGTTGAGGAACTATTCCTACGCAAACTTGTCAAAGTTGTTTTTGCAACCGAAACGCTCTCGCTTGGAATTAATATGCCGGCTAGAACTGTTGTGTTGGAGAGGCTGGATAAATTTAATGGGGAAGCCAGGGTGCAAATCACACCGGGCGAATACACCCAACTTACGGGCCGAGCCGGTCGACGCGGCATTGATCTAGAAGGTCATGCCATTATTCAGTGGGCGGGAAATCTAGACCCGAGCTACGTAGCTTCGCTGGCGTCTAAACGTACCTACCCACTCATTTCAAGTTTCCGGCCAACATTCAACATGGCGGTAAACCTCATGGATGCTTTTGGAGCCAAAAAATCCCGCGAAGTTTTGGAAACCTCTTTTGCTCAGTTTCAAGCGGACCGCTCGGTGGTAGGGCTGGCCAAAGGAATACGCGAAAAACAAGAATCTCTTAAAGGATACTTGGCGTCGATGACGTGCCACTTAGGCAGCTTTGAAGATTACGCTCGGATTCGTCGTGAAATATCTGACTTAGAAAAAGAACAAGCGCAACTTGGAAGACAGGTAAATCGAAATGACCTGCGTCAAAAGCGTGGGGTCCGCGATTTTGACCTAAAGGTAGCCAATCTCAAACGCGAGTTGCGAGCGCATCCCTGCCACAGTTGCTCCGAGCGTGAATCGCACGCTAGATGGGCAGAACGCTACTTCCGGTTGGCCAAAGAGACCGATGCGATTCTCAAACAGATTGAATCTCGAACAAATCAGGTAGCCAAGACTTTCGACCGAATCACAGAGATGCTTCTCGAGTTAGGGTACTTTGAACGTGCCGGTGACGATATAGAAAGCACAGCCGATGGCAAACGACTAGCTCAAATCTATGGTGAGCGCGATCTGCTTGTTTCTGAGTGTCTGCGACAGAATTGTTGGCAGAAAGTGGATTCGCCAACTCTGGCGGCACTTGCAGCCGCTCTAGTTTTTGAGCCGCGTTTTGAGGATGATTCTTTGCACCCTAAGTTGCCTAAAGGTGATTTCGGTCTTGCCTTTGATCAGACTATGGCGATTTGGGATAACTTACAGGAAACATCCAGAAACTACCGCTTACCGCTCTCCAGCGAACCAGACGCCTCTATGGCGTTGCAAATGCAGCGCTGGGCCAACGGTGCACGTTTGGACTCCGTGCTGAAAGCTACCGGAATGTTGGCTGGTGATTTTATTCGGTGGAGTAAACAGACCATTGATCTGTTGGAGCAGCTAGCCAAACTCAAAGAACCGCGACTGTCAGGCAATGCCGAGCTGGCAATAGAGAAGATCAAACGTGGAATCGTTGCTTATTCCTATTACGCTTAAAGAGTTATGCGCGGAATATTTAGTTGGGCCAGAGAATCGACTTCTTTTTGGGGGAGAGTATCGATCGCGCTTCTCGGCGGATTACTTCTAGCTATCGCATTCCCAGCATATAATTTCGCTCCAGGTGCTTTCTTAGGCGTTTTTCTTCTAGTTTTGGCAGTTCACAAAATTGGTGTAACCAAAGCCCTAATCGTGGGCTTTATTGCTGGCTATGGCTTCTACGGCCTCGTTCTGATTTGGCTCACCACTTACCTAGGCCCAATCCCATGGATGGCTCTCTGTATTGCCGAAGCGCTTTTTTTCGGCATAGCCATGTCGCTAACCTCGCTGGTTTGGCGTTGGCTCAATGCAAAGAATTTAGGTGCACTAAAGCCCTGGCTGATGGCCGCGTCGGTTGCGACCATATTTCTCGGCAGGGAATACTTCGCTGGACACTACCCATACGGTGGTTTGCCTTGGGCTCGGCTGGGACTTTCCCAAGTTGATAACTTCACTGCAAAATGGGTCTGGGCCGTAGACATTTCTGGTTTCAGTTGGTTGATTGCTTTCGTATCAGCGCTAGCCGCATTCTATTTCCTACACCCACTACCTGCTGGATCGGGTCTTCGAGCGCGGGCAACGAAATCTCTTCCAACTGTTTTATCTTTTGGGATTCTCATCGGAGTTCCCTTCTTTGTGCAGCTGCCTACTGGAGATGAAATTGGCAAGCTAAAAGTAGCCGCCGTTCAAGGGAATGCTAACGCTGGGCTCTTTGCTATTAATCCACCGGGTTCAATTCTTGGAAAGCATTTGAAGGTATCGCAAGAATTGGTCTCTTCAGGGAAAGCAAAAGATATTGACCTGATGGTATGGCCAGAAAATTCATCGGATTTGGATCCGCTGAACAATACCGAGGCGAATATCCTAATCAGCGAATTTGTGACCAATGAACTAAAAGCTCCTTTACTCTTTGGCAATAAGACCTTCCGCGGCAAGGATTTCTTTAACGAGGTTGATCTGTGGCTTCCTGAAACAGGGCTCGCTGACTGGTACGACAAAAAACGACCTGTACCATTTGGCGAGTATGTGCCAAATCGGGATTTCTTTATGGCCTTAGCACCAGACATGGTTGGTCTAATCGGCTGGGATATGTCGCCGGGTCAACGTGATGGAATTTTCAAAGTCAAGGGAGAAGATAAGGTCGGCTCGCTAATCTGTTTTGAAGTAACGATAGATGAACTGCACTATGACCTAATTGATCAAGGTGCCTCGGCACTAATGGTTCAAACCAACTCATCAGATTTTGGGAAGAGCGTGCAGGGTGTTCAGTTAGCGGCAATTTCTAAAATGCGCGCTATCGAGACCGGAAGGACGGTCGTATCAATTTCAACTGTCGGTGTCTCTGGAATCTACGCTCCAGATGGAACGGTGATTGAAGAACTAGAGAGTTTTAAGCCAGGAGCCATGGTCTCAGAAATTTCGCTAAGAAGCGACATAACTCCAGCTATGATTTTTGGTCGTTACATCGAGCCAACGGCTTTTGCACTAACCCTCTTACTTAGTTTTTGGGCGATTATCAGCACATTGGCA
Source organism: uncultured Rhodoluna sp. (assembly GCA_964394575.1). Taxonomy (GTDB): domain Bacteria; phylum Actinomycetota; class Actinomycetes; order Actinomycetales; family Microbacteriaceae; genus Rhodoluna. Next base: position 78,183 of record CAYMYB010000003.1, on the reverse strand, counting down.
ATCAGGCTCCGAGGCCGTCGATGAAGGTACTTGTAATAATGCCTACTTACAACGAGTCAGGCAACATAGTGAAGAGCGTTCAGAAACTGTTCAGCCACAATCCAACTGTTGATTTGCTTATCGTTGATGACGATAGCCCGGACGGCACCGGACAGCTTGCCGATCAATTGGCAAAGGAGGATCCGCGAGTTAGCGTCCTGCATCGCCGTGAAAAAAACGGCTTGGGGGCTGCATATTTGGAGGGCTTTGAAATCGGAATTTCTAGAGGGTATGACTTTCTCGTAGAAATGGATGCAGATGGATCGCATCGAGCCGAGGATCTTCCAAAACTACTCGATAAATGCCAAGTCAGCGATCTAGTCATCGGCTCGAGGTATGTGCCTGGGGGAGTGACCATCAATTGGCCGCTGCATCGAAAACTCTTATCTAGGGGTGGAAATCTTTACGCGCGAATCATGCTCGGCTCAAAACTAAACGATATGACGGCAGGGTTTAGAGCTTTTCGCTCTTCGTTTCTAAAGCAACTCGACCTGACCGACATCAACGCCAAGGGCTATTCGTTTCAGATTGAGATGGCCTATCGAACTGTTTTGTCAGGTGGCCGAGTAACCGAAGTGCCGATCACTTTCGTTGAGCGAGAAATCGGTAGCTCTAAAATGAGCAAATCAATTGTCAGCGAAGCTCTGCTGCTAATTACCAAATTCGGTTTTAGAAGGCTGTTTAGCAGGTCTAACTAGCGTTTTTTCTCCGCCGTTCTTTTAGATCAGCCAAGGCTTCTTGCAGAATAACTTCAAGCTCGTCCCGACTTCGTCTTTCAAGCAGAAGGTCAAAGTGGGTTCGAATAACCTTCTCGTCGGCAATTTGCTCTGGTTCTTCAGATCCATCTCGCCTTGCTAACTGACCACACTTTTTGCAATCCCAACTCTCAGGGATTTCAACCTCTGCCGCGAAAATTAACTCGCTGACATGTGCATTTGGGCAGGTATAGGAAATGGTCTGTCTAGGGGAGAGGGTTACTCCCTCAGCCGACTCGTTACTGGTAGTGCCAAGTCTTGAGCCTCTTACTGGTTCTGAATTCATTGCTTTTCCTTACTGCTCGGGTAACAAAGTTAACCCTAGAAAAGTAAACAAACTTCCCGTTCTTAGGATTTTCCCAGTATTCGACCAGCCAACTCTGTGTTATCGGTGACGATTCCATTTGCACCGCAACGGACCAGCCTTTTGATTGTCTTTTCATTGTTTATAGTCCAGAAGTGGATGAAGGTGCCCGTTTTTAGAATCTGCCGAATGAATCTCTTGGTGTCAAAGCGAATACCATACATGGATGCGGGAACCTGCACAGCTCCGATTCCGTCAAGCAATTTAGAAACATCAAGTCCCAAAAAGGCGCGCAATCTTACGCGCAGGACTAGCGAGGCACTTGCCGAAGTGGCCACCGGTTTGCTGACCTGAGCTAAAGCTTTTTGTCTGGTGCTTTCGCTGAAGCTAGAGATCAAGACGCGACTGTGAGCCCGGTTAGCCTCGATGGCCCGAACAGTCGGATTGACCGCTAATGGGTCTTTAATATCCAGATTGAATTTCATTCCTGGAAATTTCTCCAGAGCTTCAACCAAAGTAGTTGGAGTGCCGCCATCTTGAAATTTCAACTGCCGAAACTCTTCAAGGCTAAGCGAGCTAACTTTTTCATCGCTTCCGGTTAGACGCCTTAAATCTTCGTCGTGAAAAAGCACTGCGTGCCCATCTCGGGTGCAACGCACATCGGTTTCGATGTATTCAACGCCAAAATCAATTGCATGTTTGATGGACTCAAAAGTATTTTCGGTTGGAGGAGTAAAGCCCCGATGGGCTAGCAGTGCAACACCTGTGCAAGAAAAATACGGGTGATCTTGCATCAACTGCCTTTCAATTTGCGGCGGTAGGCTAAGGGGAGTGAATACGTGGATTAGACCTAAAATCAAACCTATTGCCAGATTAGTCCTAGGTTTGTACCTTTTCGGACTTGGGCTAGCCATGATGATTCATTCAGGATTAGGTGTGGCACCTTGGGATGTCTTGGGACAAGGACTGCAAAACCAAACCGGCTGGAGTTTTGGAGTTACCACGACCATCATCAGCGGCGCTGTGTTGCTACTTTGGATACCGATTAGGCAAAGACCAGGTTTGGGGACAATCGTTAATGCAGTGTCAATTGGCCCATTTGCCGATTTATCAAAGCCGTTGATGCCTGAAACTGTCGGCTTTTTAGCTAATCTGGGGCTGATGTTGCTGGGTTTACTGGTCGTAGCTTTGGGTTCTGGTCTGTATCTTTCTGCTGGGCTTGGCGGCGGCCCCAGAGACGGCTTGATGGTTGGATTAACCCGAGTGACGGGAATCCCATTCTGGATCATTAGAACCAGCTGCGAATCCCTGGTTCTGGGCAGCGGTTGGTTGCTCGGTGGCACAGTAGGGCTTGGCACGGCAGTTTTTGCAGTCGGAATTGGGTATCTATCCCAAATCTCGATGAAAATCTTTGGTTTCGATCCGAAAAAAGATCACATGAAGCAGCACGATCCAAATGAATGAAAAAATACACGTCAAACACAGAGAAACAGCCAGAATTCTGCTTCACAGCCCGCAAAACACTTTTTTGCTGTTAAAAACGCATTTTGACCCAGAAGTTGGGCTTCCACCGCGCTGGCTAACTCCTGGCGGCGGTATTGATCAAGGTGAGACTCCAAAAATGGCAGCCGTTCGAGAATTACGCGAAGAAACGGGCTTGACGCTGTCTGAGTCCCAAATAGCTGAACCGATTCTGATCACACGTGGCCGGTGGGACTGGGCCGATGGTATTAGCTTTCATACCTACACAGACACGATTTTTAGATTTGAGATTGAAGAATTCGAACCAGATACATCAGGATTTACAAAAGATGAGTACCGAGACGTATTGGAATATCGCTGGTGGAATCTGGACGATCTGCTGGCTAGCGATGAGCCGTTAGGGCCACATCAACTAAGGTCTCTGCTCCAGGAACTATTCCAGTAACACCGATAATGAACATTATGTCAAGTAGCATTTATCAGGGCAACTGACTTGCTCAGCTGTTGCTCTCCTCTACCCAGAGGTCCAAAAGCTTCTGTGCTGCGCCTGATCTGATTGAAACGCTGGCGTCTCTGAAACGTATGTCCATACGTCCAAGAAAATCTAAGGAATCAATGTTTTCTTCCTTGCTTAGGTCATAGGCGACCATAGCCACTGCAGCATTCAGAGCCACAATTTCGAAAATCGGGGTGTTCTCCCCCAGGTTTCCGGAAAAAAGGTCCCTGGCAATCCTGGCATTTTGAGTTGCATCTCCACCGATGAGATCACCCAGTTTTGCTTTTTTGATGCCAAGGTCTGAAGGCTCAAAGTTTAATGACTTTACTGTTCCGCCCTTCGTTAGGTTGACATAACTATTGGTAGTTGTGGTCAATTCGTCAAGACCATCCTTGCCTCTAAATACAATGGCGGTTCGCTCCCTGCTGGCTAATTGATCGGTAATCCTTGGCAAGACTTCTGGGTTAGCCACCCCTAGTGCAGTTGCTAGAGGTTGAACCGGGTTTACCAGCGGCCCAAGAAAATTAAAAGTGGTTGGAACGCCCAACGATTTTCTAATCGGGGCAACGTTTTTCAGGGCAGGATGAAAAAGCGGAGCGAAGAAGAAACCTAGCCCGATTTTTTGGAAAATTTCGGCTATTCGCTCTGGAGGTAGCTCGAGTTTTACTCCCAAAGCCTCGAGAAACTCCGACGAACCTGTTTTTCCAGAAGCGGATCGAGAACCATGCTTCAAAACGGGCACACCGGTCGCCGCCGCCACCATCGCAGCCATACTGGAGATGTTCACTGTTCCGAGCTGATCTCCCCCAGTCCCGACAATATCAACGGCATCGTTGGATACAGGTACCGGCAAGGCATTTTTTAGCAAAACTTCCACAAAACCAGAGAGCTCTTCGGAGCTCTCCCCCTTTGACCGGAGCGCTATAAGAAAGGCTGCTACTGTATCTGCATCACTTTCACCGGAAATCATGTTTTCCATCGCCCAGCCCGCTTCGACCTTGTTCAGGTCTTGGGCAGCATCGAGTTTTTCCAGCAAACTTTGCCAGCTTAGGGATGAGTTCATTTCTAAAGTTTAGTCATTGAAAGTACAAAAAATTCTTAAAATTCCGCACCACAGAGCGGTTTAAGCCCGATTATAACAATTTGAACATGTAAGATTAAGTTATGTCTGCCGCTTCTGCAACCCATAGCCAAATTCATCGGCCAAGCCCAACTTCGGTTGGAACAATCGTCTGGCTGGGTAGCGAAGTGATGTTTTTTGCCGCTTTATTTGCGATGTATTTCAGCCTTAGAGCTAACTCCCCCGAAATTTGGGCCCACGACACGGCAATTTTGAACTTCCCCTTCGCGCTGATCAACACGTTGATTCTGGTTGCATCCTCTTTCACAGCTCAATTCGGGGTATTTGCAGCAGAACGACTGCAACCTAGGGCCACCGGGATCTCTCCATTGAAATGGGGCATGGTCGAGTGGTTCATCCTGAGTTATGTTCTAGGTGCCATCTTCGTTTCCGGCCAGGTCTGGGAGTACGCGATGCTGGTTAGCGAAGGCATCTCACTTTCCAGTAATTCTTACGGTTCTGCCTTCTACATAACAACCGGTTTCCACGCCTTGCACGTAACCGGTGGATTAGTCGCATTCCTTTTGGTAATAGGTAAAACTTTCGCGGCAAAGCGCTTTAGCCACAAGGAGGCAACCAGCGCAATCGTTGTCTCCTACTACTGGCACTTTGTTGACGTTGTTTGGATCGCCCTGTTCCTAATTATTTACGTACTGAAATAAATAGATAAGAAAGAATGATGCAGAAGCTAAAACGGAAACTAAACGGCCTCCGACGAAGCCCCAAGTCGGTGATTGCAGTTTTGTTTGCTGGACTTATCGTGGTTGGTTCAGGCTACACAGCCGTTAGTGCATCAGTATCGTCCGATCGAACAGTTAAATACACCCAAGAAGATATCGAATACGGTAAAAAACTATTTCTTTCAAACTGTGCATCATGCCACGGCAAGAATGCAGAGGGAACTCCAAATGGTCCAAGCCTGATTGGTGTAGGCGCTGCCTCAGTAGATTTCCAAGTATCAACCGGTCGTATGCCTGGAGCTGCGAGCGGACCGCAACTTCAGGTTAAGCCGGTTCAATTCACCGAAGAAGAGATTCATGCGATGGCAGCCTTTGTTGCCTCGCTCGGCGCTGGGCCTAGCATTCCAGACCCTGCCTATCTGCAAGCAAATGGTAATCCAACTAAAGGTGGAGAACTGTTCAGAATCAACTGCGCCATGTGTCACAATGCTGCCGGAGCTGGTGGAGCTTTGACCGAGGGCAAGTATGCACCGAGTCTTGATAACTCTTCACCGAAGATTATTTACGAGGCTATGGTTACCGGTCCCCAGAACATGCCAGTTTTCAATGATGCAAACATCTCCCCCGAAGAAAAGAACGACATCATCACTTACTTGGTCTACTTGAGAAATAGCGCTTCAGTTGGTGGCGAGGAACTTGCCGGGCTTGGTCCTGTGGTTGAAGGTTTGGTCGCCTGGTTTGGATTACTGGGAATCATTGTTGCAATTACTATCTGGCTTGGCGCAAAGTCAAACTAACGAAGAAAGAAAAAATTGAGCGAGCAGTCAAAAGAAGTTGAGCGGTCACAGAACTCTGGCTTGGCAGTAATCAAGCCAGACGCAGTTCGCGATCCCGGCATTGAACCGCATCGCGTTCGCATGACGGACAAGAGTCCAAAACATGAGAAGAACGCTGCGCGCCAAGTCTCAATCTTCTTCCTGCTTTCTATGTTCGGTAGCGCCTTAGCGCTTTGGGCCTACTTTGCTTTCCCAATCAATGAAGATCTAAATACTGTTCGTCAAAACACTTTGTTCCTTGGACTTGGAATCACCCTAGGTCTTCTCGGCATTGGTATTGGAGCTATCCACTGGGCAAAGACATTAATGCCCGATCATGAAGTTGCCGAAGACCGACACCTGCTTGCTTCGCCCGAAGATAAGCGTGCAGCGGCAATCGAGATTATTAATCTTGCCAACAAGGAATCAGGTTTCACTCGTAGAAAATTAATCCGCAGAACTCTTTACGGAGCGCTGGCTCTGTTCCCACTGCCTGGCCTAATCATTTTTGGTGATTTAGGTCCTAACCCTGGTAATTCTCTTCGTCACACAATTTGGAAAAAAGGCACCAGGCTGGCCAGAGACCCTTACGGCACTCCAATCAAAGCCTCCGATGTAACTATTGGTTCTGTTTATCACGTTGTACCCGAAGGTCTTGTTCCAGGCACCGAGCACTACCTTGAAGAAAAAGCTAAAGCTGCAGTTCTTCTGGTGCGAGTTGAGCCGGACAAACTGATTGAGACAGAAGAGCGTAAATCCTGGTCGTACCAAGGAATCGTTGCCTACTCAAAGATTTGCACGCACGTTGGCTGCCCTGTAGCTCTTTACGAGCAGCACACCCATCACCTGCTTTGCCCTTGCCACCAATCAACCTTCGATTTGGTTGACGGTTGCAAAGTAGTTTTTGGTCCGGCTGCTCGACCTCTCCCCCAATTGCCAATCTATGTTGATGAAGAAGGCTACTTGAGAGCGCAAAGCGATTTTACTGAACCAGTTGGACCATCATTCTGGGATAGGAGCGTGAAGAGTTGAGTACGACTGCAAATCAACCAAAAAAGAACAGCTTCCTTGCTGGAACCGCAAACTACGTTGACGAGCGACTCGGTGTAGCCGGAGTCTTGAAAGAATTTGGTCGGAAGATCTTTCCAGACCACTGGTCATTCATGCTGGGTGAAGTAGCACTTTACTCTTTCTTGGTACTACTTTTGTCTGGTACCTTCCTAACGTTTTTCTTCGACCCATCAATGACTGAAGTTGTCTATGACGGAGTCTACGCGCCGCTCAAAGGTGCCCACATGTCGATTGCTTATGCCTCGAGTTTGGACATAACCTTTGAGGTTCGTGGCGGTTTGCTAATGCGCCAGGTCCACCACTGGTCAGCCCTGCTTTTTGTGGCAGCTGCTGGCCTGCACATGCTTAGAGTCTTCTTTACTGGAGCGTTCCGCAAGCCACGCGAGATGAACTGGGTTGTCGGTTTCGTTCTTTTCATTCTGGGTATGGGTGCTGGCTTCACCGGTTACTCACTGCCGGATGATCTACTTTCTGGAAACGGTTTGAGAATCATTGATGGAATGATTAAGGGAATTCCATTTATTGGTACCTGGATTTCTTCATTCCTATTTGGTGGAGAATTCCCTGGCACTTCAATCGTTCCGCGTTTGTATAGCCTGCACATCATGCTCATACCAGCTTTGATTCTGGTCTTCCTAGCTATCCACCTGGTGATGCTGGTCGTCCACAAGCACACCCACTATTCCGGCGCTGGAAAGAAAGACACCAACGTTGTTGGTTACCCACTAATGCCTGTCTATGTTGCTAAAGCTGGCGGATTCTTCTTCATCGTTTTCGGTGTGATTATGTTGATATCAACATTCTTCACAATCAACCCGATCTGGAACTATGGCGGTTATGACCCCTCCCCTGTTTCTGCCGGTACTCAGCCGGACTGGTACATCGGCTGGCTAGACGGTGCATTGCGTTTAGCGCCAACCGGCATGGAATTTATGATTGGCGGATACACGGTATCGATGAACATCCTGCTTCCGCTTGCAGTTAGCCTAATCTTCCTCGGTCTGGTAGCGGTATATCCGTTCATTGAAAACTGGATTACTGGCGACAAGAGAGAGCACCACGTGCTTGATCGTCCTCGTAATGCCCCAGTAAGAACAGCGATTGGTGCTGCTGGAGTGATGTTCTATGCAATCCTTTGGGCTGGAGCGAGTACAGACTTAATTGCTACCCAATTCAAGATGTCGCTTAACCAGGTGTTAACCGCGATGCAAATTTCACTGATTGTTCTGCCAATCGTTTCATTTATCGTGACCAAGCGAATCTGTCTGGCTTTGCAAAGAAAAGATCGAGAGATTGCCATCCACGGTCGTGAAACCGGTCGAATTGTAAGATTGCCACACGGTGAGTACATTGAGGTTCACGAACCGGTGAGCGACTATGAGCTCTACAAGCTAGTCGATTACAAGGACTACCAGCCAACCCTTGCTCGACCTAATGCACAAGGCAAGATTACAGTTCGAGCCAGAATTAGAGCCTCGCTTTCGAAGTTCTATTTCAAGGATCGGGTATCTCCTGCCACCCAAAGTGAGATCGAAGAAGCTAGACACCATGCTGAAGAAATTGAGCAACAGGTTCAGAAGGCTATCGAACTTACCAA
>CAYMYB010000003.1:0-69724 GCA_964394575.1 uncultured Rhodoluna sp. | reverse complement strand
ACCTCAGCCTCACCATCTTCAATGTTGGCCTCTGGTAGATCTTCAGGTCCAGTAAAATTACGGGCTGCCTTGCCGAAGTAAAAAGCAATAAAACCAGATAAGAAAACCAGCATCCCGATAGCTGCGGTACCAATGACTTCAATCTGTCGATTATCCTCAGGGGATGCAATCCAGGACCAGTAACCATAGGCAACTGTCACAATCAGGTAGAAGAAAGTCAGCAGGATAAAGATGTTGGTATTAGTCTTCACGAACTATGCCTTTGCTTTTGAACTGTGCGATGCTTTTGCTTCGGGAGCCGCATATTCTGGGTGGTTTAGGTCAAAGGCTGGAGATTCACTTCTAATTCTAGGAATGGAAGTGAAGTTGTGGCGTGGGAATGGTGAGGCCGTTGCCCACTCAAGCGATCTTCCATAGCCCCATGGATCGTTCATCTCGACGCGGACTCCCTTGCGATAGGTCACCCAAACATTCCACAGGAATGGAATCATAGATAGACCCAGCAAGATTGAGCCGATTGATGAAATTTGGTTGAATTCGGTGAAGCCATCGCTGGTCAAGTATGTCGCGTATCGGCGAGGCATACCCATTACACCTAACCAGTGTTGGATCAGGAAGGTTAGGTGGAATCCAAAGAATAATGTCCAGAAGTGAATCTTACCCATGCGCTCATTAAGCATTTTTCCAGTCATCTTCGGCCACCAGAAGTAAAAACCAGCAAACATGGCAAAGACTACGGTTCCAAACACCACGTAGTGGAAGTGAGCGACAACGAAATACGAATCACTCAAATGGAAGTCCAGAGCTGGCGATGCAAGAATTACACCGGTCAAACCGCCGAAAATAAATGTGGTTAGGAAGCCTAGGCTAAACAGCATTGGTGTCTCGAAAGTAACCGACCCTCGCCACATCGTTCCAATCCAGTTAAATATTTTCACTCCGGTAGGAACCGCAATCAACATGGTTGTAAATGCGAAGAATGGCAGTAACACTGATCCGGTGACATACATGTGGTGAGCCCACACGGTCATCGATAGTGCAGCAATTGCGATTGTCGCATAAACCAACGTGCGGTAACCAAAGATTGGCTTGCGACTAAATACTGGGAAAATCTCAGAAACAATTCCAAAAAACGGCAACGCAAGAATGTAAACCTCTGGGTGGCCGAAGAACCAGAACAAATGCTGCCAGAGCATAGGACCGCCGTTGGCTGGATCAAAAATATGTGCGCCGAATCTTCTATCGGCTCCGAGAGCAAACAGCGCTGCCGCCAATGGAGGGAAACACATTATCACCAAGATTGATGTGACCAGCGTGTTCCAAGTGAAGATTGGCATGCGGAACATAGTCATACCTGGTGCTCGCATCGTCACGATTGTTGTGATGAAGTTAACACCGCCCATGATTGTTCCAAAACCGCTAAGCGCTAATCCAAATACCCACAGGTCGCCACCTAAACCTGGCGAGAAAGTTGTATTTGATAACGGTGCATATGCAAACCAGCCGAAGGAGGCTGCACCTTGAGGAGTGAAGAAACCTGCCACAGCTATAAATGAACCGAAGAAATAAAACCAGTAGGCAATTGCGTTAAGTCGTGGAAATGCAACATCCGGCGCGCCAATTTGAATTGGCATTATCACGTTAGCAAAACCAGCAAACAGCGGTGTAGCAAACATCAGCAGCATTATTGTGCCGTGCATGGTAAATAACTGGTTGTATTGCTCTTTAGTCTCAACAATGGTCAAGTTAGGCATGGCCAGCTGAGCACGAATAATCAAAGCCATGACGCCAGCGATCATGAAATAAATAACCGATGTTACTAGGTAGAGATAACCAATTTTTTTATGGTCGGTTGTGGTCAACCAATCAACAACAATTCGACCTTTAGACTTTTTCGCTGTAGTAATCATCTTTAGTCTCTATTCTCTGGATCATCGCCAGGAAGGTTGTTATTGCGGTTGAAGTTCGGGTCATCTGGGTTAGCGGAAAGTTGGCCAGTCTGCCCCATTTGAGCAAGTTTGGCCATCTGCGCGTCATAGTCTTCTTGAGAAACTACTTTTACATTGAAAAGCATCATCGAGTGGAACTCACCACAGAGCTCAGCACATTTACCCTTGTACTCCCCGATTACCTGCGGTGTGAAGTACATTTTGTTCACAAAACCAGGGAAAACGTCTTTCTTGTACAAGAAGTCAATCACCCAGAATGAGTGGATAACATCTCGAGAAACCAGATCAATTTCGATTTTCTTATTTACCGGAAGGTAGAGAGTTGGCAGATCGGCTTCTTTGTCATCCCCCTGAAGCTGAATACCGGTTTCGTAGACGTTGTTGTTTGTGTAATTAAAGTCCCAAGACCACTGCTTACCTATGGCTTCGATGCGGTAATCGCTTTCAACTTTCTTCTCGATTGCGTTCATGTCGATTGTGGTTTGGGCAAAGAATCCGACAACCAGGATGAAAGGGACTACGGTGAATAGAGTCTCGATCGGCATGTTGTAACGAAGCTGCGGCGGAATTTCACGGTCGCCTTTACGGCGTCGGTAGACAATGATGGCCCAGAACATCAAGCCCCAAGCGATGAATCCGACTATGTATAAAACAATCCAAGAGCCGTTCCAAAGCTGAACAATGCGTTCGGTGTGATTAGTTACCCCTGTTACACCTGGCAGCCAACCTCTAGAGAATTCCTGCGATGAACAGCCGGACAAACTAGCCAGCAGAACAGCAAAAATAGGCAGAATAGCCCATCTTGAAAGCTTTTTTTGAGGCAAAACCGATCCTTTGATGTTGATTCGTTATGTTCTTAGTCTAATCTCTCGAAAGGCTTAGAACGGCCATAAACACCAATAAACAAGCGGAATTTAAGCAAATTTGCCCACCACTTGGGTGGGCAAATGAGGTTGGAAAGTTTAGCTGAATGAAGATCCGCAGGCACACGTACCTTGGCTGTTCGGGTTATCGATTTCAAAAGATCGCTTTTGGAATGTGTCCACAAAGTCAAAAGTTGCACCGTTCACGTAGGGTGCGGTCATGCTGTCGACAACTACCTCTACCCCACCAAAATCACGAATTAGGTCATCTTCACGCAATTCTGGAGTCAGGATGAATGGCAGATACTGAAAGCCCGCACAGCCACCCACTTTGATTTCTACTCTCAGACGTAGTTTCTGTCCCGGCTCCAAGTCCGAAACATCAGCGCCTTCAATGTGTCGCAGTAGCTCGGCTTTTGCAGCTTCGGTGATTTCTAGGCCATGAGTCAAAGTATCAGACATGTTTTTCTCCGTTCGAGTCCTATTCTAACTAACTTGCCTGCAAATCGTTGCATGAGATCAGGAATACCGCCTCGGCTACCATGGCATTTTTTAGTCCAGCCAGGTGGATGGACTCATTCGGGCTATGGGCCCGAGAATCGCTATCCTCAACCCCAGTTACGAGTATCTGTGCAGCCGGGAAAACTTCTGTTAGATCCGCAATAAATGGAATAGAGCCTCCGATGCCAATCTCTACAGCTGGGTTACCAAATGCGGCGGAGAGACTATTCATTGCTAGTTTTGAAGCCCAGCCCGAACTGTCGGCCAAGAATGCCTTGCCGCTTTCGAATTCTCCAAATGATATTTCTGCACCAAAGGGAGTGTTTTCCACCAAGTGCTTTCTAAGCAGCTCAAGCGCCTCATCTGGATCTTGGCCAGGCGCTACTCGAAGGCTTACCCGGGCTGAAGCGCTCGGCAGAATCGTGTTGGAGGACACTGCAACCGAAGGGTAATCAATTCCGATTACCGTCAAAGAGGACCTACCCCAGAGCCTGTCCATGATGCTTCCCTCGCCGATCTGGCTCACCTGAGGCAACAGACTACTGTCTTTACGAAGATTTTCCTCGGTGTAAGGCAGCTCTTGGAAACTAACCGATTTGAGCCCCTTGATGGCCACATTGCCTTTTTCGTCGTGCAGTGAGGCCAATACACGCACCATCGGGATCATGGCGTCAGGGACTGCCCCGCCGAACATACCCGAATGGACCGCGTGTTCCATGGTCCGAATGGTAAAAATCTGGGTCACATTGCCACGCAGACTAACTGTCAGGGCCGGAACATCGGGGGCCCAGTTCATCGAGTCTGCAACTATGATGACATCCGCTGCTAACTTTTGCTTATTTTCGTCCAAAAATGCTCTAAAAGTTCTAGAGCCGGCTTCTTCTTCTCCCTCAATAAAGACTGAAAGCCCAAGATCAAAATCTTCCCCCTGGCTATCCCTCAAGGCTTCTATCGCGGCAATGTGAGCCATAATTCCAGCTTTATCATCTGCGGCGCCACGACCAAAAATTCGGCCGTCCTTGGCCGTTGGTTCAAAAGCTGGGGTTTCCCACAGCGATTCATCGCCCGGAGGTTGAACGTCGTGGTGGGCGTAAAGCAGAACATGTGGTTTCCCGTTTTTTGCCGCACGGTGGGCCAAGACCGCAGGTGAGCCCGGTTTACCGTCCACTGCTGCGGTCTTTATCTCGACAGAGTCAAAGACACCGGTTTCTTGAAAAAGCTTGGCTACGGCCTCAGCACTTCGATCCAAATTGGCCGGGTCAAAGGCTTCCCAAGCAATGCCGGGTATACGCACCAGCTGCCCCAGGGTTGCCACTCGATTGTGAAAACTCTCATCGATTAGCTTTTTTGCCTGTTCAGTGGTCTCAGGCGTTGGGGTCAGATTATTAGCGGTGTCTTGCTTCGGAGAGAATGTCATGAGAGTAATCTAATTCAGGCAACCTCTATTTTTAGGATTTTGATGAGCGACTCGAAAAAAGATTCTGTTTCTAAGCCGACCGGCAAGGGACGTCCGACTCCAACCCGCCGGGAAAGAGAGAAAGCCAATATTCGGCCTCTAGTCGGGAAAAAGAGCAAAGAAGCGATTGCTGAAGCTAGAGCGAAACAAGCCGAGGCTAGAAAAAAGGCCAGAGCTGCCATGCTTTCTGGGGATGAAAAATACCTGCTTGGCCGTGACCGCGGACCACAGCGAAGAATTGCTAGAGACGTTCTAGACAACCGAGTAACCTTCATTGAAGGCCTGCTTCCGCTAATGATTATCTTCATGCTTTTTACCGTGGTAAATGACATCACGGTTCAGAACGTCATCACCGTGGTCATGATTACTGCTCTTGTGATCTCCGCGCTAGAGACTGCTCTGTTGAACCGAATTGTCAAAAAACGCATCTACGAAAGCTTGGGCGAAAATACAAAATTGCAACGAGGAAACTGGTTTTACCTATTCACTCGTGGAATGCAACCTAGACCGCTTCGCATTCCAAAACCGGCACCGAGAAGGCAAAAGAAAAAGAAGTAGATTTTCATGACCCAAAAGGTCAAAAACAAAGAACCACAAGTTCACAAAGGAGTTAACTGTGGCGGATAAAACCGATCTGCAGCTGTCTGAGTTAGTCCAGCAAGTTGTTGCAGCCGTTGAAAAAGATAAAGCAAGTTATGGAGAGTTTGAAACTCATCCCAGTGTGAAAAGCGATCAGCACAAAGTAGCAGAGGTACTGAAGCAGCTCACCGACCGCTTGGAGAATAACTTCCCCTACTTTCACCCCAATTATGCAGCTCAGATGTTGAAATCCCCGCATCCAGTTGCCATCGCAGCATATCTTGCCGCCATGATAATAAACCCGAATAATCACTCGATCGACGCATCCCCGGCCACAACGCAAATGGAACGAGAAGTTCTTCGTCAAATGGCGGCCATGTTTGAATACCCTCAGGAATTTCTCGGCCACCTTACCTGGAGCGGCACCACTGCAAATCTTGAAGCGCTGTGGATTGCCAGAGAACTACAGCCCACGAAAAAGATTGCCCACTCCTCCGATGCACACTATACGCACGCAAGAATGTCCGAAGTGCTTGGCACAACAAATGTGTCTATCCCCACCGAAGCCGATGGCCGAATGTCCTTGCAAGCTTTGGAGGAACAACTAAAAGGTGGCGAAATAGGCACCATCGTTGCCACCATGGGAACCACTGGCCTAGGCGCTGTTGACCCGCTAGCCGACATTATCGACTTGGCAAAGCAGTATGAAGCCAGGGTTCACGTCGATACGGCATATGGGGGGTTCTTCAAACTCATCGCTGAAAATCATCTCGACCCTGAAACTGCAAGACATTTCGCCGCGCTAAAACATGCAGATTCAATTGTTGTCGATCCGCACAAACATGGACTTCAGCCCTACGGCAGTGGAGCGGTATTTTTCAAGGACATCTCTATCGGCAAGTTCTATAAGCACGACTCCCCCTACACCTACTTCATTTCAGATGATTTGCACTTCGGTGAGATACAACTTGAATGCTCCAGAGCCGGAGCTTCCGCCGCAGCCATCTGGGCAACGCTGCAAATATTTCCGCTAACTGAAGAAGGTCTAGGCTCAGTGCTGATTCCGACTCGGAAAGCTGCTACCAGTTGGTTTGAACTGCTAGAGAATTCCAGTTCGTTGCAGCCATACCAAAAGCCGGAACTAGATATTTTGACCTATCTGCCAAGGGTAAGCAGCATGTCTAAACTCGATCATGTTTCACACGAACTGCTCGTCCAGCTTGGTCAAGGCCAACGTGAAGAACAGATCCACCTTGCCACTTATGTAGTCAAAGCCAGCCAACTAACCCAACGCGGCTTCCACTTGGCTGAAGATGCAAAAACGGCCAGAATTCTTCGAAGTGTTCTTATGAAACCTGAGCACGAAACTTGGGTCCCGCACCTGCACGAACGCATCCAAGTGATGGCAAGCCAACTTATTGGCTAACATCTAATTACTAAAGATAAGGAGCTCCCATGAAATATCGCTACTTGGGTAACAGTGGTTTCAAAGTCACCGAACTGGTTTATGGCAACTGGCTCACTCACGCAACTCAAATCGAGAACGAAAGAGCTATTGCGACTGTTCATGCAGCTCTTGACGGTGGAATCACCTCTTTTGATACCGCAGATGTTTACGCGAATCAAGCCGCAGAATCCGTTCTAGGAGAGGCACTAAAAGGACAGCGTCGCGAGGGCTTGGAGGTCTTTACCAAGGTTTATTGGCCGGTAGCTGAGCGCATGCCGAATGACACTGGCTTATCACGTAAACACATAATGGAATCTATTAACGGTTCCCTGAAGCGTTTGCAGATGGAGTATGTGGACTTATATCAAGCACACAGGTTTGATTACGAGACCCCATTAGAAGAAACGATGCAGGCATTTGCAGATATTGTGCGACAGGGCAAGGCGCTCTACATCGGCGTTTCAGAGTGGAACGCTCAGCAGATCCGTGAAGGTGTCAAGCTGGCAAAACAGATGGGCTTCCAATTGATCTCGAGCCAACCACAGTATTCAATGCTTTGGCGGGTTATCGAGGCTGAAGTCATCCCAACCTGCGAAGAACTCGGAGTCAGCCAAATTGTTTGGTCGCCAATGGCCCAGGGAGTGTTAACTGGTAAATATTTGCCGGGGCAACCGGTACCGGCTGGCTCTCGAGCTGCGGACGAGAAAGTAAATGGCTTTATTCAGAAGTGGCTTACCGATGAAGTTCTCACCAAAGTCGTTCAACTAAAGCCGCTCGCTGACGAACTGGGTATCACCATGGCCCAATTCGCTTTGGCATGGGTACTTCAAAATAAAAACGTGTCCAGTGCCATTGTCGGTGCAACTTCACCAGAGCAGATAACCAGCAACATCGGTGCTGTCGGAGTTGAGATACCTCAGGAAATAATGGAGCGGGTAACCGAAATTCTCCAAACAGTCATTGTCAGTGATCCACAGGAAACACGTTCCCCAGAAGCTCGATTAGTTTAGTTTTCTTGCCCACAGCGGACCTAGATAAACAAACCCGGTGTATCCCTGCACTAAATTAGCTCCAGCGGCTAATCTCTGCTGAACCTGTTGCTTATTCTCAATTCCGCCTACCGAAATCACTACAAGGCTAGAACCAAAATTCTTTCTTATTAGGTGCAGCACTTCAAGCGAACGATCATTAAGGGGCGCTCCGGAAAGTCCTCCAGTTCCCATCTCGGCAACTTTAGCCTGGTCAGTAACTAGACCTTCCCTTTTGACTGTGGTGTTGGTTGCTATTACTCCAGCTAAATTAAGTTCCGTGGCCAACCTACAAACTTCCAAAATGTCCTCATCTTCTAAATCTGGAGCGATTTTGACTAACACAGGGGTATCGGCAGATTCTGCAACGACCGCCTCGAGTATAGGTTTAAGAGCCTTAGTCTCCTGAAGTGCCCTAAGCCCCGGGGTGTTTGGAGAAGAAACATTCACGGCCAGATAGTCAGCGTAAGGGGCTAAAAACTTGGCTGAGGTTCGATAATCCTCGACTGCATCCTCAAGTTCAACAACTTTGCTTTTACCAATATTTATGCCGATGATCGGAAGATTAGCGCTAGCGCTTCGAAGGTTTTTCAATCTTCTGGACACTGCTTCTGCCCCATCATTGTTAAAACCCATTCGATTGATTAGCGCTCTATCGGCTTTTAGGCGAAACAACCGCGGTTTTGGGTTTCCTGGCTGGGCAAGTGCAGTGATAGTCCCAACTTCAACGTGAGAAAAACCTAGTTCCCCAAGAGCTCGCACGGCAATCGCATTCTTATCAAATCCTGCCGCTAAGCCAAACGGACCTGCAAATTTCAGCCCCATTACTTCTACCGATTCAGTTTTTAGCTTTGGCAACAGTTTTGTAATTTTCAATTTTGATGCTAGACGGATGGAAAACATTCCAAGATGATGAGCGAACTCAGGATCTAGCCGAGAGAGCACAAGTCGAAAAATGATGGGATACAGCACGAAACTAGGTTACCTTCACTTTAAGAAAAGGGCCGACCTCTAATCGAGGTCGACCCAAGTTCTTTTCGCCGATTTAGCTACAACCGCTAGTTGATCCACAGCCTTCACAGACGTGGCAGGAACCAGAAGGTCTCATCTTGATTCCACAGTTGAAGCAAAGTGGTGCATCTGATTCGGTACCCTGCAGCATCTCAAACAGTTCAGCTGAAGAGTGCACCTGACGCTTCTCAGAAGTAACTTCTTCAACCTGCAGTTCGATTACGGCTGGCTTTTCGATAACGACCGGCTCGACCACCTCAGCTGCGCTGGCAACAGGTGCGGTTTGCGGGTAAGCGCTCGAGGCGTCCAATGCTGCGGAACGCTCTGATGCGGTGCTGATACCGAGTGCTTGACGAGTCTCTACCGGCAGGTAATCGATAGCTAAACGACGGAAGATGTAGTCCATCAACGATTTCGCCATACGAATGTCCTGATCATCGGTTAGACCAGCAGGCTCGAAGGACACATTAGTGAACTTCTGCACGTAGGTCTCCAGTGGAACACCGTACTGCAGACCAATCGAAACTGCGATTGAGAAGGCATCCATCACACCGGCCAGAGTTGAACCCTGCTTACCTAACTTGAGGAAAACCTCGCCCAATACACCGTCTGGGTAGGTTCCGGCGGTCATGTAGCCTTCTGCCCCACCCACAGTGAACGAGGTGGTTGAGGACGGACGGGACTTCGGTAGACGCTTACGAACCGGGTGCGACAGGTCGGAGGAGGCTGCTGGAGCCGGCTTTGACTCTGTCTTTGCCTTGGCATCGCTCAATGGCTGGCCAACCTTACAGTTGTCACGGTAGATTGCCAACGCCTTGAGCCCCATCTTCCAACCTTGGAAGTAAATTTCCTTTACTTCTTCGACTGTCGCTGTCTCAGGCATGTTAACCGTCTTTGAGATAGCTCCGGAAAGGAACGGCTGGACCGCTGCCATCATGCGAACGTGGCCCATAGGCTCAATCGCACGAATACCGACGGCGGTGTCAAAGATGGCGTAGTGCTCTGGCTTAAGTCCAGGAGCGTCCACGACGTGGCCATTTGCACCGATGTAGTCGACGATTGCCTCAATGGTCTCCTGCGAGTAGCCAAGACGGTGTAGCGCGAACGGAATCGTCTGGTTGACAATCTGCATCGATCCACCAGTTGAGAGCTTCTTGTACTTCACCAATGAGAAGTCGGGTTCGATACCTGTGGTGTCACAGTCCATCATGAAGCCGATGGTTCCTGTTGGAGCCAACAGTGACGCCTGGGCGTTTCTCCAGCCGTTACGTGAACCGATTTCAGTGTTAAGCGCCCACTGTCTGGTAGCAGCGTCTAGAACGGCACGGTCAACTTCGGTAACTGGACGCAAGGTGGCATTCGCTGCTTCGTGCTTGCGCATGATTCTGTCGTGACCTGTCTTGTTCTGTGGGTAACCCTCGTAGGTACCTACCACACCGGCAAGTTCAGCAGAACGACGGTATGAGGCTGCGGTCATCAACGAGGTGATAGCTGCGGCAAGAGCCTGTCCTTCGGTTGAGTCGTAAGGAAGACCAATTGCCATCAGCAGGGCACCTAGGTTTGCGTAACCAATTCCGAGTTGACGGAAAGCTCTTGTGGTCTCTCCGATTTTCTCAGTCGGGAAGTCGGCGAAGCAGATCGAGATGTCCATCGCAGTGATGATTAATTCAGATGCTTTGGTGAATTTCTCTGCATCGAATGAGCCGTCTGGGTTTAAGAACTTCAGAAGGTTCAAGCTGGCCAAGTTACACGATGAGTTGTCTAGGTGCATGTACTCAGAACATGGGTTCGAAGCAGTGATGCGACCAGACTCTGGAGTGGTGTGCCAGTCATTGATGATGTCGTCGTACTGGATACCTGGGTCGGCACAGGCCCAAGCGGCTTGTGCGATCTTGTCCCAGAGTTCTAGAGCATCAACTTCTTCGATTACTTCACCGGAAGTGCGTGCGCGCAAACCGAATTTAGTTCCGTGCTCGACTGCACGCATGAACTCCTCGTTTACACGAACCGAGTTGTTGGCGTTCTGATACTGAACCGAGTTGATGTCTTTTCCACCAAGTTCCATATCATATCCAGCGTCACGAAGAACACGAATCTTGTCCTCTTCACGAGCCTTAGTGTCGACGAACTCTTCGATGTCTGGGTGATCAACATCTAGAACGACCATCTTGGCTGCACGACGTGTAGCTCCACCTGACTTGATTGTTCCAGCTGAGGCGTCTGCTCCGCGCATGAAGGAAACAGGACCGGAAGCAGAACCTCCTGATGAGCGCAACAGTTCCTTCGATGAACGGATTCTGGAAAGGTTTAGTCCAGCACCAGATCCACCCTTGAAGATCATTCCCTCTTCGCGGTACCAGTTCAAAATTGATTCCATCGAGTCATCCACCGACAAGATAAAGCAAGCAGAAACCTGCTGAGGACTCGAGGTTCCGACGTTAAACCAAACTGGTGAGTTGAATGAGAAGACCTGGTTCAAAAGCATGAAGGTCAACTCGTGCTCGAAAATAGTTGCGTCTTCTTCAGTTGCAAAGTAACCGTGATCGCGACCACCCTTGGTGTAGGTAAGTACAACGCGGTCAATTAGTTGCCGCAAACTAAATTCGCGAGCTGGGGTTCCCAGTGCACCACGGAAATATTTAGTGGTGACGATAGTGGAAGCGTTCAAACTCCAGAACTCAGGAAACTCAACTCCACGCTGTTCGAAAATGGTTTCGCCAGTTTTCCAGTTGGTCTGAACTACATCACGGTGCTCCCACGTGACTTGATCGTAAGGGTGTACTCCCTCGGTTGTGTAGATGCGCTCAATCTTGAGACCCTTACGTCCCTGACTAGCCGCACCGGCGTCGGTGTATGCCGATGTGTCGGTCATTTGTTGCCTTTCTTCTATTCCTCTATTTTTTATTTTTGATTTTTATCGCAACCGATTTAACTCGATGGCGAAGCTTGGTTCTCTCGTTCTAACTTCAGAAGTGAAATTGCTGCTTCGAAGTCTTCCAACGTTTCCCATTCCTGGTAGACGCTGGCAAATCTCATGAAAGCTACTTCATCCAGCTTTCTGAGTGGCTCGAGTATCGCTAATCCAACTTCCTTAGCTTCTACTTGAGCAACTCCAGTAGCCCGAATAGTTTCTTCAACTGTTTGAGCCAACATCGCAAGATCAGACTCGGTTACCGGTCTTCCTTGGCAAGCTTTCCTCACACCGTTGACGATTTTGTCTCGGCTAAAGGGCTCAGTTGTTCCGCCTCTTTTAACTACTGAGATGCTCGCGGTCTCGCTTGTGGAGAACCTTGAGCCGCATTCAGGACATTCCCGTCTGCGACGAATCGACGATCCATCCTCAGATGTTCTGGAGTCTATGACCCTGGAATCTGCATGGCGACAGAACGGGCAGTGCATGCATTCTCCTTGAAATTAGGGCTTTTTTAGCCGTTTTTGGGGTCATAGGAACTCAACTATACACACAAGATGTGGGGATATTTAAGTTTTCCGTCCCTATATCTTGTGGTTTTAACCTCTTGTTACAAAATTTCAGCGTTTCTCGGCGTGTTGCCTGATTTAGAGCCAAAGTAGCCCCAAAAACCTTAACCTTCAACAAAAGATTTAACCTTTCCGTTACATATTTTTTTGGGAAAGGACAAAAATACCCCGCTCCTCAGACATGCCAAGCCAAGCCCTGAGTTAGCCTTACTTCGATAGAGAAAAGGTCAAAGTGCAAGAAATCCATGATCAAACCGAAGCCCTAAAACAAGCCTTCCGCCGGCATGCCTCAGGGGTGTGCTTGATAACCCTAAACGACTCCGTAGGAAACCCTGTGGGCTTCACAGCGACCAGCGTGACATCGCTTGGCTCAACTCCTGCCCTCGCAACTTTCAATGTTGCTCGAGGCGCTAGCAGCTGGCATGCTCTCAAGGAAGCTAAATACATCGCGATTTCGATGCTTCATGAAAATTCAGTAGAGCTGGCAAAGAAAATGGCCGGCGATCACACCAAACGTTTTCTCGATAACGATTGGTTTAGAGAATCCACTCATCAGTTGCCGATTTTTAATCTAGTCAATGCAGTTCTCATCACCAAGGTTAGGCAATACCACGAAGTGGAAATGAATGCTGTGTTTGTCGTGGATATCGAGAGCGGATTACTGCCCGAAGAGTTCCCCAGCTTGCTCTACCATCAACGCGGCTACGTCGTCACCGGCAGAAGAATCAACTGATCTATTGAGTTGATCTAAATCAAGAACTCCGGTACCGAAGTGCTGCTTTATCTCGGAGACCAAATTTGCATCAACAAAAACTTTCTGCTTCAACCGATACTCTTTAGCGTCGGCCGAACTCTTGAGTAAAAGGAGTACTTCTGTTTGTCCAGGATGTTTGGTAAGAATGTTGCCCAGTAGTTCTAAATTGGATCTCGTAGACAAATGCTCTGGGATAACCAAGCGCAGCGGTCCATTAAAATCCTGATTCTGTTTATCAACGGTAAATATCTCGAGAACATTCAGGGCAAAACCATCATCGCGTGGCCTCATTCTTCCCTTGACGGCGACGATTGAATCCACTTTTAGGATTTCCAGAAACTCTGAATAAGTTCGGTTGAAAATCATGATTGTGGTCTCAGAATCCAAATCCTCAATGGTTAGATTTGCATAGATGTTGCCGCTCTTGCGTGCGGTTTTAACCTCAACTGCGGTGATTAGGCCGCTTAGGATTACTTGCTCATTATCGGTGAAATTATTACGAGAGTTAAACGAAGCGATTGATTCAGTAGCTACCTGCCGCAAACTCTCCTCCGCACCTCGAAGCGGATGATCACTTAGATAGAGTCCCAGCATTTCACGCTCTAGGGAAAGCAACTGACGCTGAGGCCATTCCTGGAGATTGGCAACCTTGATGGAATTTTGTTCCTGTTCAAAATCACCAAACAGATCCATCTCCCCCGAGTTCTTAGATTTCTTCTGCTTTAGCTCATAGTCGATTAAATCTTCGTGCACTTCAAAAAGAGCTCTGCGAGAAACACCAAAAGTATCGAAAGCTCCAGCTTTGATTAGCGATTCAATGACTTTGCGGCTACAAACGCTGGCGGGGACTTTCTCCAGGAAATCCTGGAAAGACTGGAACCTGCCATGCTCTTTTCTAGCGAGAATGATCTCCTCCACCACGCCAAGACCTACGTTTCTAACCGCTTCTAAGCCAAATCGAATGTCCTTGCCAACCGCTTGGAAGTCGGCTATCGAGTCATTTACATCAGGCGAGAGAACCCTGATTCCGGCCCTTCTAGCCTCGCTTAGATAAACCCCGAGCTTATCCCTGTTGCTTTTGACCGAAGTTAGCAGAGCGGCCATGTACTCTTGCGGGAAATTAGCCTTCATGTATGCAGTCCAGTAAGAAAGCACCCCGTAGGCGGCGCTGTGGGCCTTGTTGAAGGCATAGTCGGCGAATGGAAGCAGCGTGCCCCAGAGCTTCATGATTGCTTCCTCAGAGAAGCCGTTCTGCTTCATGCCGGCAGTGAAACTCAACAACTGCGCATCTAGTTCCTCTTTTTTCTTCTTACCCATGGCTCGGCGTAATTCATCAGCTTGGGCTAAGGAGAAGTTGGCCACTTTCTGGGCAACTGCCATTACCTGCTCTTGGTAGACAATCAATCCATAGGTCGGATCAAGAATTTCAGCAAGCGCTGACTCGAGCTCTGGGTGAACCGGGTTATTTTGCTCTTGCCCGTTTTTTCGGTAGGCATAGGAGGTATGCGAACCCATTCCCATCGGACCAGGTCGATAGAGAGCAATAGCTGCGGAAATGTGTTCAAACTTTGACGGCTTGAGGATTCTAAGTAGCGCTCGCATCTGTCCACTGTCGAGTTGGAACACACCCAAAGTATCGCCTCGCGAAATCATCTCGTAGGTATTTTGATCGCCGTCAAGATCTAGCTCTTCGAGCACCACATCTACTCCGCGGTTTGCCTTCGCGTTTTCTATAGCCTTATCCAACACCGTTAGATTTCTCAAGCCTAGGAAATCCATTTTCACGAGACCGAGCTCTTCACAGGGGTGTTGGGCAAATGCGGTGATTATCGCCCCATCATCCTCTCGTCGGATTACTGGAATCACATCAAGGATGGGCTCTGAAGACATAATCACTCCAGCAGCGTGCACGCTGGTTTGGCGCTTCAATCCTTCTAGACCGCGGGCTAGTTCGAATACTCGTCTTGCATCTGGATCCTCCTCGAGTATGCGGCGGAACTCAGCGGCTTCACGGTATCTAGAATTTGAGTCCTTTGGCGTATCCGGAGTAATTGCTTCGAATTCAACCTGATCTTCATCAAATTCATCATCCAGCTCTTCATTCACTTCAACCACTGGACGAGCGTTCGGATCAACAACCATCTCTGTAAGGGTCATGTCTTTACCTAGCACCATGCGCGGCATTGCCTTGGTAAGCCGCTCCCCTACTGCGTAGTCCATCCCGAGAACTCTTGCCGCATCTTTAAGGCTCTGTTTTGCCTTGATTGTTCCGTAGGTGATAATTTGGGCCACCCGATCATCGCCGTATTTCTGGGTAACATACCTAATCACCTCAGATCGACGACGATCATCAAAGTCAACGTCGATATCCGGCAAGCTAACACGTGCCGGATTCAAAAAGCGTTCAAATATAAGTCCATACTTGATTGGATCAAGAGCGGTGATGCCAAGAGCGTAGGCGACTAGGGAACCTGCTGCTGATCCTCGACCGGGGCCAACTCGAATACCCTGGGCTCTGGCCCAGGCGATAAAATCGGCTACAACCAGAAAGTAGCCAGAGAAGTTCATGTTTTTGATAACTTCAATTTCATAGTTCACTCGAATTTGATATTCCTCAGGAACCAAATTTCCGAATCGCTCGCCCATTCCGCGGCGAACTTCCGCTTCAAACCAGCTAGCCTCGCTGTGTCCTGCTGGGACATCAAATTTGGGCATCAAGTTTCGCTTTTCAAAATTGATCTCGGCCCGCTCCGCTACCAGCAAGGTGTTATCGCAGGCCTCCGGAAAATCACTAAACAACTCGCGCATTGCCTTAGCGCTCTTCAGATAGTAGCCAGAACCGTCAAATTTAAATCTTCGTTCGTCGGTGAGTTTGGTGCCCGTCTGAATGCAGAGCAGCGCTTCCTGAGCGTCAGCGTGCCCGGGGGAAGTGTAATGTAGGTCATTTGTTGCTAGTAACGGAATACCTAGATCTTTAGAGAGTCGAATCAATTCACTGAAGGTACGCTTCTCCACCGAAGCTCCGTGATCCATGATCTCAATAAAGTAGTTTTCTTTACCGAAAATGTCTCTAAACTCTGCGGCGGTTTCGCGTGCCTTGTCGTATTGACCCAGTCGCAACCTGGTTTGAACTTCACCACCAGCACAGCCGCTGGTGCCTATAATTCCCTTGGCGTATTTCGAGAGTAACTCGCGATCCATTCGCGGTTGAAAATAGAAACCTTCTAGCCAAGCCAGCGAAGATAACCTAAAAAGGTTAAACATGCTGGCGTTATCGGTGGAGAGTAAAGTTAGGTGCGAATAGGCACCTTTAGACAAATCATCATCGCCACCATCCGCCCAAAGGGTTTTTGCCTTATGAAAGCGTGAACCCGGAGCTAAATAAGCCTCGATACCAATAATTGGCTTGATGTTTCGTTTGGTAGCCTGCTCCCAGAAGTCGAATGCTCCAAAATTATTGCCGTGATCGGTTATGGCAATAGCCGGCATTTTCAGCTCGACGGCTTTATCAAGCAACTCGGTAACTTTTGCCGCACCGTCAAGCATTGAATAATCGGTGTGCACGTGCAAATGCACGAAATTGTCATTGCTACCGGTCATTTTCTAGAGCTCTTCATAGTTTTTAGTGGTTCGGGGCAATAGCCTACTTGCCAGCCCCGTCATATGTTCTCGCCACTCCGAAAAATTACTCTGCCCGAAGAATTGACAGGGAGTTGGCTAAATCTGCTGGATATTCTGGCGACTCAAAGCTGACATACTCTCCCGAGGTAGGGTGAACAAATCCCAATCTGAGGGCGTGAAGCCACTGTCTGGAGATCTTCAAATGGGCGGCAAGTTTTGGGTCGCAACCGTAGAGACTGTCCCCGACAAGTGGATGTTTAAAGGCTGCAAAATGCACCCGGATCTGGTGGGTCCTGCCGGTCTCAAGTTCAACCTCTAGAAGTGATGCGGCCTTGAAAGCTTCAAGAGTTTTGTAGTGAGTAACCGATGCTTTGCCATCATTAGAAACAGTGAACTTGTATTCATGCTTAGGGTGTCTTGCAATTGGAGCATCAATGGTACCGGAGCTTGGATCAGGATGACCTTGAACTAGCGCGTGATAGGTCTTATCAACAGCTCTGTCCCTAAAAGCCTGCTTCATCCTCGAATATGCAATTTCCGTTCTCGTAAGCACCATTAGACCACTTGTGCCAACATCTAAGCGACTAACAATACCTTGCCGTTCAGCAACTCCGCTGGTAGAGATTGTTACACCCAGTGCTAGTAGTGCTCCCCCAACAGTGGGGCCAGACCAGCCAACCGAAGGATGTGAGGCAACTCCCTCAGGTTTATCGACGACAACAATGTCCTTGTCTTGATAAACGATTTTGAGATCAGGAACCAATTGCTCCACTACCGCTAATTGCGGTTTCGGTTTTGGCAGGGTTACCTGCAACCAAGCATCTTTTTGCAGTAAATCAGATTTAGAGATTTCATGATTGTTTTGCAAAACCAATCCAGCTTCAATTATTTCTGCAACTGCTGCTCTAGATAAACCGAGCAATTTAGCTATTCCGCTGTCGGCTCTAGAACCGGCAATTCCCTCGGGAACTTGAATCATTCGTTGTTCGGTCACTTTGAACCACCGAGTCGTTCGCCACGGATGAATCGAGTAGCAATAACCAGGGCCGAAAGAGTTATCGCCATGTCAGCGACATTAAAGATTGGAAAATTGAAAGGTATCTGAATGAAATCGACAACGTGGCCGTTTGGAAAGCCTGGATCCTTTGTTAAGCGGTCGATTAGATTACCAACCACACCGCCAAGTGCTGCTCCGCCGAGAATCAACCAAGACTTTGAGCGAAATCTTGGAACAAAATATAACAGTGCCAAGCTGGCCAAGGATGAAGTGAGGGTAAAGAACCAGGTGGTTGAACCTCCCAGAGAAAAAGCTGCTCGATCATTAAAAACTAAGGTGAACTGCAAAACACTTCCAAGCACTTCAACTGTCTCAAAAGGTTTTAGGTACTCAAGCGCCAAAAGCTTAGTAAGTTGATCAAGAAAGATGATGGACAAAGCCGTCCCGAGCGAAATGATTAGCCCACCTCGGGTGAACTTTGTCTGCTCGCTCACCTCAATCAGATTTGAAAAGTGCTATTGGTTATGGCCGTAGGTGAGGTTGGTGGCTTAGCGGATGATGCTGCTGCCTCAAGATCGCTCAATTGACTTTCGATGTATGCCTTTAGCTTGGCGCGGTAATCTTTCTCGAAGGTTCTCAGGCGTTGGACGTCATTTTCGGCCAGAGCTTTTTCCTGTTCTAGTCGCTGCATGTCTGCCTTGTGCTGAGCTTCTGCCTCTCGAACGATGCGGGCTGCAGTCGCGTGCCCCTCGGCAATCAAAGCATCG
Organism: uncultured Rhodoluna sp.; assembly: GCA_964394575.1. GTDB lineage: Bacteria > Actinomycetota > Actinomycetes > Actinomycetales > Microbacteriaceae > Rhodoluna. The sequence goes on along the minus strand of CAYMYB010000003.1, from coordinate 51,271 downwards.
CGCTTTTGTAATCCATCCTTGACGTGCTCCTCGTGCAGTTTTCTAGCCAGCTGGAGAAGGTTATTGGTGTTGTTTGACTCAAATACAGTTATGTCCGGAGCTGCCTCTGGGAAGGCGGTGTTAGGGGTCATTGACTCAGGAATGGAAGCCTCGGCTTGGTTGAGTGACTGAAGGTTTCCACCGTTTCTCTGTAATTCAGAAATACGGCCATCAGCGGCAAGCAATCTTTGACGCAGGTCTTCGTTTTCTTGAGTAAGCCTTCTCATCTCGATAACTATCTCATCGAGAAAATCATCAACCTCGTCCTGATCGTAGCCCTCTCGGAACTTGGTCGGTTGGAAACGCTTATTAACTACATCCTCTGGAGTTAAAGGCATTGCAGACTCCTAATGTCTTGGTTTTTCAAAAGCGATAACGCTCAATCAGATACAAGGTTACCGCAAAATTTGAGCCAAACAGATATGCCCTACAACCAAGGGCGAATAAAGCCTAGGGCAAGGAAAAGCACCAGTATTGAGACATCAATGTATCCCCCGCCTATCCGAATTGGCCTAATTAGCTTAGAAAGTGGCTTCACTATCCAGTCGGTTAGCATGAAGGAGACTTCCGCGATTACCAGAATTACGCCTTTCGGCTGGAAGTTCGGATTCAATGCCCTGATCCACTCAATGAGCACGCGGACCAACAGTATGATCCGAAAAATATCAATTGCCCAACCGAGCAAGTTGCCTAATGCACCCAAACTACAAAGTCCTAAGGTCTGATGATTAGACGGTCACCGTCTTCTTCATCATCTTGCTCTTCTGCAGCCTCTACTTGAACATCTTCAGGGGCCAGCAGATACACATCTTCAGCAACTCTGTTTGATTGGGCAAGCAAGCCTGCCTTGAGACCGGCCATGAAATCAAGCAGCCTGGCCCGATCCGTGCTGGATAGTTGTTGAACGTTGACTACAACCGTGATGTTTTCACGCAGAATATCAGCTATCTGCATTGCATCGCTGTATGAGCTCATGGTTACCGTTTCAATCCGGTGAGCTCCAGTGTTGCGCGCCGGACGCTGAATACGAACCCTGTCGGTTCGAGAAGTTGAAACAGCCTTGGTTGCAGCGGCAGGCTTAGGTCCTTTGGCGGAAACTGCAAAAACATCCTTTAACCAGTCAATTGCGCCGGCCATGATTTCTCCTTAGAGTGCGTGAAAACTTCTACAACTCAAGATTAACCGCGCTTACCCGTTATTGCGGTACCGACGCGTATGTGTGTCGCACCAAAACCTATAGCCAGTTCGTAATCCGCCGACATTCCAGCGGAAATGTAGCGAGCGTTAGGGCTAATCGATAGCAATTGCTGGCTGGCTCTCGCTATTTTTTCAAAGTCAGCCTCAGCAGGTCCATTTAGGCTGGCTACTCCCATAACTCCGAGTAGATCCAGTTTCGGGCTGGCCAGCACTTTCTCAGCAAACTGTGGAAGTTTGGCAATTTCGAGTCCACCGCGGTTCGGATCGTCGGTCAAATTCAACTCAATAAAGACTTTGAGGCGTTTTTCCGCCAAGCGATCAAGTTGTTTGTTTAGTTCGCTCAAAAGCGAGTCTCGATCCAAAGAATGCAAAACGTCTGCGTAACCAATTACCGACTTAGCTTTATTGGACTGAAGTTGTCCGACGAAGTGCCAGGTTGGATCAAAATGACCAGCTAATTCGCCAACCTGTTTGGCTTTCGCTGAAGCCTCTTGGTCTTTATTTTCACCAAAATCAAACTGACCAAGTTTCAGCAGCTCAATAACCAGTTCGGCAGGATGATTTTTCGTCACCACAACAAGTGTGATCTCTTCAACTGCTCGATTGTGCTCAGTGGCCGCATTGGCAATTCGAGCTTTGACCTCGCCTAGTCGATCAGCGAGAGCAAACATTAATCAGGGTTCTTTATAAAATCTGGAAAGTCAAATCCATCATCAAATTTCTTGGCCTCGCGGCGACGACCAAAGAAACTTGACTCTCTACGCTCTTGAATCGATTCAACAGGATCAGGCGCGACGCTCGGTTCAGCGATTGGGACTGATTCCGATACAACCGGGACAGCTCCAGTTTGAGCGCCAAACCAATTGGTCTGCACCAGGTGATCTTCCGCTACCGGCTCTGGCACAACTGGTTCAACCGGCGTTGGAGCTACGAAAGTTGTTTGACGAGTATTAGTGCGTGGTGTCACCTCATCAAAACCTGCAGCAATTACAGTGATGCGGATTTCATCTCCCAAGGTGTTATCAACCGAGGTTCCAAAAATAATGTTTGCGGTCGGGTGCACAACTTCTTGGATTAATTTTCCTGCTTGGGTGATTTCGGAAAGTTTCATGTTAGACGCTGCGGCGTAGTGCATCAAAACGCCACGAGCATTGTCAATACTCGATTCAAGCAGCGGATGATTGATTGCCTGCTCGGCTGCGCGAACAGCCCGGTCTTCGCCCCTTGCCGTTCCTATACCCATCAGGGCTGTTCCAGCTCCTTGCATTACAGCTTTCACGTCAGCAAAGTCAAGGTTGATTAGTCCTGGTTCGGTGATCAAATCAGAGATTCCTTGAACACCGGCGCGAAGAATGTCATCCGCCATAGCAAATGCATCTAGCAAAATAAGTTCATCATCTTGCAGTTCGACGAGTTTCTGATTTGGTACCACAATCAATGTGTCAACTTCTTGACGGAGGGCTTCAATACCGGCCTGGGCATTCTCAGCGCGTCGCTTACCCTCAAAATCAAATGGCCTGGTAACTACACCCACAGTTAGAGCACCCGATTGCTTGGCAATACGCGCGACGATTGGAGCAGCACCAGTTCCGGTACCACCACCTTCACCAGCTGCGACAAAGACCATGTCAGCACCGCGCAGCACTTCGGCAATTTCATCTTCATGTTCCTCGGCTGCGCGACGACCAACTTCTGGATCAGCACCAGCACCGAGACTTCTGGATGAGTCAGTTCCTATTTCCAACTTCACATGAGCTTCAGATTTAAGAAGATCCTGTCCATCTGTGTTGATTGCAATGAATTCAACTCCGCGCAGACGCTTCTCGATCATTTGGTTTACAGCGTTACCCCCAGCACCACCGACACCAACTACCTTGATGACAGCTAAAAAGTTGCTCACTAATGGCTCTGACATTTAATCCTCCGTGTTACTGCCTTTACCAAACCTTAAACCTCAACTTGAGGGTTAATTTATCTAGGTAAATGCTCTAGCGCCTAGAAACTAAAGGGTAAACGGCGGTTTTTAGCGCTTATCCTTGGGCGTGTCTAAACCCAGTTTTAACGAATAACGCTTGGGGTAAGCGGAGCAGAAACATCAAAAGTGGCTTTTCGGTTTGCTGGAGTTTTAAGTAAAAGAGCTTTGAGGACCCGCGACTTCAAGATCGAATCCGAAGCATCGCCCCAGATTATGGTTTGCGAGGCCAAGCCTCTAAGTTGCATCGTGACGTTATCCCGCGATTTTGCTTGAATGTATGCCACCCGCTTCAGCAGTTGCGCAGGAAGAGCCAAAAGCACATCTATTGCCTGAGCGTAGTTCTCTGAAGTTTTTGGATCATCATTGACCAGTATTACCGGTAGCGCTTCATTACCGGTTGCCTTGCCTAGGTTGACCCCCGCCGGATCATAAAGGTAGCGAGCGCTGCCACGAATCACGATTGAAATAGCCGTTCGCTCGGTTATTCTGACTTGCAGCTTATTTGGCGGCTGACTCACTAAAGAAATGCTCTCAATCAATCGAAATTTCTCTAAGTCTTTGGCCACGTCGGCCTCAGTGACCATCGGCAAGGGGCTGCCAATTCGATGTTTTAGATTAGCCAGAATCTGCTTGGCCGAGACCTTCTGGTTTCCGGTGACAGATATTTTTTCGATTGCCATAAGTGGCGTGAACATAGTTGCACAGACCAACAGAATTAGCGCTAGGAGGCCGGCTAAAAGTGAGCGGAAAAAGTACTTCTTTACGGCTGATTCCTTGGTAAACCTGCGCGCTTCTTTACTGCTTGCTATTCGTGTCCGTAACGGCGGTTTACTAGCCTTGGCCACCTTTGAAGTTCGTGCTGGGCGAGCCCCGTTTTGCCTGGCCCGTCTGTATCGATTCGGCGGGGGTTGCATCAGCTCTCCAAAGCCTTCAAAATCCCAGGAACCTGGCGATAAACATCGCCACAGCCCATTGTGATAACAAAATCACCAGATCTGGCAATCTTCGCAACGGCCGCTGGCACGTCATCCCAGTTTGGCACATAGTGCAAACGACCTTTATCGCTAAATTGATTCGCTATAAGCTCCCCCGTTACTCCAGGTTCGGGATCTTCACGGGCAGCATAGATATCCAGAAGTATCACTTCATCGCTGGCAGCCAAGGAGTCAGCAAATTCTCTGGCGAATAATCTGGTTCGCGAGTATAAATGGGGCTGGAAAACGGTGATTAGCCTTCCAGCACCAACCACAGATCGGGCTGCTGCTAGAGCGGCGCTCACTTCAGTTGGATGGTGCGCGAAATCGTCGTATACGAACACTCCTCTACGCTCGCCATGCAATTCAAAACGTCTTTCGGTTCCAGCAAATTTAGATATGGCTGAAAGTGAATCGGCAGCAGGAAAACCTAATCCGACCAGGACGGCAAGCGCACCAGCAGCATTTATAGCATTATGTCGGCCCGGAATAGCAAGCTCGGTTGAATAATTTTCACCAGCATAGTTCACCGTGAAATTGACCCTAGCTGATGAGGCGTCAACTTCAACCAATCTGACTATTGCTTTATCAGCAAAGCCAAAAGTTATTACCTTTTGATTTTGGATTAGTTTGGTTACTCGAACTGCACCTTCATCGTCTGAACTTATCGCTACAAATTCGCTTGCACCTTCAGCGAATCGAGCAAACTCGGACTCAAAATTTTCTAGGCTTCCATAGTGATCCAAATGGTCAGGATCAACGTTGGTGATTAAAGCAACCGAAGTGTCGTAGTAGAGAAATGACCCGTCAGATTCATCGGCTTCAATCACAAAAAGGTTAGAGTTGCCAAATGCCGATGACGACCCGTAGGCCTCAATTACACCTCCGTTAACAAAACTCGGATCCGCCCCCAATTCGGTAAGTGCGGTAACAATCATGCCTGTGCTGGTAGTTTTTCCGTGTGCTCCGGCAACAGAAATTAGCCTTTTTCCGCTAGTCAAATACTTTAGGGCTTGAGAACGATGCAAGATAGGAAGCCCCAACTTCTGGGCCAACAAGTACTCGGGGTTAGTTGGCCAAAGCGCGCTGGTTACCACAACGGTGTCGGCGTCTGCAACGTTTTTCTCATCGTGCCCGATGGTTATATCTGCACCTAGTTTTCTCAGTTCCACTATGTTGGAGGATTCGCGGACATCGCTACCTGTTACCTTGTGACCAGATTTGATGAGCATCCTGGCGATTCCGCTCATACCAGATCCGCCAATACCAACGAAATGCACCTTGCCTAATTGCTTAGGTATCGGCTGGCTCAAATCGGGCTTAATTGTCATTTATTCCTTTGGTGTTTAAATTAAAGACTAGGTTCAGTAGAAAAGAGTTAAACCTTCAACACGCCATTTACCAGTTTCAGCAGCTGTTCAGCGCCATCTCTTTTTCCCAAGGCTCGAGCATTTTCCGCCATCTCGCTGGATAATTTTGAATTGGAGATTAGCGGAATCAAAGTAGATAGCACGTACTCTTGAGTGAACTCACTGTCATCGACAACTAAACCAGCATTGGCTGAAACCATATCAAGTACGTTGTATTTTTGCTCGCCGTTACCAACCGGATAGGGCACGAATACCGCAGGAATGCCAACCGCGGCAAATTCGGATACCGTTGCTGCCCCTGCCCTAGCTACCGCAAAATTTGCCATAGCTAAAGCTAGGTCCATCCGCTCACAGTAATTGATTCTCAGATAACCCTTCTCAGCTAACGGCTCCAGCTCAGATCTGCCACCAGCGATGTGTAGAACCTGGATACCTGCCGCCGCAAGGGCTGTTCTACTCTGATCGATTGTTTCATTTATGCGTCTTGAGCCCAGCGAGCCTCCGACTACAAGAAGAGTTTTTCCAGCTTGATCTAATTTGAAATAGTCAGCAGCTTCCTTGCGTTTGAGCTGAACATCGAGATCCACAATTTCTTTTCGAATTGGGATTCCAGTTAGTTTGGCATTTGGCAGCTTAGTGTTGCTAAAACTTACGGCCACCGCGTTGGCGTGCCTTGCCCCTACCCGGTTGGCATAGCCGGCTAATGCATTTGCCTCATGAACAATGTATGGGACACCAGCTTTTCTAGCGGCCCGATAAGCCGGTGCACTGGCGTAACCACCAAATCCAACGACAACATCAATCTTGTGCTCATTTATGTAATCGCAGACGCGATTGACACTGTTTCGGAATAATGCTGGGAAACGAAATAAGTAACCGTTTATCTTTCTTGGCATTGGTAATCGTGGAACGATAAGAAGCGGATAGCCCTTTTCTGGAACTAACTTTGATTCCAACCCTTCTTCAGTCCCAAGGGCGAAGACCCGGTGGCTGGAATTTTCCTCCATAATCGCATCAGCAAAGGCCAGCAGTGGGTTCACGTGACCTGCAGTTCCACCGCCAGCTAAAAGGTAATTTGTCATTTTCTTCTTCTACTTGGCACCTGCGATTTTTGTCTTTCAAAAGCTAAAACAACGCCGATGCCCATGAGTAAAGCAATCAGTGAAGAACCACCCTTTGAAATAAACGGCAATGGAACACCTAAAGTCGGAATCAAGTGCAAAACCACTGCGATGTTGATTAGAGCCTGAATCGTTATCCAGAGCATTACACCCATTACCACTAAAGACGCGAACGGATCTTCGTGAGTGTTAGCCATCCGGCGAAGTCTCTGGAACATTAGGAAAAATAGTGCCAGAACAACTATTGCTCCAACAAACCCCCACTCTTCGCCGATTGAGGCAAAGATGAAGTCGTTTTCGATCTCCGGTACCCAACCCCAGTTGAGTTTTGCCCGCCCCAAACCAGTTCCCCCGATACCGCCAGAAGCGAGCGCCCAGATGCCGTGGCGAACCTGCCAATCAGAACCGTCGTTAGCTGAACCTTGATTGAAGAAAGTGAGAAATCTTGCCACACGAGATGGACTGACGATAGAGCCAATTATGAAAACAACGAACGCCGCTAGCCCGAATCGCATTAGGTGTTGCCAAGGTAGCCCAACCAGAAATACCAAGGCGCAGACAATCGCAAGCATCACTGCGGCAGTTCCAAGGTCACGGCCTAGGACAAAGACAACTCCGGCAGCTCCAAAGCCAGCAAGCATGGCTGGCATTCCAGCGCTTCGCCAATCCCAGAGCATATCGATGCGTTTACTCAAAAAAGTTGCGATAAAGATGATCAAGCCCAACTTCATAAATTCCGAAGGCTGAACAATAAAAGGTCCAAAGCCAATCCAGTTAGTGTTACCTCCGGATGAAATACCCAGCCCTGGCACCAGCGCTAGTACTTGGCCAATCAGGCTTCCGAGAAAAAGTAGTAAACCCAATCTCTCGATTTGATCGATTGACCGCTTTGAAATCCAAAACATGGCTGCCAATCCGAGAACTGCCCAGAGCAGCTGTGAAGTGAAAGCCCCAAAAGGATTACCTGTGTTAATAATCGAATCAACGTTTGAAGCCGAGAGGACCATTACTAAACCGAAGGCAACAATTAGAATCACCAAAGATATTAGAAAGTTAAAATCTTTGGTTTGATTCTGAAAGTATCCAGCGCTCAGATTTGCTAATCTTTCGCGCAATCCCCTGGACTCATTTTGGACCCGAGTTCTGCTGGCACTTTCTCTTTTGCTTGAATCTCTAGTTGGCACTTACTTCACTTCCTCTAATACAAAACGACTAAACGCCTCTCCGCGATCGGCGTAATCGACAAACTGATCCATCGAAGCCGCAGCTGGTGCTAAAAGCACTACATCTCCGGAGCTGGCCAATTCCCGTGCTTTCCGGACAGCCTGCAACATCACCTGATCTCTCGGTGCATCTATTTCGAAAACTGGAACAGCGGAGGCATGTTTCCTGAGGGCCTCTAGTACCGGTTGACGTTCAAGGCCAATCACGATTGCGGCCTTAAGGATTTTTGAATGTTTCTGGACCAATTCTGAAATGTCGACTCCTTTTAGCAGTCCGCCAACAATCCAAACCACCGAGTCGAAACTTGATAGCGACGCCGAAGCCGCATGCGGATTAGTCGCTTTTGAGTCATCTATCCAGCGAACGCCTGATTTTTCAATGACCAATTCAATGCGATGGGCATCAAGTTTGAACGCTCGCAATCCAGATTGAATTTCACCGGGTTGTAGGCCAGCCGCCCGAGCGATAGCTGAGGCGGCTGCAACGTTAGCCAGCAAGTGCGGGCTCATTACCGATATGTTCGCCAGATCGGAAAGGGTTGCTAGTTCTGTTGCGTGATCCGCGCTATCGACAAATGCACGATCGACCAGAATATCTTCCACCCAGCCAACTTCATTTGGAGTAGGCGTGAATCTGGTAAAGCCTACCGCCTGGGCAGAATCGGTGTTCTTAGATTTTTCCATCAACTGCTTGGTAAGGGAATCCTCGGCATTGTATAGACAGCAAACTCTGCTGTTGTCGAAAATTTTTCCCTTGGCCAAAGCGTATTCATCAAAGCCACCGTGCCAATCCAGATGATCATCAGCGATGTTGAGAACCGCGCTTATCAAAGGCTCGATGCCATTTAGATAGTGCAATTGAAAGCTGGAGAGTTCGACTACCAGAACCTGAAATGCCTCTGGATCTCGAATTGCATCTAAAACAGGAAGACCGATATTTCCGCAGGCCTTTGCTCGAATTCCCGCTGCCAAAGCAATAGTTTCGACCATCTGGGTAACAGTTGTTTTCCCGTTGGTGCCGGTGATGCAAATCCACTGCGACTCAAAGCCGTGTTTGTCTCTTAACCGCCAAGCCAAATCAATATCGGTCCAAAGCGGTAGGCCGCGCCGAAGAACCTCTTTGATGAATACCGTTTGCGGGCTAACCCCAGGAGATGTGATAACTAAATCAGGCTGAAACTGCTCAAGTAAAACGAGTTGACGAGATTCATCGGCGCTGACTTCAACTGAAACACCCAAGACCTGGAGAACATCGATCCGCTCAGCATCGGCCTTTTCAGTGATTACCATCACATTAGCCTGGAGCTCGGCTAGTGTATCGGCAACTGAAAAACCGGTTACACCCAATCCGAAGACTAGAACCTTAGTCCCAGACCAGTTTCCGTTCCATCCGTTTAGCTCAGCCAAATCTTTCATGCCACGGAACCGTAAATCCATTCAACATAGAATAAGCCGATTCCTGCTAGCACTAACAAACCGCAGATAATCCAGAATCGAACAACCACAGTTACCTGGTCCCAGCCCTTTTCCTCGAAGTGGTGATGTAGCGGACTCATCAGGATGATCCGTCGAGGTTTGCCGGTAGTCCACTTAGTGATTTTGTAGACGCCGCGCTGCAAGATAACGGACCCAGCCTCGATGGCGTAAAGTCCGCCAACTAATAGCAATAACACTTCTGTTCTAGAGAGTATGGCAAGCGCAGCCAAAGCACCGCCCAACCCAAGTGAACCACTATCTCCCATAAAAATTTGAGCTGGAGAAGTATTGAACCAGAGAAAACCGATTAGCGCACCGACAATACTGGCCGCTATAACTGCAAGATCCAGCGGGTCTCTGGTCTGGTAACAGTTCGGTGCGATGTTGGTTAAGTCGCAAGCTTGGTTGAATTTCCAGAAACCAATCACCGCGAAAGCTCCAAAAGACATAATCAAAGCTCCGGTAGCAAGGCCATCCAGACCGTCGGTTAGATTCACTCCATTAGATGCGCTGGTGACTAGCAAAAATATCCAAAAGAGGAATACGCCAATGCCAATCCATAAGCCAAACTGCCCCCATGATGATGGAGCAATCGTGGTTAGGTCAAAACCAGTGTCTCGGAAAATTGAAATCTCAGTTGACGCTGGACTAAGCCCGTTGGCGTCAGTGTTTGAAATAGCAAGTAGGGCGAATGGAACAGCAACAAGAAGTTGTCCTAGGATTTTGAAAATACCCGGCAAGCCAGCACTGTTTTGCTTTCTCACCTTTAGATAGTCATCTAGGAATCCAACGAAACTTAATCCAACCATCATGAAAATAACCAGCAAAGCTGATAATGTCGGTGGCTCTGAGTTATAGGTTTTACCAAGAAAGTATCCGGCAATGGCACTTATTACGATCGCGATACCGCCCATGCTCGGCGTGCCGCGCTTGATCAAATGTGTCTTCGGGCCATCGACCCTAATAACCTGTCCCCAGCCAACTTTCTTAAATAACCAAATTAAAGTAGGAGTGAGGATCAGTGCAAAAACTAGGCCGAGGAAACCAGCTAGTAGCAACGCTCTCATTTGGTAACCTCCAACAGGTCATCGCCTAGGTAGCGCAGGTTAGCGCTCTTAGATGATTTGACCAGCACTATCTCATTACCTTTTAGCATCCCACGCAGATATTGCAGAGCGTCGGAGATTTCATCAAAATATTTTGATTCACCGTCCCAGGAGCCCTCTAACGAAGCACCCATGTGGATTAATTTTGCTCCACCACCAACAACCAGCAGCTGATCGATGTTAAGCCGAACCACTAATCGCCCAATGCTGTCGTGCTCCTCGGCCGAATATTCGCCAAGTTCTGCCATTTCGCCCAGCACAGCAACGGTGGGTCTTTGAGTTTGTCTACCAAGCTCGGCCAAAGTCACCAGGGCCGCCCTAGTCGAATCTGGGCTGGCGTTATAGGCGTCATTGATAACTGTTAGGCCAGATGAGAGAGTCGTGACCTGCATTCTCCAGCGTTCGGCTAAAGCCATCTCCTGCAATGCATTAATCGCTTGCTCTAAGTCAAGTTCAAGCACAGCTGCAACAGTCAAACTAGCTAGAGCATTATAGACATGGTGCTCGCCAAGAATTTTCAACTGAATCGATCTAGTTGAGTTATCCGGGCAGTGCAAATTAAATTTGGTACCGGATATGTTGGTCTGGATATCCGTGGCCCGATAGTCGGCAACTTGATTAGTTCCAAAGGTGAGCACTTTAGCCTTAGTTAGGTTAGCCATCTGCGCAACTCTGAGATCATCGATGTTTAGAAGTGCAAAATCTGACTCCGCTAAATCAAGTATCAGCTCTGACTTGATCTGTTGTGTAACCTCAATTCCCCCAAAAACTCCGGCGTGAGCCATACCAACTTTAAGTTCAACGGCAATATCAGGTTTGCAAATATCCACCAAATAGCTGATGCTGCCTAAACCGTCAGCTCCGTACTCGAGTACCAGATATTTGGTTTCAAGATTTATCCGAAGCATTGAATATGGAGCGCCAACCACATTGTTGTAAGACTCCTGCGGCGCGACAGTAGGGGCGAAACCTGAAAGTATTTCACGAAGCATGTTTTTAGTTGTTGTCTTGCCATTAGAGCCAGTTACCGCAATAACTTTTAGCCCGCCAAGGTTTCTAACGCGCTCAACCACATACTTCGCTAATAAGCCAAGCGCTTTTACCGAATCGGTAACGAGCAGCTGAGCAATCGGAACGTCTAGTCTTTTTTCGACTATCGCAGCTACTGCCCCATTATCAATGGCATTACCAATAAACAAATGGCCATCGGTGATTTCACCTGGCTTTGCCACAAACAGCGAGCCTTTGCGACATAACCTCGAGTCCGTCTCAACTTCAGAACTCACTACGACCTCGTCGTTGCCGATTATCTGCGCACCGATAGCCTCGGCAATCTCTGCAACCGATAATGAAATCACTGGTATCCCAACTCCCTAAGCGCCGCCCGCGCTTCTGCCCGAGCAGAGTATGGAGTTCGTACCCCTTGAATATCTCGATAATCCTGGTGGCCTGGTCCAGCCCACAAAATAGCATCACCGGGTTGAACTAATGAAAGAGCAACTCGAATCGCCTTTTCCGGTGGCGATACTTCATGAATTTCTAAATCCGGCCGAAACTCTCTTGCCGCATTAACCAAAGTGGTTCGAATACTGGCAGGGTCTTCGAATCTTGGGTGGTGATCGGTTATTACTAATACATCGCAGCCCGCTGCAGCAACCCTAGCCATGTCTGGTCTCTTCGAGGCATCGCGATCGCCATCTGCACCAAATAGCATCAAAAGTTTTCCAGCGGTAACTTTGCGCACAGCAAGCAGCGTCTTCAAAAACGCATCCGGTGAATGACCGAAATCGACGTAAACGGCCGGAGCTCCCGCGGGTGAAACTAACTCTGTTCGTCCTGGTAGGTAGGCATCAATACCGTTTTGAATTGCCTCCGCGATGTCCTCGAAAGAATTTCCTGCCACCACAGCCATCACAATTGCGATGGAGGCATCTAATGCCATGTGAGATCCAAGTAGCGGCACACTGCTTGTCAAAAATTGGTTATTTGGCCCCGCCAACTCGAACTCTGTTCGTCCTGGCAACTCCGCAGTTATCTTGACCTGCCAATCCGCTTCTACCCCCGGAAGACTAGAAATAGTCGTTATTGGCACTTCGGCTAGTTCTACAATCTTTTTGCCATACTCGCTGTCCAAGCACACCACGGCGCTTCTGGCCCTGGTACGAGTAAAGAGTTGCGCCTTTGCCGCTAAATATTCATCAAAATCTGCATAATCATCCAAGTGATCATGACTTAGATTCGTAAATCCGGCTACATCAAATACCATTCCGTCGACGCGTCGCTGGGTCAGGGCCTGGGCTGACACCTCAATCGCCACATCAGTGACGCCGCGCTCGCGCATTCGGGCTATTAACGCCTGCATCTCTGTTGATTCAGGAGTGGTTAAGCGACTGACAATTACCTCTCCGGCAATGTGTCTTTCCGCCGTAGAGGTTAAACCTGTGACTTTCCCTAACTGTCTTAGGACAGCTTCAAGTAAATATGTTGTAGAAGTTTTGCCGTTTGTTCCGGTAGTTCCAAAAAGCGTAGGTATGTTTCCTGCCGTGTTCCCGTATACGTACGCGGCTAAATCGCCCAGTTGGCTCCTTGGATTTTCTAAAATAGCAACCGGGATATCAAGTGCGGGAATTATTTTTGAACCTTCTGGATCGGTAATTATTGCACTTGCACCTAATTCGATTACCTTTTCGTAATACCTTGCCCCGTGAGTCTTTAACCCCGGCATGGCTACAAACAAATCGCCTTTTCTAAGATCGTTGGTATTCATGCTGATTCCAGTGACTCTAGCGTCAAGTCCCAGATTCTGAAGTTTAAATTTGGCTACCAGATCCAAAAAATTTACTGGTTCAGTCTTTTCCGGCCTAAGGATGGGCGGAATGGATTGTTTGATTTCCATTACTTCCACTCCGTCGGTAGTTTTTTCGACTTGGTCGTTGACGGAGGCACTTTATATGTTCTCAGGACCTGTTTCATAACCGCGACAAAACCTGGGGTTGCTCCAAGAGAGTTACTAACAGTTCTGGATTTGTAAGCTGTCACCGCGACTACAAACTGCGGATCCTCTACCGGTGCGATACCGACGAAAGAAACGGCATGCAACCGACCATAACCGGTTCCTTCAGCAATCTGAGCGGTACCGGTTTTACCACCGACACGATAGCCATAGATGCGGGCAGTTCTTCCGATTGGGCCAAGCTCAACAACCTTCTCCAGCATGTCCATGGTCTGTCGGGCAGTATCCTCGCTAATTACCCTGACAGGCGCTGGCACTGCGGTCTTCACCAGGTTATTGTTCTCTTGGCAGCCCTCAACAAGAACTGGCGACAATCTGACACCCTTATTGGCTATTGCTTGATAAACCATGGCCGTTTGGATAGGTGTGAGTGATACACCCTGGCCAAACATCACGACCTTATCGGTCATTCGGTCCCAGCTTTTATAATCAGTCAGGATGCCTGAAGATTCACCCTCGAAATTAACCCCTGTCTTCTCACCCATACCAAATTTGCGCATGTATTCGTAGCGGGTTGCTGATTCAACCTTTCCAGCAATCTGCACCAGACCGGTGTTTGAAGAATTTTTCAGAACTCCAGTAAGAGTGAGTTTCTGTGGGGCATGGTTTTCCGAGTCATTTATGTATTGCCCCCAGGGCATCTTCAAACGATCTGGCGCTACAACCTGAGTTGTCGGAGTGGCCTTTCCAACATCAACCGCAGTAGCTGCGGCTATCGGCTTCAAAATAGAACCTGGTTCGAAAGCGGTTTGAAATATTCTGGAATGACGATTACGTTCAGCTACAGCGCCAGGTCGATTTGGATCCACCGAGGGAGCCTCTGCGGCAGCCAGAATGCGCCCAGTTTTAACCTCAATAACAATTGCACTAGCCCAGTCGGCCTTTAGCCTTCGAACAGTTGCCGCCATCTCCTGCTGAGCAGCGTATTGCAGGTCCGCGTTAATAGTGAGAACTACGTTGCCGCCATCTTTTACCGGCACCAGAGTTTGAATTGAAGATGGAATTTTAATAAGGTCAGCACCTTGAACGTAACTTTCTCGTCCATCACTGCCAGCGAGGCAGGAATTCATGGTGCGTTCTAAACCAGCTAGCGCTGAGCCATCGGATCCAACAAAGCCAATCAGGTTTCCAGCAACTGCGCCGTAAGAGTAGTGCCTTGACTGTCTGGCGTCAAAATAGACCCAAGGAATATCCAGCGACCTAATCGTGTTGTATGTGGCCGCACTGACCGACTTCTTAAGATTTGCGTATCTGCCTTCACCTGTCATCTTGGCCAAAATGTCTTGAGTTGGAATCCGCAGAATTCCAGCCAGCTTCTCAGCCACCTGTTCCTTAGTGAAAGAGACCTTCTGGCCATCAACATCCAGCACAACTGGACCGACATTCACCGGATCAATATTTACATCCCAGGTAATAACTGTTGAGGCAAGAGCATTTCCAGCAGAATCCACAATCTCACCTCGGACAGCTTTGACTGTTTTGTTGACCAACATAGCTGACTGGGATTCTTTATTGATTTCCTCAGCATCGACTACTTGAAAATAGAAAAGACGGATACCAAAGGCGCAAAGAGCGAAAATTACAAATGCTGCAAACCATTTTTGGCGTCTAGCGTTTGATTCGTTATACACAAAACACCATGCCTATAAATCAGTGCGTAGGTGAGGCGGGAATTCCGCTACTAGGTAAAACTACTTCGCTGTAACCAGAATTACTCTTTTTGACACTCGGGTTAACCCGCTCTGTTACCGGAATGTTGAGATTGGCAGAGGTGTTTTTAGATGGATTACTCTTACTAATCAAAGCTGCATTAGCAATTAAGTTTGGAGTCACTGCGCCAGAATCAGTTGCCGAGGCTGGGATAGCAGCTCCAAGAACCTTTCCGGTGGAAACCTTTAGGAAGACTGAGTTTGCATTTACCACCATGCCGAGGGATTTTGCACTGTTGGCAAGATTCTGTGGTGATCGAAGTGAGTCGACTTGCTGTTGCAATATCTGAGTCTTGGTGGCAAGTTCTTTCGTCTGGGCCTTTAGCGATGAAATTGTGTAGATAGCTGTGTTGCAGAACGTACTAACCAGAAGATTCAGTAAACCAACAGCAATTAGACCAAGCACGATTCGCTTAGCAACACCGATCTTGCTCTGGGTGGCAATACTAAATCTAGATTCACGAACAGCTCGGACTCTGGGCATGGATTCCACCGGTCGAAGGTGTCTTCTCGGTGCTATTGGTCTAACTAGTGGAATTGCCCTGCTGATACTCATGCTGCGTCCCTTATTTTCTCGGCAGCACGCAAGCGCACAGAAGCCGATCTTGGATTGTTTTGAATTTCCTCGTCGCTGGCCATTTCGGCACCACGAACAAGAAGTCTTAGTCTTGGAGCATGTTCAGCAAGCTCAATCGGTAAATCAATCGGAGCCGAAGAAGATGAGGCGGCAACCAGGGCCTGCTTGACGATGCGGTCCTCTAGCGAGTGGTAAGACAGCACAACTACTCTTCCGCCAACACGAAGTGCACTAATTACCGCGGGCATCGTCTCTTCGAGAATGCCAAGTTCATTATTTACTTCAATTCGCAAAGCCTGAAAAATACGTTTTGCTGGATGGCCGGAACTCTTACCAGGAATGAATGGAACAACTTTTCCAATCACTTCGGTTAGCTGCTTACTGCTTACGAAGGGCTCTTCACTTCTAAGTTGAACAATTCGCTTTGCAATTGGCTTAGCAAATCTTTCTTCGCCATAAACTTTGAAGATCTTTGCCAATTCTTTTTCGCTGTATTGGTTGATAACTTCAGCAGCGGTAATTCCAGCTGAGTTGTCCATTCGCATGTCCAATGGTGCGTTCTGCGAGTAAGAAAAACCTCTTTCGGTTTTGTCAAGTTGCATTGATGAAACACCAAGGTCAAGCAGTACTGCATCAACGAATTTGATACCGAGATCTTCAAGCACTTCTGGAATCTCGCTGTAGATTCCCTGGACTAGATGAATTCGATTTGAATACTTAGACAAGCGTTCTTTAGCTAACTTCAAAGCGTTTGCATCCCGATCGATACCAACCAAAGTTAGTTTTGGAAAGCGTTGTAGAAAAGCCTCGCTGTGTCCAGCGAGGCCAAGTGTTCCGTCAACCAAGACGGCCTTGTCGGCTTGGAGGGCAGCGCTAAGTAATTCGATGCAACGATCCAGCATTACCGGTTTGTGAAGTTCAGAGATGTTATTCATTTCTGCTCAAAGTTCCTAATCACTAAACCCCATCCATTTCCTTGTGACTTCGGGGAAGATAGCCACCGGGTAAATAGCTGGAGACCAGCAATTAGCAACTAATTGAGATTCACCTCCCCGTCGGTGTAGTTTGCAAAGTCTTCTGCGCTTGCGGCCATCAGTTCGGCGAACTTTTCAGGGTTCCAGATTTCAATGTGTCTTCCAACACCAGCAACGACCAGTTCTCTGCCAAGCCCGGCCCATTCACGAAGATCTTGGGCAATAAGAATTCGTCCTTGCCCGTCAGGAGTTTGTTCGTTAGCCATGCCTAAGAAGTGGCGATTTAAATTACGCTTGCGTGGAGTTCCCATCACCATGTCATGGGTGACTTGCTCAGCTTTTGCAAGATAATCAGCGCTGGGCATGAGGTTCACACAGTGTTCCTGGCCTTTGGTAAGAATGACTCCCCCAGCTAGACGATCTCTAAATTTGGCCGGAAGAATCAGGCGGAACTTGTCATCAAGTTTTGGATAGCTAGTACCGATAAACAACTGGCAATCCTTTCCCTGATGTGTGCCTTAAAGTTATCTCCACATTACACCACTTTCATCCACTTGCAAGCCTTTTTTGCCCATAAATTACTATTTTGGCGTGTCTTAGCCAATAAAAGCAAGGGGTAATTTAGTGGAGGGAAAATTCAAATATTTGGTCAAATGGAGGGATTTTTAAGCAAAAAAATGGCCCTAGGGGTGATCTAGGGCCAGAATTTTGGTCTATTTGGAGTTATTTGTTTCTTTCATCCCAACGTCTTTGGAAAAAACTTTCGTCCCTGGATTTAGTTTTGGGCTCAACTTTGCCCGTCTTTAGGGCCTTTGAGGACCAGTTTTGGCTCACGAAAAACAGTCCCGTAAGCATCATGAGGAAAGCTACTACCCCGAGCCAGACAGCCTGAATTGTGGTCGAAAAGACCAATATTCCAAGCCCAGCTACCCCTAAAAGTGAACCAATTACGAGGAGCCTGGCATACTGCAGGCGTGAAACCGGCTGTTCAGCCTTGACCTTAGCCGTTCCCCCAGTGAGCTGACGCTCTAGCTCTTCGAGTACTTCACGTTCTTTGTCACTTAGACCCAATTTGACCTCCGCTTAAATGCTATTGCTTTGTGTCCAGTTAGGCTATTCCAGTGTTATCCAAAGATCAGTTTTTAGCTCAGGTTCAGGCTGAACTTGACCGCTTCTGCGACCGTCAAACCAGAGATTTTGAGGCCATATCGCCTGATTTGGTAACCGTGGTTGATTTCACTAGGAGTCTGCTGCAAGGCGGAAAGAGATTTCGGGCTCTTTTTTGCTACTACTCTTTTCTCAGTTCACTAAAGGGCCGGCCCCCTTCAACTTCAGAACTAGAAGGAATAGTTGGTATTTCGGCAGCCTTAGAAATGTTTCATGCAGCCGCTTTGGTTCACGATGATCTGCTCGACCAATCCGACACTCGACGAGGTTCTCCAGCTATTCACAAGCGATTTGAATCGCTTCACGCGGAGCGAAGTTGGGCCGGAAGCCCTGAACGTTTTGGAGTGGCTGGTTCGGTACTAGTTGGTGATCTGATGCTTGGTTGGTCAAGTGAGATATTTGGTCACGCTCTTCTTTCTTCAAGCGACAAAAATATCGAATCCGCTTGCCGTGATGAATTTAGCCTGATGCGTGTGGAAGTTATGGCGGGTCAATATTTAGACGTCTTGGAAGAAAATGCTGCAGCCACCAGAACTATCGGTGAAGCAGTGGGGCGAGCTGAAAAAGTTATTTTGTATAAAACCGCCAAATACAGCATCGAAGCACCACTTCGAATTGGTGCGGCATTTGCTGGAGCCGATCAAGGTGAACTCGGTATCTTCAGTCAATTTGGAATTCCGCTTGGGATAGCTTTTCAACTAAGAGATGACATACTCGGTGTCTTCGGCGATCCGGCGGTAACAGGGAAACCTGCTGGCGATGATCTTAGAGAAGGAAAAAGAACTGTCTTAGTGGCACTAACCAAGCAGTCGCTAGCCGATAAAACACCATCAATGGTCACAACCTTTGAAGAATTACTTACTAGCCGCAATCTTGATCCAGCTCAGATTGACTTCCTGCAGAAAATCATTAGAGACTCCGGAGCGCTTGCTAAAACAGAAACGATGATCATCGAATTAGGTGATAGAGCTCTTTCGACTTTGGAACATGCGCAACTTGATGAGTATGGCAAGTCCGCATTGATAGTTTTAGCAAGAAAAGTGATCGAGCGTGACGCCTAGAGTGCTAATGATTGAGCGAGTCTTCTAACTTCGGATTTTCTTCCAGCTAAAAGCGATTGCATTGGCGTTCCTTTGAGTGATGGCTCTGGAGTGTATAGCCAGTTAATCGCTGCCTCAAGGGTAAAACCTGAATCCAGTAAGACGGATATAGTCCCACGTAGTGAGTGCAACGGTTCCCCATCAATAATGATTTCGGCCGGGATGCTTAATTCACCTGATCGCCTGATTGCAATTAGGTGGTGCTCCTCAATTAATCGCTTCACCTTACCAGGCGGAAGGTTTAAGGCTTGCCCAGCCTGAGCAACTGTTAGCCAACTGCTAACCTGGTCCAACGGCTCTGTCACAACTTAAGATTGCCACACCTAAGCCGCTTCCGTCTAACTTATTACTGTTCGTGCCACCATATTCTTATCCCAAGCCCAAAAGGAAATTTTGACCAACGACCCTATGCCCGGCCCGAGCGGCCAAACGGATGGGGCCTTCCACATCTTCCAGAACGGGCAAAACCTGATTGAAATAGCGATCAGTAATGGAGTCAGTCTTGAAGAGTTGCTCAAGCTCAACAATCTGACCGAGCAGAGCATGCTATTTCCTGGCCAAAAGCTCAAACTACCAAATGTTTTCCAAGAAACTCCCGCTCCACCAAGACCTACCAGCCACAGCGTTAGACCTGGGGAAACCCTCATTGCTATTGCCAACCGCTATGACATCTCAGTTAGCCAATTGCAGAAAATAAACGGATTGGCAGAAAATGCGATGCTCTTTCCAGGAACGGTGTTGACACTGGTTGAACAGACACAGCAAAAATCGGTCGCGCTCAGCGATTATCCAACACACTGTCTGATTCACGGTTACCACAAAGTAAAGCCGGGCGATCAGCTCTCGCGGATAGCTGCTTTTCACGGAGTGTCCACTCAAGCACTCCTCAACGCAAACAGTTTGAATTGGAATTCGCTGGTTGCGCCGGGCACTAAATTGGTGATTCCGATTTCACATGGAGCACTGGATTGTCCCAATCTCGTTCACCTGTCAGAAAGCTCGAGCTCAATTGCCAAGAATCTTATTGAGTCTGCTAAAACCTTAGGCTTAGCGGAGATTTTGATTGTCGCCGCACTTTGTCTAGAAATGCAAAGAAGCGGGCTTCTTCCAGAGCTCGGGATTAGGCAAAAAACCGAGCAACTTCTGAGCGATTTGGAGCAAGTGCAAAACCCCAAAGGCTTAGGTGTGAAAGATTCGCTCGAACAAGTCGGTTATATTGAACTTGCTGAAGGTGCGGCAAAATGGGAGCCTTCGGCTTGGCTGTGGCTGCATCGGATAGGTTCTAAAGGTGTCTAATCTTCTTGGCAAGGTTCTGGCTTCGCGCTACCAATTAACCGAAGTCATTGCAAATGGTGGCATGGCTACCGTTTATCTTGGCCGCGATCAAAAATTGGACCGGCAGGTGGCTGTCAAGGTAATTCACCCACATCTTGCTGAATCCCCAGAGTTTAGGGATAAGTTTTTTCGCGAGGCAAGACTTTTAGCCAGAGTCAATCACGCCAATCTGGTAAACATTTTTGACCAGGGTGATGACCAGGGAAATGCCTTTATTGTCCTTGAGTTAGTTCAGGGAATCACTCTTCGAGAAGCACTAACCAACATGGGAAGGCTAGAACCTGATCAGATCCATCAAGTTTCCAGAGCAGTACTGTCGGCTCTCGCTCAGGCTCATTCCAATTCAGTTGTGCACCGCGATCTAAAACCTGAGAACATCATCCTCGCCGATGACGGAAGAATAAAAGTAACCGATTTTGGACTAGCACGTGAACTCGGTACCGACACCGATACCGGATCGCTGGTTGGCACGGTAGCCTACCTTGCTCCTGAAGTAATTCGAAGGGGCAAAACTGAAACGTCCAGTGACATCTACAGTTTTGGAATCATGCTCTTTGAAATGCTAACCGGCTCGCAACCTTATCGTGCCGATGATGCCATGCAAATAGCCTTTATGCACACCTCCCAGCGGGTACCTTCAGCAAAAACCATATATCCGGCCGTTTCGGCAAAGCTTGATGAATTAATGCTTTGGTGCACCCAGCCGGATAGCGCTAATCGTCCGCAGAATGCCGAGCAGGTCCTTAACTGGCTAGACACCGCATCGGAACTACCTGATCTGGCTAAGACAATCAGGCTTCCAGATCAAACCAACTTCACTGAGATCATTGGTGAGCTTCCAGCAGAAGTAAAACCCTTTAGCGCACATGATAAAAAAAGCCCAGTTGCCAAATGGCTGGTAGCAAGCTTATTGGCTCTAACTTTGGGCTCGGCTGTCGGTTGGTGGTTTGGGGCTGGGCCGGGAGCATTGGTCGCAATCCCTAATCTGAGCGACAAGTCCCAGAGCGAAGCACAGCAGTCACTCAAAGAAATAACTACTGAGATAACTGTTTCTAAAATTTACAGCAGCACTTTTGCCGAGGGCACTGTCATCGGCACCGAGCCGACTGCTGGAATGTTGGTTCCCCGAGGTGCAGAAATCACACTCTTGATCTCCAAAGGCAAAGAACTAGTTGCTGTGCCAAGCATTATTGGAAAGGATCTAGCCACCGCTACTGCTCAGTTAATTGGCGCCAGACTAGCTCTCGGTAAGGTTAGCCAGTGGTTTAACTCCGAGTATCCGATCGGCATGGTCTATGCGCATTCTGGCAGCGACGGCACAAAACTTCCTGTTTCTAGCACAGTCGATGTAAAAGTTTCTCTTGGAGCAATCCCGGTTGTAGCCGGATTGCAAGAAGAAATCGCCCAGGCAGCTTTAGAAGCTGCTGGTTTAAGCGTTCGAGCAACCGAATACCAATTTTCCAGCACAGTGACCAAAGGTCAGGTGATTGCTGTAGTACCTGATGAACCAGAAATTGGAAAAGGTTCTAGCGTAAAGCTCGTGGTGAGTAAAGGTGCTGAAACTGTAAAGATGCCTGCGGTGCGCGGTGAAACTATATTGGCGGCGAAATCACTTCTAGAATCGCTTGGCCTCAAGGTTGTAATTGATACCAAGTGGCTAAGCAAGGATTATGGCATCAAGAAAGTTACTGGTGCTTCAGAATCTGTCGGAACGACCCTACAGGTTGGACAAACCGTAATTATTCGCTCGCGATAATCTAACGAGCTGAGAGTTCTTCAGCTACCAAAAATGCCAGCTCAAGAGATTGCGAATGATTCAATCTCGGATCGCAAACAGTTTCGTATCTGGACTCCAAGGTCTTTTCGTCAATCTGCTCGGAGCCGCCCAGGCACTCTGCGACATCATCGCCGGTCAACTCAACGTGAAGCCCTCCTGGGAAAGTTCCCAAGGCTCGGTGCACCTCAAAGAACCCCCTAACTTCATCTAAGACATCGTCGAATCTCCTGGACTTATAGCCATTAGCTGTGGTTATGCCGTTGCCATGCATCGGATCACTAATCCAAAGCGGCATTGCGCCTGAGCCCTTCACCGCCTCAACTAGTGCCGGCAGTTTATCTCTAACTTTTCCAGCTCCCATTCTGGTGATGAAGGTTAGACGACCAGGCTCTCGCTCTGGATCTAGTTTTTCGATTAGACCAAGAACATCAGCTACCGAAGATTCTGGACCTAGCTTCACACCCAACGGATTTCTAACCCTAGAGAAGAAATCAACATGAGCGCCATCCAATTGTCTGGTTCGCTCACCAATCCAAATGAAGTGTGCACTGGTGTCGTAAGGGGTTCCAGTTCGTGAATCGATTCTGGTCAGTGGGCGCTCGTAGTCAAACAGCAATCCCTCGTGGCTGGTGTAAAACTCGGTGGTTTTTAGTTCGCTGAAGTCTGCACCGCAGGCAGCCATAAATCGAATTGCTTTATCAATATCTCTTGCCATAACTTCATAGCGTGAATTGGCCGGATTGTCGATAAAGCCTTTATTCCACTCATGCACTGAGCGTAAGTCGGCAAAACCACCCATAGTGAATGCCCGAATCAAATTCAAAGTTGAAGCGGAAGTATTGTAAGCCTGGAGCAACCGTTTTGGGTTGGCCGCTCGGGATTCTGCGCTGAAATCGTAAGCGTTGACAGCATCACCGCGGTAGGCGGGCAGTGTTACTCCGTCTCTGGTTTCAAAATCCGATGATCTAGGTTTGGCGAATTGACCTGCCATGCGCCCCATTTTTATTACCGGCATTGATGCACCGTAGGTCAAGACCACCGCCATCTGCAGAACGGTTTTTATTCTTGCTCTAATTCGATCGGCGGTAGCATCGACAAAAGTTTCAGCACAATCGCCGCCTTGAAGAAGGAAAGCTTTTCCAGCCGCCGCCTGAGCTAAACGCTGCTTGAGGATATCGACCTCACCGGCAAATACCAGAGGCGGATACTTGGCGAGGGTAGCTCTAACGCTGGCTAGAACATCCTGTGATGGCCAAGTTGGTTGCTGCGCTGCCGGCAGGCGGATGTAGTTATCTAACTGCTCGAGCAGGTCAGCGCTATTTTGGATTTGTCCGGAATTGTTTGTCAAAATACCTTCTCGCCTTCTAGCGACGCTTCTCTTTCAGCGTCGAGGCATAAACATCAATGTATTCCTGCCCGCTTAATTTCATTAACTCGTAGATGATTTCGTCCGTAACAGCGCGTAACACCAAGCGATCACCTTCCATGCCGGCAAATCTTGAGAAATCAAGTGGATCGCCGACTACAACACCGATGCGTCGAATTCGCGGAAATTTACGTCCGATTGGCTGTACCTTTTCTGTGTCAATCATTGCCACTGGGAAGACAGGCACTTTGGCCTCCAGCACCATTCGAGCAATTCCTGTCCGACCTCTAAACAGTCGCCCATCGGGTGATCTAGTTCCCTCTGGATAAATGCCAAGCAGTTGGCCTTGACCCAGAACTTTCAAACCAGTGTTCAGAGCAGCTTCTGAAGCTTTACCGCCACTGCGATCGATTGGGAGTTGCCCAGTACCTTTGAAAAACCAACGGCTAAGTGTTCCCTTGATGCCCTTGCCGGTGAAGTACTCACTCTTTGCAAGAAATACCACTGGTCTTCTAAGCATTAGCGGTAAAAAGATGGAGTCGGAAAAAGAAAGATGGTTACTGGCCAGAATAGCTGCACCGTCGGCTGGAATTCTTTCCGCTCCCCTAACCCAAGGTCTAAAGAGGACCTTCAGCAGCGGTCCTAAGAAAATATGTTTCAACAAGAAATACCACATCTAAATCCTCCTTCCGATTAGATAGCTTGCAAACTAAAAGTTTATCTTGAGCCAGAAAACTCTCGGGCCAGATCGGCGGCACCGACAGAGCCAGCATCATTTACTAATTCTGCAGTCACGAGCCTAAGTTCCGGACGATAGCCAACAGCAGGCAGATTTTCTAGATAACTGCGGTGGGTTGGAGCGAGCAGCACTTCGCCCAAAACACTTAGCCCTCCGCCAATTACTACTAGTTCTGGATCGAGCAAAGCGACAACCGAAGCTAAAGCTTTACCCAAATTGGTAGCCAGCTCCTCAACCAGGCCCAAAGCGCCAGGATCAGAATCTTGGATCGCTTGGTATACCTGTTGACCGGTTAGTGCTGTGGCGTCAGCGGAGAGTTTTCTTAGATAAGCACCTTCCGGTGAGTTACTGGAAGCAAGTGCTTTTGCACTGGCCAGAAGTGCAGTGCCGGATGCATACTGCTCTAGGCAGCCGCGTTGACCGCAACCGCAGGGACGGCCATCCGGGATAAAGCGTAGATGTCCAAATTCCGCACCGATACCAAAACCACCACGGTAGAGCTTGCCGTCGGCAATAATTGCCCCACCGACGCCGGTTCCAAGAGTTAGCATGACCATGTTTTTAGTGCCACGTCCTGCACCAAAACGATACTCAGCCCAACCAGCAGCGTTGGCATCATTTTCAATGACCACTGGAAGCCCCAGAATGCCTTCAAGCTTTGCCTTTAGCGGTTCATTTCGCCAGCTCAGATTTGGAGAGTAAATCACTTCGGATTGTCTAGCGTCGATAAAGCCTGCCGCGGCCACTCCCACAGCTGCTATTTGTTTGCCGCTGGCGAGTTTTTGTACCATTTCAACCACGGCGTTAAGCAGAGCCTCGGAATCGCTGGCTGGAGTAGGTACCTTTTCCGATGCCAAAACCTGGTCATGGGCATCTAGCAGCACACCCGCAATTTTGGTGCCACCAATGTCGATACCAACTGAATACATGATTTTTGTCCTCGAAACGGCTAACTTCCCCATTTTACAGCCTGAAACTAAGGCACGGATAGTTATTTTGGATTGCCCAATTTACTGGGTAGAGTTATCAAAAGTCCATCGCAGTGCTAACAAGGAGGCTATCTTGAAGGTTTTCGAAGTTCCCCCAATGGTTGTGTCCGATCTGAAGACGAACATAACCGATTTGCTTATTGCCCGTGTAAATAAAGATCCAAAATTGCCTCTCATGGCAAAACAGACACAACCAAATGTTTGGACGGATGTTAGCGCTGCTGACTATCTAGAAGAAGTAAAAGCACTTGCTAAAGGTTTCATCGCCGCAGGTATTGAGCCTGGGCAACGCGTTGGCTTGATGAGCAAAACGCGCTACGAGTGGGCCCTATGCGATTTTGCGCTTTGGTTTGCAGGTGCAGTTTCTGTTCCAATTTACGAAAGTTCAGCTCCAAGTCAAATTGAGTGGATTTTGAGTGACTCTGGTGCAAGCGCTTGCATTTTCGAAAATGCCGATTTGGAAAAACTTTTCCAAACTGTAAAGAAATCGCTACCGGATGTGAAAAAGACATGGCTAATTGAGGGATCACACCTTAGCGATTTAGTTGCCTCAGGCACAGAGATAACTAATGAGGTTCTTGAAGCAAGAAGAACTTCGGCAAACCTGGATTCGCTGGCAACAATAATTTACACATCTGGAACTACCGGCAAGCCTAAAGGCTGTGAACTATTGCACCGCGGTTTTGTTGACCTTTGCAAAAACGCCGAAGCCGTCTTGCCTGATGTTGTTTGTCCTGGTGGATCGACCCTGCTATTTCTGCCAATGGCCCACGTTTTCGCTCGATTCGTTTCCGTGTTGTGCGCCTCAGGTGGTGTCAAAGTGGGTCACCAACCGGATGCTAAGAATGTTGCCCCAGCCATGCAGTCTTTCCACCCAACTTTTCTACTTGCCGTGCCTAGAGTGTTTGAGAAGGTTTACAACTCCGCAGAACAGCGTGCCGAGTCTGGTGGCAAGGGAAAGATTTTCCGTGCGGCAGCCGAGACGGCTATCGCCTGGTCGACAGCATTGGACAGCCCGAAGGGTCCTTCATTCGGTTTGAACCTCAAGCACAAAGTTTTTGATGCACTTGTCTATAAAAAGCTGCGTGCTGCCATGGGCGGTCAAGTTAAGTATGCAATCAGCGGTGGCGGTCCACTCGGTGCAAGACTTGGCCACTTCTACCGTGCGATTGGACTAATTGTTTTGGAAGGCTACGGCTTGACCGAGACAACCGCCCCGGTAACTATCGGTAGGCCAAACAACGTGAAAATCGGCAAGGTTGGCTTTGCGCTTCCTGGCTGTGCTGTAAAGATTGCTGATGATGGCGAAATCTGGCTGAAGGGTTCAAACACCCTGAAAGGCTACTGGAAGAACTCGGCAGCAACTAAATCAACCTTTGAAGGCGAATGGTTCAAATCCGGCGACATCGGAACCTTGGACGAAGATGGCTTCCTAAGCATCACCGGTAGAAAGAAAGAACTAATTATTACCGCCGGTGGTAAGAATGTTGCCCCAGCCCAGCTCGAGGATCCGCTACGTGCTAACCCACTAATCAGCCAAGCCGTTGTAATTGGTGACGCTAAGCCATTCGTTTCAGCATTGGTGTCCATCGATGAAGAAATGTTGCCACTTTGGCTGGAAAACAATGGAATCAAAGAGCCGATGAGTTTAGATCAGGCCAGAGAAAATCCTTTGGTGCTGGCAGAAATTTCACGGGCTATTGAAAATGTGAATAAGGACTTCTCCTCGGCTGAATCCATTCGCAAGTTCACGGTCCTGCCAGAAGATCTAACTGAGAAGAGCGGTCACCTAACCCCTTCTCTGAAGATCAAGCGCTCGGTGGTAACTGAGGACTACTCTCACCTGATTGACGACATTTACGCCGATAGTGCCAAGTCAACTTGCCACAACATCGGTGATTTCAAGATCTAACGCAGGAACCAATCCGTTTGACGTAAGGCAGCCATGGCTGCCTTACGTTCTTCTGGGCTGAGCCTATCCAGATAGACCAGCCCGTTGAGATGATCTAGTTCATGCTGCAATGCCTGAGCTAAAACTCCGACACCGCTGACTGTGATTTGAGTTCCGTCAAGCAGGTAACCGGTTATCGAAGCTTCGGGGTAACGCATGGTGCTGTGCCACAAACCTGGTAAGGAAAGACAGCCCTCGTCGACAAGTTCTGGTTCTCCGCTGACGACTAAATTTTCTGGATTAAGTAAATAACCGGTTTGATTTTCAGCATTGAAACTAAAAGCTCGAAGTGAGATGCCTATTTGATTGGCCGCAACCCCAGCTCGACCAGGAACTTTAGTGGTATCTAAAAGATCCTCAACTAAACCTGAGATAGCGGCGTTGAATTCTCTAATCGGATCGCACACAGTTGATAGCACTGGATCACCGTATAGGCGAATCTGGCGGACGCTCATTTACTAATTAGGCTTTACTAAACCTTCAACCACGAGAGCGGCTAGCTCCCTAGCTGCTGCTTTAGTGTTTTTGTCCAGTTGATCAAACTTGATGACTGATCCAGCTGCTAAAGCAGCATCGTAAGGTATCTTGACCACAGCTCGAACACGTGATTTGAAGTGCGCTTCGATTTCATCTAGCTTTACCAAGTTAGTTGCTTGTGTTGCTGTGTTCAAAGCAACCACCGCTTGACGAACCAAATCGCCAAAGCCATTGGCCTCCAGCCAGGTCAAAGTTTCTGAAGCCAACCTAGCTTCATCTACAGAGCCACCGGAAACAATCACTAAACCGTTAGCCCGTTGCAGAGTTGGTCGCATAACTGAGTGAACAATACCGGTACCGCAGTCGGTGAGCACCACCGAGTAGTACCTAGCCGCCATGTCAGCCACTACGTTGTAATCACCTTCGTCGAAAGCTTCCGAGAGCATCGGGTCGCTATCGGATGCCAGAACGTGCAATCTAGTGACGTCTCTGGAAACCATGGTTGCGAAATCTGTAAAGCCATCAATCGCCGCAGCCCGGTTAACCACATCGCGAACAGTAAACCTAGTGGACTTACTCACTCGCTCAGCCAGAGTTCCGCGGTCGGGGTTAGCATCAATAGCGATGACGCGATCCTCGCGAACCAATGCCATAGCCATGCCAAGAAGTGTCGTGACGGTAGTTTTACCCACCCCACCTTTTCTGGTCAGCACAGGAACAAATCTGGCACCGCCTTCTAGCACTGCTCCGATTCTGGCATCAACGGCTTTGCGTTCGCGGACCCTAAGCGAGTCGCCAAGATTAACAGTTTTGAAAGTTAGGAAGTATAGAAATCTTCTAAATCCAGATTCTGGCGCTGGGCGATTTTTTGAAGTCAGGTCAATTAGTCGATCGGCCGTCAGCATTGCTGCTGGCTCTGGTTGTTCAAAAACATCACCGCGCAGTGAATCGCGTCTTGAATATCCAACCTGGCTATTCGCTAAAGCGTCGGTTTCGGGAGCACCACCGGTTGTAACAATCGCGGTCGATTCTGTGACCACCTTGATTGATGATGTGGTTGGGCTCAAATCCACTGTTCCGGCATCGAGAACTACCTCTGATAGGTCAGCCTGTGCCGGCTGCTCGTTGCCACGACGGCGGGAAAAACGTTTTTCTGACTTCTCTGACACGCGTCTCAAAAATCCTTCGTGTTTGATGAGCTGGCTGAACCAGCAGCAAAATCTTTACTCTGGTAAGTCTATTCGCTAGTTTGGCGAGACGATTAGTATCAAGTCGCCCGATTCGACCGATTGAGTCTTAGAAATCGCTATTTTTGAGACTTTTCCAGCCATATTGGCGGTAATACTAGCCTCCATCTTCATGGCTTCAATAGTCGCCACCGGCTGGCCAGGTTCAACTATGGTCCCCTCGCCAACAAGCAGCGTTACCACACCGGCAAACGGTGCCGCCACCTCAGCTGGGTCCTGCGAATTGGCTTTCACTGCAGAAACACTGTTTACCGCGATCTTCCGATCTCTAACCAGTATGGGCCGGAGCTGCCCATTCAAAGTGGTCATTACTGTGCGATAACCCTTGGTGTCAGCTCCAGATATGGCCTCCAAACCGATGAAAAGCCTTACGCCTTTAGCAATTTCAACCACGTGCTCATGCCCGGCTTCCAAACCGTATAGATAGTCCAGGGTCTCCACCGGGTCCAAATTGGAGTACTGCGCTCTAAATTTTTCGAATTCTTGATTAGGGGCTGGGAAGAGAAGTTTATTAAGTGTCTTTCGCCTTGCCTTGGAGTCCTCAGAAGCGAGGATGTCTTTTTCTTCTTGGGTAAGTTTGGTCTCGCTAAATTTAATTTCTCGACCGGCCAAGACTTTCGTGCGGAAAGGCTCTGGCCAACCGCCAGGTAAGTCGCCGAGTTCACCGGCCATAAAGCGGACAACCGAATCTGGTATGTCATACTTCTGCGGGTTTTCTTCAAAGTCTGACGGATCAGCATTCACGGCAACTAGATGCAGCGCCAGATCCCCGACAACTTTCGAAGAAGGTGTGACTTTCGGCGGTCTTCCGAGAATCTGATTGGCAGCAGCATACATGTCTTCAACTCGCTCAAACTGGTTACCTAGACCAAGTGAAATCGCCTGCTGGCGAAGATTACTAAGCTGCCCGCCGGGAATCTCATGCTTGTAAACGCGTCCGGTAGGACCGGGTAAACCTGATTCGAAAGGCGCGTAAACATTTCGAACGGCCTCCCAGTAGGGCTCAAGTTTAGTCATGGCACTTAGGGAAATGCCTGGGTCACGTTCCGTGTTTTCCAGAGCTGCAATCAAAGCCGAAGCCGAAGGCTGTGAGGTAGTCCCAGCCATTGGCGCTGCAGCAACATCAACGGCATCCACACCTGCATCAATGGCGGCCATTAGTGTTGCCAGCTGTCCCCCAGCAGTATCGTGGGTGTGCAGGTGAACCGGTAGATCAAAGTTTTCGCGCAATGCCTTAACCAACTTTGCGGCAGCTTCGGGTCGTAGCAAACCAGCCATGTCTTTAATGGCAAAAATGTGTGCGCCTGACTTGGCAATTTGTTCTGCAAGTCTTAGGTAGTAATCGATTGTGTAAAGATTTTCCGCTGGACTAAGCAGATCACCGGTGTAACAGATACCAACTTCGGCAACTGCAGTTCCGGTCTCCAAAACAGCATCAATAGCTGGAGCCATTTGATTTATGTCGTTCAGAGCATCAAAAATTCTAAAAATGTCAATTCCGCTCCGGGCAGCCTCGTCAACAAAAGATTTAGTTACCAACTCTGGATACGGCGTATAGCCAACGGTGTTTCTGCCGCGAAGAAGCATCTGTAGGCAGATGTTTGGCATTGCTTGGCGAAGCGCGTCTAATCTTTCCCAAGGGTCTTCGCCCAAAAAACGAAGGGCAACATCGTAAGTCGCTCCTCCCCAAGCCTCTACTGAAAACAGCGACGGCAACAGTCGGGCTTGATAAGGCGCAATTTGAACCAAATCTCTGCTTCTAACTCGAGTTGCCAAGAGTGATTGGTGTGCATCTCTAAAGGTGGTGTCGGTTATAGCAATCTTTTGCTGCGATCTTAGGTTTGCTGAGAAAGCCCCTGGCCCAAGTTCTAAAAGTAAATCACGCGAACCAGCAGGAGCGGGTTTGCTTAGATCTACCAGAGGCAGTTTTAGCCCTGGGCTAACCAAATCTCCTCGGGATCCGTAAGGCTGATTGACCGTCACATCGGCCAGCCAGTTTAGAATTTTTGTTCCTCTGTCCTGGGATGGATAAGAGTTTAAAAGTCCTGGTCGCTCATCAATAAATGATGTGGTGACTTCCCCTCGAGCAAAACTCTCATCGGCTAACACTCCCTGCAGGAATGCGATGTTGGTTGCCACCCCTCTAATCCTGAACTCAGCGAGAGCTCTTTGGGCTCGGCTAACGGCAGTCCTAAGGTCCCTTCCGCGTGCTATGAGTTTGACAAGTAGAGAATCAAAATGTGGGCTAACCTCACTACCGGTGCTTGCTGTGCCCCCATCTAATCTGATGCCAGCGCCCCCTGGTGATCGGTAGGTTGTTATCTTGCCCGTGTCTGGACGGAATCCTGCTGTCGGATCTTCAGTGGTGATTCGACACTGAATTGCATAGCCATGCCAACTAATCTTTTCCTGAGTCAAGCCAAGATCTTCGAGGCTATCTCCAGAAGCAATTCTCATTTGTGCTTGAACTAGATCAACTTCAGTGATTTCCTCGGTTACTGTGTGCTCAACCTGAATTCTTGGATTCATCTCTATAAAGACGTGGCGTCCCTTATTGGGGCCTTCGGTGTCGATTAGAAATTCTACGGTTCCGGCGTTTACATAACCGATTTGCTTGGCAAAACTAACCGCATCGCGATAAAGCTTGGTCCGCAATTCTTCCGTGATGTTTGGTGCGGGTGCTATCTCAATTAGTTTTTGATTGCGCCGCTGGACAGAACAGTCTCTTTCGAACAGGTGAACAATGTTTCCCTGCGAGTCAGCCAGAATCTGAACTTCAATGTGGCGTGGCCTAATCACCGCTTGCTCAAGAAACACCCTCGGGTCTCCAAAAGCGCTTTGCGCTTCACGCATTGCTTCACCGAGGGCTGATTCCAAGCTTTCGAATTCGCTGACGCGACGCATTCCTCGGCCGCCACCGCCAGCTACCGCCTTCACAAAAAGTGGAAAACCAATTTCCTCGGCAGCAGCTAGTAATTCAGCGACATCACCTGATTGGGGGGAAGATTTCAGAACGGGAACCGAAGCTGCTACCGCTGCTTGCTTGGCATTTACCTTGTTGCCGGCAAGTTCGAGAACACTGGCATTTGGGCCGATAAAAACAATTCCGTTTGCTTTAGCGGCCTCAGCTAAATCTGGATTCTCTGAAAGAAAACCATAGCCCGGGTAGATTGCATCAGCACCAGATTCTTTGGCAACACGAATAATCTCAGCGACATCCAGGTAGGCGCGAACTGGATGACCAATTTCACCGATCTGGTAAGCCTCATCGGCTTTGAGCCGATGGGATGAATTTCGATCTTCGTAGGCAAAAACTGCAACGGTTTTAGCGCCAAGCTCATAGGCTGCTCGGAAAGCCCGAATCGCTATTTCACCTCGGTTAGCAACCAAGATCTTCTTGAACATTACAGTTCCTTTGCATGCCTAGAAACGAACAAATGATGCGTTGCACCTGAATCGAAAGGTAGCCTAGACAGGTGCATGTATTAAGCATCAGCGCCTTGAAAGGTGGAGTCGGTAAGACCACGATTACTCTAGGTCTTGCCTCTGCCGCCATGGCCAAGGGACTGCGAACCTTAGTTGTTGACCTTGATCCGCAATGCAATACCAGTACTGGTTTAGGTGCAGCTGGGGATTACAAATACTCAGTGGCCGAAGTACTCAAAAAGCCCCGACACAACTCTGTGATGAAAGCAATTGTAGCGGCAAGTTGGGCCAAGGGACAGACTGGGAAACTTGATGTCATGACTGCCCAACCTAGGCTTACCAATCTAAACATTTCCAAACCTAGCTTCAAGCAACTGTGGCACTTAGAAGAGGGTTTATCCCATGTTGAAAGAGACTACGACTTAGTTTTGATTGACACTCCGCCCAGCATTAACGCTCTGACACGTATGGCTTGGGTGGCTTCGGATCGAGTACTGCTTGTCACCGAACCTACTTTCAACTCCGTGCTTGGGGTTGAACAGGGTGTGAAGGCGCTAGAGGAGATTCGTAAACAGGTCAACCGTCAGGTAAGTTTGGCTGGCGTGCTAGTAAATCGGCTTCGCCCGTCGCTGGCGGAGCATCAATTCAGAATGAATGAACTTGCCGAAATTTATGCAGATCAGCTTCTCGAGGTGGTGTTTGAGGAGAAGGCAGCAATTTCGCAATCACAGGGAGCTGGGCGGGCAATACACAGCTGGCCGGGCCAATCAGCAGCGAAGATTGCAAACCAGTTTGACCTATTGCTAGCTCGTTTAGAGGAGTCATTCCTAAACGAAGAACTAAAACGTGGCCGCGAGCGACAATCCGGTAAGTCGCGAAACCGCTACGCCCACAGAACACAGCAGCAGGATATCTCTAAAGCTCATGGCAGGAGAGCCGCCGCCAAGATAGATGCTCAGGCCGAAAGAATAGAAATGACCGAGCAAAAAGTGATCTCGCCGGAGTATGAAGAGAAGTTCAACGAAGTGCTAAAGCAAACTTTGACAGAAAAGCAAATTAGAAAACTAAAAAATCAGGCAACCGAGGAAGACTAGATAACTTTCTTATTCAGCCTACGAAGTGTAAGTTCGTCCATTTCTTCAATGTGGCTTGGATCCAATGTTGTCAAAGTGGCCTCGACCTCGCCAAATACTTTACCGACGGAGATTCCAAATACTCCCTGGCCTTGGTCAATAAGATCGATAATCTCTTTCTCAGAAGCACAAAGGTAAACCTTAACCCCATCAGAGATTAGGGTGATTTTTGCTAGATCGCTGATACCTGCCTTGCGCAATTGCGCAATGGCTATTCGAATTTGCTGAAGGGAAACCCCAGTGTCAAGAAAACGCTTGACCAGCTTCAAAACTAAAATGTCGCGAAAAGAGTAAAGTCTCTGAGTTCCAGATCCCGAAGCGCCGCGAACGCTCGGCTCAACTAGATTTGTTCTGTCCCAATAATCAAGTTGACGATAGGTGATGCCCGCGGCGGCGGCAGCCAAGGTACCTCGGTATCCAACATTCGGATCGTGCCAAGGCTGCGCCTCTGCAAAAAGATCGTCTTGCAAATATGCAAAATCACTTGCTTTGGTTAGGTCAATACGGCCAGTCTCAGTGGTTGGTTCGTTCATGATATTTTCTGGCCTCCCTTCCAACATTCAAGTAATGATTGAAACTTGTCTTAATTCTTGCCGCTACGGATGACTTAGCTCGTTTAATATTCTTCTTCGGCGTGTCGCATTAGTCAATCTTGTCGATGACGGAGCGGATTAGTTCCGCACGAATCACCGCAAATTGCGACTCAATTTCGGCCGCATAAGATGCCGCACGCGATTTGGCTGCTGGGTCTCGCTGCTTCTTAACCGAATTGACTACGCCTTGAATAAGGCCTAAATCGCGATCAACCGCCGCTTTTATGCCTCTAAGGTGCCTTGCTGAGATACCAAAACGCTGCAAACTCATCAAAGCCCGAGCGATTTCAATATCGCCATACTCAAACTTGTCTTTACTAATTAGCCCATGCGATTGGGCCTCGGTCAGTAAGGCCTCACTGATTCCTGACTCGGCAAGCAATTCAAGCTTGCTGAATTTTCGATTAACACTTGGTCTTCTGGTATCAGTCGGCAGTGATGGTTGCTTCCCGCTATCCAGATCATCCAGGTATGTCTTAATCACTCTGAGCGGTAAAAATTTGTCGCGCTGCAGTTCAAGAATCAGTTTGAGCCTGTCTACGTGCTGGTCGGAGTACTTTCGGTAGCCAGCCTCGGTGCGCAGCGGGCTGAATAGTCCCTGTTCTTCCAAAAAGCGCACCTTCGATGTAGTTAGGTCAGGAAAATCGGTCTTAAGAATTTCGATTACCCTACCGATGGTGTGAAGTTTCTCTTGCCGAACTGGAAAAATGTTTGATGCTTCGTTCGCAGCCACTAGGCCTCCCTAGCTGATGAATAAAAAGTGAAGTGATACTTGCCAACTTGAAGTTCGGAACCGTTATTCAGTGTTCCGCTGTCCACTCTGGAACCTTCTAAGTATGTTCCATTCAAAGAATCCAAATCTTTGACAGTGAACTGCCCTGAAGATCGGGTGATTTCGGCATGCCTTCTTGAGACCGTTACATCGTCAAGGAAAACATCCGAATTTGGGTGCCTTCCCACGGTTATCAAATCTGCATCTAAAAGGAATCTAGAGCCTTTATTTGGGCCTCGACGAACTATCAGCAGAGCGTTACCGGCAGGTAGTGCCGCTACAGCAGCTTGATCCTCCTCGGAAAGCTGATCAATCTCGCTACTTAGAATCTCCTCGGCAAAATTCCTGGTTGATTCGACATCATCCCCGCCATTGTTGCCTTGGTTCTGCGACTGGTTCACTGCTACTCCTTCAGGATTTAACAATAGTGGAATCTAGGCGGGCAGATTTCCTGATGTTATGAACCTGCAGTAAATATAGCCCTCCTGTCCACCAGTAGAGCCAAATACCCCAGAAGGCAAATGCCCAGGCAATTGGATAAATCCAGATATCAACCGCATCAGGCAGCACAGCTGGTAGCAGTAATAACGGAAAGGCGTACAGCAGAGCAAAAGTTCCAGCCTTCCCCGTATAGTTCACAGGAAGTGGGCCGTAGCCAACCTGTGCTAAAAATGGGAAAGTAAAAAACAACATCACATCCCTGGCAACGATTACGAAAACTAGCCACCATGGCACCTGTGCGGTAGCCGCCAAACCAATCAGGGTTGCCAGAATAAATAGCCGATCGGCTGCCGGGTCAAGCAATTGACCTAACCTTGACATCTGATTCAATTTTCTTGCAAGAAAACCATCTAACCAGTCGGTAAAACTTGAAAAGGCAAGCACCGCAAACGCCAAAAGATTCTGATCAATCAAAATTAACCACAGGAAAACTGGAACCAGTAACAGCCGGAGTGCGCTGAGCAAGTTCGGCCAAGTGAACACTTTGTCACTTAGCTGCATGTTCTGCTCTGCCATCACTACCTCTCTATTTTCGTCGGGCTAGCGGGATTTGAACCCACGACCCCTTGACCCCCAGTCAAGTGCGCTACCAAGCTGCGCTATAGCCCGTTTCAGATAAGTTTAACGCTTGCGTTTTTCCCTGACCCGCATAGCCAACTCAATCGGTGAACCCTCAAATCCATAGGTTTCGCGAAGTTTACGAATGATGAAGCGTCGATAGCCGGGGTCTAGAAAACCTGTTGTGAATAGCACAAACTTGGGAGGACGCGAACTTGCCTGAGTAGCGAATAGAATCCTGGGCTGTTTTCCCCCTCTGACCGGGTGGGGAAACTCCATGCTCAATTCGGACACGAAGGCGTTCAATTTACCCGTGGCAATGCGAGTATCCCAAGAGGCAAGGGCTACTTCCAGGGCGGGGACCAATTTTTCAAGGTGTCTGCCAGTTTTAGCAGAGATATTCACTCTCGGTGCCCAAGAGACATGGGCTAAATCCTGGTCGATTTCCCGCTCAAGGTATTCTCTTCGATCCTCATCTAACTCATCCCATTTATTGAAAGCCAAAACCAAAGCTCTACCTGATTCCAAAGCTAAGTCAACTATTCGAATATCTGCCTCGCTGATTTTCTGCGTGACATCAAAAACCACGATTGCTACTTCGGCACGTTCCAAAGCTGCGGCGGTGCGAAGCGAGGCGTAAAAGTCAGCTCCCTGGCTCAGATGCACCCTTCTTCTTATTCCGGCGGTATCAATAAATCGCCAAATCTTGCCACCCAATTCAACTTGCTCATCCACGGGGTCTCGAGTGGTGCCAGCAAGCTCGTTGACAATCGCTCTTTCGCTTCCAGTTGCCTTATTTAGAAGTGACGACTTTCCAACATTTGGTCTTCCAATAATCGCAACTTTTCTAGGCCCACCGAATTCCTGTTTCGCCACCGCCGATATTTCTGGCAAAACCTTCAGCGCCTCATCAAGCAGATCAGCTACGCCTCGACCGTGTAATGCCGAAACTGGATACGGTTGACCTAACCCGAGAGACCAAAGAGCGCTCGCTTCTGCTTCTTGCCGCTCATCATCAACTTTGTTGGCGACGAGTAAAACAGGTTTTTTGGTTTGTCTAAGCATCTTCACAACACGCTCATCCGTGGAAGTAGCTCCGACGGTCGCATCCACAACAAAAAGCACGGCATCGGCTAGCTCGATAGCAATTTCTGCTTGTAAGGCTACCGATTTGTCGATTCCTTTAGCATCGGGTTCCCAACCACCGGTATCCACCAGGGTGAAGCGTCTACCATTCCATTCCGCTTTATAGGAAACCCGATCTCTTGTGACTCCCGGCTTATCTTCGACTACCGCTTCTCTACGCCCGAGGATTCTATTTACCAGAGCGGATTTTCCAACATTTGGTCTACCTACTATTGCTAAAACAGGCAGGGCCGGTAGCAAAACTGGCTTGCCTTCCGCTTCTCCTAGTTCTTCGAGGATTTGAATGTCTTCATCATCCAACTCATAATCGGTAAGTCCCGCTCGAAGTGCTTTAGCTCTGGCTATTTCCTCGTCACTAGATATCGCTTCAAGACGCTTGGCAAAGTCAGGATCAGCCGAGCCATATTCAAAC
Source organism: uncultured Rhodoluna sp. (assembly GCA_964394575.1). Classification (GTDB taxonomy): domain Bacteria; phylum Actinomycetota; class Actinomycetes; order Actinomycetales; family Microbacteriaceae; genus Rhodoluna. Next base: position 13,828 of record CAYMYB010000003.1, on the reverse strand, counting down.
TCTTGGTCATCCATCGGACTAATCCTGTTCTTTTCGTACTAAATCAACCAAGGCAATTACGCTCTGGTCAAAACTCAAATTTGTTGTGTCAAGCAAATTAACCCCGGCGGCAGGCGCCATAAAGTCAACTATCTTTGCGTCGTGTTTATCACGTTCAGACACCTGTTTACTGGCCAAGGTGCCTGGGGGTAATTCGGCCTCTCGCCTACTAAGTCTAACTTCCTCGCTAGCGGTTAGTAAGACGCGGGTTTGGGCTTCGGGAAATACAACAGTAGTGATGTCCCTTCCCTCGACGATTACTCCTGCCAGGCCACTTTGCAACACCAGATTTCGGGTAAGCGCCAGCATATATTTTCTAACTTCAGGATTTTGCGCTATCTCACTGACTTTTATCGCCACCTCTGAACTGCGAATCTGTTCAGTGACTAAATGCTCCCCTACCCGAACCCAGAAATTCTCCGGGTCAAGCGAGATCGCATAATCAAATGCTTTCGCGATATCCTCAGCGCTTAGTCCGGCCAGATTAATTAGAGCATTTTCATTTGCCCAGGTTAGAGCTCGATAGGCGGCACCGGTATCCAAATAACCAAAACCTAGCCGTCTAGCTGCCTCTCGGCTTACACTCGATTTGCCAGACCCTGCAGGTCCATCGATTGCAACAATATGCATTTAGCCTGCCAACTTCCAATTTTTGCTGGTTAAAAGTTGAACTAGAGCAGGCTCAGTTTCTGGTAGCACTGCTAATTCAACTAATCCGATTAAGGCACCAGTGGCGTGATCAAGCGACAAGTCTTCAAGGTTAATACCAGCGTGACCTATCTCAGTTAGTAGTCTTGCTAGTTCTCCGGGCTTGTCATCAATCATCACAATTATGCGTGCATACTCGGTGTTGTTGCCGCCGTGCTTCCCGGGAATGCGTGCAATACCCTGATTACCTTTTGTCAAAGCAGCTGCGATAACCGCCAACGAACCTGCCGCTGTCGGGGAATCAAGTGCGGCGATTAGCTTTTTCAAATCCTGCTCGAAAAGTTTTAGGATTGGCGCTAGCTGCTGCGAGTTTGCCGAAACTATCTGAAGCCAAAGTGCAGGGTCACTTGCAGCAATACGAGTTGTGTCGCGCAGTCCAGCTCCGGCTAGACCAAGCGCAGATTCGCTTGCTTCAACCAAGCGGGCAGCCAGGAGGCTAGCCAGAAGTTGTGGCAGATGAGAAACCAAAGCGACAGCCGAATCATGTTCTGCTGCAGTCATCCTTACCGGAGTAGCACCGAGATCAAGCGCTAGTGCTTCAACTCGATTGATAACTTCGGTTTCAGCTGCTTCATCTGTGATTATCACCCACGGTCTACCGACGAATAAATCTGGCCTGCCATTTAGTGCCCCACCTTTTTCTCGGCCCGCCATGGGATGAGATCCAACATAGCGAAAGGACTCTTCAGCCTGCTCTCTAACTGTGTTTAGTATTTCGGTTTTCACGCTGGCAACATCGGTAACGGCAGCACTTGGAAAGAGTTTTAGAGCTCTAATAACTTCAACCGCTGCAGCATCTGGCGGAACGCAGACCACCACCAGAGATACTTCATCAGCGGCTGAGAGTTCTCGTCCCGCTCCGAAATCTATGGCTAATTTCAAAGTAGCTGGTGATGAATCCTCTAGCGATACATCTACCCCGAGCTTTTTCAGAGTGAGCCCAATACTTGTGCCGAGCAAACCGGATCCTATTATGTGAACTTGGCCTTTAGTTCTTGCCATCACTGAGCTATATCCAGTCTCAAGGCGGTGGCCCCTCTTAGATATACGTGTTGAACTTCAGCCCTCGGGGCATCCATTTCGGCATTGATCATGACCCGGATTACCCTAGGCATAGCCCCGACGACATTCATCTCGACAAAACACATCAGTGGCACATCGCCGAGCCCTAGCTCTCTGGCCGCTAGGGCCGGAAACTCACTGGTGATATCTGGAGTTGCGGTAAACAGAATAGAGATTAACTGATCGGTGTGCAGATTGTTAGCATGCATCATTTTCGCCAACAGCTCAGCAGTAAGTTTTAACAGATGTTCCCGCTCATCCGAATCAAGTTGAATAGCGCCTCTTATCGCCCTAGTTACCAATTCCTTCGTCCTCTCGGTTTGGGTCCACGTTTTACCTGTGTCACTCTCGGTTTTGAAGTATTTTGAGCGGCTTTCAGTAAAGCGCCAACTTCAACTTTGCTTAGCAACCGAGTTTGACCTGGTTTTAGCGGACCAAGTTGAATAGGACCGAATTGCCTGCGGACTAATTCAATTACCGGATGACCGATGGCATCAAACATTCTTCGAACCACTCGGTTCTTTCCGGAATGAATCACAATTTCGACCAGCGATTCATTAATTTTGCTATCTACCAAGATCGCTTTATCGGCTTGCATTGGGCCATCTTCTAACTCAACTCCAGCGAGAAGTTTTTGTATGTCCTGGGCGGAAACCTGGCCCTCAACTTTGGCTAGATAGGTCTTGGTCACACCATACTTCGGGTGGGCTAGAACGTTTGCCAGATCGCCGTCATTGGTCAAAATTATTAGCCCAGAAGTATCGGCATCGAGTCGTCCCACGTTGTATACCCGATCATCACGGGGAACATATTGAGCCAAATCAGGCCGGCCATACTCATCGGCCATGGAAGAAATTACCCCCACCGGTTTATTTAGTGCTAGGTATACTCGACTGCTGTCGAGCTGGATGGGAGTTCCGCGAACTGAAACTTTATCTTGTTCGGGGTTAATCCTGGTGCCGAGTTCTTTCACCACACGGCCATTTACCTTTACCGCGCCGGCTAGAATCAATTCTTCGCTGGCCCGTCTAGATGCGACACCGGCGTTAGCCAAAACTTTTTGAAGGCGAACCCCTTCAGTGTTCTCTGACATCTAAATTATCTCTCGGTTGGACTTTGCGTTTCGGTGGCTTCATTGACACCCGGTAGGTATGGGCTAATCAATGGCAAATCATCCAAGCTATTTATGCCTAAAATCTCTAAAAAGGTTTCAGTGGTGCCGTAGTTTATGGCTCCGGTTTCACTATCGGTAAATAGTTCAGTGATAAGGCCGCGACTGAGCAAAGTTTTGATTACAGTATCAACATTGACACCTCGAATCGAAGCAACTTGGCCCCTTGCAATTGGTTGTCGATATGCAATCACGGCTAAGGTTTCCAGTGCCGCCTGAGATAATTTCGTTGGATTCTCATTGGCAATAAACTCTCGAACGGCCCACTCGTAATCTGTTCTAACAAAAATTCTCCAACCGCCGCCAACTTCGCGAAGTTCGAAACCGCGTGGCCTAGACCCATTCAAGCCATCAAAGTCGGCCTTGAGGTGATTTATCGCCTCGCGAACACGATCAACTGGTGTGTCAAGCGAAGCGGCTATGTGAACTAAAGATAGCGGCATCTCAGCGACCATCAAGATAGCTTCAACGGCACCATGGATAGAGTCATCAGAGGTATTGGCTGCTTCAAGGTTTTCTTGAGGTTGATTTATATCAAGAGTCATAGTCATCTCCTAGTGTTGCTAGTTCACTCTCATCAAAATTGTCTGCCCGCCAGGTTATCTGCAGTGGCCCGAGAGATTCGTGCTGCTCAAAAGCGACCGCACCAAGACGGTAAAGCTCGAGAATTGAAAGAAATCTGGCAACTAGGATAGCCCGGTCTTTCACTGAAGCTATGAGCTCTCGAAAAGTAAGCGTCTTGGCAGAGCGGAGCATTGCTACCACTTCAGCGGCTTGCTCTCTAATTGAAACTCTTGGCGCATGAAGATGGGTTAGCCCGACGGTTGGAATTTCCCTAGGTGTCAAAGTTTCTTCAGCAAGCCTGCCAAAATCCTCAACACTCAGCGTCCAAATCAACTCTGGTTGCTGTGCTCGAAATTTATCTTCCAGTCGTACTGAGCGATAGATCCTGCGGTCTTCCAAACTTATAGCGTTTTGGAACCAGGCTGAGATCTCCTTGAATGCTCGGTACTGCAATAGTCGCGCAAACAATAAATCGCGCGCCTCCAGAAGCGCTACATCCTCAGGATCGACCAGCTCACCCTTGGGTAAAAGTTCGGCAATTTTTAGATCCAGTAGCGTGGCCGCAACAACTAGGAACTCACTCGCCTGGTCTATCTGGTCGGCATCTTCCAAAGTTCTAACAAATTCAATAAAGTCATTGGTCACCTTGGACAAAGATATAGATGTTATATCTAGTTGGTGTTTTGCAATCAGTGACAGTAGCAGATCAAAAGGACCTTCGAAACTACCTACCGTAAGCGAGAATTTTGAACCGGATAGGTCATCAACATCGTTATGGAGCACAGCCGCGGTCCACCATTTCACGTGCAACAGCTCGATACAACTCTGCGGCTTCCGAGGACGGAGCGTATACCGTAACCGGTTTGCCGCGCTCGGATGAATCTTTGAACTTTACCGTCAACTTGATAACTGATCGGAATACCTTGTCACCATACTCTTCGTTGAGTTGGTTGAGCATGTTTCGAGAGTGCAGGGTCCTCGGGTCATACATCGTTGCCAAAATTCCATCAATCTTAAGCGAGTCGTTCAGGCGCTCTTTCACCAGTTCTACAGTGTTTTGGATTAGAAGTTCTAAACCTTTTAGAGCAAAGTAATCACAGGCAACCGGAATCATCACACCGTTAGCGGCAGTCAATGCATTCACGGTAAGTAACCCCAAGGATGGCTGGCAGTCAATCATCACCACGTCATAATCGCCCAGTACCGGCCGCAGCACGGCAGCAAGAATCTTCTCACGACCGGGTTCTGCGACCAGTTGAATTTCTGCGGCGGAGAGTTGAATATTGGCCGGAATAATATCTAAGCCTTCGATTGCCGTGTTCAAAATCACATCTTGGGTTTTCAATTTACGGTTGATCATCAACTCGTAGATTGTCTGGCCATCCTCCGGTTCAATACCCAAGCCTCTAGTTAGCGCTCCCTGCGGATCAAAGTCAACCAGAAGCACCTTACGGCCATACTCAGCGAGAGCCGCGGCGGTGTTAATTGTCGTTGTAGTCTTACCGACCCCGCCTTTTTGATTACATAAGGCGATGACGCGAGCTGGACCATGACTGGTAAGGCGCTTTGGCGTGGGAAACCTGCGGTCGGTATTTTTGCCTGACATGACTGGTTTCCTCTCTGGCTTCACAGCAGTAAGAACGTGTATTTTGCTACTTGAAAGACTATTAGTTCAGACTTAGTCTAACGCTGAGCCCGCGGGTGAGCCGTCGCATATATCTCCCTCAGCGCATCCACGGTAACCAGCGTGTAAATCTGCGTAGTTGAGACCGAGGCGTGGCCAAGCAGCTCCTGAACTACCCTGACATCTGCCCCACCCTCCAGAAGGTGTGTCGCAAAGGAGTGCCGGAATGTATGCGGGGAAACTTCTCTTTCCAATTTGGCTCGCTTGGCCGAGTCAGTGATGATCTGCCAAACCGACTGCCGCGATAAGCGGGTCCCCCGTTGATTCAAAAATAGCGCTGGCGAACCCTTGGAAAGTTTGGCTAGGTTCGGGCGAACCCTAACCAGATAGCTAGCCAGTGCCGCCTGAGCAAAGCGACCGACTGGAACCAATCGCTCCTTAGAGCCTTTTCCAAATAGTCTGACAATCTCAGGGTCAACTAGATCATCAACGTCCATGTTCACCAATTCAGAAACCCTAGCGCCAGTGGCGTAAAGCAGTTCAAGGATTGCCCTGTCTCGTATGCCGATTACATCACCCATCAGGCTCTCATCTGGATCAGGCCCGGCTGCCTTGAGCAGTTGTTCTATTTCGCTAACTGAGATTGCCTTGGGTAGTCGCTTCGGAAGTTTTGGTGGCTTTACTTTTACCGCAACATCATCAACCACCAGATTCTCAAGTAAAAGAAATTTATGGAAACCTCGAACAGCAGCCAGCACTCGGGCCACCGAAGTTGCTACTAAACCTTTGGTGATAACTAGATACTGGGCGAAGTCTTTCACACCTGATTCAGTAACCTGCTGTGCTTGATTAATACCAAGCTGTTCAAAAAAATGTTGATAGCTGGCTAGATCTCTTCGATAAGCAAGCAGAGTATTTTTAGCCATACCACGCTCAATTGTTAGATGCCTTAGATAATCTTCAATCTGACTGGTGAAATTAGCCATAGATCTGCTCTCGAGATAAACAGAGTCTGGGGCACTGAGGAATTTCACAAAGTGCTGACATGTGGATTACTCCACCGGAGTATCAAACAGACGTCCAGCCAGCGCTGCTCTTATCAAACCATGAAACAACGGATGCGCCTTTGTCGGCCGAGAAAGAAATTCCGGATGGGCCTGAGTGGCAACGTAGTACGGATGAACTTCCTTCGGCAACTCAACAAACTCAACTAGGTCGCCATTTGGTGATGTGCCAGAAAAGACCAAGCCGGCAGCAGAGATCTGCTCTCTATAGGAATTGTTGACTTCATACCGATGACGGTGTCTTTCATGAACAGTCGTGCTCCCGTAGGTTTCTGCAACGACGCTGGCTGGGAGTAACTTAGCCTCAAACAGACCAAGCCGCATAGTGTGGCCCATATCTCCTGCTGCAAGGATGTCGATTTGCTCGGCCATGGTAGCTATCACCGGATACTTGGTTTCCGCATCGAATTCAGTGGATGAAGCGCCTTCTAAACCAAGGACATTCCTGGAGTACTCAATCACCATGCACTGCAATCCAAGGCATAGACCGAGAGTTGGGATACCGTTTTCTCGAGCAAATTTGAGTGCGCCTAACTTACCCTCGATTCCGCGAACACCAAAACCACCCGGTACGCAGATCGCATCAACATCAGATAGGTGGGTTCTTGCACCATCTTCGGTTTCACAGAGATCGCTGGCGACCCACTTGATATTTACCTTCACCTGTTCGGCAAAACCACCGGCTCTAAGCGCTTCCGTTACAGAAAGGTAAGCATCAGGCAAATCGATGTATTTACCGACAAGAGCAACTGAGACCTCGGCAACCGGTTCGTGCACTGCTTTAAGAACACTTGACCAGTGGGTCCAATCGACTTCCTTGGCCTCTAAGCCCAGGTGTTTAATAATGTAGGAATCTAATCCCTCGGAATGAATAACACTTGGGATGTCGTAAATGCTGTTTGCATCGGCAGCGTTAATAACAGCGGCTAAGTCAACATCACACATCAAAGCAATCTTTTTCTTGATGCTCTCGCCAATCGGACGGTCACTGCGACAAACGATGGCATCCGGCTGTATACCTATTGAACGCAGGGTGGCGACCGAGTGTTGCGTCGGCTTGGTCTTTAGTTCACCGCTGGGAGCGAGATATGGAACCAGTGAAACATGTGCGAAGAAGACCTTGTCACGCCCAAGTTCGTGCCTAACCTGTCTGGCAGCTTCAATAAAGGGCTGGGATTCAATATCTCCAACTGTGCCACCTATTTCCGTGATTATTACATCCGGTGCAGGATCTAGGTAGGCCTGCAATCTCATACGTCGTTTGATTTCATCGGTGATGTGCGGAATAACCTGAACCGTATCACCCAAATAACTTCCAGCCCGTTCCTTTCGGATAACCTCGCTGTATATCTGACCGGTAGTAACATTGGCAGCTTGATTGAGATTTATATCTAAAAATCTCTCGTAGTGACCGATATCTAGATCGGTTTCTGCACCATCGTCGGTAACAAAAACTTCACCGTGCTGGAATGGGTTCATAGTGCCAGGGTCAACGTTGAGATAAGGATCTAACTTCTGCATGACCACGGTAAGACCGCGAGCTCTTAGAAGATTTCCTAAACTGGCTGCGGTTAGACCTTTACCGAGAGAAGACGCGACACCACCGGTCACGAAAATTTGTCTTGTTTTACCAGAATCCATCGCATCAGCCATGGAATTTAACTTTAGCATCGGAGCGCATTATTCGACAAATGGTATTCGCGACACTCCGAAACGGTCTAAGCGTTACCGGCCATCCTTAGCAATTCGTTTGCATGGCTCTGGGCTGACTCCGAGTCCTGCAGTCCGGAAAGCATTCGAGCCAGCTCGGTTGCTCTATCAGCGCCGGTTAGTATCTTGATATCGCTCGAAGTGAATTCACCAGCGGTGTTCTTGATAACCACCAGGTGATTATTGGCAAAGGCCGCCACTTGAGCAAGGTGGGTGACAACAATTACCTGCGCTCGTTTAGCAAGTTCAGCCAATCTTTTACCAACCTCGATAGCGGCCGCACCGCCAACTCCAGCATCGACTTCATCGAAGATAAAAGTTGCTGCACTTTCAGATTCGGCAAGGACAACCTCGAGGGCAAGCATGATTCGGCTCAATTCTCCACCAGATGCTGATTTTGCTAGCGGTCGGGCTTCAGCACCAGAGTAAGACTGCAAAAGAAAGTTGACGGTGTCTTGCCCGCTGGCAGATAGTTCTGAAGCTTTATCAACCATAACTTGCAGCCTCGCGTCAGCCATTGCCAGTGAGGATAGCTCCTCGGAGACTCGGCTGGCTAACTGATCCGCCGCTACTTGTCTGCTTGCAGAGATTTCATCGGCTAACTCCTGCAAGTGTTGTAGTTGCTTCGCAGATTCGGCTTGCAAAAGCTCAACCGACTCTTCACCACTACTAAGTTGTATTAGTCGAGTTGCGGCATTTTCTTGATATCTAATTACCTCATCTAACGTTGGCCCGTATCTTCTCATTGCCAACGAGAGCTCGCTTCGGCGCTGCTGAATTGAATCGAGGTCTAACCTGCCATCTCCTTCGATGGATGCTAGGTAGCTGGCAAGGCTGGCGACAATTTCACTCAACTGCTGACTTAGATCACGCAGACCTTGGGTGTTTTCTTCCAAAGTTGAATCGTAATTAACGGCACTTTCTAGAGCTTTTCTCGCCTTGCCAACTAGCCCAACAGCATCCGTGCTATCAAAATCATCGCTCTGGAGCAAGTCGTGAGCCATGCTCACAGCGTTGCGCAAAGCCTCGGTGTGGGTGAGTCGTTGAGCTAGTTCTTGCAATTCAACATCCTCATTTGGCTTTGGATTAAGTCTCTCCAAAAACTCTGATGCCTCGGTGAGTTCGGCTTTTTCTAAGGCAATCTTTTCTTTTCCAGTCTTGGCATCACTTAGCCTTCTTTGAATATCTCGCCACTCGTCATAGCGCTGTCTATAGGTAGCTAGAAGTTCCTGATGCCTAGCTCCAGCAAACTTGTCTAACGCCTCACGCTGAGCTGTTGCTGTTTTTAGTCGAATTTGATCAGACTGGCCATGCACCACTACCAGTTCTGCACCGATTTCACTGAGTAAGCCAACCGGAACTTGCCTGCCCCCAGCCACCGCCTTGGATCTGCCATCGGCAGAAACAGTTCGGGCCAAAAGTAGTTGACCGTCATCAACTAGCCCACCGATTTCTTCAATACGCTGCACCGCAACGTGGCTGGTAGGAATACGCCAGGCACCGGTCACATTTGTCTGAGCAGAACCAGCTCTGATTGAGCCAGAATCGGATCTCTCCCCCAAAAGTAAACCAAGTGCAGTGAGCACCATCGTCTTACCGGCTCCAGTTTCTCCAGTTAAGACTGTAAAACCAGACGAAAGTGTCAGTTCGGCGTTCTTGATTACGCCAAGATCAGATATTTGTATTTCTTCAATCATTAGAACTATTTGTCGGGTTCGACCGGTCCACGCCAACCTGCAACTGGTAGCGAAAACTTGTTTACCAATCGATCGGTGAATGGGCCAATACGAAGCCGGGCTAGCCGAACTGGTTTATCCGACTTTCTAATTTCGACACGGGCACCTACCGGAAGATCATGGGTGCGTCTGCCGTCGCACCACAAAACACCGGTTCCGGAAGATCTCTCTAAAACCTCAACCGCTACCAGCGAGGAAGGGCTAACTACCATTGGTCTTGCAAAAAGTGCATGAGCCGAAAGCGGCACCATCAACATAGCTTCAACGCCAGGCCAAACTACCGGACCACCAGCGCTGAAGGCATAGGCCGTCGAACCAGTTGGAGTTGCGATTATCACGCCATCGCAACCGAAGGTAGACAGCGGCCGACTATCAATTTCAAGAACAACCTCCAACATCTTCTCGGCAGCGCTCTTTTCGACAGTTGCTTCATTCAATGCCCAACTTCGGTATACCTCTTTACCTGCAACAAGTACCCGCACATCGACCGTGAGTCTTTCCTTTACCACATAATCACGCGCAACCACCCGACTGACTGCGTTAGACAACCCGGCTCTCTCGCTCTCCGCTAGGAATCCAACGTGGCCTAGGTTAATACCCATCAGCGGGGTTGCTGTTTCTCGTACGATTTCTGCAGCTTTCAGAATTGTTCCATCGCCGCCTAAAACCATCACCAGCTCGAGATCCGCTTCTGGAATTACAACACCGAGTTCCTTTACTTCTTTCAGCACATCGCGCGATTGATTTGAAGCAGACAGGAACTCATCGAGCTCAACCAACTGCTCAGGAGTCATCACAGCTGTTAGGCCAGCTGCCAAAAGTTGCTCTATGACTTCGACACAGGCGGCGACAGCATCTTGCCTACCGGTGTGAGCCACCAGCAGCACATTACGTTCTTGACTCATAACCCACCGCCCTCGTAATACCTAATTTAGCCCTTTGATTTGGCTAGTTCATCAATTCTGCCAGACCAGTCAATGCTCCAGTTAGTCTCCACAGCGTTAAACCAAGCCAAGTACTCTTGATTGCCATGGGTACCTGGCAGCGGAGATCTGCTTAGGCCATGCAGCCCTAAGCCGGATACCTTCGCGGCCTCGACGACTTGACGAATTGCGCTAGCCCTCAGCCGATAGTCATTAACTATTCCTGAAGCTTCTAGGGAGTTCTTCCCCACTTCAAACTGGGGCTTTATCAGTAAAACAAATTCGGCTTTCGGTGCAACCGCCACGATTTGCTCCAGAACCAGTGTCAGGGAGATAAAACTTAAGTCGGCAACAACAATGCCAATGGATTTTTGATCTAGCCGTAGACCGCTTAGTTTAGCTAACTGGGCCGTGCTCAGTTCTCTAGCATTAACACCTTCAAGATTTATGACCCTGGAGTCCTCAAGTAAGGCAGGACTAATTTGGTCATGGCCTACGTCTAGGGCGATAACTTGACCGGCTCCATTTCTTAGCAAAACATCGGTAAAACCGCCGGTTGAGGCGCCGATGTCAAGGCAAAGCTTTCCCCTAACGTCGATGTCAAATTCCTTGAGAGCAAAAGCTAGTTTGTGGCCAGCTCTAGAGACATAGTCTTCAGCCTGCAAGACCACAATTTCTAATTCTGCGCCGACCTGCTGGGAAGACTTTTTCGCTTCTCTTCCGTTAATAAAAACTCGACCGCTTTCAATCAAAGCGGCAGCTTGATTTCTTGACCTAGCTAGCCCTCGTTCAACGAGCGCTAAATCCAGGCGCATTTGGCTCACTGAGTTTCACTAGCGGTATCCGGCCGATCTGCCCGGTTCAACTCTTGATCAAGTTGATCATGCAGTTTTGAAAATGCATCGGGTTGCTCTGCAAGCTCGAGTTGAGCAATTTCATCTACCAGCTCGCTAATCGACTTGGGCTGTTCAGTCATTGGGGCTCTCCTTGGTATACAGCTCTGGTTGAACATCTAGAAAGTGGATATGCTTTTCTGCATTCCAAATAACATTACAGGCTGCCCGAAGCGCATCCGTGGAATAGGGGTCTCCTGAAACCACCAAAACCTTATCGCCTAGCAGTTCGACTTCAGCTTCAGCGCATCGCCAGCCCCTTTTCGTCTGCCTAAGCTTTGGGTAATCCCGGTTCAGATCAGCCAGTGTTTCAAGAACGTAGTCTGGACGCTCATCGAGCTTAGCGGCTAGCAAATCTTTTTTAGTAGCTATGCCGGTCAGCACGATCGCAGTGGCGATCCCGGCTCGCTTAGCACCGAGCACATCGGTTTCAAGACGGTCACCAACAAAAATTGCTGAATTGGTTTGAAATGTTCTCAACGCAGTCTTGAAAATTTCTGGCTCAGGTTTGCCGGCGAAAATAGGCAATTGCCCCACAGCGGTGTGAACCGCTCCAACCAATGTGCCATTTCCTGGAGCAACTCCTCGCTCCTGCGGCAAAGTCCAATCGCCATTTGTGGCTATCCAGACTGCACCATTTTGAATCGAATAAGATGCTTCAGCTAAATCTTTCCAAGATACCTCTGGAGCAAAACCTTGGATTACCGCTACTGGTTTATCATCGCTTGAGGCAACGATTTGAAAACCTGCCTCAGCGACATACCTGCGCAGGCCATCCCCACCAACTACCAAAACCTTGGAACCTGCCGCGACTTTCTTTTCAAGCAACTCGACTGCAGTCTTAGCGGAAGAGATGATATCTTCAGCTTTGGTGTCCAACCCGAAGCCACGAAGTTGCTCCGCAATTGTTTCTGGGTAACGCGAAGAGTTGTTGGTTACGTAACCAATTTTGATTTGATTTTGTTGCAGCTGATTGATCGATGGTACAGCAGCATCTATTGCTCTTGATCCTTCATAAACCACGCCATCTAAATCAGCTAAGAGCAAATCATATTGTTCCCAGATGTTTTTAGCGGCCACGGCCTGGGCCTCGGCTACGTCCCTTCGGTGGACCACCAAAGCCCTTGTTCCCCTTACCGCCGCCTCGTGGTGGCGGCCCGAAATTATTTTGCTTCTTCTCAAAAGGTGGACGTTTTGGTTTGTCCGATTTTTCTGGTTTGTCTGAGTTTTCTGCCATGTCTCTATTTTCTCGCTTAAATGAAGGATCCCGAGGTGTCCTGGCCACGACGTCATGCTGGGATTTTCTAGATAGTCGCGCCGGTTTGGACACCTCGGGAATTCTAATCTCCTCAATAACGGAGAAAACTTCATTCTCGGGGCTTACTTCCCCAGAGAAGTGAAGTTCAGCTTTCTCTGCTAAATCGCTCCAACGCTTTGCTTCACTAACTCTTTTCAAGAGTATAAGGGTATCCGCGTAAGCGCGGAAGAGGGCTGGGGAAAACTCATAAACCTTGGACGGGTTCAATTCTGGGATCTCGAGTTCGGCCAGGGCAAGGTCCGTTTGATTCAGATCCAACCTGGCACCTGACATAACAATCGCAAGGTTTACGCGGACGGCAACCGGTAACTTACTGCGCTCTACCGATCTTCCAAGTTCAAGTGCTCGCTCGGGCCTACCCAAACCTCTCTCAGAATCAACCATCAGTGGGAGTTGGTCATTGGAACCCGAGATGCGCCTGTAAGTAGTCAACTCGCGCAACGCTAAGGCGTAATCACCTACTAGATACGCTGTGATGCCTAACGTCTCTCTTACTACTGCAATTCGCCCTGCGCGCTTGGCTGCAGCTTTGGCGTGCTTGTGTGCAAGCTCTGGGTCAGCCTCGTGTAACAGGTTAACCATAGCCAGGTGGCGGGCAGTCATTTCAGCATTTTCTGCAGTGAGCGTTTTCAGCTGAACTCGGACGCTCATGTCTAAGTCAGCTTCAGTAATCTCATCGGGAATTAGAGGCGATTTCTCTTCATCGTCTCGCCTAGGGCGGGAAACTCTTGTCTGCCATTCCGGCCGATTTTCACTAGCCCCAGTTCGCCGCTCGTTTGCACGAGAGGCAGGCTTTGCCGGTTTACGCCGCTCTGGTTTATCTGTCATGATCTCTTTCAAGTCTAAGTAATGCTTTAAATAAAAATGGCCACCTAAAAAGGTGGCCATTTTCATAAGTTAAGTCCGGCGGTGTCCTACTCTCCCACAAGGTCCCCCTTGCAGTACCATCGGCGCAGAGAGTCTTAGCTTCCGGGTTCGGAATGTAACCGGGCGTTTCCCTCTCGCTATGGCCGCCG
>CAYMYB010000002.1:0-195376 GCA_964394575.1 uncultured Rhodoluna sp. | reverse complement strand
TCGGCTCAAGTTCGCTCAAGGCTAACTGGTAGTGAATTGTTGCCAAAATAGCCACAAAAACGAATACTTTCCCGCCAAACTAGGGGCTATGGCGAACTCGAAACTAAAGACTTTTTCTTGGATGCTCTGGGACTGGGCCGAACAGCCTTACCCCACCATCATGCAAACATTTATATTTCCGGTATATCTTGCAGGAGCCGTTGCAACCGCCGCCCAGAACCCCGATCAAGCAATTGGCTGGGCAACAGCCATAGCTGGTGTTGTTCTGGCACTAATCGCACCGGTGCTAGGTCGCCGATCAGATGAGAATGGTCGTCGCAAATTCTGGCTAGTGGCCAATACATACATGTTGGTTGCAATCATGATTGCCTCCTTCTTTGTTGAACCTAAAGCCGAATTCTTCCTCTTTGGTTTAGTGCTCTATGCCCTAGGTTCTGTAATTCAAGAGTCCGCTTTCATTAACTACTACGCGATGCTCAAAGGTGTTACCAAGGAATCAAATATCGGCAAGATTTCTGGTTTCGCCTGGGCGTTAGGTTACGTCGGTGGCATCATCTTGTTGATGGTTTCGTTAATCGCATTTGTGCTTCCGGATAACCCACTAATTCCGACAGACGATTCGCTAAACATTAGAGCAATCTTTGTATTCTGCGCAGTCTGGACCTTAGTTTTCTCAATTCCGCTGATGCTCTTTGTTCCAGAAATTCCTAAAAAACAAAATGTCGTTAAGGAATCCATCGCTGCATCCTATAGAAAACTTTGGGGTCAACTAAAGACTCTTCGTGCCCAGGCACCAGAAACTTTAAAGTTTTTGATTTCCAGTGCAATCTATCGCGATGGGCTTGCCGGTGTATTTACCTTCGGAGCTGTTCTTGGAACATTAGCTTTTGGTTTTGATACTTCATCAATTATTTTCTACGGGGTAGCAGCGAATATTGTGGCTGGAATAGGTGCAGCCATCGGCGGAATGCTTGATGACAAGATTGGTTCTCGATCTGTAATTATTGGATCACTGATTGGTTTGATTATTTCAGGTAGCTGCGTCTTTATCTTTAGCTACATGGGTCAGATTGCTTACTGGATCTTCGGTCTAACACTTTCACTGTTCGTTGGTCCAGCACAAGCATCGAGTAGGACGTTCGTTTCCAGATTCACACCAACTGGTCGTGAAGGTGAAGTATTCGGTTTGTATCAGTTCACCGGAAGAGCCGTCTCATTCCTGTCTGGAACATTCTGGTCACTGAGCATCGGAACTGCAGTGGCAATTGGAGTCAGCGGTAACACAACCGTCTACGGCATCTGGGGCATCGTACTAATTCTTACCGTAGGACTATTCCTACTTCTCAGAGTTCACCCGAACCCAAAGGTGATTGATTAGTTAGATTGCTCTAAAGGCTCATTACCAACATCTGTTTTATAAAAGTTTAAGAAAGATCTTGATGCCGTTGGTCCACGTTGGCCCTGGTATCTGCTGTTGTATTTGGCGCTACCGTAAGGTGTTTCACTGGCACTAGATAGCTGGAAGAAGCAGAGTTGGCCAATCTTCATACCTGGCCACAATTTGATAGGCAGTGTTGCAACATTTGATAGCTCGAGTGTTACATGGCCTCTAAAGCCTGGGTCAACAAAGCCTGCAGTTGAGTGGGTTAGTAGTCCAAGTCTTCCAAGCGATGACTTACCTTCTAATCTGGCTGCGATGTCATCCGGTAGCGAGACAAACTCGTAGGTAGAACCTAGAACAAACTCCCCTGGGTGCAATATAAAAGGTTCGTCAGATTTGACCTCGATGAGTCTGGTTAGGTCTGGCTGTTCTTCTGCTGGATCAATAAATGCATACTTATGGTTATCGAAGAGCCTGAAGAACCTGTCTAATCTGACATCCATGCTGGAAGGTTGTAATAAACCCATTTCTAATGGTTCTAGGCCGATCCGGCCCTGTTCAATCTGGCTTCTTATATCGCGGTCTGACATCAACATAATGAAAAGGTTACCTTGTCTTTAGTGCTCAAGCCCGATACGGCGTTGAATCCACTTCATCCACTTTGGGGCATACCAGTTGGCTTCCCCAAAGAGTCTCATTAGTGCTGGAACCAATAAGGCTCGAATCACGGTGGCATCCAGCAACACCGCAAAGGCGATTCCAAGGCCAAGCATCTTCATAATGCTCACGCCGCTGGTGACAAAGGCGACGAAGGAGACCGCCAGAACTAGAGCTGCCGTCGTGATGATTCTTCCGCTGCGCTGAAGCCCTACGGCCACTGAATCAATGGTGTCCAAACCGGCATCGTGCTGCTCTTTGATTCTAGATAAGAGGAATAGCTCGTAGTCCATCGATAAACCGAAACTGATCACGGCCACCAGAACCAATGAGGAGCTATCGATTGTTCCGGTGGTAGCAAAATCCCCGATTAGCCACTGCAGATTACCGTTCATGAACACCCAAACCAAAAAGCCCATAGTGGCAAAAAGCGACATGAAGTTCAAAAGTACTGCCTTGATGGGAAGCAAAATCGAGCCGGTGAATAGGAACAAGAGCAAGAGCGTTGCTAGCACAATCCAGGTGACTGCTAACGGCAAATTATTTGTAATTCCAGCTAGAGAGTCGGCGTAAATCGCGGCAGACCCACCAACTAAAAATTCCTTGTCCCAGCTTCTTAGATTCTTAGTGAAGTTCTCCCCTTCTGGGCTTCTTGGCTCTGCATCCACTGTCATTTTGATACGTAGGTAATCTGCCGATTCGAAACCACCGCTTGCAGTATTAGGAATCAAATTACCGCCGATATAAATGCCATCACCTGTCTGGACTCTGGTTACACCGTCAATCTTGGACCAAGCTTTAGATATTTCAACAGCATCGCGATTTGCGGATTTTGGAATAAGAATTTCTACTGGTGAGCCTTCACGTCCGTCAAATCGCTCACGAATCTGATTGGTTGCAATAACTACCTTGTTATCCTTGGGCAGGATTCGGTCATCAACCTGCCCTAGTTTCACATTCATACCTAGGGCGGTTAGCGATCCAAGACCAATCAGGCTGACCAGGAGGATGCTGACCGGACGTCGCATAACAAACTTGGCTAGTTTTTCCCAGAAGCCATGATCTTTTGGTGGCCGATGCTTAAACAGCGGCCAGCGATCAACGTTGTCGCCAACCAGATTCAGTAGTGCTGGCAGTGCAATAAGAGCTGCCGCCACTGCAAGCGACACTGACACAGCACCAGCTAATGCGAATGATTTTAGGAAGTACTGAGGGAAGAAGTTCAGCGCGAGCATCACTAGTAAAACTGTGAGACCAGAGAAAAATACTGTTCTACCTGCGCTCAATACAGTGTTTTCGACCGCCTTGGCAACAGTTACCTCTTTATGTCTTTCTTCGCGGAAGCGGTTCACCATCAACAGTGCATAGTCGATTCCAAGGCCTAAACCTAAACCGGTAATCAGATTAACCGCAAATGTTGAGGTGTCGGTGAGCAGCGATGATAACCAGATGAAAAAGAAGGAACCAAGAATAGTTAAACCGGCAATCATCAACGGCAAACCGGCGGCGACTACAGAGCCGAAGACAAAGATCATCAAAAGCAGAATTATCGGAATCGCTACAGATTCCGCGCGAATTAGATCCGATTCAATTACGTGATTTATTTCGGCGGTGATCGGGGCCCAACCGGCAACATAGATGGTTGCTCCGTAGTTCTGCCCACCAACCTGTTCCGAAATTACATCAGCTACCGCCGCTTGTTTGCTGTCCTCGTCAAGCTTTACGAACATGTAGACGGCGGTGCCGTCGGTAGATTTCAGAGAAGCTGGTCTACCCAGGCTGTAATAGGAGGTGACCTTATAAACCCCGTCGATTTCTAATAGCGCTTCGGTTATGAGGTTGGCATTGGACTCAGCCTGTGGGTCATCAGCGCTTCTGCCGAAGTCCGAGATGAGCACTACTTCCGGGTCATCCTGCATGAAATCGGTACGTAAGATTTCCGACACCTTACTGGACTCTGAGTTGGGGTCGTTATAACCCCCACCCTTTAGGTTGCCGAAGGCTTGCAAGCCACCGATTAGGGATAGTAACACCAGTGCTATAAAGCCAAACAGTGAAAGCTTGCTGTGACGAATTACAAAATTAGTTAGCGGACGCATAGATATACTCAGTCTAAGTGCTATTTCCCTAGGAAGAAAATGATGAACAAAAAAGCCCTCTTCTACTTCGCTGTTGCTGCAGTTGGCTTAGTCACAGCTTGGTATTACAACACAATTGCGATTCTTCGCGGCGAAGATTTCTTTGGATCTTGGTTTGGCAACAATGCGGACTGGGTATTAGCCCTAGATCTTCTGCTCACCGCTTTTGCAGCGGTGCCATTCATGATTTTTGAATCTAGGCGTATTGGCATGAAGCGGGTTTACCTATATATCTTGGCTGGTTTTATTTCTGCAATTGCATTTGTTTTCCCGTTTTTCCTAGCGATGCGCGAACTACATCTAGCTAAGAAAACACAGGATGCGAAGAGTAACTCAAAAAACAATATTCACAATGTTCCAATCAAGCGTGAGCTGGCTGGCGGCAGACTCGAAAACTTTATCTTTGAAGGTAGAAGAGTTGATGTCTGGATTCCAAAAGACACTTTTCCGGATACTCCACTTCTGATTGCCCACGATGGCGCTAACTTTTTACTAGATGTTTCTGAAACGTGGAACCATCAGAACTGGGGAATCCCGGAAGCTATTGCCGCAGGAAGAATAGTTGCCAAGAATGGAAAGCTGCCAATCATCGTTGGTGTGTATCGGGTTGATGATAACCAGCGCATGGCGGAGCTGGCACCGGAGGATATTCTCAAAGACAAACCCCACATGCTAGAAAATCTAGGTCAAATCATAAAGCCGGAACATTTGGTTTATGCGGCTAATGATTATCAAGATTTACTGGCACTTCGTCTGGTTCCAGAATTAGCCAAACGATACAACCTAAAACTAGATCCTTCGCGAACCGCGCAAATCGGTGCATCGCTTGGCGGACTTGCTGTCATCTATGGGGTTTCTAGGCATCCTGAAGTATTTGGAACAGCGTTAGGTTTATCAACTGCTTGGCCACTAGGTCATCAGGAACTAATTGATCACCTAGTGGCTGGTTTGCCTAAAACAGTTCGGGTGTATTCGGATGTTGGCACTGAAGAACTGGATGCTTCCTATTTCAGCTGGCACTACAACTTCGTTGAAGCCATGGATAAAGCCGGTTGGCAGCGTGATAAGAACTACAAGGCCGAGCTTTACCCCGGCACCGGACACAAAGAGTCCTGGTGGGCAGCCAGAGTTGAACACCCGATCAACTGGTGGCTAAATTCCTAGTGGATCTTCTGTAATGGCAGGCCTGGCCTGACCCATAAAGGCAATCACGGCAGGATCTACCTGAATATCCTTTAGCCTGATCGGCTTAGTCAAATAAAGCCCCTCTAGGGACCTGACTCTGGATAAAGCGACGTAGGTATGACCTGAGGAGAAAGCTCCAGAGCCCATGTCGATGATTACCTCATCGTAGGTTTGGCCCTGAGATTTGTGAACGGTAACAGCCCAAGCTAGACGTAACGGAATCTGTTTGAACTCGGCAAGAATTTCTGGGACCAGCGTCTCATCGAATTTACCGGTACCCTCATTGAACTCCTCTTCGACCAGGTATCGCACTTTCTGCCAAGTACTCATCCCGACGGTGTGCACCTCACCATCTGCTTCAACCAGCACCTGATTACCATCACCGAAGGCAACTACTTTCCCGATAGTGCCATTCACCCATCGCCAGGTCATTACACCGTCAGCGTTTTTTATTGGCTTCTGATCATCGTTTTTGATGAACATCACTTGAGCCCCGAGCTTCAGATGCAATTCACCTTCCGCCGGCAAGGTGTTGTTAAAAGCTGAGGCATCGCCTAAGGCGAATGATGAACTAAAAACACGTTCCTCGGTGTCCAGTTTCGCCAAACGATTGGCATTGACCTCATCGACGATGTTGTTGATTGTTGCTAATCGAATCACATCTTCGTGCGGCGGAAAGCGATTACCGGCATTGTTGATTTGATCCACTATCTGCTGATCAACATCACCGATTCGAATGGCATTTAGTATTCGCTTAAACTCTGGATCGCGTTGTCGGAAAATCTCTACCAGTTCAAATATTTCCATACGTTCGGAAAGCCAAACTTTTGCATCAAAAAACCATTGCGAGCGATATTCCATCTCAACCAGTTGCTCTAATTCTTGCCCTCTGGCTGGCACCGGCGCTAGCTGATAGGGATCACCAAACATGATTACCTTGCAAGCACCAAAAGGAACCTTGGGTTTACCACGTGCCGTGCGAAGAGCGACATCGATGGCATCCATCAAATTAGCCGAAACCATCGATACTTCATCAATAATCAACATGTCGATGCTTCTGAGAACTTCTCTTGCTCTTCTACCTAGGTGCCTAGCAACATCACTTGGGGTCAAGACACCGAAAGGAAAACCAAACAGAGAGTGAATGGTGATGCCACCGACGTTATAGGCCGCCACTCCGGTTGGCGCGCAAACCACAACATTCTGCTGACTGTTATCGCGTAAATACGAAAGCAGTGTTGATTTACCGGTACCGGCACGGCCGGTTACAAAAACTGTTTGCCCGTCTTTCTCAATGTATTCAAACAGCGCTAGTTGCTCTTTGGAGAGCTTTATTTCTGACAACTACTTACCTTTATTAATTCGTTCAAGCCATTCATTGTATTCGGCGAGATCTTGGTTGCCGCTTCTGTCGCTGGCCCTGTCTAATCTTTTTGCTTCTCGCTCATCACTTCTTGACCAGCTGATGGCAACATACAGCGTGAGTATAGCCGTCGGTATTTCACCAATACCCCAGGCGATTGCTCCACCAATTTGCTGATCCTCAAGCGGTGTCGGACCCCATGTCCTTCCCATAGCCCCAAACCAATCGGGCAGTAACAGTGTTTGCCCATTCATAATGGCTAAACCAAAGAAGGCGTGAAATGCCAAAGTGGCAATCAGTAGCATCAGCCGCTGCGGGTAGCCCAACCTAGCTGGTCCCGGGTCAACACCAACCAGCGCCTGCACGAAGAGATACCCGGTTATCACAAAGTGAACAATCATCCACTGGTGACCTAGGTGCTCTCTAGTTGCCCAACCGAATACCGGTGTGAAGTAGAAAACGACTAGCGAGCTGGCAAAAAGAAAAGCGGCAACAAGCGGATTAGCGATAACCTGCGCATACTTAGTGTTCACAGCCCAAAGCACCCATTCGCGTAGTCCCCTTGAATCATCGGACCGCTTTATCGCTGCACGCGCTATCAGCGTTACCGGTGCTCCAGGAACAAGTAATACTGGAACACCCATGGTCAATAACATGTGCGAGAGCATGTGAGCACTGAATAGGTATTGTTCGTATACGTTGAAGTATCCGTTGGTCACATAAAAAAGTAGCGATACACCGGCTACCCAAGAAGCTGTTCTCGCTATTGGCCATTTATCGCCGCGTCGAGTTAATCTGATCACACCGACCAAATAAAAACCAGCGAGCGCTATAGCGATTAGTGACCAGAGTAGGTCAATCTCCCAGACTGTAATCCACGACCAAGCGCTCGGCTCTGGTGGAAGTTTTGCGCCAGTTAAAATCTCGGCTGGGGTGAGTTCCCCAGCTGGGTAATCAGATATCGGATTTGCGGTTCTGGCCAGAGCTGTTCCTAAGCCCATCGCCAAACCGAAAATTAAAAATTCTACTGTTACCAGTTTCCAGAAACCATTTACCGCATCACCTAATTTTGCAATTAGCTTGGTTCGATAAACAAAGCCAAAGGCTGCTAATAGCAGTAGCAGGGAAATTTTCATCAAGGTTAGTTGGCCGTAACCAGTACCAAACCAATTTTCGATTGTTCCAACTCTGATTTGCGCTGAAGCTAAACCGGATACCGCGACTAAACCGATTGAGAATAATGCCAGAGACGAATACCGACTTACCAAATCTTTTCTCGGGTCTTTGCGATAAGAAACAATCAGAATTGCTAGCCCGCCCACCCAAATACAAATGCCGAGTAAGTGCAGGCCGAGTGCATTCACCGCTAACGCGTGCGAAGCCGACCCGGCTGCGTGACCGCTAAATGCTAAAGGTATTAAGCTCGCCAAAGAAATCGCTGCGGCAATTAATACACCGGTCAGATTCCTAATCAACAACACAATTAGCGCTAAGAAGTAAGCGGCTAATACATTTAGCCCTCGCAGCTGCCCTGTCTCAATCGAAGTTAGAAACATCCAGAACTGTTCAAAGAAGCTGTTATCGAGACTGAATACACCGCCGCTGATTGTGAGATAACTAAAAAATAAATGCGCCGTTCCAGTAAGGGCCCAGGCTGCTGCTGAAAATGAAATAAATTTTATGGCAGAAGAAAAAGCGGGCGATTTACTTGATAGGGCAAAGGCTGTGAAGACAAGGCCCCCGATAGTAAGTGCCTGCGCTATCTCAAAACTCACCTTGAGTGCCGGGGTTCCCCAGATAAGTAACGGGCCGATGTTGAACCAGCCGGGATTTGCTGCTCCACCGAGCGTCATGCCGATGTAGAGTCCAAGAGCCGATCCAAGTAATAGCAGGGCTAGCGCCAAAGGCCATTTACCGGATTTAATCATGCTCACTTACCAAGCCTAGGTTAAAGCAAAACGGCGCACGAAAGTGCGCCGTCTGCTTTTTACTAAGTAGCTACTACTTAACTGCAGCCTTCAGCTTTGCACCAGCTGAAACCTTGACGGTGTTCGATGCTGGGATCTGAATGGTTGCGCCAGTCTGAGGGTTACGTCCAACGCGTGCTGCACGGTGACCCTTCTGAACTGAAAGCCATCCTGGGATGGTCACCTTGCCGCCAGCTGCGACGGTCTTGGCGATGGTCTCAAAGAATGAGTCAACAATGCGGTTGACAGCAGCCTGTGATTCACCAGTCTGGCTTGCGATAGCGGCTACTAGCTCGCTCTTGTTTAGTGCTGACATTTTGGTCCTCCTGGACTTTCAAAGTGCGTGACGGTATGTCGAATAAACCCTATACGCCTAACTACCGCGTGTTTATTAGGGTCTCGGCGTGTTGAGGATAACGAACATCTACCAAAATTGGGGAAAACCCTTGATTTATCGGGCTTTAAACAAGAATTCCGCAGGTAATACCTGCGGAAAGCCTTGATTTATAAGGGTTTTTACCAGGAAGACTTGGTGATTCCAGGTAGTTCACCCTTGTGTGCCATGTTACGGAATCTGACACGGGAAACACCGAACTTGCTTAGCACTCCACGTGGACGACCATCAATCGCGTCACGGCTGCGAAGACGAGTTGGGCTTGCGTTTCTAGGAAGCTTCTGCAGACCTAGACGAGCTTCTTCTCTTTGCTCGTCGGTTGAGTTAGGGTCAACCAGAGCCTTCTTCAAAGCAGCACGCTTTTCTGCGTAACGCTCAACGACTACCTTGCGCTGCTCGTTACGAGCAATCTTGCTTTTCTTCGCCATTTCTAGCGCTCCTCACGGAATTCAACGTGCTTGCGCACTACTGGGTCATACTTCTTCAAAACCATACGGTCAGGATCGTTGCGGCGGTTTTTTCTAGTTACGTAGGTGTATCCCGTGCCGGCAGTGGACTTCATCTTGATGATTGGACGGATGTCTTTGTCTTTTTTAGCCATTGTTCTTCGCCTTAGATCTTCTCGCCACGAGCAAGGAGCTCGGCAACCACTGACTCGATACCGCGGGCGTCAATTACCTTGATGCCACGGGCTGAAAGGTTTAGGGTCACGTTGCGCTTTAGTGAAGGCACGAAGTAGGTGCGCTTCTGGATGTTTGGATTGAAGCGACGCTTAGTCTTGTTCTGAGCGTGCGAGACGTGGTGTCCAAACTGCGGACCGGTCTGAGTGACCTGGCAGTAAGCAGACATGCTCTTCCTCCGTGTAAAAGAATAGTTTTTGGATCAAATGACAGACCCTTGGATTGCCAGATATTTCAGGCAACCACACAAGTTTAGGGGTCTTAACCCCTGCTATGCAAGTCCCAGATTGGCCTAATTTGTTGTAATTTCGGCCTTCGGGGCGGCTAGCCTCAAGCCCTGACCCTTTAGCAATCTAGCCAAGCCGAACTGAGCGCTAGCAAAAATAACGCCCTGAGCTATGGTTACCCCCATTTGAATAGCAAAGGAAATAACTAATGTTGCTGGATATTCACCGAGCCTGCTAAAGAACCCAATAATGGCCATTATGGGAATAGTGATCTCAACAACAGATTTGGCCACCGCTAGCCAGCCAATGGTTAAGAGCACCATTCGGTGCCGCTCTATCTTGGCTAGGTAGGCCTGAAGTAGCGCAGGCACTTGGTCTTGCTCGGACTGTTGGATCTTCTTTAAATCCCGAACGCGAAATCTAAGGGCAATGGAGAGCACCATGAAATTGAAGGCTATCGGCAACAGCCCCATGCTCACATTCCAAGTCAAAATGGAAGTGAAGTAATGTTCCCTTGGCTGAAAAACTATCCCAAAGAACATTGGGAAGAGAAGAGCGGTTAGACCTGCAAAAATACCAATTACATCGATGAGCCTTCTGATGCCGGTAATTCTTGTAATTTCAATTTGCAGATCTTGCATTGCTTCCCCTAGCTACTGCAAGTTTTGCAGATACCGAATATCTCTATTGTATGGGACACTTCGCTGAAGCCGTTTTCCCTTGCAACTTTAGTTGCCCAACTCTCTGCTTCTTTCGCCTCAATTTCCAAAGTCAAACCACATTTACGGCAAACCAGGTGGTGATGGTGATCTGCGGAACAATCACGATAAAGTGCTTCACCCTCTTTAGATTGCAAGGTATCGGCTTTACCGGTTGCTACTAGTTCGGTGAGAGCTCGATAAACCGTTGCAAGTGAAATTGTCGAACCATGTTGCTTTAGTACCAGAAAAAGTTGCTGAGCGCTAACAAAACCTTTTGCTTCGGTTAGGGCATGGCTAACGGCATCTTTTTGCCAGGTATTTCTCTTTTTCTCAGCCATTCACGCTCTTTCTCGAAACTTTTTGAATTACAAAACAAACCAAATAAATCAGAAAAGAAACTGTCGTGATAAACGGGCTGACCGGCAAGGTTGATCCGAGTGAAATTAGCATTCCACCGACAGCGGCAGTAACAGCAAAAATAACTGAAAGAAGCGGTCCTAAAAATTGTGAACTCGTTACACGCATAGCAGCCGCGGCTGGAGTGACCAGAAGCGATAAGACAAGTAATGCTCCAACTACTTGAATACAAACTGCGATGGCAAGCCCTAGTAAGACCATGAAGAAAACTGATTGCAACTTGAGGTTGACCCCACGTGCCTGCGCTACCTGCGGGTCGATTGAAGCAAAGAGCATCCGTCGCCAAGTGAACAGCAGCGCAATTAGAATCAGCGAGGAAATTATTAGCAATAGGGTTGCTTTGCTATCTCCCATCGAAACTATTGATCCGGTCAGAAGACTAAATTTGCTATTTGCTCTGCCGGGATACAGGCTCAATGCCAGAATTCCGATACCCAATCCAAACGGCATTAAAACCGCTGTAATGGAGTTTCGGTTTCTAGCCCGACCGGCAACGATTCCAATAATTAGTGCGGCGAGCATTGAGCCAACGGCCGCGCCTAAAACAACATCTAAACCAATAAGAAGAAAAACTGCAGCTCCGGCAAAAGACAGTTCACTGATACCGTGCACGGCAAACGACGCGTCGCGGTGCACCACTACGGTAGCCAGCAAGCCACCCAGGATGCCTAAAACTAGGGCTACGGCTAGCGAGGGTAAAACTAATTGCAGTAATTCGGTGTAGTTGGAGAAATCAAAGACTTGCATTAGTGCCAGAGCTCCCCGTGATGATGGTCGTGTTCCGTCGCCCCAACAACCACGATTCTGCCCTGGTTTCGAATCACATCAATCGGTGCGCCATAGAGTTTGCTCAGCACTTCACTGGTGAGCACCTGATCGGGGGAGCCAATACTGAAGCGGCCGTTCGCCAAATACAAGACCCGGTCGACCATATCCAGAACTGGGTTCACGTCGTGGGTGACAAAAAGCACAGCGGTTTCATGCTCTCTGGCTTCGCGCTTAATTAGTGCGCTGATGATCTGCTGTTGCTGCATATCAAGTGCCGAAAGAGGTTCATCGCAGAGTAATAGTTTTGGTTCACCAACAATTGCCTGAGCGATTCTTACCCGCTGCTGTTCCCCACCGCTTAGTTTCCCAAAACTCTTATTAGCAAACTCCTCAGCATCGGCACAGCGAAGCGCTTCTACAACTTTCGCTTTAGCTTTTGAAGATGGCAGGAAAAAACCAAGCTTGTGTCCGGCTAAACCGAATCTAACAAGATCGGACACCAAGACATCATTTGCCTCCTCGAGCGTTCGCTGCTGAGGGATATATCCGATGTTTGAATCACCAAGAGAGATTTTTGTATTCTCAAAAAGAATCTCACCGGAATCAAGTTTTAGCTGACCGAGGATAGCTTTGAGCAGACTTGTCTTGCCTGAGCCATTAGACCCAATCACTGCGATAAATTCACCTGGAGCGACATCAAGATTTAGATCGCTCCACAAAACCCGCTGATCTAAATTGAGTGTTGCGTTTTTTATCGCGAGCAATGATTTAGTCAAGCTTTAGACCTAACAAATAAACAATCTCATCTATTTTGTCATCGAAACAATCCAGAAACGCTGCTGCCTTGTTCTTACACAACGAGCTTTCACTGAAGTAAATCACTGGCGTGTTAACCGAAGTCGCAGTACTTTGTAATTCTTCCGCTTGCACGGATTCAACTTGCTCATTGGCAGCAAACAGTTTGACACCCTGTGACAGGATTAGATCTTTTACCTGCTGCATCTCAAGAAGAGATAACTCAACTTCATTTGCTATTTTCTGAGCGATAGCTTTGGAGGACGAGTTTTTTAGCCCCAGCTCTAAAAGCAATACGTTAGCAATAGCTTCTGGTGCGAAGAAGGTAGTTTGGCTATCCAGCTTTGACATGATTAGCGCTTGCTTAGCTTGCAGTTCGAGTGCTCTCGCCTGAAAAGTTTCGCTGGCTAACTCATAGTCCAATTGGTGCTCTGGTCGTAATTTTATGAACAGGTCGGTGAGAGCTCGAGCTGAGGCTTTGATGGTATCCAGATCAAACCAGAGGTGGGGATTGCTTGCCTTTTCTAAACATAATTCGGTCGCGCAGGCAGCTGCTTTTTCCTTTACGTAGAAAGAACTGTTAACAACTAGGTCTGAGTCAAAGTTGACCGACTGCAGTAACGGATCAACAAACGAGTCAAAATCTGTCCCAGCATAAAAAACAGCCTCTGCCTCGCTGATGGCTAGTTTGTCTTGAGCTGATGGTTCAAACTCATGCGGGTCGATAGCCTCACTTGAGAGCAGTACGTGGATATCAAACTGAGCCTCAGGGTTATCGCCCATTAGTGATTTAGCGATGTTGGCATAATTTTGGCTTGAAACAACAATGCCGGCCTTGTCCTGGTTAATTGCGGAACAGCCGGTGAGCAGCAGGGTGGCAGTGATTAGCGAAATTAAAGTTTTCATATGCTAAAACTAACACTATTGAGAATGAATATCAATAACAATTAGTCAAGCAGTAGTGCTGGCTCCTCTATAACCGAGGCAACGTCTTGGACGAAACGGCTCGCCACATCCCCATCCACCACGCGGTGATCAAAGGTTGCCCCGATGGTGGTTACCTGGCGAATCAGAATCTGATCGTCCACCACCCAGGGCTTAGGTCTAATCGAACCTAGCGCGACAATTCCTACCTCACCGGGATTCAGAATTGGGGTGCCGGTGTCAACACCAAATACACCGATGTTGGTTACCGTGATTGTTCCGCCCTGCATATCCTGTGGAGTGGTTTTACCCTCCCTCGCCGTAGCAGCAAGTTTCTCTAACGCCATAGCTAGTTCCAACATCGACATTTTGTCGGCGTCTTTGATATTTGGAACAATCAAACCGCGCGGGGTTGCCGCTGCGACACCGAAGTTCACGTAATTACGAATGATTATTTCGGTATCAGTCCAAGTGGAGTTAACCGTTGGGTTTCTTCTGACTGCCCAAATCATTGCCTTAGCCATGATCAAAAGTGGAGTGACTTTGACACCAGCGAAATCTGCGCTCGCTTTTAATCGCTTCACATATTCCATTGTTCTAGTTGCATCAACATCAACAAAGATGCTCACGTGCGGCGCTGAAAAAGCCGACTGCACCATCGCGCTGGCGATGGCTTTTCGAACGCCCTTAACTGGAATGCGCTCTTCACGTTCAGTTTTCACTTCCGGGGTGCTCTGATTTCTGAAAACGCTAGCAACTTGTGCAGCATTCATAACATCGTCTCTAGTAACTTCGCCGGAAAGACCAGTTGGCTTAACTTTATTGATGTCAACATTTAAGTCTTTAGCTAGCTTCCTAATCGGCGGCTTAGCTAAAACTGTGTCGGCGGTTGGCACAACAGCAATCAGATCCGTAGCTGGGGCTGCATTAACTACAACAGCCGGAACCTGCGGAGTTGCTGCGCGTCTCCTTCTTGACGGTGTGGCGCTTGAAACGCCATAACCAACAAGCGTTGGCTGTGGTTTCTCATCCGTGCTAGCCGTTGATGCAACATCGTTTACCGCGGCGATGGCTTCTGTTACCGCTTCATGCAGCGATGTTGAAGCTGCCGCAGCTGAGGTTAATTGTGAAACTGTAACGGCAATAATGGGTGAGCCTACGGCGACAGTGTCACCTTCGTTAGCCATTAGTTGTGCGACTGTTCCTGCAAAGGGGCATGGTAGTTCAACTAAACTTTTTGCGGTTTCAATTTCGACAATTATTTGATTTACCGTCACGCTGTCGCCAACTTTAACTTTCCAGGAGACAATCTCGGCTTCGGTTAGGCCTTCACCAACATCAGGTAAATCGAAATATGCTAATTGACTCATCAGTAGGCCATCACTCGATCTACCGCTTCCATTAGGCGGTCTGCATCTGGTAGGTAAAGTTCCTCAAGTTTTGCCGCTGGATATGGAACATCAAAACCACCGACGCGAATAACTGGCGCTTCTAGGTAGTAGAAACAAAGCTCTGCAATCTTGGCGGCTATTTCCGAAGAGATGCTCACAAAAGTTCCAGCCTCGTGGGCAACAACTAGACGTCCGGTCTTTTTTACCGATTCGACAATTACGCCGAAATCAATCGGTGAGAGTGAGCGAATGTCGATCACTTCGATGCTTACACCCTCGGCCTGGGCTATCTCGGCCGCCTGCAGGCTGGTCACAACCATCGGGCCGTAACTGGCAATTGTCACATCCGTTCCAGCTCTTAGTACCTGCGCCTGGTGCAGGCCTAGGGAGGCTTGGTCTAGTTCGACCAAGCCTTTCTGCCAATAGCGACGCTTAGGTTCCATGAAGACAACCGGATCTGAACTTTGAATCGCCTGTTGAATCATCCAGTAGGCATCATTGGGGTTTGATGGGCTAACGACGCGAAGACCTGCGGTGTGAGCGAAGTATGCCTCGGGGGATTCGGAGTGATGTTCAACTGCGCCAATACCCCCGCCGAAAGGAATACGAACCACAACCGGCATCTTGAGATGCCCCTCGCTACGATTGGTGAGTTTTGCTAGCTGACTGACTAACTGATCAAAGGCTGGATAAACAAAACCATCGAATTGAATTTCCGCAACGGGTCGAAAACCACGCATTGCCAAACCAATTGCCGTTCCGACAATCGCTGACTCAGCTATCGGAGAATTAAATATTCTTTGCGAACCAAATTCATCAAGTAATCCCTCGGTGATTCTAAAAACTCCACCGAGTTTAGCGACGTCTTCACCGAAGACCAGAACCTTCGGGTCATCCTGCATGGCTTTTCTAATGCCGGCATTTAATGCTTTTGCAATTGAAAGTTCTACGGTGTTGGCCATCAGCGCGAACCTCCGTAGTCAACCCGATTCTCACCATCGTCAGTCGGAGTGTGGCCACCGAGCGATTCTTCAAAACCACGAAGCCAGGAACGCTGTTCTTCGATTAGCGGATGCGGCTCTGAATAAACGTGATCAAAAATGAGTTCTAGCTCTGGCTCTGGTAAAGCGAATGTTGTTTCTCTTATTTCTGCGGCCAGTTGATCGCCAGCTGCTTGAACTTCATCAAAAAAGTCTTGGCCGATGCCCTGACTTCTCAAGAACTTCTCAAAGCGAATTATCGGGTCTCTGGCTTGCCAGTAAGCAACCTGTTCCGGATCACGATACTTTGACGGATCATCGCTTGTGGTGTGAGCACCAATGCGGTAGGTAAGAGCCTCAATCAGATACGGCCCTAAACCATTTCTCGCATCGTCCATGTGTTTTTTAGTAACGGCGTAGCATGCTAAAACATCGTTGCCATCAACTCTTATTCCAGGAACGCCGAAACCCTCACCGCGACGGTAAAGCGGAACCTTCGTCTGAGTCTCAACAGCAGATGATATCGCCCACTGGTTGTTCTGACAGAAAAAGACCAGCGGTGCATTTGTTGTTGCCGCCATCAAAAGCGCCTCGCTGATATCCCCCTCGGCGGTTGCACCATCACCAAAATATGTAATTACAGCCTCGTCAACTTCCGGGTTGCCGGTTGCGACTTTGCCCTCAAAATTAACCCCCATCGCATAGCCAGCTGCATGCAGGGTTTGGGCGCCAAGCACGATTGCATATAGATGGAACTTCTTTTCGTAAGGGTTCCAGCCACCGTGATTGACCCCACGGAACATCTTGATGATAGACATCAGATCAACACCGTGGGTTATTGCTACGCCGTGCTCACGATAGGAAGGAAAAATATTGTCATTCGGCCCCACGGCATATCCGGAACCAATCTGAGCGCCTTCTTGCCCGACGGCCGGAACCCAAAGGCCCATCTGGCCCTGACGTTGAAGAGCTGTCGCTTCATTATCAAACCGGCGAATTCGGGCCATGTCCCGATAGAACTTTAGGAAATCAGACTCCCTCAACTCTCTAATAAATTGAGCATAAATTTCATGCTCTTTAGAGGCAACCGCGAACTCGCCATTCTCGTTCAGGAATTGAACCATGGGGATATCTGGCGGTAGGTAAGTCACAACTACCAATTTACTTCAGGGATGGCACAATCGAACCATGAAACGATTTTTGATCGCGACTGTTCTCAACGGGCTAGGTATTTGGCTAGTTTCAGCCATTATTCCCGGTGTCCACCTCAAGCCCTACGGTGGTGATGAGCTCTGGCAGCTAGCACTCACCTTGCTGCTTATCGGCGCTATCTTCGGTGTGATCAACGCTGTAATTGCACCAGTCATAAAAGTAATTGCCATACCTCTATACATACTGACTTTCGGGCTAATCTCCTTCGTCATAAACGGAGCGCTGCTGCTCCTGGTGGCCTGGATCAGCCAGCAATTTAGCCCGCAGACGTTCAACATCGACGGTTTTGGACCAGACGGTCTAACCGTTGTTTCACTAGGCTGGGCGATTTTGGCAGCACTGGTAATGAGTATTTTCTCTTTCATCGGCAGAGGCTTGTTCAAAGCGCTACGCATTCTCTAGATTGCCAAACTAAAAATCTGCGCCTTGCCGGTGATTGTTGAATTATTTGCAATCGGGTGGATTAGTTCGCCATCCTGTTCAAAGACAAAGTGAATCTGATCATCCAATTGGGTATTGCTTTTTAGGAATTCTGCTAATCCGTGGTTTGAAGTATTAGCTTGATTCAGGGATGACCAATCGTGAGTTCTGGGCAAGTAAAACCACTGCTCCGACCTTCCCTGCAACAGGTAGTACTGCTCGTGCCGAACTAACGGTTGATTAGTGCAATTGGTTTCATCGAATCTTTGCTTCATGATTTGTATGTCACTTGGATAACTGATATCAACCGCAGGAACGTGAGCCAACCAACCCAAAGGCAGGTTTATTGCGCCTTTCAGATTTAGTACCCAGGGGGTGAGTTCCTTTAGCAATTTTGGAATGTCAATGGTCTCAATAAAAGTCGTGAGCATCGACTCGGTCTGCATATATGAATTTGCCGATGTGATTAGAGCGTGTTGAATATGCCAAAGCTTGGCCAATAAAAAAGGTAGTTCCGCAGTAAACAGAGCCGCAGCCCAAGGGGCCGTGGCAAATTTATCAGGGGTCAGTTCGGTCAACAAGCTAACCGTGACCCCCCAAATATCTCTTGCGCTTCGCACAAGCTCTTCATGGGTGGCAATCACCACAACCGGCTGTGCGGTGAGTGTGCAAATTTCAGTGCTCATGGGATCAACCCCAAGAGAAACATTTGAAACATCAAACCCTTTAGGTGGTGATTAAGTTTCTGCATTTCAAGTCGACAGCTGTCCGCTGCTTGTCCCTGCCATAATGTCGGGCTTGGTGTTGCGTGCTGTAGTAAGGCAATAGTTACTGCTAGGTGGTTATTGAGTACGTTCATCTAAACAATCTGCCTGCTTAGATTGGTCAACCTACGGTTAGTAACGCCTAATGTGGAAAAGACAGGGCAATATAGATATGTGAGTAATCTTGGATTTCAACCGCTTAGCCCCCTAGATGGGCGTTATCGCGAGGCGGTCCAAGATCTGGGGCAGTATCTGAGCGAAGCAGGACTCAATCGGGCCAGGGTCTTAGTTGAAATTGAATGGCTAATTTACCTAGCAGAAAAGAATCTCCTTGGTTCAAACAGCCCAATCGACGAGGAGTTCAAGTCCCAAGTTCGTAAGGTAGCGGCTGACTTTAGTGCCCAAGACATAGCTTCGCTTGCGGCAATCGAAGCCGAGACTAAACATGATGTGAAGGCTGTCGAATATTTCATTAGAAACAAACTTGCCGAAATGGGCAGAGGTGATCTGGCCGAGCTAGTTCACTTTGGCTGCACTAGCGAAGATATCAATAATCTTTCCTATGCGTTGACTATCCATGATGCCATAAGTGATGTTTGGCTGCCTGCGGCAAGAAAATTAGTCGAGAAAATCACCGAGCTAGCAAACAGATATGCAAACGATGCCATGCTCTCAAGAACTCACGGTCAATCAGCAACACCCAGCACGATGGGCAAAGAACTTGCAGTCTTCGTCTCTCGACTCAACCGACAAATCAAGCGAATTGAGTCGATTGAATACCTGGGTAAGTTCTCAGGGGCCACCGGTACCTGGTCTGCGCACGTGGTCGCAGCACCAGAAGTAGAT
Source organism: uncultured Rhodoluna sp. (assembly GCA_964394575.1). GTDB lineage: Bacteria > Actinomycetota > Actinomycetes > Actinomycetales > Microbacteriaceae > Rhodoluna. Next base: position 176,166 of record CAYMYB010000002.1, on the reverse strand, counting down.
TGGCTAGTTGAATCAAAGGAATTTGTCGAGAACTTAGGTTTAGTTTTTAACCCGCTGACAACTCAGATTGAGTCTCATGACTGGCAAGCCGAGCTGTACAGTGCTGTGTCGCATTTCAATCGGATCCTGCACAATCTCTGCACTGACATCTGGACCTACATCTCTCTAAACTATTTCAAACAGATTCCTGTAGCCGGAGCCACGGGTTCATCGACCATGCCGCACAAAGTGAATCCGATTAGATTCGAGAATGCTGAAGCGAATCTAGAGATTTCATCGGCCATTCTGGATTCACTGGCCGCCACCCTAGTAACCACCAGATTGCAACGAGACCTTACCGATTCGACCAGTCAACGAAATGTTGGTGTTGGCCTTGGTCATTCACTGCTGGCGATTGACAACGCCACCAAGGGGCTTGGTCAGATTGAGTTAAATCAAGCGGTTCTAGAAGCGGATCTTCTTGAAAACTGGGAAGTTCTAGCAGAAGCTATTCAAACCGTTATCCGAGCCGAGATTGCCAGAGGCAGCAGCAAAATATCTGACCCTTATTCCCTGCTGAAAACACTCACCAGAGGCAAGCGGCTATCAGCTGATGATCTGCTTGGTTTTATTACTGAACTAGACATAAGCCAAGAAGCTAAATCAAGACTTGTTTCGCTTAGGCCAGCTACATATTCAGGGCTGGCTAGTGTGCTGGTGGGGCTAATTTCATCAGAAGCTTAGTTATTAGACGAACTTCTAACACAGCTGTTTCGTTATAACGAATACCGCGATATCCCTCTTGCATCTAGAATAATTGAGAGCGATGCAATTAAACATATTGTTTAAATGCTGCCATTTCAGTCAGAGAGATATTTATGAAAAAACTAATCAAGGTCCTGGCTTCTGCCCTAGTGCTGACCATCGCAACCTTCCCGGCTATAGCAACCGCGGACACAACAGTAGATGTTACAAAGGAAGGCGCTCCTGCTACCGGTATCGAATCGGGTGATACCGTTCGTGTTACATCCACTTCGCCAATTTCAACAACCGGCGCTATCAGCCAAACACTAGCTGCTACTTGGTCCAAAGAGAGCCTTCGATTGGGAGACCCTAGCTCTGTTGTGCTACCAGAAGGGTGGACACTCGAATACACCACCGATGGTGAAAATTGGAGTTCTACTGCTCCAGCCGATCTCGCTACAGTGACTGGAATCCGCGCTGTTGGAGATGTCACTACAGATGGTAAGAATTCTTTCCAAACCAAGGCAACTGGCCAAATTGTGGCAACACAGGATAACTTCCAGGGTTCATCAGGTGGCGACGGTTACTCTCTGACTTTCGGCGCTGATCGTGTTTACAATGTCTTCCACCACGATGGCTCACTCCGAGTTGACTGTCACGTGAAAGCAACTGGAGCATCCTGTTATGGTGGAGCAACTCAGTTCCTCGGTTTCACTACTGGAAATGCTTCAGAGGCTTTTTGGGATAGCTCCCGAAGTGCGCTGTGGGCACTGGCTCGCAACAGCTCAACTGGTCAGGGTGGTTTTGCCTGCGTTGACTACAGCGACAAACCAAACCCGAAACTTTGTGAGACAAACTTTGTCGCCCTTGGTGCGGTTAACACAGCTCAGGAGTTAGGTGTTTCGGCAAGAATCGGCGACAAGATCTATGTAATCAATGAAGCTGACTGGAAACTACTTTGCCTAGACATTAAAACTGCGGCAGCTTGCGCAAACAACGGATTCCAGCTTCCAGGAACAGCAGCACCGGGTGACAAGACCCTTTACGGTCGTGTTGCTACTGCCGGTGATGGAAAAATTTATTTCAGCACCACCAGCAGTCTCGGTTGCTACAACCCAGAAACGAATGCCCTCTGCGGACCAGCTATAGCGGTGGGCCAGGCCGGTGGCCAATACCCGATGTTCCCTGTCAGAAATGCCGATGGCGATCTGTTGGGTATGTGTTTCTTTAGAACGCAGCAATGTCTTGATGGTGAAGGCGCAACTGTAAATGTGCTACCTGTCTCACTTGCGCTCTGGCTAACAAATAATCCGTTGCCGAACTGGAACACCTATAACGCTGGTAACTGGGCTGAACAGAACAACAAGATTTATCTGAACGATGGCCCAGCGGGAACGGCAACCCCAGATGTGTATTGTTTCGACTACACAACTGGTGAAGCCTGTGCTGGATTCTCTGGAAGAAATGTCGGAGTTAGAATTTACGTTGTCGTAGCCGACCCTTCAATTCCTAACTGTCTATGGACTAATGGAGATGCTGGCCAGATAACTACATTCAACGGCAAAACAGGTCTTCCAGGCTGCTCACTGGAGTATCCAGTTATCGAGATGCCATACAACGCTGTTGCACCACGTCTTGCTTGTAATGAATCGGGACGAGTCTTAACCTGGGACACCATCCAATTCGAGATTCCAGACGGTATCGAGGCGGGGGATCTGAAGGTAACCATGCTGAACTCGGACGGTAACCCGATTCCTGGTTGGGTGGATGTCAGCCCTGACGCTAAAGGCGTGCTTTCTATGAAATCCCTCACCGTGGCAACCACTGGCACCAAGCCAACCATCCAAGTGAATGCAGGGATAGTTGATGAGGCTCTGCTGCTCCAACTAAAAGCAAATGTTAAGTTTGAGGCTGAGGATCCACAACTTTGCTTTGATTTAGTTGTGGAACCAAACTGCCCTGACTTTGAGCCAGCGGCTGGTGAGTTGACGGTACCTGATGGTCTTATTCAGACTGCGGCAATCACAACCTCTTCAACAGGTAAGGCTCTAGCCGCAGGTGAGGCGGAAGTCACTCTTGACGGAACAAATACCGACGGCGTTTGCCCAGCGACTTTGGCTCGGTTGGCGTTACCTGAGATAGGGCCGGAGGAATCCGGCGGTGGATCAGACCTGGCTGAGTCTGGCGGTGATAGCGGTCTTCTTTTGCTTGCCGCGTTTGCTCTAATCATGGCCATCGGCGGTAGCCTACTGATCAGATTAGCTAGACGCTAAAGAGTAATAGATGTTTGTGGCCGTCAGGATTCCTGACGGCCACAAATGTTTAAAACTCACTTGAGCCTCGGGACACCTGGCTTCACATCATCATCTTTTTGCAGTAGCCGAAGTACCAGCAGTGCTAGAAAAACCACTCCAAAGGTAATTACTGCGGCAATCAGAATCTTGCCGCCATCTGAGAAACTACCCCAAGCGATAAATGCAACAAATACTGCTGCAACCAGCGAAATCAGAATCATCGACAGCAGCGAGCCGCTTTTCTTACCTGCCATTTCTCACCTTCTTTCCTGGACTAGCTAGCCAAATCCCTCGCTGAGCTGCGGATAAAGCAAAGTAAGCGCTAAGAAAACCCACCGCATTCACATCATTCAGGGGCGCTAGAACAAAAATCAGGGCTGCCAAAATGCCGAGACTTGCTGAGATACGGAACTCGAGCCGATCCCCTGCCTCTGCACGAAAACTCTGCACTAATTCGCTTAATGCCAAAGCAGAAACAAAAATAGCCGCGAGCATGCGAAAGACGAATAGGTCACTTGCGTTGTTTTGTAATCCTAGAAAGCCGTTGGTGGTCAGTAGGAACATAGCAACTGTTAAAGAAATGACCGACGAAAACAAATTGACTGCGAAACTGTCTTTTGATTCTTTTCTTAGCACCACGAGTAATCCAGCAAAGCCAACTAAGGCTGTGACTACAAGAAGGACGGTTGCGCCGAGCACCACGCTGTGATCCTGGATAAAAATAAGAAACACTGCCGCAACTGCAAATATGATGCTCCGCAGCAGATTGCTCAAAAACACGTTACTCCTTTGGGTTTACAAACCTAGAGTACTGCCCTTGGAAGATAACATTCGACGAACCGGTAGGTCCGTTACGTTGTTTAGCGAGAATCAGTTCTGCTTCACCAACTCGGGTGCCTTCGGCGGAATTGAAATCACGGTGAATCAGAATTACCACGTCAGCGTCTTGCTCCAACGAGCCTGACTCACGCAGTTGCGAAAGCTCTGGTTTCTTGTTGGTTCCTTCTTCTGATTTACGGTTCAGCTGCGAGAGCGCCACCACCGGAACTTTTAGTTCTTTGGCTAACAACTTTAATGATCTAGAAAACTCCGACACTTCCTGCTGGCGGTTTTCAACTTTTTTACCAGAAGTCATCAACTGGATATAGTCAATGATTACTAGCTTTAGATCAAACTCTTTGATCATTCGTCGGCACTTGGCTCGAATCTCAACAATGTTTAGATTCGGACTGTCATCAATTAACAGTGGCGCGGCAGATATCGCGCTTCTGCGCTCCGCCATGATTGCCCATTCATTATCTGAAATTCCACCAGCACGCATGCTCTGAAGATATATGCCAGTCTCAGCGGAAAGAATTCTCATAGCAATTTCCGCCATGCTCATTTCTAGAGAAAATATTGCGGTCGCCATCTTGTTATTAATCGCCGCCTCGCGAGCGATATCGATTGCCAAAGTTGACTTACCTAAACCAGGTCTTGCTGCGATGATTACCAACTGACCTGGGTGAAGACCATTCGTTTCTTTATCTAACTTTGTGAATCCGGTTGGAATTCCGGCAAGGCCCTTATTCTTTTGAACTAATTCAATTTCATCAGCGGCGATTTGTAATGCTGAACCAAGACGCGTAAAGTCCGCACCGGTTGATTCATCCGCAACGTTATATATTTCAGATTGCGCAGCGTTGACTAATTCTTCAACTTCACCTTCAGCATCGTAACCACGCTGCGCAATGCGTGTTCCGGTCTCAATCAATCTACGAAGAATTGCTTTTTCTCGGACGATCTTTGCGTAGAAACTAGCGCTAGCTGCAGTTGGGACAACAGCTGTCAATTCGTGCAGATACTCAGCTCCGCCGACAGTAGCGAGTTTTCCAAGTTTGACTAATTCATCACTGAGTGTGATGACATCGGTGGGCTCACCGCGATTGGCTAATGACTCAATAGCTGAGTAAATAATTTCGTGTTTTGGAGCATAGAAATCTCTCGGCCGAACTAAACCATCACCCAGGATTGAGTGCACGACATCTGCTGAAAGTAGCATGCCGCCGAGCGTGCTCTGCTCAGCTACTAGGTCATGAGGTAGCAGGCGATCCTCGCTTCGGAAGGCTTTGCCGGTTGGTGCTATCGACATTCTGGTCTTTCCTTGATCAAAAACTATTGGAACTTATTTGTAGCATTCACCATAGACAATGAACTGCCAAACACGGCTGTGGGTTTTTCTGTGGATAACTTGACAAACACGCCGACCCTCATGTGGAAAACATGTGGACAAGAGTGTGGAGAATATGTGGAAAACCCTCTAACCATCAGTATTTTACTGGTCTTTTTGGATTTATATTTATTTGTAATCAAACCCTAAACCAGTGGATTAAGGTTTGGTGAAAGCGGATTCAGGCTGAAAATCGGGCACTTTATCCACAAGTTATCCACAGGTCGCCATTAAAGCAAGATGGCAGGCATTCAGCCTGCCATCAGACGTTTTTCAGACTATTTCTTTGCGACAACCTGCAATTTTAGGGTTGCAACTAGATCTGAGTGAAGCTTTACTGTCGCTTCGTAGTTGCCGACCGCACGAATTGGTGCAAAGAATGCGACCTTGCGCTTGTCGATTTCACCTAGGCCAGCTGCCGCAACTGCTGCTGCAACATCTGCTGTCTTTACGGCACCGAACAGGCGTCCACCAACGCCAGCCTTCACGGCTAGCTTGATTGGGTTCTCCTGCAGACGGGCTTTTAGAGCCTGGGCTTCTTCAATGGTTGCTAACGCACGTGCTTCACGAGCAGCTTTGATTTGAGCCACCTGCTTCTCGCCACCCTTAGTCCATAGCACGGCAAAGCCGCGAGGAAGTAGGTAGTTACGGGCGTAACCATCCTTTACCTCGACAACATCGCCGGCTGAACCGAGGCCTGAAACCTCATTGGTCAAAATAACTTTAGACATTTAACGATCTCCTAGCGTCCTGCACCTGCGTAAGGAAGCAGAGCTACCTCGCGTGCGTTCTTTACTGCCTTCGCAATTAGACGTTGCTCCTGAACTGAAACTCCAGTGATGCGACGTGAGCGAATCTTGCCGCGATCAGAAACAAACTTACGTAGCGTTGCAACGTCCTTGTAATCGATAACACCAACCTTGATCGGCTTGACTGGTGCAAGCTTTAGGTTCTTAGCGTTGCGAGCGCCTTTCTTAACGCGATCGCTGTTAACTTTTCCTGCCATTTTCTTCTCCTACTTAAACTCTAAAATGGGCTTTCGTCGCCAGTTGCAAAACCTGAAGTGCCAGGGTTTGTCCAAGCGTCGTTAGCTGGGGTTGATGGTACCTGCGGAGCGGTACCCCACGGGCTGCCTTCTGCTGCACCTTGGCCATCGCGTGTGCGACGGGTAAGAACTGCAGTTGCGTAACGCAGTGACGGGCCGATTTCATCAACTTCGATTTCAAGTGATGCACGGGTCTCACCGGTGTTTGACTGATACATGTTAACTGGCTTTAACTTTCCAGTTACGATAACGCGTGTTCCCTTGGTTAGCGAGCGCTGAACATTTTCAGCTACCTCACGCCAAACGGTGCAGCGGATCCACATTGTCTCGCCGTCTTCCCAGGTGGAAGTGTTGCGATTGTAAGTTCTAGGTGTTGAAGCAACGCTTAGATTTACATACGCAATTCCACTGGGGGTTTGCTTTAGCTCAGGGTCAGCGGAAATATTTCCGACAACCGTGATAGTTAGTTCACCAGCCATTTGAATTACTCTGCTGACTTAGCGGTAGTGCGCTTGGCTCTAACCGGCTTCTCTTCATTAGCGGCAAATTCTGGAACTGCTACCGGGTTGATTTTGAATACTGCATCTTCGGCACGCAAAACCTTGGTGCGAACAACAGCTTCAGATAGTTTCAACTGGCGGTCCAACTCCAAAACTTCAGCAGGATTACAGGTCAAGTAAAGAACTGCGTAGATGCCTTCGGTTTTCTTGTTGATCTCGTAAGCAAAACGACGACGTCCCCAAATGTCAACGCTGTCAACGGTGCCGCCACCGTTGCGAATTACGTTGAGGAATTTGTCTAGGCTTGGGCCTACAGTTTTTTCGTCGACTTCTGCGTCAAGGATGACCATGACTTCATATTTATGCACGACTAACCCCACCTCCTCTGGACTAGAACGGCCACGGCGTTTCCGTGGCAGGAGGGTATATGCATTTGTTGTCTATCTGGAAAGCACAGGGTCTTTCCCAAGGCAACCTGAATACTCTACCTTGAAGCCCACCAACTAAGCAAGCGCTTTTTGGCTTCCTCATAGCCCAATGGCCCTTCATCTAGGCGCAATTCCATCAGGAATTTATATGCCACGCCGACTTCTGGCCCTGGTTTCAATTCAAGAATCGCCATTATGTCATCGCCTGAAAGATCTGGTCGTATCGCATTCAACTCTTCTTGCTTGGCCAGCTGCTCAATCCGATTTTCTAAATCGTCATAGGCGTGAGCTAGACGTTCTGCCTTCTTTTGATTTCTAGTTGTCACGTCCGATCTGGTCAGAACGTGCAATCTAGATAGCAACCCGTCGGCATCACGGACATATCTTCTAATTGCCGAATCGGTCCACGCCTGATCGCTATAACCGAAAAAACGTAGGTGCAGTTCAATCAACCTGGCGACCGATTTTATGGTGTCATTGTCGTAGCGCATAGCCTGCAATCGTTTAGTCGCAAGTTTCGCACCAACAACATCGTGATGGTAGAAAGTTACGCCACCACCTGCTTCTAATTTTTTAGTTGCTGGCTTTCCAATGTCGTGCAGAAGTGCGGCCAAACGCAAAACAATGTCTTTTTTGAGTCCATACTTTTCTTCATAGCCGATGGCTTGCTCTAAAACAGTCAGGCTATGTTCGTAAACATCTTTGTGATGGTGATGCTCATCAATTTCAAGTTTCAAAGCTGGAATCTCTGGCAAGATTAAAGCCGCGACACCCGAGTCAACTAAAGCTTCGATTCCCTCGCGGGGCTGATCGCCGAGCAGAAGTTTTGTGAACTCCGCTTCGATTCGCTCAACCGAAACTATTTCCAGTCGATTAGCCATTGACTTCATAGCGCGAAAAGTATCTTCGTGAATCAGAAACCCAAGTTGAGCGGCAAATCGAGCGGCTCGCATGATTCTTAGCGGGTCATCACTGAAACTGTCCTCGGGTTTACCCGGTGTTCTTATGCTGCCCTCGATAAGATCTTGGAGGCCGTTGAATGGATCAACAAAAACCCCTTCGGGTAACCGCACAGCCATCGCATTTATAGTGAAATCTCTGCGGAAGAGATCATCATTTAGATCTGTGCCGAATGCAACTACTGGCTTTCTAGACTCATGGTCGTACTTATCAGCTCTATAGGTAGTGATTTCGACATGAATTTCGCCAATTCGAGCCCCAATTGTTCCGAAGTCTCTACCTACATCCCAAACCGCATCGACTGAACCAGCCAGTATCTGCTCGATTTCTTCCGGTCTAGCAGATGTTGTGAAATCCAAATCGTTGGTCTGCCTGCCGAGAAAGACATCCCGAACCGGACCGCCAACCAAAGCCAGCTCATGGCCGGCAGCAGCAAATAAATTGCCTAGTTTGATAAGTAGCGGACTGTGGCTAGCCCGTTGCAGGTTAGCTAAAGCCTCGGCTACTGTTCGCATGGATTTAAGTATGCCTGCCATTTATCCCCTATTAGGCTTAAGCAATGAACTCACGGGTAAAGCCGCGCGTCGAAGAAACTTCAGCAGGGGGATTTGTTCTTTCCTCTGATGGATCTTTGCGTATTGCCGTCATCGGTCGCCGCAATCGCGGTGGGCGCATTGACTGGTGTGTACCGAAGGGGCACCCGGAAGGTAGCGAGACCATAGAGCAGGCCGCTCTGCGTGAAGTGGCCGAAGAAACCGGTCTGAGCGCTGAAATCATCGAACCGCTCGGGTCAATTCATTACGAGTTTTCAACTCCAACAGCAATAATCAGTAAAACGGTGCATCATTTCCTGATGAAACAGGTTGGCGGTGAGCTAACTATCGAAAACGATCCAGATCATGAGGCTGTGGACATCCGCTGGATCTCGATCGACCTCTTAGCTGACGAGCTAACTCACGAAAACGAGCGCAGGCTAGCCCTAATTGTCCAAGAGTGGGTTAAACGCCAATGAAACGGCTTGTCCTGGCACTGTTTATTCTTGCGTTTTGCTCCATAGGGCAAGCCTCCCAGGCCAACCTTCCACCAGCACAGGTATATATAGTTGCTGGATCAAACGTAAATATGGTTTCCCGAGAATCCAAGGTGCCGGTTTCCGTGCAAAACAACTATGACCGAGCGATTCGGGTAAGGGTGCACGCCAGTTCTAGCGATCCGGCAGTAAACGTTCAAGAATATGTTTCAGTCAGCATCCCAGCAAATTCAAGAAAAGATGCTCTTTTACCAATCAGTGTCATCTCCGCTGGCGATTTCAAAATAAAGGTTTGGGTTACCACCTTCACTGATATTCGACTGGGGAAATCTACCGAAATCAAACTCACGGCTAACCCAGACATTGAGCTGGTTATCTTAATCGGGTTCGCAGCTTTTATAGCGTTGCTGGTTGGGCTCGGTGGCTACCGAATGATCAGAAGAAAAGGTAAAGCTTGAGCGTTCTGAAATCTTCTCTGATCATGGCTAGCGGAACTGTGCTGAGCCGTGGCCTCGGCATAATCAGAGCAATTTTGTTAGCAGCAACCATTGGTGTCACCACCAACGCGGCTGACGCTTTTGGTGTTGCCAATCAACTGCCGAATAACGTCTATGCGATTATTGTTGGTGGTGTCCTAAACGCTGTTTTGGTTCCACAAATTGTTAAAGCTAAGGCCCATCTCGACGGTGGCAAGGCCTACATCGATCGGCTGCTTACTCTAGCGATAGTTATTTTTGGATCGGTCACCGTAATCACCACTCTGTCGGCACCACTTCTAGTCTCGCTATACACCAACGGCTGGAGCGCTAGCCAACTGGCGCTAGCCACCGCATTTGCTTACTGGTGTCTGCCACAACTTTTCTTCTACGGTTTATATACCCTGCTGGGTGAAGTTCTAAATGCTAGAAGTAAGTTTGGCCCCTACATGTGGGCTCCGGTTTTAAACAATGTGGTTGCGATCATTGGAATGCTGCTATTCATCTGGCAGTTCGGTTTAGATCCAACCGGTTCTGAAAGCATTGAGACCTGGACCCAAGCGCAAATCTCTCTGCTAGCTGGCACGGCCACTGCCGGAGTCGCAGCCCAAGCCCTGATTCTTTTTGTTTTCTGGAAACGCATGGGTCTTAAATACAACTTGAACTTCAGTTGGAAAGGCGTCGGTCTCGGACCAGCGATGCGAACAGCCTCTTGGACCCTCGGCATGCTGGTGGTCAGCCAAATCGGTGGTGTAGTTCAAACAGCGGTCGCTTCAACCGCAGTTGGTGGACGTGAGATTTTCGCTGGTCAAGAAATAGCTATCGCATCGGTTGCTGCAATGAGCATCGCCTGGCTGATATTTATGCTCCCGCACTCGGTAGCAACAGTATCTATCGCCACCGCATACTTCACCAGAATGTCTACCCACGCCATGGAAAAGAAGTTTGAAGACTTGAAAACAGATCTGGCTGATGGGCTTCGCGCTATTGCGATGATTAGCGTTTTAGCCAGCGCCGGTCTAGTCGTCTTGGCTTATCCGATTTCTCGAGTGTTTGTTGGCGAGTTACCCAGCGCTATAGCACTTGGCAACGTTGTTATAGCAATGGTTGTTGGCTTACTGCCGTTTAGTTATGTCTTCATGATTCAGCGAGCTTTCTACTCGCTGGAGGACACCAGAACACCTTTTCTTTTTACCGCTGTTCAGGTGAGCGTGAACATCGCCGGGTCCCTCTTAGTTGCCGTCTATGTCGATTCGATCTGGAAAGTCGTAGGGCTCTCGCTGGTTACCAGCGGTAGCGTTTTAGTCCAAGCGGTTCTCGCTTTCGTGATGTTCAAACGCAAATTCGGTTCTCTCGGGCACAGTCATCTATCCATAGCAACAGGTAAGTTCATCGTTGCAGCAGTGATAGCCGGATCAGCTGGATTTGGGATTCTCCAATTAATGGGTGGTGCGCGACCAGGTGCTTTCCCTGTTCTAACCGTATTATCATCGACCCTTACCTGCCTGGTGATTGGTTCAGTAATGACCTTGCTGTATTTGACCGTTTTGCGATTGCTTAAGGTTAAGGAAATTGAAACACTAACTGAACCGATCAAGAAGTTGTTTGGTCGGGGCTAGAGCAAGACTAAACTTTATTTACCACAATCCAAATCTGGAGAGCATTTTGCGCGAAGTAATTATTATCGGATCCGGACCCGCGGGTTATACCGCGGGTATCTACGCAGCTAGAGCTGGGCTTAAGCCACTTCTGATTGCATCCTCGGTTGAAGCCGGTGGTGAGTTGATGAAAACCACCGAGGTTGAAAACTATCCTGGCTTTCCAAATGGACTGCAGGGGCCAGAGCTAATGGATGCATTCCGCGCACAAGCCGAAAGATTCGGAACTGAAGTTTTGCTTGATGATGTTGTTGAAGTTGATCTAAGAGGCCAAACCAAAATTGTTAAAACGGGAAATGGTCAAAGCTTCGAATCGAAGACTGTGATTTTGGCAACTGGCGCAGCCTACCGTGAACTTGGGTTGCCAAGAGAAAAAGAATTGAGCGGCTACGGAATCTCCTGGTGCGCTACATGCGATGGATTCTTTTTTAGAGAAAAAGTAATCGCCGTTGTCGGTGGCGGTGACTCGGCTATGGAAGAAGCAACTTTCCTAACCCGATTTGCATCCAAGGTATATCTGATTCACCGCAGAGACAGTTTCAAGGCTTCGAAGATTATGCAGGAGCGTGCTCTAGCTAATCCAAAGATAGAGGTTGTTTGGAACACTGAAGTTATTGAATTACTTGGTGAAGGAAAGCTTTCCGGAGTGACACTGCGTAATACCGTTGATGGCTCAACTAGCAATCTTGATCTTGATGGGTTGTTCATCGCGATTGGAAATGACCCCCGGGTTTGGTTGGTCGAAAATCAAGTTGAACTAACCGAAGAAAAATTCATAAAGGTTGAAGGCCGATCTTCAAAGACCAGCCTGCCAGGCGTTTTTGCGGCCGGAGACGTCATTGACCCTACCTATCGACAGGCAATCACTGCAGCGGGGTCTGGTTGCGTTGCCGCCTTGGACGCAGAACACTACCTAACGGATTTAGAATAGAAACAACATTAAGGAGAAAAACATGTCAGCAAAGCATGTAACAACGAGCAGTTTTCAAGCCGACGTCCTGTCCTCGGCAAAACCAGTACTTGTCGACTTCTGGGCAGAGTGGTGTGGTCCATGTCGTCAGGTAGCCCCTATTCTCGATGAGATCTCAGCTGAGCACGGCGAGAAGTTGACGATTGTCAAAGTGAACGTGGATGAAGAGCCTGGCCTAGCTCAGCAGTATGGAATTACTTCCATCCCGGCCCTTCACGTTTTTCAAAACGGTCAGGTTGTAAAGCAAATCGTTGGCGCAAAGCCAAAGCCGAGCTTGCTAGCTGATCTCAGTGAATTCATAAAGTAACTCAAAAAGCAAAGTGGCCGTGTATATCACGGCCACTTTGCTTTAACCTAGTTATCCACAGATTAAATTGGGATAGGTGAATAACTTAAGGTATCTGTGGATAGTTATCCACAGCCTAATACTTGATGTTTAGCCCCATAGCTTTGATTATTCGGTTCAGGTCTTCAACACTAGCGAAATCAATGCTGATTGTTCCCTTACGAGCGCCTAGTTTGATTTGTACCTTGGTGTCTAGCTCATCCCCAATCTTCTCCGCAAGGACCTTCAAGGCGTCTTGCCTACTACCTGGTTGAATTCTTGGCTTAACAGGTAGTGCCTTTGCGGCTAACTCGGTATCTCTAACGGATAACCCTAAGTTAATTACTCGATCTGCGAGTTCAGTCATCTTGGTTGGATCTTCAACAGACAGGATTGCTCTAGCGTGACCGGCTGAGAGTACGCCAGATGCTACTTTGGCTTGAACACTGGTGGGAAGCTTCAACAAACGAATTGTATTGGTTATTTGAGGTCTTGATCTGGACAGTTTTTCGGCCAACTGGTCCTGGGTGCAGCCATACTCCTCAAGTAACTGCTGATATGCGTTGGCTTCTTCGATTGCATTCAGATCACTACGGTGCAAATTCTCTAGCAACGCGTCCCTGAGCATGTTTTCGTCAGCGGTATCACGGATCACGGCAGGAATTTGGGATAAGCCAGCTTCCTTTGACGCCCTGAGCCGACGCTCACCCATGATTAGTTCATACTTGTCCACGCCATTTTGTTTACCAAGTGAACGAACTGAGATGGGCTGTAGGACGCCAAATTCCCTGATGCTTCCCACTAATTCAGCAAAAGGTTCTGGATCAAAATTAACTCTTGGTTGCTTTGGGTTAGGGACAACATCGTCAACGTTGATGTAACCAAAAGTTGCGCCTGGCACCGGCACTAGGTCTGTGGGGCCATTGGCGGAACCGCCGAAAAAAACACTGATTGGATTACCATCAACCGGTCTCTCCATACGATCGTTCTGACCTGTTGCTCCTGGAATGAGCGCGCCAATGCCTCGTCCCAATCCACCCTTTTTCTCAGCCATGGTTAATTCCCTTTCGAGCTATCTCAATGGCAGCTTCCATATATGAAATCGCGCCATTTGAGGAACGGTCATAGTTAATCACGCTTTTGCTGTAACTTGGTGCTTCCGCAACGCCGATTTGCCTAGGAATTACGGTTTGCAAAGTCTGGGTGGGGAAGTAAGCCCTAACATCCTCAACCACGGCCATGTTTAGTTTTGTTCTAGAGTCATACATGGTCAAGAGGATTGTAGATAAAGCTAGGTTTGGATTAGATCTTTGTCGGATAGTATCGATGGTCACTTTTAGCTGGGTAAGGCCCTCTAAAGCGTAATATTCGCATTGAATAGGGATTAGGACCTCCGTCGCAGCCGTGAAAGCATTTACCGTTAACTGGCCCAGGCTTGGCGGACAATCGATAAAAATGTAGTCGGGAATCGGCTGAGCCGTCTCGAGATAGAGATTAATCGCCTGTTTTAGGCGGTATTCCTTGTCTTGAAGCGGATATAGGTCCATTTCAGCGCTTGCCAACATCAATGTTGACGGAACAACCAGCAAATTCTCTGACTCGGGGCTCTTCTGCACAAGCTCTGCCAAGGGGATGTTCTGAACGAGTGCCTGGTAAATCGATTGGACCCCGATGTGATGTTCAATACCTAGAGCGGTAGAGGCATTTCCCTGGGGATCTAGATCAATAACTAGAACATTCATACCCTTTTCAGCCAATGCCACTGCCAGATTCACGGCGGAAGTGGTCTTACCTACACCGCCTTTTTGGTTAGCAACTGTGAAAATTCGTGTGCTTTGGGGCCGATCTATCTGGGCATTTCTGACATTTTGAAGCCTGCGCGTGTTTTCACTCAGCTCCTGTGCTAGAGGTGCGTCTGCGAAAGTACCCGGGGGTAGAAACTCATCGGATTGTTTCACGTGAAACTTTCTTTTCGATTCGATCGATTTCTTCGGTTTGGGATTGCCAACCTGTGGGTTCAGGGCTTGTTTCTTCACGCCCATTAGGGTATCCAAGGCCCCTGACAACTGTGGCAGATGTAACTGCTGATTTTTCAGCTTCTTGATCTTTGGACATTAATCTCCCTGATTCGAATTCTAGAGTAGACCAATTTCAACTACAGTGGTTGGCTCTTTGAGATATTTTTCTCCAACTGTGACGATTTTAAAGTCCTTTAGCCCAAGCTTCTTCATCAGGGATTTAGACTCTTCGATTTCTTCCTGTGCCCTAGCTCCTTTTAGGGCTAAAACCCTGCCGCCTGGCTTAGCCAAGTCCACTACCATCCTGAGTAATTTAGGCAATGCGGAAACAGCTCGAGCAGTTACAACATCAAATGTGTCTACCGGGGCTTCTTCTGCCCTGCAGTTTAAAACCCGAACGTTAGTTAGCTGAAGTTCAGGAATCACGACTTCTGATAGCCACTTTGCCCGCCTCTCCATGGGTTCAATGAGCGTAAAGTTTGAGCTCTGTGCTCTTATAGCTATGGGAATTCCGGGCAAACCAGCTCCAGAGCCAACGTCGGCGATGTCTTCGTCGGGTTTTATCAAATCAGCCACAACAGCAGAATTTAGAACGTGGCGCGACCAAAGCTTCGGTAGCTCCCTTGGTCCGATTAAGCCTAATAAGTCGCCGTCTCGAGCCAGTAGGTTTGCGTATCTCTCGGCTTTGAATAGTTGGTCACCAAAAATCAGTTCAGCCTCTGGGGGTGTGTCCTCGATCTCTAAAGGCTGCGACATGATTGTTTCACGTGAAACTATTCAGCTGGCCGGGCAACTATGTGGCGGTCCTTGCCCTCGCCTTCAGACTCAGAAATCAAACCGGCTTCGCCTATCAGGTCATGGGCGATTTTTCGCTCGTAGGAAGACATTGGCTTCATGGCAACCGGTGCATTGGTTTCCTTTACCTTTGCGATGATCTTGTTCACCAACCTGGTCAATGACTCCACCTTGGCTTGTCTAGAACCGGCGATATCCAAAATTAATCGACTGTAGGTCTGCGTTTTGGTTTGAACTGCTATACGGGTCAGTTCCTGCAAGGCCTCTACGGTTTCTGGGTTGGAGATCAGCTTTATGTTGCTGTCACCCTCCGCCGTGATTTCAATGTATGCTCGACCATCTCTCACATCAATGCTGATGTCACCATCTAGGTCGAAGATGTCCAATAATTCCTCAAGATAATCAGCGGCCACCTCGCCTTCCTCTTCAAGGTCCTTGACGCTCGTAGCTTCTTTGAGGGAACTGGTTTCTTCTAATTGTTCTTGGTTTTCTAGTTCTTCACTTGACATAACTATTTCTTACCTTTTGGCTTCTTTTTAGCGCGAGCTTTAGAGATAGGTTGCACTCGCTGGGTGGGCTTGTCTTCTTCCTGTTCGGAAACGGTAGGTTCTTCGACCTTGATTTTGCCCTTCTTGATCAACCTCGCCTCACGTTCCTTGTGAGCGATTGAACCAGGGGTTGGCATCCTGCGGATAACGAAGAACTGCTGCCCCATGGTCCAGAAGTTAGATACGGTCCAATAAATCAGCACACCAAGAGGGAATGCTAGGCCGGTAACCAAGAAAATCAATGGGAAGACATAGAGCAGGATTTTCTGGGTTTGCACGAACTGGGAGTTAGCAATATCGGGGTTCTGGTTTTTAGCCATGATCTGTTTTTGAGTGATGTACTGGGATGCAGACATCAAAACAATCATGATTCCAGCCAGAATCTGGGCGGAAACCGATGCTCCAGTCAAGAAAGTCTCGGATAAACGAGCTCCGACGAAATCCGCACTGGCAAAAGAGACTGAAAGTTCCTTGGTCAGCAGTCCAACACCTGGCTTAGAGTTTTGAGCCTCGGTAAGAGTGGCGTAAAGCGAGAAAAATACAGGCATCTGAGCTATGAGCGGCAAACATGAGGCGAATGGACTTGATCCGTGCTTTTTGTAGAGCTCCATTTGCTCCTTTGCCATGCGCTCCCTGGAATCACGGTCTTTACGGCCCTTGTATTTCTTCTGCAGTTTCTGCAGATCCGGCTGAAGCACATACATGGCCCTCTGGCTACGTATTTGCTTGACAAACAGCGGGATTAGAGCGGCTCGAACAACCAGAACTAGTCCGATAATGGAGAGCACCCAGGTGACACCTCCGTCAGCACTCAGACCAAGGGTAGTAAACAGACTGTGGAAAAGCACCAATACGGCTTCCAAAATCCACTTAAACGGGAACAAAATTATGCTAATAATGTCCATTTTTATCCTTATCGCTTTGAATTACTAAAACTTCTTACAAAGACCAGCCCCGAATTAGCGATGCTAACCCAGCGCGGGCCAGGTGAAACCTCGTCAACTCCGCCCTTGGAAAAGGGATTGCAACGTAATATTCGCCAAATAGTTAGTGCTGATCCATAAACAATTCCATGCTGCTGTAAAGAGCCTAGACCGTAACTAGAACAACTCGGGTAATAACGGCAAACACCACCATAGAGTGGCGAGATTAGCTTTCGCCAGAAAAGCACGAAGAGTATGGCTAGATTTCTCGGAAAGACCCAGATGTTTAGCAACGCGCTAATCATGCGTTTGCTGCTTTCAATCGAAGCAATGCTTGGGCAAATTCATCAGACATCTCTTGCCATGAGATTTGGGCCGCACCAGGTAATGCCCTAATTACGACATTTGCAGCAACCGGCAGAGCGCTCATGTTAGCCTGAGCCAGGCCTCTGGCACGTCTCTTAACGAGGTTTCTTTCGACTGCATTACCCACTGTTTTGCCAACAACAAAACCAAAACGTGGCTTGTCTGATCCATTCCCGGAGTTTATATAAATCACCAAGTGTTCGGTGGTGGCTTTTCGACCAAGCTTCATGGTAGTGCGAAAATCATCGGCTGATCGTAGCCTGTTTTCGCGAGCTAGCAAGCCGAATTAGGCTGACAGCTCGCTGCGTCCCTTGCGGCGACGGGCTGCGAGAATAGCTCGACCGGCACGGGTCTTCATGCGGATACGAAAACCGTGGGTCTTTGAGCGACGTCTGTTGTTTGGCTGGTACGTACGCTTAGTCATAATTACTCCAAGAAAATTTAGGTTTGGTTCTCGTCAAAACTTACGGTTGATGCCGAACCAAGGGCAAAGCAACCTTTTAAACCTAGACCAAACACCTGCTGAGGTCAAGTTTTTGCTCAATCTTTTTGTCTGAATCTTGCGTTAATTTATAGTCAAGATTTGCTGGTTGCCGGTGGTGGAAAAAGGGGTACCCCCTGCAAATTTTTTGGATCGGGACCCAAAAACAAGGATTTTAAGTTGATTGGGTGGAAAAAAGGGTACCCCTTGGAGCAGGCTTGGGTTCGATTTTTATAACATTTTGAAAAAAGTCATTATTTTTACGCTTTCGATTTGCATATTCAGGGTCCAAGGCACTTTAATACTCAAAGTAGAAGTTTTCCACAAGTGAATCAGTGTAGCTTGAGTTATACACAACCCACTTATCCACAACAAAGCTCGTGCTAGAGTTTTGTGGAAAACTGGCTAAACCCTAGATTTTTCCTATGATTAGAGGCTAGATGAGCGAGACAACCGGCATCTCCACCCTAGAGTGGCAAGAAGTCGTCGCCCGCCTCCGCGAAGATGATCGAATTTACCCGCAACTTTTCGGTTTTGTTCAGCTAATTAACGTGCAAGGCCTTCTTGGTGAAACCTTGTATCTCCAGGTGGCTAATGAGACCACACGTGGCATCATCGAACAGCGAATTAAGCAGCCTCTATTGGAAGCTCTTCAGACCGTAGGCCTTTCAGAAGCGCCTAAAAACATAGGAATAGTGGTAAACCCCGATCTGGCTGATTCTTTTACCAGTAGTCAGCAGGTTGATGTTGAAGAGGTAACCCCAGCCCCTGTTGTTGCTCCAAGCGAGCCAGTGCAGCCAGTAGAAGGCTCATCCAGGCTGAACCCGAGATATACCTTTGAAAGCTTTGTCCAAGGAGAGTCCAACCGGTTTGCTTTTGCCGCCGCC
Source organism: uncultured Rhodoluna sp. (assembly GCA_964394575.1). Taxonomy (GTDB): domain Bacteria; phylum Actinomycetota; class Actinomycetes; order Actinomycetales; family Microbacteriaceae; genus Rhodoluna. Next base: position 157,530 of record CAYMYB010000002.1, on the reverse strand, counting down.
TTTGCAGTGGCAGAAGTTCCAGCAAAGGCTTACAACCCGCTGTTTATCTATGGAAACTCGGGCCTAGGTAAAACCCACCTGCTGCACGCCATTGGCAACTATGTCCAGCTTTACTGGCCTGCAAAGAGGGTTAGATATGTCTCAAGTGAGGTTTTCACAAATGACTTCATCAATGCGATCCAGACCAATACCAGCTTCAATTTCCAGGCAAAATACCGTCAAGTAGACGTTCTTCTGATTGACGACATCCAATTTCTGCAGGGTAAGAAAGAGACGCAGGATTCGTTCTTTGCCACTTTCAACGCCCTGCATGAGTCCGGCAAGCAGGTAGTTATTACCAGTGATGTTTCACCGAAACTGCTCAACAGCTTCGATGAGCGAATGAGAAGCCGGTTTGAGTGGGGTCTAATGACCGATATTCAAGCCCCGGAACTTGAGACCCGTATCGCCATTCTTCGCAAGAAGGCTGAAAGCGACAAAATTCGTATCAGCGACGAAATCCTGGACTACATGGCTGCCAGAATTTCTTCAAACATTAGAGAGCTTGAGGGTGCTCTAATTCGAGTTACCGCATATGCAGCCCTAAACCGGACCCAAATCGACATGCCTTTGGTGCAGGCTGTATTGAAGGACATTGTTCCACTGGGTGAAGACGGAAACAGTATTGCTCCGATGGAGATAGTCAGAGTCGTAGCCGATTATTTCAAACTGACTCAAGAGGAGCTATTCGGAAAGTCCAGATCTCAGGCCATAGTGGTTGCCCGCCAGATAGCCATGTTCCTATGCCGTGAAAAGACCAGTATGTCGCTGCCTAAAATTGGGGCTTTATTCGGTGGTCGCGACCACACGACGGTTATGTATGCCATCAAAAAGGTTGGAGACCTAATGAGCGAGAGACGCTACATCTACAACCAGGTAACCGACATTAGATCAACGCTTAAGTAATTAGTTTTCAACATTATCTGTAGATAACTATTAGATTTAGGCCCAGAAACTGTGAATTTTTCCCTTAATCGTGTGTATTTTCAACCAATAATTCACAAATGGAAGAGTTATCCACAGAAATATCCCCAGATGTGTATACAAATTTCACGCTTGTTATTCAGGTATAAAAACTGCTTAAAAACGAGTTTTCCACATTATCCACAGCTGTTAATAATGATGTTAATTAAATAAAAGATATAGATAGAACCCCATAACATTTAGGGTTTAGTCTTTTGTTCCGGTCTTTATTTGAAATGTGCCAAGATTAACTAACTACCCCTCGAAAGGTGAACTGTGAAGTTCCAAGTAAATCGCGACGTCCTAGTTGATTCCGTGGCCTTCGCCGCTAGATTACTTCAATCTAAGCCAACATCCCAGGTTCTTTCAGGAATGAGGCTCGTGGCTGACGCTAATTCCTTACAGATTTCTGTTTTTGATCATGATGTTTCAGCTCAAACCGAAATAGTCGCCAATGTTGATACCTCCGGAACAACACTTGTATCAGGTCGTCTTCTAAACGAAATCGTCGGTCGTTTACCAAACCAGCCAGTTACCTTCGAAGTTAGTGGTTCGAAACTTTCTCTTACTTGTGGCAGTTCAAAATTTGAACTAGCCACCCTACCCATCGAACAATATCCAACCCTTCCACCAATTCCAGATGTTTCTGGAACCATAGATGGCGACGCTTTTATTGCTGCCATTAGAAGGGTTTCCGTTGCCTCCGCTAAGGATTCAACTAGAGCTTTCCAAAAAGGAATCCAAATAAAAGCAGACAACGAGTCAGTAATGTTTACAGCGGCTGATCCAAACAGAATTGCTCGCTGCCGAGTTGGATGGTTAGGTAAATCAGGGCAGGTTTCGGCGGTTGTTTTAACTAAAACAATGCAAGACATAGAAAAGAGTTTTGCCAATCTTGGTGAAGTGAGTATTTCGATTGCCGCCGAAGGCGAGCGTGGGATGGTAGCTTTCCAGGCTAAAAACAGAATCGTGACAACTGTGGTTTTGAACATTGAGAATTATCCAGACATTGATCAATACTTCCCAACCAATTTGGAAGACAGCGTCGTTGTTAACAAGCAAGACCTAATTGATGCAACTCGAAGAGTTGAGTTAGTAGTGAATGAGTCGGAGGATACAGTCCGCTACTCTTTTGAATCAAATTCTGTTGCACTTGAATCAACTAGCTCTGAAAACAATGCCAGTGAGTCCGTTGAAGCTACTTTGACCGGTAACCCAACTAGTTTGAGATTTAAACCAAATCTATTTATTGATGGTCTAAATCAAATCAATAGTGAATTTGTTAAAATAGAGTTCACTAAGAACCAGCGTGATCCTTCGCGTCCTGGTCCAATAATCATGTCAAGCCAAATCTCCAAAGACGCAGCCTCGCCTGACAGTTACCGTTATCTGTTAAACCCAAACATGTTGAAGAGATAGTTCTTCTACGGAAAAGGCAAAAATGCACATTGGTCTAATTGGTCTAGGAAAAATGGGTGGCAACATGCGCACTCGTTTAAGAAACAAGGGCATTGAGGTCACTGGTTATGCCAGAGATCGAAACATCGCAGACGTAGGCAGCATCGAAGAGCTGGTCAGTTTACTACCATCACCCAAAATCGTTTGGGTTATGGTTCCACATGGTTCGGCCACCGACGGTGTGATCAATGAGCTTGAAAAGTTTATGGGCGAAGGTGATCTCATCATTGAGGGAGGTAACTCTAGATTCAGTGATGATCTAAGACATGCAGAACAACTGGCAACCAAAGGTATCGGCTACTTGGATTGTGGTGTTTCCGGAGGAGTCTGGGGTCTACAAAACGGCTACGGTTTGATGGTTGGCGGAGATAGCAAATTAGTTGACATGGCCATGCCAATTTTCGATGCACTTCGACCAGAGGGAGAAAGAGCCGAGGGGTTCGTCCACGTTGGAGATGTTGGCGCTGGTCACTACGCCAAGATGGTGCACAACGGTATCGAGTATGCAATGATGCAGGCTTTTGCTGAAGGCTACGAGCTTTTGGAAAAGAAGGAAATCATCAAAGATGTACACGGCACCTTTGCTGCCTGGCAGCGCGGTACGGTCGTGCGCTCATGGCTTCTTGACTTGCTAGTGAAGGCTTTGGAAGAAGATCCAGGTCTCTCACAAATCAAAGGCTATGTCGAAGACTCAGGGGAAGGACGCTGGACAGTAGAAGAGGCAATCGCCAACTCTGTTCCAATGCCGGCAATTACTGCAGCTCTTTTTGCACGCTTTGCTTCACGGCAGGATGACTCTCCAGCCATGAAAGCCGTTGCCGCACTGCGTAATCAGTTTGGTGGGCATGCTGTTAAAAAGGCCGAGTAGGCATGGTTAGAGATGCAAATCAAGCATCTGAACTTAGTAAATTTTAGAAACTACGAATCAGTAGATATCAATTTCCAACCGGGTGTAAATCTGCTAATCGGCGGCAATGGGCAAGGTAAGACCAGTCTCGTCGAGGCAATAATTTATAGTTCTTCTTTGATTGGACCGCGATACGGCGGTTACCAAACCATGATCCAACTGGGTAAGCACCAGGCTTTAATCCGAGCGTTAGCAACCTATCAAGACAAGTCATTTTTGGTAGAGCTGGAGCTGAACCATGAAGACAAGAACAGAGCAAGAATCAATAAAGGAGAGGTTCCATCACCGCGTAACGTTTTAGGTTATTTGAAAACAGTGCACTTCACTCCAGAGGACAGCAGAATCGTACATGATGATCCTCAAGACCGAAGAAATTTTATTGATCAACTAATCATCCAGCTCTCCCCTAGGTTCGCTGGAATATTCAGTGACTATGAACGCGCACTAAAGCAACGTAATAGTTTGCTAAAAAACATCCGAAATCTTTCTAGTGCATCAATGCTGGAAACATTGGATGCATGGAATCAATCATTAGTTGATTTTGGTTCACAAATAATAGCTAAGCGTTTTGAAGTATCAACCAAGCTAGCACCATACCTGAAAGACGCCTATAAAAAAATTTCTAGCGATGAGCGATTAGCAACAATCATCCCGGTGAGCTCTGTTTTTAGTTCTGATAGTGAATCGGTATCTGACTATGCTGCTATCAATACCGCCGAAGAAACAGCAATTAGAGATCTTTTTAAAAAGAAACTCCAAGAGTTGCAACCTCGCGAGTTGGAGCGCGGCTACACATTGGCCGGTCCGCACCGCGATGAACTCAAACTCATGCTTGGTGAATATCCGGCTAAGGGCTACATCAGCTACGGAGAGGCCTGGTTATTTGCGGTGAGCCTTAAGTTGGCTAGTGCTGAACTGTTGCGAGCCGAGTCATCTTCCGGGGATCCCATCTTGATTTTGGATGATGTCTTTTCGTCGCTGGATGATGGCCGGCTGCAGCGACTGATGGATTTAATTTCCGGATACGAACAGGTTATTATTACTGATGCAATCAGAGGCAAGTTGCCTGTTTTTGAAAACGTCACACAGTTTGAAATATTCGATGGGAAGGTGCGCCAGTATCATGGCTGAGAAAACCGATGTTGCCCTCGAGTACTACTACAAAGTCAGAGGAGCCCTCACTGGCAAAGTAAGCAGAGATGCAAAGCGGCGTGAGAAAAATGAACGAAAGAATTCCAGGCCTTTCGACGAGAACCGTTCACCGAAGACACTCGGCAACGGAATCGATGATCTAATCAAGGGCTTTGGCTGGCAGGGGAAGGTGGCCGAAGGCGATCTATTTGCCAACTGGAAACTCATCGTCGGGGACCGGGTAGCTGAATACAGCTACCCAGAGGATTTTGCTAAAAATGTCCTAACCATCAGGTGTAAAAGCACTGCCTGGGCAACGCAACTTAGACTCATGAGCGCTGAAATTAAGTCCAAAATTGCAGAGCGATTACCAGATTTAGAGGTGGCAGAAATAAGAGTTATTGGGCCTCAAGCACCTAGTTTTAAGCGTGGCTTGCGCTCAGTTCCAGGTCGAGGTCCGAGAGATACGTTCGGTTGATAACTCCCCTTTATTTATAAGGGCTTCAGAGAGTTTTCCACAGGTAAAATAAGCCATTTTTATCCCCATTTGTGACCTTTTTGAGTGGGCAAAAAAGGTAGAATTGGAGGGTCAGCAACCCCGGATTTAAGTCAGTTTTACAGCTGCAGTCGTGAGGGCCCGACTAGATCAATTAGGAGTAGTACCCCCATATGTCCGAACCCAAAAAAGGCTACGATGCCTCGAATATTCAAGTTTTAGAGGGTTTAGAGGCGGTACGTAAGCGCCCGGGTATGTATATCGGATCCACCGGTCCCCGCGGGTTGCACCACTTGGTCTATGAAATCGTCGATAACGCCGTTGATGAGTCTTTAGCCGGCTACTGCAAGAACATCGACGTGGTCATTACAAAAGATGGCTGGGTCAAGGTAGCCGATGATGGTCGTGGCATCCCGGTGGATGATCACCCAGTCGAGAAAAAACCAGCCGTTGAAGTCGTCCTTACTGTTTTGCACGCTGGTGGGAAATTCGGTGGTGGCGGCTATGCGGTCTCCGGTGGGTTGCACGGAGTAGGAGCTTCGGTCGTCAACGCCCTATCAACAAAATTAAACGTCATAGTTGCTCGTGACGGATTTATTTGGACGCAATCTTATCTCTCTGGTGTCCCACAGGCTCCACTCAAGAAAGGGAAGCCAGCAGAGTTCACTGGAACAGTTATCGAGTTCCTGCCTAATGCAGAAATTTTTGAAACAGTCGATTTTGACTACGAGACTTTGCGAGCAAGATTCCAGCAGATGGCTTTTCTTAATAAAGGCCTAAGCATTTCTCTTTTTGATGAGAGATCTGAACGCAGCGATAAGTACATGTATGAGCATGGACTGAAAGATTACGTTCAGTATTTGAACTCAACCAAGAAAACCGAATTGATTCACAACGAAATTATTTCTTTTGAAGCGGAGACAAAAGAAAAGAACATGTCGGTCGAGGTTGCTATGCAGTGGACCGATGGATATAACGAAGGTGTTCACACCTATGCAAACACGATCAACACCCATGAGGGTGGAACCCACGAAGAAGGTTTTCGAGCAGCACTAACATCGCTATTAAATAAGTACGCCCGCGAAAAAGGATTGCTTAAAGAAAAGGAAGAAAACCTAGCGGGTGAAGATGTCCGCGAAGGCCTCACCGCCGTAATTTCAGTAAAGCTATCTGAACCACAGTTTGAAGGTCAAACAAAAACAAAACTTGGCAACACTGAAGCAAAAGCGTTTGTTCAAAAAATTACCAATGAGAAACTTTCCGATTGGTTTGCAAGAAACCCAAACGCCGCTAAAGAAATTTGTCGCAGAGCGCTACGAGCTTCGCAAGCCAGAATCGCAGCACGAAAGGCGCGCGAGGCAACCAGAAGAAAAGGCTTATTGGAATCTACCGGTATGCCTGGAAAACTTCGCGACTGTTCATCCAGAGATCCACGCGTTAGTGAGCTCTATATTGTTGAGGGTGATTCGGCGGGTGGATCTGCTGTTCGCGGTCGAGACCCAGAGACCCAAGCGATATTGCCGCTACGCGGAAAAGTTTTGAACGTAGAGAAAGCCGGACGCGAGCGAGCCGAACGCAATAGCGAAGTCCAAGCGCTGATCACCGCATTCGGAACCGGTATCGGAGCCGATTTAGACATATCAAAAATCAGGTATCACAAGTGTGTCTTGATGGCCGACGCCGATGTTGACGGACAGCACATCAGGACGCTGTTACTAACCCTGCTGTATCGCTACATGCGTCCGGTTATCGAGTACGGCTATGTCTATCTAGCCCAACCACCGCTATACCGAATCAAGTGGTCCAATGCTGATCACGAGTATGTCTATACCGACGCAGAGCGGGATGACCGCTTGGCACAAGGGCAAGCGGCCGGCAAGAAGCTACCGAAGGAAAATTCCATCCAGCGCTATAAGGGATTGGGTGAGATGGATTACGACGAGCTTTGGGCTACCACTATGGACCCGGCGCGTAGAACTCTGCTTCAGGTAACCCTTGATGACGCTGCTAGGGCAGACGAAATTTTCTCAACATTGATGGGCGATGACATTGATTTGCGCCGAACCTTTATACAGCAAAACGCAAAGGATGTTCGCTTCCTAGATATCTAGAGCGGTAAAAAATTATGACAGAAAACAACGAAGAACCAAGAGACCGAATCGAGCAAGTCGATCTAAACGTCGAGATGCAAAGATCCTTCCTCGACTACGCGATGAGTGTTATCGTCGGTCGAGCACTACCGGATGTTAGAGATGGGTTAAAGCCAGTTCACCGCAGAGTTATCTATGGCATGTTTGATGGTGGTTACCGACCCGATAAACAGTTCAGTAAATGTTCGCGCGTCGTCGGTGATGTCATGGGTCAATTCCATCCTCACGGTGACGGTGCAATTTATGACACGCTGGTTCGCCTGGTCCAGGAGTGGGTGCTACGCTACCCGCTGGTTAATGGCCAAGGTAATTTTGGTTCACCAGGTAATGACGGTGCCGCAGCACCGAGATACACCGAATGCCGCATGGCCCCGTTGGCTATGGAGATGGTTCGCGACATCGATGAAGACACAGTAAATTTCCAAGACAACTACGACGGCAGAACCCAAGAACCGGTGGTGTTACCGAGTCGTATCCCTAATCTTTTGATCAACGGGTCTATTGGTATTGCTGTTGCGATGGCAACAAACATCCCACCACACAACTTAAGGGAAGTAGCCGAAGGCGCACAGTGGGCCCTGGCCAATCCAGATGCGACAAAAGAAGAGTTGCTGGCCGCACTAATGCAAAAAGTTAAAGGCCCTGATTTTCCAACTGGTGCAACAATTCTTGGAACACAAGGTATCAAAGATGCCTATGCAACCGGACGTGGTTCAATCACCATGCGCGCCGTTGTTAACGTTGAAGAATTGCAGGGCCGAACCTGTTTAGTTGTTACCGAACTTCCCTACCAGGTAAACCCAGATAACCTAGCACTGAAGATCGCTGAGCTTGTAAAGGAAGGAAGGATAAACGGGATTGCGGATATCCGCGATGAAACTTCCGGTAGAACTGGACAACGTTTAGTAATTATCCTGAAAAAGGATGCGGTGCCGCAGGTGGTGCTGAATAACCTTTACCGCTTTACTCCTCTGCAGGAAAACTTCAGTGCCAATATGTTGGCTCTGGTCGATGGTGTCCCAAGAACTCTTTCGCTGGATGCCTTTATAACTCACTGGATTGATCACCAGATCGAGGTCATCGTTCGGCGAACCAGCTACCGGCTCAGAAAGGCCGAGGAGCGAGCTCACATCCTGCGTGGCTACCTCAAGGCTCTAGATGCCCTAGATGAGGTCATCAAGCTGATTAGAGCTAGCCAGACGGCAGATGATGCCAGAGACGGGCTTATCAAGCTTTTGAAAATAGATGAGCTTCAGGCTCGGGCCATCCTGAACATGCAGTTGCGCCAGTTGGCAGCCTTGGAGCGCCAGAAGATTATCGACGAGGCGGCCGAGCTAGAAGCGCAAATTTTGGAGTTCAAAGCCATCCTGGCCGACCCCAAGCGGCAACGGTCAATTGTCAGTGAAGAACTGGAGGATGTGGTCAAGCGTCACGGCGATGCCCGCAGGACAGTGATTCTCCCTAATGAGGATGAAGTAGGAGATCTAGATCTGATTCCCGAAGAGGAGATGGTTATCACCATCACTCGTGGTGGATACATTAAGCGCACCAAGAGCGATAACTACCGTTCGCAGCACCGCGGTGGACGTGGGGTCAAAGGCGCTAGCTTGAGAGCTGACGATATCGTCGAGCACTTCTTCGTGACAACAACTCACCACTATCTACTTTTCTTTACCAACAAGGGTAGGGTCTATCGAGCTAAGGCCTATGAGGTTCCAGAAGCGGGAAGAGACGCTAAGGGACAGCACTTAGCTAACCTGCTGGCCATGCAGCCGGATGAAAAGATTGCCTCAGTATTAGACATTCGTGATTACCAGCAGGCTGAGTATCTGTTACTAGCTACCAAACGTGGTTTAGTAAAGAAAACAGCGCTTGAGGCTTATGACACAGCTAGATCCGGTGGTGTAATTGCAATCAAACTAAAAGATGGCGATGAAGTTATCGCGGCGTTGCTCGTGAACCAATCGGATGATCTTCTCTTAGTTTCCAGCAAGGGCATGTCAATCAGGTTCTCGGCAAGCGATGAATCGCTACGCCCGATGGGTAGAGATACTTCGGGAAATATCGGCATGAGCTTTAGAAAAGACGATCACCTACTCTCGGCAGATGTGATCAGTGACAAAGGTTTTGTCTTTGTGGTGACCGCTGGCGGATTTGCCAAACGCACCAAGGTTGAAGAATACCGTTTGCAAAACAGAGGCGGTATCGGTATCAAGGTGGCCAAGCTCGAAGAGCGTCGCGGTGATATCGTAGGAGCGCTAATTGTCGAGGAAGAAGACGAAGTGCTAATTGTCCTGGCTACAGGTAGAGTGGTCAGGTCGGCTGTGAGTGAAGTTCCTGCTCGTGGTCGGGACACCATGGGTGTTGTCTTTGCCCGCCTCGAAGGAGAGGATTCGGTTCTAGGATTAGCTAGGAACAGTGAGCGCAATCTAGATACCAACACCTCCAGCGTTGCGGTTATCGCTGAAAAGGCAGGAGATTAAATGAGCGTTTTTTCTAGATCCGTTAGAAGAAGTGAATCCACTGCGGTCAAGCCGGTCAATCTAAAACTAGTGAAAATTAACTTCTGGTCAGCCGTGAAGTTTGCTTTCATCCTCACCCTAGCCATGGGTATTGGTTTAGTTGTCGCACTAACTGTGGTTTTCATGATTATGAACGTGGCAGGTTTTAGTAACCTACTGAAAAGCTTCTTGCAGGTCGAGGTAACTTTGCCTGCAGTGTTATCAGTGGCATTGAGCCTGGCGCTGTTCATTATTGTTGTTGGCACCATCTTGGCTGGTGTTTGGGCTGCTATTTTCAACGTGGTAGCCCGCATAACCGGTGGAGTTTCAGTAGGTTTCACCAATAACAACTAAAGCGGGTTTGAGCCTTGAGCCTATATCGGCTAAGGTTAAATCTGCTCTACGGGCCTATAGCTCAGGTGGTTAGAGCGCTTCACTGATAATGAAGAGGTCGGAGGTTCAAGTCCTCCTAGGCCCACGGTGAGCTCTTCATCAGTAGGAGCACACTTTGGGGACTTAGCTCAGTTGGTAGAGCACCTGCTTTGCAAGCAGGGGGTCAGGGGTTCGACCCCCCTAGTCTCCACAAAGTAAAAAACTCCTCCTAGAAATAGGGGGAGTTTTTTATTTGTGTGCAGCAAGCAAACTACAAATCAATGTCTAACTGCTTAGCAATTTTCTTGCATCGGTTTTGAATTGATTTCGCTCCAGTCTTGTTAGCCTTCCTAATCCTTGGAATGAAGTCTTGAAGCAAGGTCTGATCAGTTTCGGCAAAATCGGCAGCAGCCTGAAAGCCGTAGTATCCAACTATCTTGCTCTTGTCGGTTTCGGCCCAATCCATGATCACTTCATAGGCCCTTCTCTTCTGGGCCTTGGTTAGATCTAAGTGAACTAGTAGCTGGGGAATGTGCCAGCGAACCTCCTGCTGGGTATAGAGTTCAAGATTCTTCAAAAGGTCTTTTGTAAAAGGCTTTACAGAGTCAGGCTTTTGCTCGGCAACCCTCATAGCGACGTAGCTTGATCGCATGGCTACGACTGGGTCTTCATCAAGAAAGAGTTTGTAAACATCGGCTAGACCAGAGGGGGCCTTGAGTAGTTTCTGTATAACCTGGTCTGCATCGCCAACTGAGGTTCTTGTCCCACCAGAAAGACTGTCCCTAACTCCAGCCATAGCAACCCCAACACCTTCTATCCCAGAACGAGAAATTTCCTCAAGAATATAGTCTGAAATATAGTCTGAAAATGCAAATAGACCCGCTACAGCCCCCGTCTTTACTAGGCCCGTGAATACCCCTAGTCTCCACAAAGTGGAAAGACCAGTCAGAAATGGCTGGTCTTTCTGCTAACGATAGAGTTGGTATGAGGGGAGCCCAATGAAAAAGATACCGCTAGTTTTTTGTTCGCTATTTATAATCGCAGCACTGAGTGCGTGTTCAATTTCTGAAACTAAGCCAGGGAATAAACAAAGCGCTTCCCCGACGCCATCCGAAACCGTAACAGAAACATTCGATCCGATTGCGGCAATGCAAAGAGGCAAACCAAACCTTGCCCAGAATGCACTTGAAGAAGAATTTCTAACAATGGCGTTGAACAGTTGTCAGCGAGCAATTGAAGATGGTCTAGTTATAGAGCACGCCGACATAACAAGTTATTTCATTGGTGATCCAAATACCGAATTCGGTAACTGGAGGATCAGGGAAGTAGCAGTGGTCGATGGTGTTGCAGGCCCTGGCATATACAACAACTACTTGCCTGAGTTTTTTGCACCCTGCGAAACCCTAATCCAAGCAGATTTGATAAAACCTGAGGACGGAAGCCTGAGGTTAGAGCATACGCTAGTAAAAATATCTGCTCGAGTTTATAGCTGGGGGGAGCATAGCGGCGGGTTTAGTACCGAGGACACTAAATACAGTGTTGACGCAGAGGGTTTCATTTCTGGCTATGGAGAAACTGGTTCTGAAACTAAAGTGAGCTACGGCCCGTTCAGCGATACCGTCAAGGCCTACTTCAACTAGTTCAACTGCATGGCCACTAGCATCATTACATGACCAAACTTAAAACTTTTCTGTGGTTTCCAGGCAACATGGATCAGGCGCTGGATTTTTATCAGTCGGTCTTTACTGATTTCAAAATCAATTCTGAAAATAGGCCCAGCCCCGATAAACCGAGGTTCACAGCTGACTTCACAATCTATGGGCATGAGTTCATCGGGATGAATTGGCCAGGCGGGGATCCTTTCAATAACGCCATTTCGCTGTCCTTGAACGTTGATGGTCAGGATGAAGTGGATAGGTTGTGGGATGCCATAACAGAAAAGGGTAAGGCTGGTAGATGCGGCTGGTGTGAAGATGAGTTTGGAATTACTTGGCAAGTAAGCCCGATTCAGATGCGAGAGCACTTAGAAAACCCTGATCTAGAGAAAAGAGCTTTTGCCAATCAGGCGTTGCAACAAATGACCAAGATAGTTATAAGAGATCTTTACCAATAGTTGAACGCAGTTCGAAGCTAGTAGGTAGCCGGCAGTAAATTGGAGTAGGGTTATCGGCATGAAGAAAATTGCGCTTGCCATAGTTGCGCTGTTCCTGCTCAGCGGTTGCACATCACAGTCTGCAAACCCAGAGGGCACACCAAGCCCAACTAAATCAAAGACCCAAGAAGAAGTTCTTGCTGAGTTCTTAGACATAGCGAACGATTCCTGCGCCAAAGCGCAAACCGAGAACATCATTGAGCTAGTGGCGGATGGCTCCAAAGTCATAGTTTTAGCAAAAGAGAACGCCTACAAGGACTACAGCGCTGTCTACATTGACGCTCAAGGCAAACCGCAGGTTATCTACGAGATGGAACTGCTGGTTTGTTCACCGGGTTATCTGATCTCCATGATGGAAGAGGCTGGCAAAGAGAACGCTGGGGATTACGAACACAGTGTGACGCTTAATGCCGATGGAACATACACCTGGAAGCAAAAGTCATTCTATGAAGGGGAGAAGATGGAAGAAACTCTCTACACGGTAAAGGATGGGGTAATTACCGCTGGAAAGACTTCGGCTTACGAATATACCTTCCAGTATGGGGAAATACCTGCTGCCGACATGGAAGTATTCAAAAAGGCTATCGATGACGAACTGGAGCGACTGAACTCTTAAGAGTTGCTGGATAGCCTTTCAGCTTCACGGAAGCTGATATACAACTGTCGAATGACAAGTGCTGAAATTGCCACAATAATTCCACAGACCACGATTGCGCCTCGAATACCAAAAGCGGAGGCCATGAAGCCAACCAGCGGGGACCCAAGCGGAGTTCCGCCCATGAAGATCATTAAGTAGATGCCCATAACTCGCCCACGCATGTTGCTGTCGGTGTGACTTTGGACATAAGTGTTGGCTGATATAAGAGTTAAGAGGACGGTTGCTCCAAGTAGCGGGAGTGCTGCTCCGTAGACCCACACATTAGGTAGGAAAGCCGATCCAATAATTAGTAATCCAAATAAGAACGCACCACGCAATATGTTTCTTATTGTTCGATGTTTTTCCAGCCTGGCCGCGATTAGAGCTCCGCTAAGCGAGCCCACGGCTAGGACGGTTCCCAAGGTTCCAAACTCTCGAGGGCCCAGGCCAAACTCTTTGGTTGACATCAGTGCGATAAAAATCTGGAAGTTTAGGCCAAAGGTAGTAGTGAAAAACACCGTCAGCATAACTAGGACTAGATCTTTTCGGGCTAGGACATATCTGAAAGCTTCACCGAGCTTATTTTCCTTATTTGGCCGAACAGTGATGTGAAGATCTTTATCTCTTACAAACAGCAAGGTAATAACCATCACCAGGTAGCTCGCGGTGTTGATGATAAATGAAGGTCCAGTGTCGTAAGCGGCAATTAGAAACCCACTAAGGGCGGGACCGATTAGTCTTCCAGCATTGAAATTTGCCGAGTTCAGGCTTACCGCATTAGCCAAGTCATCTTTACCGACTAGCTCACTGGTAAAACTAATTCTGATTGGTGAATCAACAGCAGAGAAAACACCAACGATAAAGGCCAATAAAAATACATGCCAGAGCGCTACAGCTCCTGAAACCACTAATAAGCCGAGGCCCAACGAAGCAAGTCCCGCCCCGGCGTTAGTAATAAAGAGCAGTTTTCGCTTGCTGAAGCGATCAGCTAGTAATCCACCATAGAGGCTAAGAACCATGGATGGGAAGAATTGCACTGCCGTGACCAGACCAAGCATGGCCGCATCATTATTAGTCAGTTCTAGAACAAGCCAGTCTTGGGCTACTCGCTGGGCCCAGGTGCCGATGTTGGATAAGGCATTGGCCGGGTAAAGCACTCTGAAATTACGGTGATTGAATGATCTCAGAGATTGACTTTTAGCCACTAGACAAATCTACAACCCATCTCTTGGTGTATTTTTAGGTTCATGAAGATTCGTCAAATAGCTATTGGTTGTAAGGACTTCGAAAGAGCCCAAGACTTCTATACTCGCTTGCTCGGAATGGAACCTACCGCGGTATTCAATCCACCAGGATTTTGTTTCTACAATCTGGATGGGACAAGACTTCTTGTTGAATTAGGCGGACCTGCCTCGCTAATCTATTTGGCGGTTGCCGACGTAAGAGAAGCGGTTGCAGATCTGCGGGAGCGCGGATTTAAGATCAGCAGCGAACCACACATCGTATTTCCAGATCCGAATGGTGTTTTTGATAAGCCTGGAAACGAGTGGTTGGCTTTCATCGAAGATTCTGAGGGCAACCAAGTTGGCCTGATGAGCAGAGAAGTTATTTAGTTCTGTTCAAGTCTTGGCATCTCTCGCATTGTTCTTATCGGCGAGAAGAATACGAAACTTGAGGCTAATAGGCCACCAACCGCGCCAATAACTAGAGTTGGCACAACACCTAAAATTTCGCCAAGGCTACCGGAGATTAGCGCGCCAATTGGCATCACACCCCAAACCATAAATCTAATTGAAGCGTTCATTCTGCCAAGCAGGGCCTCAGGGCAAAGTCGCTGCCTAGCGGTTACCTGTGTGATGTTATAGGTGAGCACCGTGAAGGCAATCATGAATGTGTTCACTAGAAGCATGGGCAGGGTGAACTCTCGGGAGACAAACCAGGATAAGGGAACTAGTAGCGCGGTGAGCCCGCTGGTAATCGCGGAGATGACAATCAACGGGCCTTCACCGAAAATCTTGATTAGTTTAGGCGTAGTTGCGGCACCGAGTAATCCGCCAACGCTTCCCACCGCCGTCAGAAGCCCAAAAGCGGCGGTATTAAATCCAAGGTAGTTTTCCCGAAAGAAATAGATTGCAAAGAGTGTTCCACCTATAGTGCTAAATAAATTACTTGTTGCAGTGGTAAAGGAGATTGCCCTTATCAGCTTTTGATTCCAGACAAACTTTAGGCCCTCGGCAATTTCTTGGTTGATCGGACGGCGATCCGTTTTTGGCTTTGGTATTTCGCGGTCTTTGATAAGTAGCAAACTTACCGCTGAAACCAGAAAACTTATGGCATCAAAAATAAGAATCACGGGAGCTTTAATTAGTGTCAGCAGGTACCCGACTAGCCCAGGACTCGCCACACCTGAAATCTGTGCGGTGAGTTCTAACCTAGAGTTGGCAACGCCAATGTATTCCCGAGGCATCAGGATCGGAATGTAGCTCTGATAAGAAACATCAAAAAATACACTGGCGATAGAGATAACTGCACCTAGAACTATCAGGTGGTAAACATTCAGCACACCGGCAAACCACAACAGCGGGATTAGACCAATAGCTAGCATTCTGATTAAGTCGGCAACAATCATCACTCGTCGTTTGATCCAACGATCAACTAAAGCCCCAGCCAGTAAACCGAAAATTAAAAACGCAGAGGTGTTTGCTGCCCCGAGCAGGCCCATTTGAAATTCACTAGCACTTAGCATGGTGACGGCTATTACCGGTAAGGCTAGACCACTAATTTGTGAGCCGAATGAGCTTATGGTTTGCCCAATCCAAAACTTTATAAATCCTGGCTGGCTGGTCGCTCTTAACTTTTCCGGCACCAATTAAAAATAACAGCCGCAACCAGTTTTGATTGCGGCTGTTATTGGTTCGGGATAAAACTATTTCGTGGTTGGTCTCTTACTCAGGGCGATTGCTGCGCCACCGACTAATCCAAAGAACAACCCTAAGAAGGCTAGAGTTCCGTCAGTTGAGTCTTGAACACCTGCTGAGGTCAAGCTCTTTTCAAGCAACATCTCATCTCCGTTTAGCGGCACGCCGGTCGGCGATTCGCCGTCAGGAACCATGCCGGTGGAAGATAACATGTCGTAGCATACGGTGCTCTCGGTTCCATCGTCATTGATTGTTGCTGTGCAAGTCTCATCTATCGGCATAGGCTCTTCACCAGTTACAAAACCTCTGGCGCAAACATCAACACCATCTTCAGTTACCCAACATGGATCAACGGTAACCTCTGGCTCCTCGCCGGTGGTGGAAACCGTAGTGCAGAAGTACTCACCGTTCTCATCGATTTCGATGTACTCGTTTTCTGCGCACACCGGTTTTGGCAAGATGGCAATGTCTTCCTCAGCCAAGGCGCTACCAGAGCCTAGAAATAGGCCGCCGACTACAAGACCTAAAACAGTCAAACTTTTTAGTTTCACGATTTCCTCCTATGTGTCATTTCGTAAGGTTTATGTCCAAAAACTCCTATTTATGACACACTTTCAGCCTACTTGGATTTAGCCCTAACGCTAGGCTTGGTTCGAATCTGTTAGAAACTGGTGAATTTTGTCCAAAGCAAGCCTAATCTGGGCCGAAGAGTTCAATCTGCCTGAGGGGTCCGCGCCAAGCATAGAAACATGGGCCAGAGATCTAGGTGATGGCACAAGTTACGGCATACCCGGTTGGGGCAACAATGAACTTCAGGTTTACACCGACCAGAACGCATTTGTAAACCAATTTGGGATATTGGAAATTGAAGCAAAGAAGATCACTGACGGCAGCGCTGGCGATGCTTATTACGGCCCAGTTCAGTGGACAAGTGCGCGGCTGGTTACTAAACACAGAATCTATTTCCAATACGGAGAGATAACTATCAGAGCTAAAGTCCCAGCCGGAAGAGGGTTATGGCCAGCCTTCTGGATGCTCGGTGAGCAGATGGATACCCAGGGTTGGCCGCTTGCTGGCGAAATAGACATTATGGAATGGGTCGGCCGAGAGCCGCTTGAAGCTCTCGGGACACTTCACGGCCCAGGTTATTTCGGTGATCACGGTTGCGGTGGGAAGAAAGTGAGCGCAGTTGATCTTTCTGAAGACTGGCATGAATTTGGAATCCGCTGGAAACCGGACGAGATCTCTTGGCAGTTAGACGGGGAAACCTATTTCACTGCTAAGGCCAGCGATGTAGCGCCTAGTCAGTGGGTCTACAATCAGCCTTTTTCTATGCTTCTGAACCTCGCCGTAGGGGGTAATCTCGGTGGAGAACTCGCACCGGATTTGCCAGTTTCAAATAAACTGCTCGTTGATTACATCAGGGTCTACGAGTATGAAGGTTTTGGTGAAATTTATCAGCGATAAACCCCCGCTGTTAAGGTGCTGATAATCTTGCTGTTCCCGTTTAAGTGCACTTAGATTAGAAGTGGATGCAAGTGCATGGGGCTTATTAAAGTCAGGTTGTAAAGAAAAAATGGTACAAAAGCAGAGTGCGGAGCACATTGAATCTGCGTGGAACTGGTTTGTTTCAAAATACGAAAAACAGGGTTACAAATCCCTAAATCAATTTGCTAATGCGACTGGGATGCAAAAATCTAGCCTGAGTCGCTACTTTCACTTAGAGAGGGAGATCCCCTCAGGAACAATAGGCAGATTGTGTCTAGAACTAAAGGTTTCCCCAGAAGAGTTATTGAGAGCAGTTGGAGCTTTGGGTTGGCCAGCCAAGCCTAAGCGCAATCGCGGATAATTAGAGTCCTGCCGTCATCGTCTTCCTCGAACTCTCGGCAGTGATCAGGGTTAGCCCATAAGTTGATCACGCGATTGACGGTCTCTGGCTGCAGGAAGTGTTTTAAAGACTCGGCAAGAGTTTCGGATGGTGTGCCCATTTGCACATGAACTTTCAGGCTTCCTGGTTCAGGGCATTCCAACCTGGTAACTACGGGTTGGCTTTTGGCATCTAGAATTTGCCCGCGTTTAGCGTGTATCTCAAGGTTCATACTTCCCCCAAATTCTGTTAAGGGCTACGAATATCCCCGCGTGGGAACGTTTCCATCATATTAGACGGTGCCACTGACATCTTGTATTTGAGAAATCGCCTGGGCGAACATGGGAGAATAGAGGTATGACAGCTCATACCCACATAGCCACAATTCACACTAACCACGGGGAGATTAAGCTCAACCTTTACGGCTTGCAGGCCCCCGAAACTGTTGCTAATTTTGTCGGCCTAGCCGACGGCTCTAAGAACTGGGTTCATCCCAGAAGCAAAGAGCCGAACAACGGGAAACCGCTTTATAAAGGTGTAGTTTTTCACAGAATCATAGCCGGCTTCATGATTCAGGGTGGCGATCCAGAAGGTTCCGGAATGGGTGGCCCAGGCTATAACTTCAAGGACGAAATCAGCGAATTAAATTTCAATGAACCATACAAACTGGCGATGGCAAATGCCGGTCCTGGAACCAACGGATCGCAATTCTTCATTACAGTAGTGCCGACTCCCTGGCTTTATGGAAAGCACACAGTTTTTGGTGAAGTGCTCGAGGAAGACTCAAAGATGGTTGTCGATAAGATTGCCGCTGTTCCAACTGGCCAGAATGACCGACCTATCGATGCTGTAGTAATCGAGTCAATCAGCATTGAGCCAGTAGAGGGCTAGATGGAATCCTGTTACAGACACCCTGGCGTTGAAACCGGAGTGAGCTGTCAGCGTTGCGACCGATTCATTTGCCCTGAATGTTCCACCCCAGGTGCAGTTGGATTTCTATGCCCAGAGGATGCTAAAGAAACTATAAAAATAAGACGACCCGCTTTTCAGCAATCACTGACATCGCGAGCCCCGGTAACAATGACCCTGATCGGCATAAATGTCACTGTCTACATTTTTCAGATGCTCGGTTTTCCCATCATCGACATGCTGGCCTTCATGCGTGTTGGTCAAGGAATCGAATATGGCTCACCGCTGAGGGCGTTTACCTCCGCTTTTGTTCACTCGCAGAGCATGATCACTCACATCCTGTTTAACATGTATTCACTGTTCGTGTTAGGGACCTTGCTTGAACCAATGCTTGGCAAACTGAAGTTCGCGCTGCTCTACCTGATTGCTATATTTGGCGGCTCTATTGGCTTTTTCCTCTTCGGCGATCTTGGCGCTGTCGTTGTTGGCGCAAGCGGGGCCGTCTTCGGTTTGATGGGTGCCTACCTGATTTATTTACGAGCACTGCGCCTTGATACTACGCAAATAGCAATCATTCTGGTGATTAACGTTGTAGTTTCCTTTTTGCCAGGAATCGCGTGGCAGGCTCACTTCGGTGGATTTATCGTCGGTGTATTAGTTGCCCTGGCATACACAAGATTTAGCCGGTCGGATCAAAAAACTTTGTTGATAGGTTCTATCGCAGTTTTGGTTGTAGCTCTTATCGGCTTATGGATATACGGCAATCAAATAATGCCGCCGGTTTATTAACGCTAATTACTTCCAGCGAGTCAGCATAAAAAAGCCAACCATCATCAGACCAAATCCAACGATGATGTTACTTGGTCCGATGTCAAAGGGAGTTCCGCTACCAAGTGGGAAAAGAGTCTGGCTGATGTAATAAATCATGATCCAGAGCAGACCGATAATCATCAGGGTCAGTGCCACAGGTAGGAACCAAACGGCGTTACCGCCTTTAGCCTTGTTGGCCTTTACTGAATCTGGAACAGCAGGCTTTTTCGGGCGCTTTGGTAACTTGAAAGACTTCTTCTCATTTTCAGACATGGGCTAATTCTACCCAAAGCGGTTAGGCTTAGAAACCTGATGGTCAAAATCCTGGTTTTAGATAACTACGACTCCTTTGTTTATACGCTAAACGGCTACTTACGCCAGCTTGGTGCTGAGACTGAGGTGCTCAGAAACGACGTGGTCGAGGAACAAGATCTCCCTAAACTTTTGGCTAACTACGATGCTGTCCTGATTTCACCTGGACCTGGCACTCCCGCCGAGGCTGGTCTTAGCATCCCGACGGTACGCTTTGCCCTAGCCACCGGTATGCCTATATTCGGTGTTTGTCTGGGCCATCAGGCAATTGCCGAGGCGATGGGAGCAACCGTCACCAACGCGGAAGAGCTTATGCACGGTAAGACCAGTGAGGTGTTTCACGATGACAGTCTGGTCTATAAAAATGTGAAACAGCCGTTTACGGCAACCAGATATCACTCGCTAGCGGTGGTTGAAAGCACTGTTCCGAAGGAACTGGTTATCACCAGTAAGACCAAAGGTGGAGTAATCATGGGATTACAACACACCACCCTGCCAATTTACGGAGTTCAGTTTCACCCAGAATCGGTGCTAACCGAAGGCGGCTACCTGATGCTTGGTAATTGGTTGGAATCAATCGGCCTAGCTGGCGCTGCGGAGAGAGCTAAAAACTTAAAGCCGCTTCTAAATCAATAACTAGTTAACACACTGGAGCGTCAAAACAATCGCTTGTTTCTGCGGCTGTATTCCAGGTTGGATGGATTGAGCAATCACCGTTGTCCCCGGTGTTCCAGTGCAGGAAGAATCAACTTGGGTTGTCACTGTGTAGCCGACGGAGGCTGCCGTTAGTTGAGCAATAGCATCAATCTTGTCCAGGTTCACAACATTAGGAACAATCACCGAACCGGTGGAGATGACCAGGTTGATGGTTGACCCAGCGGGGATACTGGTGTTGGCTGCGGGGTCAGAGGAGATAATCAAGTTTTGCCCGATAGTTGCCGAATCCGCTCTGGTAATCGTGCCCAGGAATAGCTTCGCCTCAGTTATTTTTAGTGTTGCCTCTTGTTCGGTGAGACCAGTTAAATCTGGCATCAGGATTTGTTCCTTACCGGCCGAAACATAAACTGTGATTGTGGTTTTCATGCCAACCTGCTGCCCAGCTGGAGGATCCATCGAAATGACAATACCCATCGGGATGTTATCGCTTCGCTGAAGCTGTTTGTCAACTAGAAGTTTTTGATTAGTGAGAGTTGTGTATGCCTCTTCGTAGGTTTTCCCAACTACATCGGCAACGAGAATCTTGCCACCTGAGCCCCCACCAAAATTAAGCAGTGCCGCTCCGCCGAGTAAGAGCCAAACAACTATTCCAACTACAAATACCGCCGAGCCCGAGCCGATTCCCCAGAATAATCCAGCTGATGGTTTCTCGCCCCGCAACTTACGCTTTCTAGCGGCCCTGGTGACAACCTGCGTCTTGCCAGTTTCAAAACCAAGCTGGCTTAGAAGTTCAGTATCCTCATCCTCATCGATGACCTGAGTTACCGGTTCGGCTCGGACTGCTTCTGCAGTTTCTTCACGAACCTCGGCAAGTAGAGTTTCAAAAGGGTCCTGCTCAGGAATTTTTACAGTAGGCGTGGGCTCCAGCATGACCGGATTCATCGGGGCAGTTGGGGGTTGGGCATCATCTTGGAAAGCAGGTGTAGCGATACCACTGACGGCACGGGCGAGGGCAGTGCGGAAGTCAGCTGCGGTTTGGAATCTGGCCGCCCGATCTTTAGCAAGCGCTTTTAGTACAACCGAATCTAATGCCAACGACACTGCCGGATTAATCATCGATGGTGGGATTGGTGATTCACTGACGTGCTGGTATGCAACCGAAACGGCGGTATCGCCGGTGAACGGTGGTTTACCAGTGAGCATCTCGTATAGCAGAACTCCGGTGGAATAAAGATCTGTTCGCAGATCCACGGTTTCGCCGCGAGCTTGCTCGGGGGAGAAGTACTGCGCGGTGCCAACTATTCCATTGGTGTGAGCCAGGGTAGCCGAGGAGTCACTAACGGCTCGGGCAATACCAAAATCCATCACCTTAACCGCGTTAGATTCCGTGATCATTACATTTGCTGGTTTTATGTCGCGGTGAATCACACCGGCGGCATGCGAGAACTCAAGTGCGGTAAGCACGCCGGTGGTGTATGCGATTGCCTCTTGCTGGGTAAGTTTACGAGCCCGCAAAATATCTCGCAGTACTTCACCGCGAACTAGTTCCATGACTATGTAGGGTAAGTGTCGCTCCACCCCGTTCTCATCAACGCTAACCTCATCACCGGCATCATAAACCCGAACTATTGTCGGGTGAGCCATTCGTGCAGACGCTTGGGCCTCTTGACGAAATCTGATTTCAAAAGTTGTATCGGCCGCTAGATCTGCTTTCAGCAATTTGATTGCGACTGTTCTACCAAGCCTGGTATCAATGCCGGAGTAAACCTCGGCCATGCCGCCGCGACCGATGAGAGCACCCAGCTCGTATCTTCCGGCTAGCATGCGATTACTCTCGTTCACCAAAGCTCCATTTCAAATGCTTCCCCTAAGTCAGTTTATCTTTATTGGTTTGGCAAGGTGTTTTCGTCATAAATCTGCTGGTAGTAGTAAACCTGAATTACAGAACCAACCGGAATGCTACCCAACGGCGAAATGTCATACACTTGCGAAATCTTTGGATCATCTGCCGGCAGGGCAGTTCCTGCAATTGGTTCAACTTCTAAACCAAGATCGGTTAGTTGCGGCACCACAAGCGAGACGTCTTGTCCCTGGTAGTTGCTTAGTAGCACCACCACGGTTTCCTCAGTCTCGGTAGGTGTCGGTGTCGGGGTTGGGCTTGGCGATTGGGTATCGGTATTTGTCGGGCTTGGACTCGGGCTGATTTGCTCTTTCGGAGCAAGCAGCCCCGCCCAGAACACCGCACCGATGGTAACAAGCAGAATCAGTATTAGAGCTAGCCATGGCCATATCGCTGGTGCTTTACCGGTTGGCTTGGTGTCGGTGTCAATCAACATCGTTTCATCGCTGACTAGATCATCAAGTGGTGGGCTGACCCGTATCGGATCCACACCCCCAACCAGAAGAGCTTCAGCTCGAGCGGCTAGCTCTAAGGCTGAACTTGGTCTCAGTTCAGGTTTTTTTGCCATGCAATCAAGGACCAATTTCACTAGGCGAGGATCTAAACCTTCTGGCAGCGGCGGTGGTGTTTCATTGATTTGCGCCATGGCAATTGCCATTTGGTTCTCACCCTTGAATGGTCGACGACCAGAGAGTGCTTCATAGGCGACAATTCCCAGGGAGTAAATATCCCCCGAAGCGCTCGCTGGTTTTCCGGTGGCTTGTTCTGGAGCAAGGTATTGAACTGTTCCCATCACCTGCCCGGTCTGGGTAAGTGAAGCTTGATTTGCCACACGGGCAATTCCAAAATCAGTAATTTTAACTGCACCATCGGGAGTGATTAGTAAATTACCCGGTTTGATATCGCGGTGAACTAGTCCTTCGCGATGAGCCGCATCCAGAGCTAACGCAGTTTGCGCAATTATCGATACCACCTGCTGTTCTGGCAGAGTTTTTTCTCTTTCCAATATTGAGGAAAGCGATTCACCAGGCACCAACTCCATGACCAGATATGCACTACCCTCATCCTCACCGTAGTCATAGACATTGGCGATGCCATCGTTGTTGATCATCGCAGCATGCTTGGCTTCGGTTCTAAAGCGTTCTAGAAAATCGGGATCACCGAGATACTGCTGTTTCAAAATTTTGATTGCTACTTGGCGAAGAATGATTTCATCTTGGGCTTGCCAAACCTCGCCCATACCACCGGTAGCAATTCTCTTAACTAGGCGGTAACGCCCACCGTAAACTTTTCCTTCTTCGGGATTCATTTAGCTAACACCGCCTGCATAATTTTTTTGGCAATTGGAGCGGCCAGACTGTTTCCTCTTCCCGACTGTCCCAGACCACCACCGTCTTCAATCACGACAACCACTGCAACCTCTGGTTTATCCGCTGGAGCGAAACCGGTGAACCATAGCGTGTATGGATCTGCCTGACCGTTTTCGGCCGTGCCTGTTTTACCAGCAACTTTTATTCCTGGAATTCGCGCGTTAGAACTAACCCCATTAGATACTGCCTGAACCATCATCTTCTTTAGTTTCTCCGCGGTGCTGGTAGACATGCTGCGATTTAGCTCTTCAGGGCTTGCTTCGCTTAGCAGAGTGAGATTTGAAGTGAATATCTGATCGACCAGATATGGCTTCATAGCGACACCCCCATTAGCTATCGCTGAACTAACCAGGAGCATCTGAATTGGACTGACTCTGACATCGAACTGCCCGAATGCGGTGAGCGCTAGCTGAGCATCGTCTAGGTTATCTGGATATCTGCTGGCGGTGGTTTTCAGCGGGATGGTAATACTCTCGCCGAAGCCCAGTAATCTAGCCTGCTCGGCAATCTTGTCTTGACCTAGGGCGATACCTAACTGGGCAAAGGGTACGTTGCAGGATAGTCGCAATGCGGTTGCGATTGAAACCGTGCTAGCGCCCCCGCACCTACCCTCGCCCGAGTTTGTAATTACAGTTTCGGTGCCAGGCAGTGTGAAAGTCCTTGGGTTAGGCAAGACAGATTCGGGAGTGTATTCGCCTGATTCAAATGCCGCCGCCGCAACAACAAGCTTGAATACCGAACCCGGCGCATACAGAGCATCTACAGATCTGTTAACTAGCGGTGCGCTCTTACTGGTTATAAGTTTTTTGTAATTCGCTGCTGCATCAGAGACGATGTGTGTGGCCAGCAGGTTCGGATCAAAGCTCGGTTTTGAAACCATGGCTAAGATTTTGCCGGTGGCTGGTTCAATCGCTATTACTGAGCCTTTCATTTTACCCAGCGCATCCCAAGCAAGCTGCTGCAAATCATCATCAATACTTAGTTCAACTGATGCTCCGGTAACCGGGTTACCGGAAAACAGAGCGTTAACCTGTTCAAAGAACTGAGCGGAGTTATCACCGCGAAGCGAACTGTCCAAAAAGTTTTCTAAACCGTTTCTTCCCTGAAACAGTGAATAGTATCCGGTGAGAGAAGCGTATTTTGCTGAGTAGTACTTTCTTAGGTAGTGGTAAGCATCGTAAGTTTTGATTGATTCAACAATTGGTTTGTTATCAACCAGAATTGAACCGCGCTGTGTTTTATATCCGTCATAAACCGCACGCTGATTCCGCGAATCATTATTAAGTGCATCGGCATTGACAACCTGCATAGCACTGGCGGCAATAAACAGGCTTAGAAACATCAGCATTATTAAATTGGCAACCCGCTTAATCTCCGGAGTCATTCACTCACCGTCCCAGCTTTTGGCATGGTGTCGGATAAGCGCAACAGCAAACCGATGATTATCCAGTTGGCCAGAAGAGATGAACCACCGGCGGTTAGTAACGGTGTGGTCAATCCGGTAAGCGGAACAACCCGTAGCACGCCGCCGATGACGATAAATAACTGGAGGGCGATGACAAACCCCAAACCAATTGCCAGCAGTTTGCTGAAATCGTCGCTGTGAAGATTGGCAATGCGCAGTGCTCTCGAAACTAAAACCAGGTAAAGCACCAGCACTGCGAATAAGCCAACTAGGCC
This sequence comes from uncultured Rhodoluna sp., assembly GCA_964394575.1. Lineage (GTDB taxonomy): Bacteria > Actinomycetota > Actinomycetes > Actinomycetales > Microbacteriaceae > Rhodoluna. The sequence goes on along the minus strand of CAYMYB010000002.1, from coordinate 132,301 downwards.
CAGCTCCTCGCCGATGGCTGAAACGATGAAATCGCTCTCAGCCAGCGGGACAATATTCGGTAGTCCGCCACCAAGGCCAGTGCCAAACAGGCCTCCATGTGCCAGCCCGAACATCGATTGGACTATTTGGTAGGAGCCGCCGATGGCGTTGTAGTTTTGCTCACTGAGCGGATCTAGCCAGCCACCGATACGACCCCCGACATAGCTCATCAGCCTCGCGGCGACTAGCGTGCCGGCAACAAACATGACCAAGCCGATAAAGACGTAGAACACTCTGGCGGTGGCGACGTAGATCAGCACCAGGAATAGGCCGAAGTAGAGCAGTGAGGTTCCAAGATCGCGTTGGAGCACTAAAACCGCCAAGCTGCCTAGCCAAATAAAGACAATTGGCCCAACCTCTCGGGCTGGTGGGATGCGGATGCCGTAGAGCTTTCGACCAACTACCGACAACGCTTCTCGTCTTGAAGTTAGATAGCCGGCAAAGAAGATACAAAGGGCAATCTTGGCAAGCTCGCCTGGTTGAAAACTTAAACCGCCGATGGACACCCAGAGGGTAGCGCCGCTGACAGTTCTACCGATCACCGGTAAAGAAGGAAGCAGTAGCAAGACCACACCGACGGCCATCGCGGTGTAGATATATTTTCTAAGCGACAGGTGGGTCCGAACCAGAAACAGCACGGTCGCCGCAACAAAAATAGCGACGACTGTCCAAAGCACCTGCCTCGAGGCCACCGCGTTATCGGAATCAGTTAGCGGCTTAACTAAATCAAGCCGATAGATCATCACGATGCCCAATGCATTAAGTAGAAAACCTATCGGTAAGAGTATCGGATCAGCATCGCTTGCTCTAAAGCGTAGAACTAAATGAAAGGTGAACGCTGCAACTACTGGCAGCGACCAGAAAAACCAACCGTCTGGTCGCAGAATTAGAATCGTCGCCAACTGAACCTGACTAAGTGCAAACGCATATAGACCAAAACCGAACAGCAGCATCATCAATTCAAGATTGCGCTTAGCCGGCATCACTCTTGCCGCTCTAACCATTCTCAGCGCTTTCAATTATTTGCTGCAGTTTCTCTCTGGCATCTTCTAGGCTGTCGGCAGAAATGGTTCTAGTCAGCAGATCTTTTTGAAAATCAGGTAAGGTCTCAACAGAGATTTCAGACTCTTCGTATAATTTTGAAAAACCAAAACCCGCAAAGCTTTCCTTTATGCCCTGGTAAATCGCAACTTTTCCGTTTTCAACACCAAGGTAGTAACGGGTCTGGGTGTAACTGTAGATGCCATAGATGCTAGCTCCAGCAATTGTTGCGATAGCTATAAATAGAGCCAAACCACGAAGTTTCCATGATCGAACCTTGCCGTCGAATTCATCGAGCGCTTTTGCAAAACCCGGATCACTTTCCGATAAAAATTGTTCGCGTTTTCTGAAGGCCTCCCAGAAACTAATCCGACTAAAAATCTGCAGGAACTTACTGCTTCCACTTTGACTGATTACCACTTCATTGGCCGCAGAACCTAACCAGGTTATGTTCTGGGAAGCAAGCTGGTCAGTGGCTTCACGAACTTCAACCAAAATTACAGTCACATTATCGGGAGCGCCATATTCTTTGGCCTCGGCAACCAAAAGGTCTGTCGCCTCATCCAGGTTTGCCACCTTCATGTTTTCTTCCAGAATCGGCTCCGGTACCACACCGCAGAGCCCATCGGAGCAAAGTAAAAACCGATCACCAGGCTTAATTTCGATGTGGTGAACATCGAATTCCGGCTCCTGTTGACTGTCACCCAAAACCTTCATCAAGACATTTCGGCGCGGGTGGAATAGAGCTTCCTCCGGCGTAATTCTTCCTGCGTCGATAAGTTTCTGAACAAAAGTGTGGTCCTTGGTTACCTGAGTAAGGACACCGTCTCGTAACCAGTAGACCCTTGAGTCTCCGATGTGGACGATGCTTGCTGTGTTGCCGCTAAAGACAAGGGCATCCATCGTGGTACCCATTCCGTCAAGGTAGTCAAAGCTCTCAACAGTTTCAACCAGTTGCTTGTTCGCCTCAGCCATTTCAGCGCTCAAGGCGTTTACTGCTTTTATCTTGCTCGGATAGACATCATCAACTTTGGCAACCCGCTGTGTTGCCAGCGCGGATGCGATATCGCCACCTGCATGCCCGCCCATACCGTCAGCTACGATGAATAAATTATTACCGGCATAACCGCTGTCCTGGTTGCTGGAACGAACTCTACCTTTATCACTCTTGCCCGAAGCTAGATATTTAAATGGCATTGCTAGCTCCGCAATTCAAAAATAGTTTTACCAATACGAACTTGCATTTCTGGTCGCAGCGTAATTGGCGCTCCGATTCGTGCTCCATCAACAAAAGTGCCGTTTGTTGAATTCAGATCTTGAATGACCCAACCCTCATCAACTTTTTGCAATCTTGCATGCTGAGCTGAAACATAATCATCATCTAAAACAAGATCGTTATTCGGCGCACGACCAATTCTCATTTCTCGTCGATCAATAGCAAGCTCAGTTCCAATCAGAGGACCATCGATGATAAAAATTGTGTCCGGAACTGTGTTCATTGAGCTAACCACACTGGCGGAACCAGGCGCCGATGAGAATTCGCCGACGGTTGTTAATCCGGTTGTCGGAGCGGAAAGCGGTGTTGGCGTATTCTTCTCAACAACTTTGCTGAGCACCCGCTCACTGAAAAGATCAGCTCGAATAATTGCAACTATGGCTAAAACAAAAAGCCACAGCACTAAAAGAAAGCCAGCTCGAACAATAAATAACGCTAATTCACTCATTTGCTATCACCTGACTTGGCGACGACTCGAAAAACAAATTCTGTTCTGCCAGCGTCAATTACCGTATCTGAACTGATTGCCTGGCTGGTAATTCTGCGTCCCGCTACTTTTGTCCCGTTAGTTGAACCAAGATCTTCAACCGTAGCGTTAGCCCCATCCCAGTTGATCGCGAAGTGCACTCTGGATAAACCACCATCGTTTATCTGGATGTCAGCGGTAGCGTCACGGCCGACAGTGGTTTTGGGCTTAGCCAGCAGATAGCGCTTACCTGCTATATCTAGCGCGGGGGTCCAACTCACCTGAGCCAAATCAGGCGCTTTAGAACCTTCAGCACTGATTTGAATTTGTCCTAGGCCTAGCGATTGTGATGGCTCAATGGCGATACTGAGATCTCCCGAGAGCTGGTAGCGCTGTTTCTTAACATGGCCAGAAACCTGACGCTTAATCTCGCTCTGCAGGGATTCGCCGAGCTGTTTTAGCCTAGAAAAGTCGGTTGGAGAAAGCCGGACAGTGTAAGAATTTGCCGCCAAAATCCGATCTTTGGAGACCACGGCCGCGGTCCCATCCATCTTGGCCTTTATCGCAGAGCTTATTTCTACCGGTTGGATTTGAGACTTGAACGCCTTGGAAAAAGCCCCGTTGACGAAGCGTTCTAGGCGTTTTTCAAAGCGATCGATAAAGCTCAAGTGGGATTCCTTATATCTGTATGGGACAAGTTTAAGCCTCCCCTGGACCTTGACGGGCTAGGCAGTGATTTAGCTTCGGTGCTAATCTTGCCTTCTGCGCGAGTGGCGAAATGGCAGACGCGCTGGCTTCAGGTGCCAGTGTTCGCAAGGACGTGCGGGTTCAAGTCCCGCCTCGCGCACCAATCTGACAAAAACCTGCAAATAGGGTGCTCTATCGCTGAAATCGGCAAGTTCAATATCGGCCCAGGCGTAATGTTTAGTGGTCAGCCTAAATGAAAGAAAGCTAATGAAAAAGACAAACAAAGTAGCAGTAATTTCAGCCTCGGTTATAACAATCGGCGCATTGCTGTTTGCATCTCCTGCTCTAGCTCATAAGTCGGGACCTAAAGCAACAGCGAAACCGACAAGCTCGGCATCTGCAACGCCTACCCCGCCACAGTTCGGTGATCGTGATCACCGCAAAGGTAAGCACCACCACGGTCATGGCCCGAAGGGCAAGCACTTCTTGATTACAAAAACAGTTACCGTTGATGTTCCGGAAACCGGAAGTTATCAATTGCTGGTCACTGAGGTTCGCCCAGCGACAGCACCAACTCCTCCACCGGGATACCCAGCTCCAAGAAATCTTGGATTTACAGTTCCTGTTACCGGCACTGGCTCACAGACAATCACATTGACTTTGCCACACCCAGGTGACTACACGGTAACGCTGATCAGTGTTGTTTCAACCCAGACGGTTACGGTGACTGCAACCAACTAGCCTTTCCTCTCTGGTTAAGGTGAAAGACCCCGGCCTAGCCGGGGTCTTTTGCTTTCTAGCCAACCTGTTGGCGACGCTTACCTCTGGTATGAGAGTCATTGTGTTTAAGATTTTTGGGATCAGCTGCACATTCATCACAAAGCAAAATCAGATCCCGACATCCAAGCGAAGTGCAGTTGCGGAATGTTGATGTTGCTGCTGAACAAGTTTCGCATTCACCAATCGTTTTAGCTTCATCGGTGAAATTTATATTTAGTCGGTCATCAAACACATAGAGAGAGCCTTCCCAAAGCGATTTATCACCCTGCGACTCGCCGTAGCGGACTATTCCACCATCGATCTGGTAAACCTCTTTAAATCCGTTTTCCAACATGATGGCACTGAGAATTTCACAGCGGACACCACCGGTGCAATAAGTTACTACGGCTTTATCTTTGATGTCATCGTACTTCCCGCTCTGTATTTCTTTTACAAAATCGTGTGTGGTTTGGACATCTGGAATTACCGCATTCTTGAATTTTCCGATTTTAGCTTCAAAGGCGTTTCTACCGTCGAAGAAAACAACATCGTCGCCCCGCTCGGCAACTAGTTGATCCACTGCTTTTGGCTTTAGATGTTTACCGCCATTGGCAATACCGTTTTCAGTGACAATGATTGCATCTGGCGCATCAAATGCCACGAGTTCCTTGCGCACTCGAACTTTTAATCTAGGAAAGTCATTGCCGGTTCCCATCGACCACTTGAAGTCAATTTTCTTGAAACCGGGGTACTGTTTGGTCAGCTTCACATACTGCTTTAGGGCTGACATGTCACCGCCTAGGGTGCCATTAATACCGTGCTTGGAAATAAGAATTCGGCCCTTTAAACCAAGCCTCTCGCACAGATCTTGCTGCCACAGCTTGACTGCGACAGGGTCTGCCAGCGGGGTGAACCCGTAGTAGAGGATGATTTTTTGTAGTTCCACACTTGCAATATTAGGGATTTTTAGCCCTGTTAGAGAGGTCGTAGGATTAAGCCCATGACTGAAATTAAAGGAATAAATAAGCACGGTTTTGATGATGCAGTTCGTCCACAAGACGATCTTTTCCGTCACACCAACGGCCACTGGCTACAAAACGAAGAAATCCCAGCCGATCAGGCAGTGCACGGCTCTTTCTATAAGCTGCGCGACGACTCCGAGGCTGCGGTAAAGGAAATCCTCGAGGAAGCTCAGGCTAACCCGCAACCGGGAGTGAGCCAGCAAATCGGTGATATGTATGCATCCTTCTTGGATGAAAAACGTGCAAACGAACTTGGCGCAGCTCCACTGGCAGCAGATTTAGATGTAATCGACAAGGCCAGCTTTAGCGATCTAACCCGCATCATGGGTGAACTTGAGCGCGGTGGAGTTAGCGGACTGTTTGGTTTCTATGTGAACAACGATCCAGGTAATCCAGAGCGTTATCTGGTGAACATGTATCAGGGCGGGCTAGGTCTTCCAGACGAGTCTTACTACCACGATGAGAAGTATGCCGATTTCCGAGACGCATACATCCCATACATCGCCAAGATGTTCCAACTTGCCGGTTGGTCAGCTGAGCAAGCAGACGTTGCCGCGCAACGAGTGATGGCATTTGAAACAGAACTGTCTAAGCAGCATTGGAACGTTGTTGAATCTCGTGATGCTGAGAAAACTTATAACCTTCGCAAATTCGCTGAGCTAAAAGCTATGACGCCAACATTTGATTGGGAGTCATATCTTTCTGGAATGAAATTTGACGGCAAGGTTCTTTTTGAGTCAGTAGTGATGATGCCATCGTTCTTTGAAGGAATCAGCTCAGTATTTAACGAAGAGAACGTTGAGAATGTAAAGCTATGGCTAAAGTGGCAGGTAATCAACTCCACGGCACCTTATCTCAGCGACGACTTTGTTAATACTAGGTTTGATTTCTACGGAAAGAAGCTAACTGGTCAACCAGAAATGCGCGCACGCTGGAAGCGCGGTGTTCAACTGGTTGAATCCACTCTTGGTGAAGCGGTTGGAAAGATTTATGTTGATAAGCACTTCCCACCTGCTGCAAAAGCGAGAATGGATGAATTAGTTAAGTGGCTGATTAGGGCTTACGAAGAATCAATCAAGAATCTTGATTGGATGACCGAAGAGACCAAGCAGAAAGCTCTGGTCAAACTTTCCAAGTTCAACCCGAAGATTGGTTACCCAAATAAGTGGAAAGACTACTCATCTTTGGTAATTGACCGTAACGACCTGGTCGGTAACGTACGTCGGGCTTCGGCATGGCAGGCCGATAAGGAAGCCGCCAAGATTGGTGCTCCGCTAGATCGTGACGAGTGGTTCATGACCCCGCAAACCGTAAATGCTTACTACAACCCGGGGTTCAACGAAATTGTTTTCCCAGCGGCTATTTTGCAGCCACCGTTTTTCAGTCTTGATGCTGATGACGCCGTTAACTTCGGTGGCATCGGTGGCGTCATTGGCCACGAAATTGGTCACGGCTTTGACGACCAAGGCTCAAAGTATGACGGCGATGGCGCACTTATCTCCTGGTGGACCGAGGAAGACCGTAAGGCTTTCGAGGACCGCACCAAGATTCTGATTGACCAGTACAACGATTTGACCCCAGATGGCCTATCGGATGAGTACAAGGTAAACGGAGCACTCACCATCGGAGAGAACATCGGAGACTTAGGCGGTATCACAATCGCCTATAAGGCCTACCTGATGAGCCTCGAAGGTAAGGAGCCAGAAGTTATCGATGGCCTCACCGGAGCGCAGCGCTTCTTCCTTTCCTGGGGCCTGATCTGGCGCGGTAAATCAAGAGATGCGATTGCCATCCAGCGCTTAGCCACCGACCCACACTCACCTAGCGAGTTCCGTTGCAACCAGGTTGCCCGTAACTTTGATTCCTTCTATGAAGCCTTCGGCGTCACCGAGGAAGATGCGATGTGGTTGGAGCCGGCAAAGCGCGTTTCTATCTGGTAACAGATGAAATTATGGCTTCGTTTAATTTGGTCTCACCTCAGCTGGCGCTTTAGAACCAAACTAAGCGTCAGCGAGGTCGGGGTCAGATCCTTCTTAGTTTGGCCGAGTGACATTGATATTTTCCGTCACATGAATAACGGAATTTATCTCACTCTCCTGGATTTGGCACGATTTGACTTGATGAAACGTTCGAACACTTGGCAGCGCTTAAAAAAGCTTAAAGTGCATCCGGTAGTGGTTCAAGAGACAATCACTTTCAGAAAATCACTAACCCCGTGGTTACGCTTTCAAGTCGAAACAAAAATTATTGGTTGGGATGACAAAGCTTTTTTCATCGGTCAGCGCTTTGTTGTCGGTCGCGAGATTTATGCCGAAGCAGTGGTCAAGCTCAGGTTCCTAAAAAGCCCAAAGGGAACGCCAAGTCCGGCTGAGATAAATCAAATGCTGGGTGGTTGGCCTGGTGCTGAACCAGAACTTCCCAGTTGGGTTAGCGAATGGGACAAAGCGGTTGCGTTACCAAAAGGTAAAGAACCGGCACCATCAGACTGGAGCCACAAGAGCTGAAAAGCCGGGGGTAGCGAAATTTTCACCTGCCGCATCGATAACTAATACCTCAGTGTCTTCAGCAAATTTTGCAATTAGATTTTGCGCCTGTTCCGCTGATGCAAATATTGCGGTAGCTAGAACGTCGGCGGTAATCAGGTCTTTGGCAACAACCGTAACTTGCTGCAGGTGGTTGGCATAGCTGTAATTTTTAGGATTCCAAATGTGTTCGCCACGTTCGGCATTACCGGAAGTGGCTACCGCAAAATATTCGGTATTACTTAGATCAAGCACTGTTAGTGGCGTTACTGTGTTGGTAATAGATTCGGCTTTGGCTATCCCAATTCGTTTTGGAAAGCCTGGAGAGATATCCTTTGACAGGTAGATGTCCCCTCCAGCGTTGATAGCAAAATCAATCACACCAAGCTCGCGCAATTTATCGGCCGCTCTAACTGTTGCCCAAGCCTTGACGTATCCGGATGGATCAAAAGTGTTTTCATCGGACATCGAACTAAACCAACCATCGGTGCGTTCCTCCCACTTCTGACACTGATCCCAAACATATGAAACCAGGTCAGGCAAATCACTTATTGATACCTCCCCCCTAGCTAATTGGCTAAGCGGAGATTCGGGTTTATAAAGTGAGAACAGCTCATCTGCCTCATGCAGCAATCGAGTTGCTTCAGCTAGTGGTTCGCTGGGGTAGTTTTCAGCTCTTCCAAAAAACTGGAAGACGGTTCCCATGCACTCTTCGTTATGCCTGAATTCGGTCATCAGAACTGTCTTAGCGCATCGTCGAGTGCCTGGCTGAAAGCGTCAGCGGTGAAGGTAGCGCCGGAGAGCATAGAGGCATCAAAATTAGCACTCTGCGCCTGTAGGGCAACCTGAATTAGGTAGGAAAAAGCGGCCGATCGACCATTTGTTGCGGTTGCCTGATCTAGCCGAATCTCGGTAATTGTGTTTCCGAGCTTCACCACAGTTAGTTGCACTACACCGTATTTATAGGCGATAGGGCTGGATGTTTGACTGACTGGGCTCTGTGGCTGCGGCACCGGCTCAACCGTTGGCGTTGTCGAGGCTGACGGATCGGGTTTTGGCGTTACCGACGGTTCTCCTGTTGGTATCGGCGAGGGCAGGAACTCATTTGATTTGGCAGTTGAACCCAACTGCACTCCGGTGACAACCGAGCCCAGCGTCAACGCTCCCATTATTACTTGAGTAGTTTTTCTCACCAGGCAAACTCCTCTGCGTGAATTTGATTTTTTGGCGCGCCAAGTTGCTTCAACGATTCAGTTATCCGCTTGGTAAATGTGCTGGGGCCACAGATGTAAACATCGGCTTCCTTTATGTGTGGAACCAGATCCAATAAGGCCTGCTCATCAGATACGTTGGAAGAGATTGTTGATGGTAGCCAGGAAGATTCAGACCTGCGATTTCCCGCCAAGACATGTAGGCTGAATCCTCGACGATCAGAGATTTCTTGCAACTCGGTTAGCAGGGCGGCATCTTTTTTATCTCTGACTCGATAAATTATGTCCACGTTTGTTTGCTCGATGCTTTCCGCGAGAGCTCTGATCGGCGGGGCCCCGATACCAGCTGCAACTAGAACTACCGAATCTTGAGCTCGTCTTGATTCAGTGAAGATGCCGTATGGCCCTTCAAGAATTACTCGAGTGCCCGGCTTCACAGTTTGCAGTAACTTCGTATCGTCACCGCGGTTACCGACGGTAAACCTGAATGCATTAGCGCTTGGTTTTGCGGAAAGACTAAAAGGATGTGCACGCCACCAGAAAGTTGAGTTAATCACTCGCACTATAAAAAACTGTCCTGATTGCGCTCTAAAGGAATCTAGATTTTTTCCAGAGATAGTAATGGATACTGAGTCGCTGGATTCAGGTGTGACGCTTGCAATCACAAGTTTGTGCCTAGCCGAGAGTAAAATCGGGCTAAGTAATCTAAACCAGATGATGTTTAAGGCAACAAATAGATATGCTGCGATCCAAAAATATTGAGCCATCGGGATACCCGCTATGTCAACTCCTATGACCAACTGGTGGGGGATAGCGAACATAACTGCTCCGTAGCCGAACAGGTGAATCAGATACCAGGCTTCGTAGCTCAACTTTTTTCTTGAAATCTTTATCGACCCGATTACGACAAGAAGCATCAGAGAAAGTGAAATCGTCGCTAAAACAATTTCTGGAATTGTGTTTAGCAGTGATAAAAATTCATCCACCACATTGATACCGTCGCTGAGCGAATACGACCAGATGACAGCAACAACATGTGTGATGACCAGATACAGGATCGGTTTGCCAAGTTTCTTGTGGGTTGCTGTTGCTTTATCGTGGCCGTATAGCTTATCCAGCCACGGGACGCGCGAAATCAACAAGACCTGTATAAGAAGTAGCATGGTGGCTACCAGTGCGGTTATTCGCTCTAGCGAACCCAAAGCGGTTTGCAGGTCTTTGATTCCAGCCACTCCACCATTTATTAGGAACGTGAAAATCACATAAACGATGCATAGCCAACCGAAGCCCTCTACCAAATCCTGAGCCAAGGAAAGCCTGCGTTGGTTTAGACGCTTGCTACCCGGCGATGGCTTAGTAATGGTACTCATGATGAAATCCTGTCTAATCTATCTGGAAGATTTCTGAATAGGGCCTGCATGTCGCCTAGCAACCCAGTTGGTCTGGAATGATTACTATGGCGCTATAAAACAACGAAGTTAGTGCCCTTTATTACTGGAAGTGACTTTGCAAAGAAGCGAACGGGAGTTTGTAGCCCAGCAGGCGGTCAATTTAGTTGAGGCCTGGCTGGTTGATTCGCAACAGGAGAGCGCCAGATCGCCAGCCGAAAAGCGATTGGCCAAGATACTCAAAGATCCGAGTGGTTTGGATTGGACCCTTCGCTTTGTTGACCGAGTGATACGGCCAACTGATCGCAAAGTGGCCGCTTCAGAACTTTCAAACCTGGCAAAGAATTTACCTAATAGCCTCAGTCGACTCGATCGGCTAACCATCAGAGTTGGCGGGTTATTTGCTCGCCCATTTAGCTTTATTGTCATCCCCATTGCAAAAGCCAGGCTTCGTCAACTCGTTGGGCATCTGATTGTTGATGCGCGGGCTGGCAATCTAACCAAGCACATCGCAAAAACAAGAGCCGAAGGAATCCGACTTAACCTGAATCTACTTGGTGAGGCAGTACTTGGTGAAAAAGAAGCAAACTATCGTTACAACGAAACCTTCGCATTACTAAGACGAGCTGATGTTGATTATGTTTCGATAAAACTTTCAGCTGTTGCCGCACAGTTATCAATGTGGGGCTTTGAAGCAACGGTGAATCGTTTAGTAGATAAACTCACTCCCCTGTATCAATTTGCCGCAACTCGCTCTTCGGCGAAATTTATCAACTTGGACATGGAAGAGTATCGCGATTTAGGTTTAACTATTTTGGTTTTCAAAAAACTTTTATCTAAGCCAGAACTGATGAACCTCGAGGCCGGTATCGTACTGCAAGCCTATTTACCAGATTCTTTTGATGCGCTTAAAGAGCTTTCGCAGTTTGCTCAGGAACGAGTGGCAGCTGGCGGGGCGGGAATAAAAGTTCGAATTGTAAAAGGTGCAAATCTAGCCATGGAAGTTGTAGATGCTAAGTGGCACGGCTGGGAGCTCGCTACATACAGCAGCAAAGCGGAAAGCGACGCAAACTACAAAAGGCTAATTGATTACGCCTTGGACCCAGTGAGAATTAAGTCACTGAGAGTTGGCATAGCCGGGCATAATCTATTTGATTTAGCTTTCGCTCACGAGTTAGCTATGCATCGAGACGTTGCGGGTCGGGTTGAATACGAAATGCTTCAGGGTATGGCGCAGCACCTCTCTAAGCAGGTGAAGAGCAGCGTTGGTAGCCTTCTGCTGTATACCCCAGTTGTTCGTAGATCAGAATTTCAAGTTGCGGTTGCTTATCTAACCCGAAGGCTAGAAGAGAATGGTGCGCCGGAAAATTTCATGTCTGGAGTTTTTGACATAACGACCAACCGATTGGTTTTTGATCGTGAGCGAATGAGATTCGAAACATCGTTGCGCCTAATCGATGATCTAAATGCCAAACCAAACCGTAAACAAAACCGGCTGAATGAGAACTACAAACCGCAGGCGGTTTTTTCCAACGCGCCGGATACTGATACTGCGCTGGCTAACAACCGCGATTGGGTTAGGCAGGTTATCGCCAAGGCGGTAGCCCTTGAGGATAAGTTACCTAGCCACGAAAAGCTTGTGGCTAAGGCTAAGCAGGAGCGTTACGAGATAGAGCAAATGGTTGCTAAGGCCAAGGCCGCTAGCGCGGCTTGGGCAAAAAAACCCAACGAACGCAAACAAATACTGCTCCAGGTAGGCGCTGAGATGGCTAATTGCCGGGGAGATCTGCTACCGGTGATGCTTGCTGAGGCTGGCAAGACTGTCGCCGAGGCGGATAGTGAACTGAGTGAGGCCATCGATTTTGCAAACTTTTATGCCCAGCAGATCGACGAATTACAAGAAATTCAAAGAATCGATGGCGTGCTTTTTGAGCCTCACCAGGTGGTTGTTGTAACACCGCCATGGAATTTTCCAGTAGCAATAGCCGCCGGTGGAGTTTTGGCCGCACTAGCAGCAGGAGCAGCTGTAATCATCAAACCAGCCCCGCAGGTGGTTAACTGCGCGCTAGCTATGGTGGAACTTTTCTGGAGAGCAGGAGTCCCTAAGCGCTTATTACAGGTTGCGCTCGTACCAGATAACGAACTTGGCTTAGCACTGGTTGGTCATGAGGATGTTGATTCTGTGATACTCACCGGATCTTTTGAAACAGCACAGCTATTCAAAAACTATCGATTTAGGACAAATCTGTTTGCCGAGACCAGCGGAAAAAATGCAATTGTTATTTCACCATTTGCAGATTTAGATTTAGCAGCGAACGATTTGGCTAAGAGCGCCTTTGGTCACGCTGGTCAAAAATGTTCAGCGGCTAGTTTAGGTATTCTGATTGGTTCGGTTTTTCACAACCAGCAATTCCTAAAGCAACTTGTTGATTGTATCGAGTCAATGAAAGTCGGTTACGCAACAAATCCCGAGGCTACTGTCGGACCACTAATTGAAGCACCAAACACAAAACTGCTTAGAGCCCTTACTGCCCTTGAGGCTGGTGAGAGCTGGTTACTAGAACCCAAGCAACTAGATGATTCTGGTCGGTTATGGCGACCAGGCATAAAAATCGGAGTAAAGCCAAATAGCTTTTTTCATCAGACTGAAGTTTTTGGGCCAGTTTTAGGTTTAGTCTCGGCTGAGAATTTAGCTGAAGCGCTAAAAATACAAAACGGAACTGATTTTGGTTTAACCGCTGGAATACATTCACTCAGTGCAAATGAAATTAAGTTTTGGCTCAATCAAATAGATGCAGGAAATCTCTACGTAAATCGTGGTATCACCGGCGCAATAGTCGAACGACAACCGTTTGGTGGCTTCAAAAGATCGGCAGTGGGTTGGGGTCTAAAGGCAGGAGGTAGAAATTACCTCTTGCAATTCGGTACCTTCAAAGATGCCACCGATAACTCGCTAGGTGAGGCGGTCGCTGATGAGTTGGAAACCAAACTGGAATATCTATCGCCAGAAAAGCGAGTTTGGCTTAAGCAGGCAATCGCCAGCGATAAATACTGGCTACAAAATTACTATCAGCCGCAAAGTCTAGATCCGGGAACGGTTGCCGTAGAGGCAAATTACCACCGCTATCTACCCGATACCGGACATGTGCTGGTAAGAGTTAGCGACAATGCCGATTTGGCAGAGCTATTCAGGGTAAGTAGTGCTGCTGCCATGGTAGGTAACTTGGCTATGGTCTCAATCCATCCGAATTTTCTAAGTAGCAACAAAATCAGCGCAGTGGAACTTGCTGGCCTCATTGGTGATTTTGTGATGCAGAAAGAAGCTGAGTTTGACCCGGAAATACAGCCAGGAACCAGGCTTATTTTGCTGGGGGCTAGGGAGAGCAAAATTGCAAAGCTTCAGTCCAACCCAGATCTGTTTGTCCTAGAGCGTTTAGTTAGTAAGTCTGGGCGGCTGATGCTTCTAGCTCTCTTCCGTGAGCAGTCCATTTCAATCACTCAGCACCGCTTCGGGGCATTGCAACCTGAACTCGCAAAACTGCTCTAGGAGAGTAGGGTAAAGGCATGACCGAACCACAAACCAAAACATATACCGATGCGCAGGGCGTTGAAATCACCTACTACATATGGCCGGTAGCAAACCCGAAGGCGATTATTCAAATCGCCCACGGCCTTGGCGATCATGCCAGAAGGTACGACCATGTTGCTGACTTTTTCAACCAAGCCGGTTACACAGTTTACGCTGATGACCACCGCGGTCACGGTGTAACGGGCAGCAAGCAGGTGGCCAGCGGTCAAACAAAGATTCTCGGTAATCTTGGCCCCGGCGGAATGCCGGCAGCTTTTGAGCAGGTCAATCAATTCACTGATCTGATCAAAAAAGAAAACCCAGGTAAAAAATTAGTTTTGTTTGGTCATTCCTATGGCTCATTCATCTCACAAAAGCTCATCAACCGCTATTCCGATAAGTATGATGCAGTAATTCTCAGCGGTTCATCACTGCTATTACCAGGCGTAATCAAAGCCGGCGGTTTTAACAACAAGTGGAAAAAGGAAGCCGGCGCTACCGGTTATGAGTGGCTATCGAGGGATAAAGCTGTTGGCGAGCGATTCGTCAAAGACCCATACACGTTTATGGCAAGTGCGGCTAAAGTGCTGGGTGTAGTAAATGGACTACAACTCTTCTTCACGCCCAAGCGTGGAATTCGCGAAGACTTGCCACTGCTGATTGTTGCTGGTAGCGATGATCCAATCGGCGGCACACGTGGCAACGAAATGCTAGCTAACACTTATAGAAATAAGTGTGGCTTAGATAACGTCACCGCAATTATTTACCACGAGGGTCGGCACGAGATGTTCAATGAACCCAATAAAGAAGAGTTTCTAAAGGACGTGCTCAACTTTATTGAGGCTAACCTCGGCTAGTCCAAAGGTTTGGCCAAAAGGCCTTCGGTTTCTGGGTGGCGCTGCATGTATTTAACAACATATGGGCAGACCGGCCAGACTTTGGCATACTGATGAGCTTCAATATCAGCAAAAGTCTCCCGCATTAAAATCGCAGCGTAGTTTTTACCCTGATGCGCTGGATCTACTTCGGTATGGGTGAAATGCCAAACGCCATCGATATCCTGGTAGTCGGCGTGACCGATCTTTTCCTCACCCAACCACAATTCATAGCGAGTCAGCTCGGGTTTGTGAAGCACATGCGGGTCCATAGTGTTAATCTCTTTCTGTGTCTAAGAAAAGCTATCGGGTCATCCACTCAGATAACCTCACTGCTTTGCAGTCTATTCCCGATGCCAGTGTCCAACTGATTTATGTAGATCCTCCCTTTAACACCGGTCGGGTGCAGACCAGGGGCTCTTCTACGACCACCAGATCCGAAGAGGGTAATCGAATTGGCTTTAAAGGAAAGCGCTATGACATCGTTAGGGAAACAGTGCTCAGCTACGACGATGAGTTCGCTGATTACTGGGGGTTCTTAGAGCCCAGGCTCGAACAGGCTTGGCGGGTCTTAGCTGACAGCGGGACTTTATATTTACATCTTGACTACCGCGAAGCGCACTATGCCAAAGTGCTGTTGGATGCCCTGTTTGGCAGAGAGTGCTTTCTAAACGAAATTATCTGGGCTTATGACTACGGCGGTAAAGCCAAAAAACGTTGGCCAGCAAAACACGACACAATCTTGGTTTATGTGAAGAACCCAGAGAGCTACTACTTCAATAACGAAGAGGTCGATCGCGAACCATACATGGCGCCAGGTTTAGTTACCCCGGAGAAAGTTGAGCGAGGAAAGCTGCCGACCGATGTTTGGTGGCACACCATAGTTTCCCCAACCGGAACAGAGAAAACCGGCTACCCAACCCAGAAACCACTTGGAGTGCTACGCCGAATAATTCAAGCCTCGTCTAAACCGGATGATGTGGTTTTAGATTTCTTTGCCGGCTCTGGCACCACCGGTGCAGCAGCGAGTGAACTCGGTCGAAGTTTTATTCTCATTGATCAAAATCCAGAGGCGATAGCTGTAATGAAACAGCGATTCAGTTCGCTCCCTGTCTCTTACGAATAGGCTTACTCTCGCGACTGACCAGCAAAACCAGCGTGATGGTTAGGGCAGTGAGTATTGCTGCAACTGCAATCGCCATTTCGTAATTCTGATTGCCCGGGCGAGAAATTAACTGATAGAGCAAAACTGGGATAGTGCTTTGATCTGCATAGGCCAGCAAACTAGCAACACCGAATTCACCAATGGAAACCAGTGCACTAAATGCCACCGCTGTGTTCACTGAAGCTTTGATCAGGCGTAAATCAATCGCAAAGAAAATTTGTAATTTGCTTGCACCGTCAGTCATTGCCTGTTCCCTAGGTCCGTCATCTATTGCGACTAGTGCTGGGAAAAGAACTCTAATCACCATAGGAATTGCAAATACGGACTGAACCAGTGGCACGATGAACCAGCTAGATCGTATATCGGCTAAGTCCCCACTTAGGAAGACGAGGTAACCCAATCCCAGCACAACGGCGGAGACCCCAATTGGTAATAGAAATATCGCATCCAGGCTTATCCCGATAAAATCGGTGCGCTTTTCTCTGCGGTGCCGTGTCCGCTCGGCAAATAAATAACTAACCAGTCCACCAATCAGAAGTGACAGCAGCGTTGCCACTACTAAATTTCTCAATGAATTTGCTGCCGCTTGGGTAAAGCTAATATTCAGCAGATCCCGATAACCGCGAGTTTCTAGGAGCAGAAAGTTTCCAAAGCCGAGATTTCCGGTTTTCTCTCTGAAGGCATTTACAAGAACCAAACAAATTGGAATCACAACAATTCCGAAAGTAAGCAACATGGTAAAGGTAAAGGCAGGCAGATCCCTTTTATCCAGTCTCTTTGAGACCCCAGTCTTTGGTTCAAAGCTGAGTGGATTGGCTCCGGCCCAGCGGCTTGCGGTAAAAGCCGCCAAGCTAAAAAGCACCTGGAGCAGGGCAAGTGCCGCTCCGTGCTGGAAATCAAGGCGCTGGAGCACCGTAATACTCAGTGCTGTTTCCAACGTGTTGATTTGCCCGCCACCTAAAGACAAGACGATGCCGTAGGAGCTGGCGCAGTAGAGCATGATTATCGCTCCAGCCGAGCGAATCGATGTGGCAAGCTGCGGCAATATCACTGTGAAAGTTGTCCTTATGCGTCCCGCTCCGCCTAATTCGGCTTCCTCTTCGGCTTGATCGGCGATGCTTTGCCACTGTGCTCCGACAGTTCTAACCACAACGGCAAAATTGGCAAAGACGTTGGCAAAGATAATCGCAAATACAGGGTCAAAGCCTCCGAAGGGTCTAGCAAACTCAATGACCGCCATCGCAACTACCAGACTTGGCAGCATGAAAGGAACTGTGATTATTGAGCGCAGCAGGTTAGAACCATAAAAGGATCTTCTATAAAAGATGTATGCCGCAGGAATACCGAGAACTAGGCAGATAAGTGTTGAGACGGCGGCTTGCCAAAAAGTAAAAAATAGTACGGGCCAAACGGCAATTACACCTGGATCGCCAGAGATGAAGTGATCACCAACACCTAGGCGCAGAACGGAGTAAAGCGGCAGGTAGAAAGCCAACCCCATAAAGACAAATGGGATTGCCCAGAGCAGTTTCGGATTACGGAGCAACTTCGAAGACCCAGTTGAAATCAGCTAACCACTTATCTCTGTTGGCACTGATGTCTAACTTGTCGCCGACAATTGAGGTGGCCGGCTTGGCATTTTCCTCCCAGGCCTTTGGTAATTTAACCGACTTATCAATCGGATAGACATACATACTCTCTGGTAAAGCGCTTTGGAAATTATTGCCGAGCATAAATTCAATTAGCGCTTTAGCTCCAGCGGAGTTTTTGGCGTTAGTCAACACTCCCGCATATTCGGTTTGTCTAAAGCAATCCTTAAGCAAGGCCATCGTCTTCGGCTTACCCTGTTCGTCAACCTCATAAGCCGGTGAAGAAGAGTATGAAAGCACTATCGGGTATTTACCCTTGCCCGAGGAACCAGAGAAATCTGTGTAATAGGCATCTTCCCAACTGGCGGCCACCTTGACTCCGTTATCACGCAGCGCAAGCCACCACCAAACCGGCTCAGGGATATCCTGCGGGTTATTTAGATAAGCATAGGTCGCTGCAAGAAAAGCTAGGCCTGGTGAAGAAGTATTTGGGTTTTCAACTACAGTCAGGTTTTTGTATTTTGGATCGATAAGTTCTTTCCAGTGCGATGGAATAGCGAGATTGTTTTCTTCAAAGTAATTCAGGTCAACATTGAAGCAAACATCTGCATAGTCAATCGCGGTCAAGTTTCCATCGATGACATCATTTTTGATTGCTACTGGTGAGAATGTGTTATCAATTCCGTAGACGAGATCAGCAATAGGAGAGTCTTTAGTTAGTACCAGCTTTGAAGTCATCGAACCAACATCGCCAGCCCGCACTACGGCGAGTTCGTAGCCGGAACTTTTTTCAAATTCTGCGATTAGTTCATCGCTGATGGCAAAAGAGTCATGGGCTATCAATGTCACGGTTTGTTTTGGGCTAGCACAGGAGCTCAAGCTGAGGGCTAGAAGTGTAATAGCGATAAAGCGTTTCATGTTTTCCTTCCTACGCTGGCATTACCCAGATCAGGTTTGACGGTTTTAGACGAATTAGTCACATCTCAGCTCGGTTTACCGAACTCCCGTGTAGTTAAAGACTAATGGCCTTGACGCTAAGCTCTGGGCCAGAAGTTGTTGGCTTAGTGCATGCCGGCGGCGGCGTTTTCAGCCTTTTCCTGAACCCCAGATTTAGTTCGAAGGGCTAGCTCCTTGATAAACCAGGACAAAGCGAAGGCAAGAACCACCACAACGCTAGCCGACACGAAAACAGTGCTTGCCGACTGGGCAAAAGCATCTTTTATCGGGTTAGCCAACTCCGGGCTGGCAGTTTTTAGAAACGACGAGTCGTATTGAATCATTGAGCCTAGGTCTTGATTCTGGGTGAAAGCAGCATTTCTAGGATCAGCTAGGAGCGCTGGGTTTGCCAAAATAGCCGCCTTGATTGCCGCCGCCATTTCGCTTCCCTTGTCGGCAAGCGTGTTGAAAAGGATCGACAGGAAGATTGCAACACCCAGGGTTCCACCCATCTGCCTGAAGAAAGTTGAGGAACTGGTAGCAACGCCGATGTCTTTTGCTTCAACAGCATTTTGTGAAGCGATGGTGAGTGTCTGCATCATCTGACCCAGACCTAAGCCCATTAGCACCATGCCGATTGATACCTGCCAGATCTGCCACTGATATGTCAATGTGGCTAGGTAAACATATGACACTGCCATGCAAGCAGTGCCACCGATCATAAAAATTTTGTATTTCCCGGTGTTGCTGGTAATTCTGCCGCTGATAATCGAAGCGCTCATCATGCCAACCACCATTGGAATCATTAGATAGCCCGCTTCGGTAGGAGAAGCACCATAGACAATCTGCAAAACCAGTGGAAGTGAAATCATTCCACCGAACATACCTATACCGATGATTACACCGAGCAGTGTAGTAAGGGAGAATGTTGAAGACTTAAACAGGTGTAACGGGAGTATTGCATCCGGACCCATATGTTTTTCAACCCAAATAAAAGCGGCTATACCAAAGCCACCGATTACATAGGCTGCGATAGCGTTCCACGAACCCCAACCCCATTCCCTACCTTGCTCGGCGACGACAAGAAGTGGGACTACACCAATGATGATGGTGACAACGCCCCACCAGTCAATTCGCTTTGACTGGCTCTCTTGGTGTGGTACATGCAAGAAAGAGACAACCAGAGCTAACGCAATTATTCCGATTGGTAGATTCATCAAAAAGATCCAACGCCAACCGGTAACGCCGAGAAAACTATCCATGCCGGCTAGTAAGCCACCGATTAGTGGACCAAGCACTGATGAAGTGCCGAAGACTGCAAGAAACATTCCTTGGTATCGCGCTCTTTCTCGTGGCGGCACAATGTCGGCAAGAATTGTCAGCGCTAGAGCAAAAAGCCCACCAGCACCGATACCTTGAATTGCCCTAAAGGCAGCTAACTCATACATCGAGTTGGCGAAACCGCAGATAACTGAGCCAACGATAAATATCGTGATGGCAATAATAAATAGGTATCTTCGACCAAAAATGTCGCCGAGCTTTCCATATATAGGTGTGGCGATAGTTGAGGTAATAAGGTATGCCGTAGTAACCCAAGCTTGAGCAGATAAACCATTTAGATCATCTGCAATGGTTCGCATTGCTGTTCCAACAACGCTTTGATCTAAAGCGGAAAGGAACATTCCAGCCATCAAACCAAACAGCACAAACATGATTTGCCGGTGGGTCATAATTCCAGTTTTGGCGGATTCTGCTGCTGCGGCTTTTCTATCTGCACGCGCCAAGGCGTTCTCTTTTCTTTTAGTAACCGAAAGTTAGACTAAGTGAATGGCCAAAAGACTCTTCTACAGAGCAGTGCTCGTAGTGGGATTTGGCTTTCTCGGGCTCGGTATATCTCCCTCGGTAGATAACCTTACACCCGCCAACGCCTTAGATTTAGGCGCTAACAGTATCGATGACCCGAGCTCTATCTGGGTGGTGGTGAACAAACAGCGACCACTTAGTCCAGTTAAATATCAACCGGCTGATTTGGTTGTGCCTGGCTTTGGACCGCTCAACGCCAACCCTTACAAGCATTCAATGAGAAAAGATGTTGCCGCAGCCGCCGAGCGTTTGGCCAATGCCATGAAGGCTGTCGGTAAGGGCAGGCTGGTGATTCAAAGTGCATACCGCTCATACAACATCCAAAAGAGCGTTCACGAACGACAGGTGAGCCGCTTTGGTTTAGCGGCAGGTGAAGCATTAGCCGCCAGACCCGGTTATTCGGAGCATCAAACCGGTCTGGCTATCGATGTGTCAGCTCGAGATCAGGGGTGTCAGATCAGAGTCTGCTTTGGTGGCACCAAAGCTGGTGCATGGTTGAAAGCTAACTCGCATCGCTGGGGATTTATCATCCGTTACCCACAATATGCCAGCCCGGTCACCGGTTACCAGTATGAACCCTGGCATTTAAGATTTGTCGGCGTAGCGTTAGCCACCGATATGAAAAGTAAGGGTATCGCTACCCTAGAGCAATACTTTGGCCTACCGTCTGCGCCTAACTACCCATAACTGCATTAACCTTTATCTATGGCAAAAAGCAAAAGCAGCTCCTTAACCTACGCCTTTTTAGGCCCAGTGGGCACCTTCACCGAGCTCGCCTTGGATCAGGTTAAGGAAGCTAAAAACGCCAAGCGCTTTGCGGTCTCTAGTGTGACCGAGGCCATTGATGCAGTAACCAGCAGAAAAGCGAATCGAGCTATCGTACCCGTCGAAAACTCTATTGAAGGTGGCGTAAGTGCGACCCTGGATGCATTAGCGAACACATCAAATATCCGAATCTTCGGGGAATATCTTGTCCCAGTAACTTTTAATCTTGTTGCCAGACCCGGAACAAAACTTGCCGACGTCAAAGTTGTTTCAACTCATCCAACTGCTTACGCACAGTGTCGCGGTTGGCTGAGTGAAAATCTAGCTAAGCATTCACACATTCCAGCTACCTCGACAGCGGCCGCAGCTGTTGCGTTACTAGAAACCGATTCAATTGCGCAGGCCGCAATTGCCGCAAAAAGCATTACTTCACACTACAAGTTGACGGTGCTAGCCAAGAACATCGGTGATAACAAAAACGCCCAGACCAGATTTATTGAAATTGGCTTAGCCGATGCTCCAGCTATGCGAACTGGTAGAGATAAAACTTCAGTCATTGTTGAATTACCGGATGATCGACCCGGTGGGCTTCTGGAGATGCTAGAGCAGTTTGCGGCAAGAGGGGTAAACCTGAGCCGAATTGAATCCAGACCAGTTGGTGATCAACTCGGCAGATATCGCTTCAACATCGATGCCCAGGGGCACATCGATGATCAGGCCATGGCTGAGGCATTGATGGGCTTACATCGCTTTAGCCCAAAGGTTGTCTTTTTAGGTTCATACCCAAGAGCTGATCGCGGTAAGAGCCAGCATCAGGGAAATAATTCCAATAAAGAGTTTGTTGATGCTGAAAGCTGGCTAAAGCAGCTTCGCAAGGGACGCTAAAGGTAACCTAGAAACATGATTGACCCGAACCTGCTTCGCGAAAACCCAGATGCTATCAAGGCTTCGCAAAGAGCCCGCGGTGCGAGCATCGAGCTTGTCGACCAAGCGGTTGAGGCAGATAAGTCTTGGCGTAAAGCGCTGGTGGAGTTTGAGAATCTTCGTGCGGAGCAGAACAGTAAATCAAAACTGGTTGCCAGTGCAGCCAAGGAAGACAAGTCCGCTCTTATTGCTGCCGGCCAAGCGCTAGCCGTTCAGGTGAAGGCTGCGGAAGCTAACGCCAATGCCAAAGAGGAAGAATTACAAAAAATACTTTGGCAAATCGAAAATGTCGTAATCCCAACTGTGCCGGTAGGCGGCGAAGACGATTTTGTAGTTATTCGAGAAGAGGGCAATAAACCGCAGTTTGCCTTCAAGGCGCAGGATCATGTTGCGCTGGGTGAATCGCTTGATCTAATTGACATCGAGCGCGGTGCAAAAATATCTGGATCACGTTTTTACTTTCTCAAAGGGTGGGGAGCCCGATTAGAGCTAGCGCTGATGAACATGGCCTTGGATAAAGCAGCAAATGCTGGCTTTACCGCGCTAATTACACCGACCCTGGTAAAGCCAGAGGTAATGGCCGGAACAGGTTTTCTAGGTGCTCACTCTGATGAAATTTACTACCTACCTGCAGACGATTTGTATCTAACCGGTACCAGCGAAGTTGCTTTGGCTGGCTACCACAGCAACGAAATCATCGATTTGTCCAACGGACCGGTTCGTTACGCCGGTTGGTCAACCTGCTACCGCCGCGAGGCTGGAAGCCACGGTAAAGATACCAGAGGTATTTTGCGTGTTCACCAGTTCAACAAACTGGAAATGTTTAGTTATGTTGCACCTGAAGATGCCGAAGCCGAGCACGAAAGATTACGAGCTTGGCAAGAGGAGATGCTCAAGGCTTGCGAACTTCCATATCGGGTTATCGACATCGCCGCCGGAGATCTTGGTTCTTCAGCGGCTAGAAAATACGATATCGAGGCGTGGGTGCCAACTCAGGAAACTTATCGAGAGCTAACCTCAACTTCAAACTGCACAACTTTCCAAGCGCGGAGATTAAATATTCGCTATCGCAAACAAGACGGTAAGACTGCCACAGCGGCAACTTTGAACGGCACTTTGGCAACTACCAGGTGGCTTGTTGCAATTCTGGAAAACCATCAGCAAGCAGATGGTTCGGTGCGTATTCCAGTTGCGCTTCGGCCATACCTTGGCGGCATTGAAGTCATTGAGCAAAAAGGCTAATCCATGCATGAGCCTTGGCTAATTGCCATCGATGTCGATGGAACACTAGTTCACGATGACGGTTATCTCGCCGCCGAGGTGATTCGTGAGGTGCAGCGAGTAGTTGATCTAGGGCACCACGTGGTTGTTGCAACCGGGCGAGCTGCGGCTAACACGATTCCGGTGGTTCAGGAACTCGGTATCACTAAAGGTCATGTGGTTTGTTCCAACGGCGCTGTGACAGTAGAGATTGATCCGTCGCATCCAGTCGGCTATCACGTTCGAGAGGTCATCGGTTTTGATCCAAAGCCGGTACTAACCAAGCTCATTGAAAAACTTCCAGAGGCACATTTCGCGGTTGAGGACATTGACGGTACTTATCGCTTTCATAAACAGTTTCCAACTTATGCATTGGGGAGTAAAAATATTGAAACCCCGCTTGAGCAGCTTATGCAGGGCGAAGTTAGTCGCGTTGTAGTTTTATCGCCGGAACAGGACGTTAATGATTTTCTTGAACTGGTTGAGCAGGTTGGTTTGCACTCGGTCTCCTACGCCATCGGTTACACCGCTTGGCTAGATATCGCGCCGATGGGGGTTACAAAGTCATCGGCATTGGAGCAGCGCAGAAAAGCGCTCGGTATCCCAGGCGATCGGGTCATAGCTATTGGCGATGGTAGGAACGATATAAACATGTTTGAGTGGGCTAACGCTGGTGGCGGGATTTCTTTTGCCATGGGTCAAGGCCCTGATGAGGTGCGGGCTGCCGCTACCATGGTGACCGCCAGTGTTGAAGAACACGGTGTTGCCAGAGTGCTATCTGGTTTAGAAGGCATCATCTACAGCCACGGAAACTAGATTTACAGCCTAGATTCAGGTTCACAGGCTATTTTTGAGACACCTTGGGTTTTGGCTAGACTTATCAACGGAGGTCTGTCCGAGCGGCCGATGGAGCTGGTCTTGAAAACCAGTGAACTGAAAGGTTCCGTGGGTTCGAATCCCACGGCCTCCGCCAGTTTTCATCGTAACTAAGACTCAAAGGCCAACTCGCGAAGGGGTTACCGATTTGACTGAGAAGTCCAAGAAAAAAGCAGAGCGGGCAATAGCCCGTCACGGCAATGTGGCTGCTCGCGGCCGCATGCGCAGTGTGCTAGGAATCTTGGGTAAAGCCCTGGTTGTAGTTCTAGTTTCGACCCTTACAGTTACTGGTATTTCCGCTTATCAACTTTCTCAGGAACTTGGTCGCCGTCAAATTCAGTTGACTGATGCACAGGGTAATGAGGTAAAGATTCCAGATTTGAAGGGGCCGCTAAATATTCTTTTAGTTGGTTCGGATACCCGCGAGGGAACCGGTAACGGTGTCTTTGGAACCGAACAATCAAATCTTGCCGATGTGATTATTCTTTTGCACATTGCCGCTGATCGTAAAAATGCAGTTGGCTTATCCTTCCCAAGAGACCTGATGGTTCCTTGGCCAGCTTGCCCAAGCACCAGCGGAGGCCCCGGCTACTATGCCCAATCGCTTGGACAAATCAATGCAACCATCGCAAACGGTGGACCCGGCTGCACCCTGCTAACGGTTGAAGCATTAACCGGATTGAAGATTCCGTTTCTCGCCATGATTGATTTCAACGGCGTGATTGAGCTATCTAACGCTGTGGGAGGTGTTGAGGTTTGTGTTGCAGAGGACATCAATGACCCATACACCAACACTTACTTGAAGGCAGGATTACATAACCTCCAAGGATTGCAGGCCTTGCAGTTCCTGAGAACTAGGCACGGTGTTGGAGACGGTTCCGATCTTTCACGAATTTCAAACCAGCAGGTATATATGACTGCGTTAGTTAGAAAACTTAAAAATAAGGACATTCTAAATAACCCAGTTATGCTCTACAGCCTGGCTCAAGCTGCAGCTCGCAACATGAAGTTGAGTAGCACACTGGCCGATCCTGCCGTAATGGTAGGTGTTGCCGATGCTTTGAAGTCAATTCCAATGAGCAAAATAACTTTCCTTCAGGTGCCAACTACCTACATGACCGGTGAAAATGCCAGCCGCGTGCAACCGGATGCTGAAAAAGCCCAGGTTATTTTTGACAAGTTGGTAAATGACGAACCGATTGTGCTTGGCAAGGTAACTAACACCGGCGGAGGTGCAGTAGTTGCACCAAGCCGAAGCCCATCGCCAACACCGACGAAGAGTTCCACGGCCACCCCAAAGCCAACTCCTACTCCGACAATTACCCCGCTACCAGACTGGGCTCAGGGGACAAATGCTGCAACTACTACCTGTTCGAAGGGACAGTAGTTAGGCTTAAGACATGCCAGATTACATCTCGGCGCTTGATTTATTTACCATCGGAATTGGACCTTCCAGTTCACATACCGTTGGACCAATGCGAGCAGCGCTGCTCTTTGCTAAGGCTTTAGAAGCTGAAGGCAAAATTGATGCTACGCACCAAGTAAGCGTCGCACTGTTTGGATCTCTCGGCGCTACCGGACCAGGGCATGGAACAACTAATGCCATAGTTGCCGGTTTAGCCGGACAAACTCCAGAAGATTGTCAACCAGATCGAGTCCTAAATGCCTGGGCTGAAGCTGTGTCATCTTCCAGCTGGAAGTTACTTAACCGCAGTATCCCCTTTAGTGAACAGTCTTTTAGTTTTCAGCCGTTGATTAGATTGGCAAAACATTCCAACGCTATGAAATTTAAAGCAGAGGATGCTAGCGGAGAACTGTTACTTGAGCAGACTTACTATTCAGTCGGTGGAGGCTTTGTTGAAGCGGATCATCCACTAGTTAGAGTGGAGCGGGTTAGACCACCATTTGAGTTTGCCAATGCGGTTGAGTTGTTGGAGATCTGTCAACGAGAAGGCTTGACTATTGCAGAACTTGCTTGGCAAAACGAAATGTATATTCACGGGGAATCGGAGTTGCTCCGAAGGCTAAACGCCATTTGGATTGCGATGCAAAATTGTATTGAGCTAGGTCTTCAAGAAAAAGGAGTTCTACCCGGTTATCTTGCGGTTACTAGAAGAGCAGCTGACATGGCAGAGCGCTTAGCAAAATTTGATAGCCAGGAGGTCTCAAACGAGTGGCTTCAAGCCTACGCGATTGCCGTCAACGAACAGAATGCCGCTGGTATGCGAGTAGTCACCGCGCCAACCAATGGCGCAGCTGGAATTATTCCGGCGGTTGGCTATTACGCGATGAAATTCAAAGCTGTCCCGAGTGAGAAAATTGCCCGAGACTATTTGCTTGTTGCCGGTGCAATCGGATCGCTGTATAAACGAAATGCTTCAATTTCTGGAGCGGAGGCTGGTTGTCAGGGCGAAGTTGGTTCGGCTTGTTCTATGGCTGCCGCTGGCTTAGCGGCCGTGCTTGGAGCGACGAACCAGCAAATTGAAAATGCTGCAGAAATTGCCATGGAGCATAACCTTGGCTTAACCTGTGACCCAGTCGGTGGTTTTGTTCAGATGCCCTGCATTGAGAGAAATGCTATTGCTGCGGGGACAGCGGTAAGCGCAGTTCGGTTAGCACTGCTGGGCGATGGAAGTCACAAGATTTCACTCGATACAGTGATCGAAACCATGCGTCAAACTGGAATCGATATGTCAAGTAAATACAAGGAGACTTCTCTGGGTGGTCTTGCTGTAAATGTTGTGGAGTGCTAGTTATGACAACAATTGTTCTATGGGTGTCGGATTTGATTCGGTCTGCAGAGTTCTACAAGGACTTGTTTGAAGCAGAGAGTTACTACCTTACTGACGGTTTTGCCAGTGTGACTGGCTCTGGAAATGAAGTGTTACTGCATTTAGCCCCAGCTGCCTATCGTGATGAGGTGAGCCTAGGCGCTGATAATCCGATGAAGCCGGTCTTCAAAGTTCAGAACGTGGAATTAGTTCGCGAGGTTGCCAAAAAGCACAACTGCGAGTTTAGGGCAGAATCGACACAGCACAATGGCCGTCACTATTTGGATGGCCAAGATCCCGATGGGCACGTAATTCAGGTTTGTTACTAGAAAAACTAATTAACTAGTCCAGCAAGACTTGTCTTTACAACACTCTGGTAGCCAGTCTTGTTTGCCGTTACCTGCACGGATATGTTTTGTTTTGAGTCGGCGACGCTGAGGCGATAGGTTTTTAGAGTAGCGCCGGGAATAGCGATCCCATTTCTAAGCCACTGGTAATTGAGTTTGGTACTTGCGTCCCAAACACCGGGTGAGGCGGTGAGTGTTGAGCTCACCTTAAAACTCCCCGTTATAAGTGGTGTTGGGGTTTTGACCAAACTGCCTAAACCAACAACTTTAGGCGTGGCTAGCACAACCAGGTTGTTATAACCAGTTTTGGATATGGTTACTCTGATGGTTACGTTAGTATTCAAATCCTCGGCTTTTAGAAGATACGTTCCCCTGCTCGCACTAGTTATAGCGACTGAGTTCCTAAGCCACTGGTAGCTAACTCTTGCCCCAGTTTCAATACCAGAGATGTTAAGTGCCAAGCTATTTCCCACCGCTGCACTACCGGCAATAGTTAGACTCGGTGAATTAAATGTTCCAGCGGCAATGGTGACCGCAGGGCTCGTTGTTACTACCTGCGGGAAGCCGGTTTGGGTGACCGTTGTTGTGACGCTGATACTTTTAGCAAAATCGCTAAGCGTTGGACGGTAGGTTGAACCGGTCGCTCCAGAAATGGCTCTGCCGGATCTGTTCCATTTATAACTGACCTGAACTCCGATTCCTACCGCAGGTGATGCAGTTAGCAAGCCGCCGACAGTTGCAGTGCCAGAGATGCTTGCGCTAGGAGCTTGGGCAGAGGAGACTAGCACCGCTTGGGAGAGCGTTGAAGCGGAAGGAAGTATTCCTTTGCTTGCACTGACCCTCACCGATACCAACTTTGCTTGGTCCTCGGCCTTTAGCTGGTAGGTCCTTGATGTTTGATTGGCAATCGGTTGCCCATCACGCAGCCACTGGTAACTCAGTGTTGCGGTGTAATCCCAGGTAGAGGCGTCGGCCGTCAATGTTGAACCCACAGTAGCCGCGCCAGTTAGCGTGAGGCTCGGAGCATCGGGTGCTCGAGAATTGAGAAAACTGGTAAGCGATGAGTTTCTATTACCAAAGAAAACATCTAACCAGTTTTGCCAAAAAGTGACCTCGGAAAGATTCGCACTAGAGCGGCTCTGGTAACGTACATAGGCGTTGTTGATGACCGCGGCGATCTTGTTCTTGAAATCAGGAATATTTAGTGCATCGGTTTTCTTCTTGATTTCCACCTGTGCCTGGACAAGTAGTTTCTGGCAAGGTGCATAAGCAACACATTTACGCAGCATCACACTTCGTTCCTGGTTACCAAAGTTTCTAAAGGCTGGGCCGCGACCAAGCCAATCCAGCTGAGCCGAAGAATCTATCGGAAAAGCCTGGTCCTGACCCCAGGGAATAATTCGAAGTTTATTAGCTTGGTCAAAAACAATGTAGTAGTTATTTTGCACCACATCGGTATAGCCGTCCCAGTTGCTGGAATAAAGATCGGCAGCCATCAGGTTTATCACCGAATTCATATCCGCTACTTTGTTTACTTCATTCCACCAGGTTTCGCCGTCGTAAATGGAAACTGCTATAGCAGCATTTAGGTCGGACCGATCGGCATCGCCGTAGTTTGTGTCAAAGCACCAGCTTTGGCTATAGGTCAAATCTGCCAAGTAACAGTTTGAGGAGTAGATGTGTTTTGGTTCAACCCACCTCTTTACCATCTGTGAATCTACGGATTCGATGTTTGCATACAAGCCAAAGTCAGCTCCGTTAACTGTCACCCAGGAGTAGGTAGTTCGCGGCGCAATCAATCCCATCGCACGGTAAAAGCGGTAAGCAGTAGCTTCACGTAAATAGGACGGATCTTGAACCATGCTGTTTAGGGTCATTCGGGTAAGACCCATAAATTTCTGGTTATCGACAAAAGCATCGAATTTGAGTTTCATAGCAGCTTTGCCATAAAGATTTGTTCTTGTTGCCTGCCCCTTTAGCCTCACGCCTATGTTGGTGATGTTGGTGGTAACACCATCAGCAGTTGTGATCGAGACAGAAGCTGGTTGGTAGATAGTTGTTCCAGGGTTATTGTTTAGTTCGTTTACGGTGGACTGCGGCATAGTCAGATTGACAGCACTCACTGCAACCGGATTATAAAAGGCGGCTGCCTTGTCCGTTCCTTCGTTATAGACGGTGCTAGATATTCCAGACACCGGCAATGCCGCACTAGCAGACTGGCTGGTCAGCAAAAGCGAAATGCTGACAGCGATGGCAGTTGCCAAAGATTTATAACCAGGGCTTTTCAACGAACTCCTTTTAGCAAATCCTAATCTTTGAACCTGTGAAAAAGAGAAGCCCCAGTTACCTGGGGCTTTAGTTCTGGCGGAGATGGAGGGATTTGAACCCTCGAGGGAGATTTAACCTCCCTACCCACTTAGCAGGCGGGCGCACTCGACCGGGCTATGCGACATCTCCAGAACCTTAGTAGTTTAGCCGATAAATTTACCTCTTATATAGGGGGCGTTGAGAGATACTGCTTAGTCGGCTAAACTAACCAAGTTGCCTTTAGGCACCCGGCGCTTGTAGCTCAACGGATAGAGCATCTGACTACGGATCAGAAGGTTGGGGGTTCGAGTCCCTCCAAGCGCGCCTCGAATTAAATCCCTCCATCATAGACTCTTTCTCAGCCATCAGGTAGTGTTCCCATTATCGTAAGTGGGAAGAACGCAGCATATGTGAGTCTTGTTATTAGTTCGTTTTCCACTTGCAAGTCAGTTTTTGAATCTGGACTCTACTCACAGGCCATTGCTTTAGCAGATTCCCAAATCTCGAAAAGCAGTAATGTAATTCTCTGCTATTCCTCACAAGCACAAAGCAGCCCAGGAAGCTTCAATGATGCATGTCGTAAGATGGCACGTCTGAATCTAGTAACTTTCGATGAAAACTTAAGTGCAGATATCTTGATTTGGGGCAGGCATAGAAACGCGACCATTCACGTGTTTACCAAATTGAATGTGTATGATGGTGCCAATTGGGAATTGAGATCAACAATAGTGAATGAAAAAGCAGAAAAGATTATGGGCTGTCAGGAGGATTGCTGAGAGAGGGCCCTAAACATAGAATTTGATTTAGTTTTTTACTCTGCCACGGAGACGGGATATCCTTTAGTTAATCAATTGGAAGGAGGTTAGGAATGTTCAAAGCGCGGGTCACTCTGTCATGCTTCATCTCGTTGTGTCTCGCTCTCTCTCTTATAGCTCAGCCTCAAACCGGTTCGGCCACGCAAATAACAAGTCAAACCGAGGAAACTGTACGAGATGACTTTGACTGCACTCCTCGGCCCAACGCTTATCTTGTGGGTTGTGATTATTCGAACCAGAGTCTTAGTAATTTAGATTTTTCAGGTTCCGACTTAAGTTTTGCAAACTTTACAGACGCTACTTTGTTTGATGTCAATTTCACAGATTCCGACATTTACGGAAGTACGTGGCAAAGAGTCAAAGGGGAATCCTGGAATTTTACTAGGACTAAAAGTGGGGGAATTTCAGGGGGCATTCCTAAAACAACAAATCCTAACCTCGAATACAACCCTTTGTTTTTTGTAAACGGATATCTGGTCACAAACGGAGTCGACTTATCAGGAGCGCGGCTTGGATCCGCTGACTTAACTAACTTAGTCCTTAGAGATGTAGATTTTTCTTCTGCAGATCTTCGTGGTGTTAATTTTGCAGGAAGTGTCCTTGAAGACATTGATTTTAGGACAATTGACGGTACAAACTTAAATTTCTACGGCGCAAGACTTCGCAATGTCAATTTTACAGATGCAGACATGGAGTACGCCGTTATCGGGCAGCCTGGTTTTACTCAGTGGACTTATCTAGATAACGTCAACTTCTCTTTCACTCATTTGCAGAATACAGAATGGTCTGGGGTGGACATAAAGAACAGCAATTTTCAGGGAGCAAACTTTATGAATGCCTCTGCCGAGTCCGTAGCTTCAAGGCACAATTCTGGAGAGCCGGTAAGCCATGGAAAAAACTTCAAGATCATCGAAGGAGCATTCGTTGCGCCAAAGTCTAGGATTTATGATGTCTCGTTCGTTGGTGAAAACTTAGCGAATACAGATTTTTCTGAAGGCGCGTTAATCGGAGTCGACTTTACTGACGCGAATTTAAGTGGCTCTAACTTCAACAAGACATGGATTAGCTCGACAGTATTTGAGCGGGCTAATCTATCTAAGTCCGATTTTAGAAATTCTGTTCTTGATTCTGGGCTTGGCAGTAATGTGCAACGAACAACATTTCGAGATGCAAATTTAAGTCGCATCAAATCGGGAGGCATAAGTGGACAAGCAGAGCTACCAGACGGCTGGCAATTTGCATCCGGCGCAATTTTGGGTCCAACTGCTGACTTGTCTGGAGTGACTCTGAATGGATCCACCGGGCTCACTCTTTCAGGTATTGATCTAAGCAAAGCCGAGCTTTTCGGGATTAGGGCAAGAAACTTTAAGTCAGGACCGGTTGGATTGCCCGAAGGTTGGATTTTTGCTGCCGGAGCGCTAATTGGGCCAGGGGTTGACTTAAATGGTTTGAATCTAGGTGACGTAGACCTCTCTCAAGCAAATCTGTTCCGAGTAAAGAGCACTTATCGAGGGTTAGCTCCCCTTGGTTTACCTACGGGTTGGGTCTACTCTGGCGGATTGTACGGACCCGGAGTTAATCTCGAGTTTGGTAGCCCAGCGAATTTTCACAGTGTGGACCTCTCCAATTCTTTTGTGATCGGAGCGGACATTTCTGGTTACGACTTGCGAACCGCGGTTCTGACAGATGCTAGATGGCAAAACATTTACAACGAACGAACAATTTCCTCTAATCTCCCCGCGGGATGGAAGGTGCTCAACGGTTATCTAGCTGGACCTTCATCAGACTTGAGCGACGCCAACCTTGCGGGCGCTGATTTAACCGGAGTTGACTTGAGCAATGCAAATTTAACTAATGTAACCTCGGGCGGAATAAAAGGCACGCCAATTGCACTACCTCCAAAATGGAGTCTTGTTGGTGGCTTCTTACTGGGACCGACTGCGAACCTCGAGTATTCAAATTTCAAGAATCTAAATTTAGGCGAAACAGACTTAAGTAATGCCCGGTTGGCAGGCATCAAATCAATTGGGATTTCAGGAAACCCTAACTTACCGTTCGGGTGGCAAATACTTAATGGGTTTCTGACTTGCCAATGTGAACTTCTAAATTTCTCGGACATGAACCTGGGTTCGGCCGATCTTTCTTTATTAGAACTAAGCAAAACGGGAGTTTTGTCAGGACGAACTTACGGGACTCCAGTTCTGCCGGATGGCTGGAAGCTAGCAAAGGGTTATTTGATTGGGCCTAAGGCGATGCTTTGGGCCGCCGACTTGAGTGGCCTAGATCTGTCCAATCAAGATTTCACAGGCGCAGACATTTCTGATGTTAATTTCACAGACTCGAATCTTCAAAACGCTAAATTTCACAAGGTAAGAATTGATGCTGTCAATTTCTTGAGAGCGAATCTATCAGGCGCAGAATTTTTTGAAGTTAACATCGGGCCTAATTTCTCCCTACTTACCAGAGCAGGTAACTTTTCATACGCAAATTTATCTGGTGCAAAATTCGTTGACTCACTTTTAGGAACCCCAAATCTGAGCCCCAAGAATAGTACTTTCTTTAGGTCAACCTATGTGGATGGCTTTTATGTCTCGCAACAAAGTCAAGAATGCGATATTGACTTAGGGGCTACCTCCAACACATCTGAAGTGATTATTCGAAACTGCAATCTGAAAGAGTTAAAGTTGAGTCAGGTCTCAGCTGAAAAAGTCACAATTCAGGACTCCCGAATCGGAAGACTGCACTTTAGCGGGGTGAATGCTGATACTCTAAATATCGATAACTCGTCTATCAGGTTGATGAATTTAAGCGGTCAAATCAATCAGGTCCGCGTTTTTTCCAATACAATCTACAAGTTTGAAGACAACAATCTACATATTTCAAATTTTGAATTGAGAAATTCAAAATTCGGTTCTTTTAGCACCCGTGATTCCAACATCGACTTACTAAGTATTGCAGATACGAATTTCCAAATGTTTACGGCCACTGACTCAACTATCGGCATTTCAAATAGTTCAGCCGCTAATCTACCTACCAACTGGTCGGAAGTTATGGGGTATTTAGTTGGCCCCGGGGTGGATTTGTCCAATTTGGATTTCCATGGAGCCAATTTTGACGGCGTTGATCTATCTGGTGCCAACCTAGAAAATTCTAAATTTGAACAAGCCCTGTTTATAAACTCAGACCTAAGTGAAAGTAACCTGAAGTTTACAAATTTCAGTTCGGCAAAATTTGAGAACGTAGATATTTCCAATTCTAACTTAGAAGCGAGCCAATTAAATCTCCTCGAGTTTACTAATGTCGACATCTCCAATTCGAATTTCGCAGGAACGTCATTGAGTAATACCAGCCTCTCTAATGTAAAGGGTTTTGGCTTCGATGCCAGCATTCCGCTACCCTCGGGTTGGTATGTCAGAAGTGGATTCATAGTTGGCCCATCCGCAAACTTAGAGGGAGCGAATCTTCTTGGTGTGAACCTTAATGGTATAAATCTGGGTTCAGCCAAACTTTCAAAAGTTCGATCCTCGGGCATAATTGGAACCCCGACCGCGTTGCCTAAGGACTGGGTACTTAGACGTGGGATGCTCCTTGGGCCCTCTGCAAACCTGTCTAATTCGCAAATTGTGTCTTTAAATTTGGATGGCCTGAACCTGGAATCAGCAAACTTTTCGGGATTGGCATCTTCTGGGCTTACTGGGTCGCCAATAGCCTTGCCGGAGAATTGGGTTTTGAAATCGGGTCGACTTTTTGGGCCGGAGGCCAATTTCTCGAGAGCTGATTTATCCAACCTAGATCTATCCGGACTAAATTTGGCCAAATCTATCTTTTCAGGAAGCAATTTGGCAGGAGCTAATTTATCGTTCAGTAATCTCCATCAAGCAAATTTATCAAGCGCTAATTTGACTGGGGTCAAGGCAGTTGGTGTAGTTGGTACACCGTTGCAGCTCCCTGGAGGCTACAAATTCTTTCGCAGCTGCATTCTTGGCCCACGGCTAATACTAGATACTTGCGACCTAACTGGGCTCAATCTGGATGGCATTTCTTTAGCTGGCTCAACATTTATTGATGTTAGGTCTGGATTGATTACAGGTACGCCAAATTCAATGCCGAATGATTTTGAACTCATGAATGGGTATTTAGTTGGGCCTGGCGTAAATCTCTCAAATGCAGATTTATCCAATCTCTACTTTGGTGCAATCAATTTGGAAGGCGCAAATCTGACAGGAGCGAACTTTCAAGGCTCAATTGTAACCATTCGAGGTACGCCTTCCTACCTACCAGATAACTGGAAAGTAACCACCAATTCCGATGGATTAAAGTTCCTGATGGGACCTGGGGTCAGATTGTCAGACATGTCTCTAAGAGGCACAAACTTGTCCAACATTGACTTGTCTGGAGCCAACCTGGATAACATCTCTTCAGGGCAGATTACTGGCACCCCAGCCGCACTTCCCGATGGATGGAAAATAGCTAAAGGATTTCTAATCGGCCCTCGAGCGAGTTTACGTCTTAGTGAGTCAGAAGTGGGTGATCTGCAAAACGTTGATCTGTCCGGAATGACTTTGAGCGGATTGAAGGCCGAAGGCGTAGATTTATCTTCAAGTCAAATAATTAACACCTTAATCCAAGAATCTAACTTCAAAGAATCGCAACTTCGAAATATTAACTTCAGCGGTACATCATTTATCGGAACAGATTTACGAGATGCTAATCTAACGTCAGCAAATTTGAGTAATGCTCGATTTGTGGACTCTAATCTGGCTGGGGCAAAATTAGTCGATGTAAATTTGGCTGACGCTGAGTTGCGAGACGTATCTTTGGAAGGTGTATTCTCATCAGGAATTAGAGGTATCCCCAAATCGCTTCCCGTCGGCTATGGTATTGAAGGGGGTGCATTAGTCAAGCTTTGGGGGTCCGCCATGAGGTTCACGGTAGATCCATTGATTAGT
Organism: uncultured Rhodoluna sp.; assembly: GCA_964394575.1. GTDB lineage: Bacteria > Actinomycetota > Actinomycetes > Actinomycetales > Microbacteriaceae > Rhodoluna. Next base: position 96,879 of record CAYMYB010000002.1, on the reverse strand, counting down.
GGGGACTTTTCTGTTGGGTCAATCGTTCAGTACACAGGGTTTGAGTTTGACAACAATACGCAACTAAGTTTTCAATGGACCTTAAATGGTAAATCCGTTCCTGGAGCAACGACTAGGAAATATTTAATCAGAGCTGCTGACTTTGGTAAGAACTTATCACTGACAGTTACAGCAAGAAAATTGGGATTCGAGACCATTTCCCGACTCACCGAGCCAATAAGACTTCCCTCACCAATAATGAAGATCCTCAGCTTATCCACAACAGGTGAGTACCGAGTCGGAAAGACAGTTAAAGTTTCGTTGAAAACCTTGAACAATTTTGGGGTTCCACGGTTCCAATGGCTAGCTAACGGGAAGGTTATCAAAGGGGCTTCAGCGTCTTCCTTACTCCTGACGAAGGCATTAAAGTCCAAGAAGATCTCTTGCTTGGTTACTCTGGAGGTGGCTGGGGCTAAATCAGTGTCAAAATCGACGAGCTCAACTTTGGTTAGGTGAGTGGGATGTTTTTCCGAAACATTTCAGGAATTGTTCCCGAACCTAAAAAGCTTATTGTCTAACGAACCGTAGACGTCTTTAATTGTTTAGGTCTAATCCGGTTGAGAGTCAGTGGTTAGATGGGACTGAATATTCAGAAGTAATACGGTAGGTGTTGCGCACTAGTTGAAGCTTTCACTAAGCACTTAGGTTCAAGCATTACCTTGAGGTCGAGGGTTTAAGTCTTTTCTTGCGCACAAAACACTATCAGGACGTGAAATATGTCGGAAGGTCACCATTATCTAACTATGGCTGGCGCGCTTTCAGAAGCTGCTGCAAGATAGCCAAGTTTAGACTGGTTAACTTTTACAGAAATTTTGCGACATTTTTGCGAGGAAACTAGTTTGTAAGTCGACTTTGCTGCACCCTTAATAGTCTTACCATCTAGTAGCCATTGAAACTGAACTGTTGATCCCGGCATTAACGACGACACCGAAACTTTGAGTACCTGACCAACCTTTACTACCCCAGAGATTTTCAAATTTATCGGAGGCATCTTGTTCGCTAGTACAGTCATCACCAAAGGTTATCTAGACATCGTCAGATTATCTGCTGAGAAGAAAATTCCTTAGCCCGTAACCAAAAGGTGCTGTTAGAAGCCCAGAAAGGGTCCCGAATAGCCCCTGGCAAAGGTGTATCTTTATAGGGCGATTGACTAATGAGAGGGAAAACATGAGCACCGTAATTCGTCGAAAAGCATTAGTAACAGCAGTTCTAGTCGGATGCGGCCTTTTTGCAGCGCTACCAGCGCTGGCTGCCTCATCAGCGATAAACAGCTGGTCCTTCAATGAAGTCGATGGGTCGCAAGCGATTGACTCGATAGGTCGCAACACTGGTTTTGGTGCCGGGGACTCCTTGCCTAGTTGGTCTGCGGATGTTCCTTTCTCAGATCGGGGTAACACCGGAAGTATGAGTTTTTCTGGAGAGAATCATTTCAAAGTGGGAAACTCATTGAGTGGGGATTTTTCCATCTGCGCCTGGATTAAGACAGCTTCGCTTGGTGGTTTCCAGCACTGGCAAAACGCACCAATTGTTCAATCAGAAACCGCTGGCTTTGGTTACGATTACGGTTTCGGCATTAATGACAGCGGAAAACTTTCATTTGGAAACGGCGGTGACGTTGCGGGAGTAGGTCAACTAGACGTAACAATTTCGGCTAACACTGTGATCAACGACAATGCTTGGCACCATGTCTGTGTCACCAGAAATAACACGAATGGCCAAGTAGATCTATATGTCGACGGCAAACTAGATGGCAGTGGAACTACTGGAACTGGCTTGCTCACAGCAAACCCAGAAGCATGGATTGGTAATGGCCAAGACGGTAACGCAGAGTACCAAGGTTTGATTGACGAAGTAAGTTTTTACTCCTCAGTTCTTTCCCTATCTGACATAGAGGAAGTCTTTGCTCCTTCACCAGTTGATGAAGAGCAAAATCTTGATTCAGAAGAGAACCTTGCTGACACCGGTTACTCAGCTCAGCTGATGATTATTGTCAGCGGAATGCTACTACTATCAGGATTAGCGTTCTTGCTACTGAGCAGAAGAAGAATCTAGTTACGCTTCCAGCAGTGTGACCAGCGCTTGCGCGCTATCGACTGCTGCTACTGCATTTCCAATTACTTGGGCTTTGGCCTGAACTTCTATTGTCTAGAAATACGTGCCAGCTAAGTTTGCTCCCTCGAAAATTGTTCCATCAAGAATGGCTTCAACAAGGTTCGAACCTTCTAGGTTGGCAATAGTGAAGTCGGCATTGGTCAGGTTAGCCTGAAAAAGACTTACCCAACTTACATTCGCCCCAGCCAGATTTGCCCCGGTCAGATTAGTCCACGCTAGAACAGAATTTTGCAGGTAGGCACCCATAAAGTTAGCACCGGACAGGTTTGAGTCTGCAAAATTGACTGCACTGAAATAGGCAAAGGACATGTCGGCATTAACTAGGGTTAACCCCTGGAAATTGGATCCTATGAACCTCGCGCCTGAAAGGTTTGCCTCAACCATGTATGAGCCGTAGAAGTCACCGCTATAGAACTGAGCTCCACTTAGGTTTGCACCAGCGAGGTTCGTGAAGCTGAGGTTAGAGAAATTAATTTGCGCTCCACTTAGGTTTGCACCCTCGAGGTTAGTAAAGGACAGGTCGGCATACTCCAGAAACTCATTTGAGAGATCTACCTCTGGCCCCACTAGGTAACCGTTCACTATTTTCCAGTCAGTTGGCAACATAGCAGGGGTTCCTATGATGCCACCGGATTTCACATTGCGAAGCGAGGCATTTCCAAGATTCGCAGCTTCAAGGTTGGCGTTTTCGAGGTTTGCCGAATCTAAGGTAGCCGACTCCAAGAAAGCTCCACCTAAGTCGGCACCGGACAGGTCTGCTCCGGGTCCAACCAGGAAGCCGTTGATTAATTGCCAGAAAGTCGGCAAGCGATCCGGTATTCCATGAACGTAACCTGACCTAATATTGCCAAGCGCTGCAAAATCGAAATTAGCACCTTGTATGTACGCCCCTTCTAACTTTGCAGAATTTAAATTAGCAAGAACAAATGCTGCATTCATAAGGTTTGCAGCTCTTAAGTCTGTGCCAGATAGGTTCGCAGAACTGAGGTTCGCACCGGCGAGGACGCCATAGCGAAGGTTTGCATTTGAGAGGTTCGCAGAGGTGAGGTTTGCACCTGCGAGGTCGCTGGAGACAAAGCTTGCTTCTGAGAGGTTTGCCCAAAAGAGGTTGCTTTCATAGAGAACCGCGGTGTCTAAGGTTGCCCGAGTTAGGTTTGCTTCCAAGAAGTTAGTGAGAGTTAAGTTAGCCCCGTACAGATTCACTTCTCTTAGGTTTGCTTGAGTTAAGATTGCACTCGACATTTCTACCGCCGCCAAGTGTGAGCCTTCTAAGTTAGCTTCGTGCAGAGTTGCCTGGCTCAGGTCCGCTTCAAAGAGGTAAGCGTTTGTAATAATCGCATAGCTCAGAACGGCTTCTTTTAGATTGGCGCTTTTCATGTTGCTCTGACTTAGATTGGCTCCAAATAGGTTTGCATGACTTAGATTTGCATTTTCAAGATTCGCATCCGTAAGAGTAGCTCCGGAGAGATTCGCATTTGTGAGGTTAGCCCACGTTAAGTTAGCGGTTGGACCTACCAGATAGCCACTTTCCAGTTTCCAAGGCGAAGGTAAGGAAAGTGGAGTTCCTTGGATAAGACCGGATCGTATATTGCTTAAGTCAGTACCAGACAGATTGGTTCCGGTGAGATTTGAATTATAGAGATTTACGCCCATCAGGTTCGAGCCGGTTAGGTTGGTTCCCGTCAGATTAGTGCCCGATAGGTCTGTTCCTGAAAGGTTTGTGAAAGACAGATTTGTTCCAGATAGGTTCACTCCGGTAATGCTGGTTCTAATTAGGTTCGAACCAATTAAATTTGCCCCTATCAAATTGGCGTGAGCAAGAACACAGTCGGTTAGATTTGCACCAGCAAGGTTGGATCCGGTCAGATTGGTGCCAGCTAGATTAGCGCCGGTAAGGTTCGCCCCAGCTAGATTTATGCCAGCTAGGTTAGTTTCACCTAAGTTCGCTCCTTGCAAGTTTGCTGAGGCAAGATTGGCCCCTGGATACACCAGGTATCCATTTACAGTTTTACTTCCCGGTATTACTGCGGCTGAGCTGGCTGACTTGTTACTTGTCCCTGCTGAGTTTGTGGCCGTTACAGTAAAGGTGTAACTCAAATAGTTCTTCAAACCTGTGACCACACACTGTGTGCTTGAGCTCGTGCAGGTAAAGCCACCAGGGCTTGATGTCACCGTGTAATTTGCGATTGCCGATCCGCCATTGATTAGCGGTGCGCTCCAGCTAACCGTTGCCTGATTTTCTCCAGCATAAGCTTGAACATTTGTCGGCGGATGTGAAGTCACCGAGCTAGTGATTGATCCATCAGATCGACCAACCAGTGATCTACCAATTGCATTATTTGCAACCACGCTAAATGTATAGATTGATCCATTGTTTATGGCAGTAAAGCTGCATGAGGTGATAGTAGTTGTGCAGCTATATCCGCTTGGAGTGGAAGTAACCCGATAACTTTGAATCGGGCTACCACCATCTGACTGTGGGACTCCCCAACTAACTCTGATTAGCCCAGACTCTCTGCTGCTGGTTACAGTTGTTGGTGCCGACGGAGCGCTAAGTGGCGCGACTTCAGACGAAAAAGCGAGTGGGCTTGATCCAGCTTTATTTATAGCTGTTACAGAGAAGACATATTTAACTCCAGCAGTAAGCCCTCTCACTGTGCAGGTTGGAAGCAAGGTTGACTTACATGTTTTATTTTCTGGTATCGAGGTAACTAGATAACTTTTTATTGTCGAACCGCCGTTAGAACCCGGTGCGCTCCAAGAGACTTTTACTGTTTTGATGCCAGCAATAGTGCTAACAGATTGTGGCGGAGAAGAGACAGTAAGCGGCGTAACCAACTTTGAAACAGGGGAAGGCGATGAACTTCCAGACGAGTTAACTGCGGTCACAGTGAAGCGATAGCCAGTTCCGTTGGTTAGGCCAGTTATGGTGCAGGAAGTTGAGCTAGTTGTGGAGCAACCAAATGGTCCATCTTCACTTGTTACAACGTAGGAATTGATAGTACTAGTGCCAACAAAGTTTGGTGCTAACCACGAAACAGTTACGGATTCATTTCCCGGTGTGGCCACAACGCCTTTTACGCGGCCCGGAGTCATAACTGGCGCTGCGCTTGACTCATCTGAACTACTAGTAACAGCTATCCCAGCGATCAAAAGAACGCTTGAAAATACTGCGAGCAGTCCTTTGAGTTTTGAGGGGAGATTGGTAGTCATTTGCTGAGCCATTTTTAGCCACAGGCCTTTCGTATTAGCTAACCTATACAGCCAACAAGAAGGTCTTAGAATAACGGCCGCTTGTGTCCTGGAAGGCGGATCAGTCCTCAACTGCAGAACTATAAACAAGGTACATCAGGTTATTCAATACCCTGAGCTTTCTGTTATCCCTGTCGCTAAATCGTGATGTACGGGTTAGTAAGGCCGATGTGTATATCAAATTGTGATTCAACTTCGCTAATTCACTGTTCCCTACAGGGGCCTGAGTTTTGAATGAGCAACGCGTTGAGGTGTAGGGTGCAGATGTAGGCAAAGACCATGAGGCTTGCTAGATTAAGGGGAATTCAATGGCTAAGAACGATAAATCCACTTCTGAGATTTCTGGGATAGAAAACAACTTAGAAAAACTTACCGATAAGAGCGATAACAATCGGCGGTTAGCACAGGTTGCCGGAATCATCGCAGTCATAGCTTTACTTCTAGGCGGTTGGGGAATATACAACGGCATAAATCTAGCTCGTATCACTGACGAGGTTAAGAAAACCTGTTTAGCTAATGCAAAGCCTGGCCCTAAAGGACCAGAAGGAGCCAGTGCATATACATTGTGGCTATCAGTGGGTAATACTGGTTCGCTTCAAGATTTCCTAGATTCACTCATAGGTGAAAAAGGCGAAAACGGATATACCGGTTCAACTGGATTTACTGGACCAGCTGGGCAAGATGGTGCCGATGGAACTGACGGTGCCGATGGGCCTAGTGCCTACCAACTTTGGTTAGATGCTGGAAATAGCGGAACCCCTGAGGAATTTCTTGAATCCTTGATTGGACCAGCGGGTCTAGATGGCAGTGATGGTCAGGATGGCACTGACGGAACAAATGGAATTAACGGCACCAACGGTGTCAATGGTGCCGCTGGTCTAAGCGCATACGAACTTTGGGTTGCTCAGGGTAATCCAGGTACGGAAGCTGATTTCTTAGCTTCATTAGTAGGTGCCGATGGATCAGATGGAACTGATGGTGCTACCGGCAAGAGTGCATACGAGATTTGGTTAGATGCTGGTAACACCGGCACAGAAGCAGATTTCCTCGCTTCGCTTAAAGGAGCCGACGGTGTCTGTACTCCAGGCAGTGGCCTTGGATATTTTGGTTCCTTCTATGATCTAACTACACAAACTAACGACGCACCGGTCAACGTGATGAGATACAACAATTCCGATATTCACAATGACGGGGTGAGCATTGCTGATGGTTCCAAGATTGTTATTGCAAACCCAGGAACATATAACATCCAGTTCTCAGCGCAGATCACTCGACTAAGCGGCGGTAATTCGCAGGATATCAACATCTGGTTGCGACAAAACGGAGTTAACTATCCAGCTAGCGATACTGCTATTACTGTTCAGGCTAACGCGCACAAAGTCGTTGCTGCATGGAACTTCTTTGCAACAACTACAAATCCAAATGAGTATTTTGAGATTGTTTGGGCATCTGTTGAACCGTCAATGGAGTTGCTATACAGACCGGGTAACGGTTCACCAGACATCCCATCTGTGATCCTGACGGTGAACCAGATTAATTAGATGTAAAGGGGCCTCCAATCGTAGTCGCGGTATGGCGGTTATCAGCTTTTCTCTAAATAGACTTAAGGTTCAAGGAGAACTTAATTGAGAAAATTAGCGGTAGCGGTAGCGGTAGCGGTAGCGGTAACGGTCTTGTCGGGGCTTTTGATTGCCCCGGTGTCAGCTCAGGCAGAGCCAAATCGCTGTGAGTTAAGTAATCAGGATCTGAGCGGCTGCGACTATACCGAGCCAGGCTGGAATCTCTTCAACATACTTCTAGACGATAAAAACATGTCTGGAACAAACCTTTCGGGCCTAGCAGTTCGTTTTTCCTATTGGGAGAGAACAAATCTGACTGGCGCAAACATGAGTAATGGAAACTTCTATTACGGGGACTTCGTTGACGCGAATTTGACTGGTGCGAACCTAACTAACGCAAGCTTAATCAGCACCACAGTTACAGGCGCTAATTTCACAGATGCTACTCTCAACGGGGTTAGGTCTGCCAATGTTACGGGTCAACCGTCATCTTTACCAGCAGGCTGGAAGGTCACAGCAGGATATTTTGTTGGCCCAGGGGCTAATTTGACTAACGCCAACTTGGCCGGTGCAGATCTTACTAGCGTAGACCTATCTGACGCTGACCTAGCTGGTGTTCGTTCAGGTGGTGTGACCGGCAATCCAGTTCTCCCAACAAACTGGATTCTTATGGGTGGGTATCTAATTGGCCCAGGAGCAGATCTAACTAATGCAAAACTTGATGGTTTAGGTATTTGGTTTGCCGATCTAACTGACGCCAACTTAACTGGTGCCAGCATGCATGGAACTGATTTGATTTATCCAAAATCTTTTCAGGGAACCAGGTCTGGTGGAATCTCTGGAACATTGCAGTCCGGTGCAAAGATCATCAAAGGATATCTGGTTGCGCCAAAAGTTAATTTAGAAGGAGCTAACCTCCAAGGGGCAGACTTGAGCGGTTTGGATCTCGAGAAGGTAAACCTCAGAGGTGCTGATCTAACCCAAGCTGATCTAACTAATGCAAACATGCCGGAGTGTAATGCGGTGAATGCAGATTTCACTGAAGCAAATCTCACTGGGGCAAATATGCGCAGTTGTGTATTTAAAAACACAAGATTCAATCGCGCAACGATGACCAATACTTTGCTTGGTTATTCAACAATTGTTGGTTCGGAGTTTTACGGAAGTAAATTCTCAGGAACAGAGTTTTTATTCTCCACTCTTTCTGAAACTAGATCTCAGGGAATTACTGGTTCCTTTTTCGGAGCCGGCGCTTTTGATGTGGTTGATGGCGTTATCTATAACAGGTTTGTGGATAGTTTCATGCCTGAGATAAATAATGTTATTTCCACGGGCAATATAATCACCGTTACGATCCAAACCCCGCTTCCAGAACTTGCCAGCGCTAAATTCCAGTGGCTTAGAAACGGACAACCCATTGCAGGTGCTACAGCCGGTTTCTACACCGTAAAGGGTGAAGATTTTGGTAAACGTCTATCCGCCCAGGTTCAAATAGATATGCCTGGCTATCTTTCGCGAACTGATATCAGTGAAGAGCGGACCGTGGGCGTCGGCACCATGACGGCAGGTGTGGTTCAGATCACCGGCAAGGCCAAGGTCGGAGCAACCCTAAGTGCAATAAGTGCTCCGTGGGTGCCAAAAGCTAAAACCAGCTACCAGTGGCTTAGAGCAGGAAAACCCATCAAAGGTGCCACTAAGGCTAAATACAAACTGACAGCCGCGGATAAGGGCAAGAAAATAAGCGTTAAAGTTACCCAAACTAGCCTTGGCTACAGCAAAGCCAGTAAGGTTTCTCCCTCGTTAAGCGCTAAATAGGCTGATTCTGGAGATCTAAAAGCGACTAGAAAACGCTTGATTTCAAAATCATAAATATTTAGACACCTTGTCTAGAGTTTAGGGTAGGCTGTCTCAGGGCAAAATTCCGAACTAAACAAAGGACAAATTAGGTGAAATTCTCACGTTTAAAGGCGCTACTGGCAGTAATAGCTTCTGCAGCTGTAGCCATGACAACTCTTATAGCTGCACCTGCAGCTAACGCAGGCGGTCTAAACAGGCCGGCTTACACATATCCAGTAAACATGTGGAGCAACGGCCAGGGTGCCAGTAACAGCACTGGTCTTTACACAGTTCCAGGTGATGACACCTCTATTAATATTTCATACTCAGGCTCTGTTGCATTTGGTTCAGTGGCGGTTGGAGATGTGTTGAAGTTGAAGTTGACCCTGAAGAAAGTTTCAGACAACTCACTTCTCGACATCAGATCTAACGGTAACGGAAGCTACGACCTGTGGATTCCAACTCAACCAAGCATGCCAGGTGGTGGATTGAGCGTCATTGGAAAAGAAGTTGTTTATTCACACACAGTTACTCAGCAAGACATAACTGATGGCATTTTTACAAACTTCAACACGTCTAGCATCATTAAAAATGGACAGTACACCCCGAACTATCAGTACTTCAACATTTGGCTAAGCCTTCCAGAGCAGACTGATGTTCAGGTGGTTTCTCTTTGGACTAAAAACAACAACACCCTTACTCCGTCAACACAGAACTTCTTTCTGAATGTCAACTACCAAATCACTGACGCTGATGAAGGTTGGGACATGAGTGAGCAAGCGATTACCTATTTCCGTGGAAACAGTAATCAGTGGAACGGAAGCAACATCAACTCTTATGGATGTATTGATACCTCAGAGTTGGCGCTGAATGACGTCATTTCCTTGAATTACTCGCTTAAAGTTGATGGTTCGCCACTAACTCCATTTACTCCATCTTGGCAACAGCCGGGCACCGGAAGAATTAACATGTCAGGTAACTGGTCACTTCAATTTGGGCAGGGCGGAATGCAGCAAGGCCAGGAAGGTGCAACTTGGGGTCAACTGACAAGCCAGACGAACCTAACCACTTCTAGTGGCACCCTGACTTTCCCGGCACTTGCCCAAAAGCACCTTGATGGTGCAGTTAGCCCTAGCGGTGCAAAGACTAAGTTAATGGGTTTCGGAGTGAGCCTATACCAAGCTGATCTAAAGCCAGGCAACTACGTTGTCAATTTGACTGCGACAACTCCCAACCACCCAGGTAACCTGTTGGTTTCATGTAAGGCAAATGATGTTGTAAACCTAACGGCCGTTAAGACTGCTAATGGTGTCGATGTCACTTTCAAAGAGCCAGGCACTGGAACCTATGATGTTGCCGGCTGGCACTACTGCATGCTTCGTTTGAAGAAGACGAAGAACAGCATTAACCAGCAGAGAGATTGGCTGGGTGGAATTGTTGCAACTGAAGTTACACCTGCTACATCACCTAAGTCATTCAAGTGCAGTATTACCGGCATGCAGCAGAATGTGGCCTATGAGGTAGCGCTTTTCAACGGACTATTGCCTTATGGTTCTTACGGTGACCTGCAGACTACTTGGCTAAACGTTGTGAGTAGCCCAGATGTTTCCACCGATGCTACGGCCGTTTCAGTGGGTATTGGTACTTCAACCAATGACATCATTTTTGACCCTGCTACCACCACGTACAACGTGACATCTACTGATGCGACTACCCCTTACCCATCAGTAGTAACCGGTAACTCACAGTCGACTGTTGTTGTGAAGCTTGGTGGAACAGTAGTTGCAAAGCCAAACAACCTAGCGCTTAAAACTGGTGCAAACGTTGTGACGGTCGAAGTAACCTCACCTAGCGGTGCAAAGAAGACATACACCTTCAACATAACTAAGGTAAACACCACAGCTGATGCAACCTTGAAGAGTTTGAGCTTTGGTCAGAACACTCTGACTCCAGAGTTCGCATCTTCGACAACTAGCTACAGCGCCAACGTAGGTAGCACAGTTACCACTTACCCATTCCCATCAGTTGAAACCTCACAGGCTAACTCAACTGTTGTTGTGAAGCAGGGTGGATCCGTTGTTACTGGCCCTGGTGACCTAAACCTAGTTGATGGTGCAAACGTTGTAACAGTTGAGGTAACCGCTCCAGATGGAACGACAAAGAAGACCTACACCATGACAATCAACAAGACCGCTGCGGCTAAGGACGCAACTTTGACTGGCTTGCCAACAATTGATGGTGTTAGCTCAAGTCCTTCATTCGATGCGAATGTCGCTTCTTACAGTTCAACTGTTAGTGAATCAACCACATCGGTTAACTTGTCTGCAGGAGCAACTAAGACTGTAGATGGTGCAACTGTTACCTACAAGCTAAACGGTTTGGTTGTGACCCCACCAGCTGAGTTGAAGCTAAGACCGGGTGCGAACAAGTTGGAGACAATTGTTACATCATCTGATGGCACTGTTGTTAAGACATACACTCAAACCATCACCAGAACTGCTCTGACAGCAGGTTCTTCTAGTGATGCAAATGATGCACGTCTTGCTGACAGCACCGTTCCTGGTGTTAGCTACGTAGCAGCCGACGGACAGACCGTAACCGGTTTTGATCCAGAAGTTACCCAATACACCAAGGATGTGCCGGTCAACCAGACCTCGGTATCTGTTCTCGGTGGCGGAACCGCTAACTCAGGTGCAACCAAGGTCGTTGAGTATTCAACTGATGGTGGTGAGACTTGGACTACAGTAGCTGCTCCTGGTTCAGTTCCTCTTGCCGCTGGTAAGACAACAAAGATCAGGACAACTGTTACCAGTGGCTCGGGAAGTAAGGTATACATCACCGATGTAAACCGCCCTGCTGAAGATCCGAATGCTGAAGTAGGCCCAACTGAAGGTGACGGTGACACTGCACCTAAGGGCATCACTGGAACCAAGGGTAAGTTTGTTGCTACCAACGACACCACCTTCCAAGTTTCATGGGATAAGGCGACAGGTAAGCTTGGCTCTCAAGCAACCGGTATTTACATCGGTTACATTGAAGCGAAAATTACCTTCACCAAGGGTGGCAAGAACTACACCTGTACTGCGGTATTCGGAACCACCAAGGCTCTTCCAGCTAAGACTGCAGCTCAAAAGACTGCAGCCATGAAGATGAAGACCTTTGCTGGTAAGCAGTTCTGTATTGACAAGTTGAAGCTGAACCCGAAGACCACTAGCCCGGTTGGCGGATTCACTACGGCTAACTTCAAGAAGATTGCGCCGATGAATAAGACCGCCGCCGAGTTGACCCAGGAGAAGGCTGCTCTAGCCGCTCTTAAGGGCTTTAGCGGCCAGGTAGCAATTCAGGTAATTCGTTACCGCGCTTGGCCTTCAACTATGGTCAACCTAGGAAACTGGGATTCAAAGGGTGGAAAGATCTCCGTCCAGATCAGAAACACCAAGGTTTCCTTGAACTAAGGTAAATCAAAATAAGTAACCCCCTGAATTTCAGGGGGTTATTTATTTAACCCTTTTGGTTCTTATATTCCAATACAGCCATCGCAGCATTATGCCCCGCGATACCGCTAACTGCACCTCCGCGTCTTGCAGTGGAGCCACAGTAAAAGATTTTTGGAATACCTGTTGCCACACCCCAGCGTTGCTCTGGAGTGCTGAGCTCAGCATCGTCTGGTACGAATGGCCAACTTAGCGGAGCGTGAAAAATGTTACCGCCTGGAAGCCCGAGGCTATTTTCTAAATCCAAAGTTGTTTTTGTCTCAATACAAGGCTCACCGTTTGCATCGCTAAACAATAAGTCTCTGATGTCTTCCGCTAGCACACTATTTATAGATCTGATTACAGCATCCTCAAGCAGTGATCGCATTTCATCAGTATCTTTACCTTGAAGCAGCGAGTGCGGTGTGTGTAAGGCAAAAGCTGTAAGAGTTTGTGCACCAGATTCCTGGAGGTCCCTTCCTAAAATGCTTGAATCGGTAAGTGAGTGACAATAAATCTCAAGCGGCAGCGGTTCTGGTATTTTTCCTTGAAGGGCATCTTCAAAGGCTTTCTGTAACTGAGAGTAGTTTTCATTTATGTGAAATGTCCCACCAAAGGCCTTTTCAGGTGATACATCAGATTTCAGCTTTGGTAGGCGTTTTAGTAGCATGTTTACTTTTACCTGAGCACCTTGGATGCTATGGTCAGGCTTTTCTCCAACTAACTGCATCAGGGTTGGTTCAGCAACATTTACTAAAACAAAATCCGCTGACACCTTGTGAGTCGTACCCGATTCAGTAAAAGTAATAACTCGATCCGCTGATATCTCGATGACTTCAGAATTGGTTTTAACTTCGGCCCCAAAAGCTAAAGCCCTATCCAGCATCGCTTTTGAGACTGCCCCCATTCCACCCACTGGAATCTGCCACTCACCGGTCTCATTGCCAATAACGTGATAGAGAAAACACTTATTGGCTTCAAGTGAAATGTCTTGGTTTGGGGCAAAAGTCCCTATCAGAGCATCTGTCAACACAACACCCTTTACTAGATCTGAATCGAAAGTACCTGTAATTGTTTTTCCAATTGGTTCTTCAAAAAACTCTTGCCAGCAATCATCCCCAACAAGTTTTTTTACTTCACTTTCTCTTCTAAGTGGTTCCAAGACGGTCGGAAATAATTTCCGCGCCAGATCTTCAGTTTTTGAATAAAAATCGTTCCAAGCCGCATAATCTCCGGCTGCGGAAATCGATTTGAATGACTGTTCGGTTACTTGTGAATCCTGCTTATCAATCAGCAATCCCTGAGTGCCCCCAGGTTCAGGTGTGTATGATCCGTAACGTCTCGGTGCAAGAGTTATCTCTAGCCCAAGATCGCTAATAATCTGCTTAGGGAGAAGGCTAACGAGATACGAATACCTTGATAACCTGGCCTCCACACCGGGGAAGGGCTTTTCAGATACTGCCGCACCACCTAGGCCGTCAAGTCTTTCTAAAACCAAAACCTTTAGCCCAGCTTTTGCCAGATAACCTGCGCAGACAAGGCCATTGTGTCCACCACCGATGATCACCGCGTCATAAGCCATTGCACAAGTTTAGAACAGATACCAATTCAGACAAGAAATCGGAGAGTTAGATTGCTTGAAACTAAAGTTGAAACATGAAGGCCGTAGCAGCATTTCTATTAGCGGTTTTGGGTATTACTACTGCCGCAGTTTCCCCTGCCCAGTCGGACGACTACTACTATTGGCCAGATTACGGATCTTTTGCCTCACACAATGAATGGAGCTACCGACAGGTTCGTGCCGAGCAGGCCCATCAGCTCGGCGCAACTGGACTGGGCGTGAAAGTCGCAATTTTAGATGATGGTCTCGCCCAGTATGCGACCGGCCTAAGAAACAAGGTTATCGCTTATAAAGACTTCATCCCGGGTCAATTTATGCAGGGTGAACATGGAACCATGGTAGCTTCAACCGTTGCCTCTGATTACGAGTCCTCAGTTGGAATTGGAGGTATTGCTCCAAACGCCTCGCTTCTTATTGCTCGGGTCTGTTCACGAAACGGCTGTGAATGGGAGGCGATGCGTAAAGCAGTCTCTTGGGCTGTCGAATCAGGCGCGCAGGTGATAAGCCTAAGTATTGCCGGTATGCCAGAACCTTACATGCTCGCTGTATTTGCAGCAGCTATTAGCAAAGGTGTCACTGTTGTCACTTCAATGGGAAATTCTGGCTGCGGGCCATATTCAAGCTACGGCCTGAACCCTTATTGTTTGGTTGGAAAAACTAGAGAAAACTCATTAGGCGTTTATCCAATCGCGGGATTATTAGCCGTCGGTGCATCTAATCCAGATGGCGGCAGAGTAGCGACTCTTGGTTGGAGCTCAAGTTACGGACCTAACCATGACATCATGGCGCCGGGCATCGATACTTCCGCCTACGACGCTTTTGCCGCATCCAATGGATTTGGCGGAACATCATCAGCCGCGCCAATTGTTGCCGGTGTTGCAGCACTCATTTTGCAGCTCAAGCCAGATCTAACACCAGCGCAAGTCCAAGCAATCATTCAATCAACGGCCACCAAGCCAATAGAGGAAAAAGCAAAAGTTTGGGATGAGTGCAACAAAGATGCAGAAACGCAAGTTTGGAATTGCAACAACATCATTGATTCAACTTTCGATCAGCAATATTTCACTGGGGCCGGAATAGTCAATGCCGAGGCGGCTGTTAGTTTGACCAAACGTTGGATCAATGGCGGATTGCTAGGGGCTCCATCAATCATCCAGAACAATAGGCAGATTACGGTTGAGTGGCCGAACGGACCCGCTGATGTGATCATCAATTCAAAAGTTGTTGCCAGAAATGTTAGTTCTGGATTTACCTATCAAGGGTTTGATAATCAGAGCGTTGCAGTTCAAATCAGTAGATTTGGTAGGCTCTCTCAACCGACAATCGCTATGGTGGTCAATGAGGTCGAAGCCCCTAAGCCGACGGTTATCAGAGGCTGGTCATTCGCCCAAGAGTTCTATTTGGATCTGGGTAATTTAGATCCCATTACTGACTCGCTGTGGAGCTATAAACCTTGGTGGGATCCTGAATACGCCGAGTATTCAGGGGTTTTCGAATTTGATAACGGTGAAATGGCAGGCTGTCGTGGGATAAGAAACAAGACTTATCTCGACACCACATTTACCTGCTCATCTCCGCACTATCGAACTACCGTTACCGGTACTTTCAGATTTGTTGGTAAAGATTCAAGATTAGGACCTGCCTCAGAGGTAATTTCTTTTAATCCGCAGAATGTAAAAAGAACTATGGAAGCAGTGGTGAATTACTCCGATCTAGGAATCCCAACTTTTCGATGGGAGCCAGTAGAAGGTGCCCTCAGCTACCAATACAGATATGAGTCGGAATACATTTTGCACTGCACCTCCGATACAGCCTTCACACCGGAACAGCTATCTTTGGAACCTAGAGTTTTTCAAATTTGGGCTAAATCAAGTTCAGATTGTCAGGGCGATACGCTGGGGCAATTAGAAACTATGGGTTACACCTTCCTACCACCTAGGCCAGCAAAGCCATCTGGCATAACAGTTAAGTATGCAAGTTATGAACAAATCGAATTCGATGTTCCAAACCGAGAGCCTGAATCAGTTTGGCGAATATATAGATCAGATGGTCAAATGACAAGAATATTTCCTGGTCAACGTTTTATTGTGCAGGTTCAAGCTAATGAAGATGTAAATGGCAAAGTCTTCAGTTTCCGCTTTGCAAAGCAAACTCGCACTACTTGGTCAGATTCATGGAGCGAATTGAGCGATCCGGTTACTGCAAGTTTTAATAAACTTCCAAGTTTTCCAATTGAGTGCCAGATTGGCATCAAGAATGAAGTTCTATGTGACTCAGCTGGCATGAATGGTGTTTCGGGAATGCGAATTGATTATCTCAATTCCGCAGGTGAACTCCTAACGGGCGTTGACTATGCGAACCAGTCTGAGCGGCCTAGATACCGAATAAAGAAAGTTAGGGGAGCTTTCTATGTGCGTGTGGCTCTTACAGTTGGCTACCCGAATAGACGGGATTCCATCTACCGTCGCGGTGAAGATGTAATTTTAGAAATTAGTCAGCGTCGGATAGTTGATCAGATGTATCAGCCGCAATAATTACTTTGAAGACAAAGCCCAGCCATAAGCAGCAGAAAAGCTAAAACCCACAATTGCATAGCTGATGGTAAACCAGTTCAGTGGTACCGGAATGAGTAGGGTAAGCACTCCCAGTGCGAACGCACTCAGCAGCATAACTTTGGCTGAGAAAATCACTGTGTCAGCTTTACCTCGGGTTGACACGGACAGCATGTTTCCAGCGAGTGCGATTAGAGTGATTCCAATCATTCGCATCGACCAGTCAAGCTCCGGGGTGCTAGTCATCCCTAGCAAATAATTAAAGAATTGAGGGGTAAGCACTAAAGCCAGTGCGCTCAATCCAAAAACGAAAGAGCCGATTTTAAGCACTAATCTGGCCCTGGATTCGGCTTTCACTGCCACCATCTCCGACCTCTCGACAAGTTCAATTTCTAGGGCCAATATACAAGGCCAGTTGGCTTCCAAGTTGGTAACGGACCTAATTTCCTTATGTTTACTGGTGTTGTGGGCTTGAGGCTCTGGACAGAAGAATCGATTTTGATTAATCAATTGCTAGCATGGGTGGGTGAAGAATACTGAGCATGAAACCCGCTCTCGCCTTCTAAGCACGGCTGTTGAAATGCTCGATGAGTTGCCTGAGAAAGATGTTTCAGCATCTGAGATTCTAAGAAGAACGGGTATCGCTAGGGGCTCGCTTTACCATTTCTGGGATTCAATCGGTGATTTGATCGCCGACGCCTACGTGGTCAGATACTCAAGATATGTTGAGAAAAGTGCAGCGGTACTCAGCGAATTGGTTCAAAACAGCAAAACCAAGCAGGAGCTTCTATCCGGTCTAAGGGCGGTCACGCAGCTAACCCAAGACCCGGCTCGTAAAACAAATAGATTTGAGCGGGCCAGAATTTTGGCTATGGCTGAAAAGAACGAGAAGTTTCGAATTGCACTGGGTAAAATTCAGAGCCAGTTAACCGACCAATTCACCGAACAATTCCGCGAGGCCCAAGCTCGCGGCTGGTTTAATGGAGACTTTGATCCGAGAGCAGGGGCTGTCCTTATTCAGGCCTACACTCTGGGCAGGATTGTTGATGATGTAGTTGAAAACCCCATGGATCCAGAAGCTTGGAATTCGCTGATTGAGCTCATTGTCATTAAAGCCTTAACTCAGCCCGACTAAAACCATCCAAATTTGACTAAGACCCTGGACTAACCTTTAGTTATGCCCAGAAAAGCCCAAACTAAGAATGGATTTCCGCCAAAGATTTGCATCAAATGCTCTTTGGAGTTTGAGTGGCGTAAGAAGTGGGCTAAGGATTGGGAGAACGTAAAATACTGCTCTGAAAAGTGTAGAAAATCATGATTGAGCGCATTTTATATGTTGCCTTTGATCATTTGAATCGCAAACATGGAGTTTTAGCCAAAGCCGATAAAGAAAAAGATTTAATCGTTCTTGTTGAAAGTCAACGTATGACCACAGGGTCAGATTGGCACAAAGAGAGATTATTTTTTCTAATCTCATCGGCAAGGCACTTCGCTAAAGAGCTAGAAGATTCTGGCTATCAAGTTATATACATACAGGCTAAAACAACTATTGACGGCTTGAAAAGTTTAGATCTTGACCTTCCAATTTACTCAGCCGAGCCCAGCTCATTCAAACAGTCTGCTCAGTTAGCAAAATACGGCGTCAAATTTGTGCCAAACGATTTCTTTTTGACTCCGCGACCACTTTTTTTTGATTGGGCTAGCAAACAAAAAAGCTTTGTCATGGAGAATTTCTATAGGCTCCAAAGACAACGCCTCGGACTGCTGGTCGAAGACGGTAAGCCAATTGGCGGACAGTGGAATTTCGATAAAGAGAATCGTCTTGGTCCACCGAAGAACTATGAGTTTCCAGAGCCGCTAACTTTCAAGCGCGACGAGATAGATCAGGTTGTCGCCAAGCAATTGGCAATTAAACCCAGTGAAACCTGGGCAACAACTAGAGCCGATGCTTTGAAAGCGTTGAAGCACTTTGTTACCAAAAACCTTGCGGGCTTTGGGCCATACGAAGATGCCAGCACTAACCAAAGCTGGACGCTGCACCATTCGCTCCTAAGCCCTTACCTCAATAACGGATTACTGCATGCTAGTGAGGTGGTAGCGGCCGCTGTGGACCAATACGACAGGGGCGGTATTCCAATCCAATCTGTTGAGGCCTTTGTAAGGCAGGTAATTGGCTGGCGGGAATATGTCAATGGCATGTACTGGTTTCTGGGTGAAGAGTACCGCGAGCTAAATGGTATGAATGCTACGCGGAAGATACTGCCACTTTTTGTAGATTCCAAACAGACAAAAATGAATTGCGTTTCCAGTGTGGTAGCTGACGTTGAGAAGAGAGCTTGGACTCACCACATTCCTCGGTTGATGATTCTGAGCAATCTGGCTCTGATAACTGGAACAAACCCGCAGCAGTTTTTGGATTGGATGCGGCAGAACTTTATTGATGCCGCGGAGTGGGTGATGGTGCCGAATGTGATTGGCATGGGGGTCCATGCCGATAGCGGACGACTAATGACAAAACCGTATGCTGCCGGTGGTGCATACATCAATCGCATGACCGAGTACTGCAAGGGTTGTGTTTATGATCCAAAACTACGAGTTGGCGATAACGCCTGCCCGTTCACCACTCTCTACTGGGATTTTCTGGATCGAAATGCGGATGTGTTTAGAAGTAATCATCGGATGGCTCAGCAAATCAACGGTATAAAGCGTTTATCTGACTTACCTGAGCTTCGCGTAAGAGCGAAGGATGTCCTTTCAGGCTTGGATAAAGGAACAATTTAGATACTCGCTCAAGGTTAGGCTTGGTATGTGCCGAGTGAAAAACCACTACTTATCTTTGATGGAGATTGCAGTTTCTGCACCTCCTCGGCAAATTTTATTGTTAAGCACAGCTCACTTGAAGTAGTTGCTGAGCCCTGGCAATACCTCAAACTAGAAGATTACGGCCTGACCCAAGCTCAAGCTTCGGCAAAGGTGCAGTTGTTCTTTGAAGGGCAACTCTTTGCTGGTCACCGTGCGGTGGCAAAACTACTGCAACTGCAAGCTAACCCCGCTTATCGATTTATTGGCAGAGTAGCGCTACTGCCCGGTTTTAGTCAGCTTGCCAGTTTCATCTATTTTCTAACTGCGAAGTATCGCCATAAGTTACCAGGTGGGACTCCAGCCTGCCGGTTACCTAGGCAATGACCAAAACCTAAGGTTTTAGGTTTAGTCTTGGCAAGTGAGGCGTATTTATAAACTCTTTTTGATCTCGTTGCTAGCTCTCCTTTTACTACCGGCCAGCGCTAACGCGGATGTTGATGATTTCAGTTTTGAATCATTTGATGCTCGGTATGAAATCAGTTTGAACGAATCAGCGGATAACCGACCGGAAATGGTTGTTACGGAAACTCTGGTCGCGCTCTTTCCTGATTTTGATCAGAACCGTGGAATAAGAAGAGACATACCTTCATGGAGCTATTCAGAATTCCCTGGATTTATCAACATCATCTCTGTTACTGATGAGACTGGAAAGGCTAGAGAGTATGAGCAGACCAGAGAAGGTGACGTTGTTTCGCTTGCAATCAAAGCCAGCGATGATTCCTACGTTTACGGCAGACAAACCTACGTAATCAAGTATTCGCAAGCTTGGGTTATCAAAGACTACGAGGCCAGTTCAGGTTTTGACGAATTTTATTGGGATGTAAATGGTAATGGTTGGCAACAGGGCTTCGGTAAAGTTACCGCAAGTATCACCCTTGACAGCAAACTCGCGGCAGCGCTTTCCGTGTCTAACATCTCCTGTTATCAAGGTCTGGCTGGCTCAACAAGAAGCTGTGATTCAAAGCAAACCTCAGCTGGGGAAATTAGTTTTAGCGCCAGCAATCTCGCTGCTTTAGAGACGTTAACCGTGGTGTTGCCTTTTGCCCCAGGTGTTGCAAATACCGCTGGCCCTCAGGTAGCTGGAACTTTACCGATGAACCTATTCTGGTTTGCACTTGCACTAGTGGTTGGCATTCTGCTTTGGGCAATCTACTTCAGGTTCTTTGTGATTCGAGCGCAGGGTAAAAAAGCTTTCGTAGTTCCGATTTATCAACCAACCGACGAACCAGGATTACTAACCAGCGCATTGGTTTCGGGTAAGACCGGAAATCTGATTCAAGCTCTTATAGTTGAGCGTGCGGTTGAAGGCGAATTAGAAATTCAGGCTGGAGCTAAGAAGGACGATTTTGTTTTGCGGAGAACGCAGAATGCCACAGACAAAACCGGTTTGCTAAAACTGCTCGGCCTAACCAAAGCCGGAGAGCAAGTTGTCATCGGACCTTCAGCCAAAGACAAAAAGCTAAGCGAAATAGCAGAAAGCATCGAGACGCACATATCGTGGGAGCGCAAACTGGTAAATAGTTCCGGCTACTTTCTGAAACGAGCGCTTGGTCTGCCAGCTCTAGTCTTCCTAGCCGCATTAGTTGTGTTTGCTTTTTGGATCACGGTATCGGTCATGTTGGATTCAGTTGCTGACGCAGGCTTTGTAGCAGCACCGCTTATTTCCTTTGCCCCATTTGCAATTTTGTATTGGCTGCTGGTCTCTAAACGAGCCCACAGCGCTAAAGGCAGTGAAGTTATGGCAACACTTGCCGGCCTTCAGATGTATATCGAATTAGCCGAAAAGGATCGATTGGAATTCCTTCAATCACCTAAAGGGGCATCGCTTAAGCCATCGGAACTAAAGGGAAAGCAGGTGTTGAAACTCTACGAAAAGATTTTGCCCTGGGCCATTTTGTTAGGGCTACAAGAGCAGTGGGGCAAGGTGCTAACTGATTTATACGCCACGACCACTGCCCCAATCTGGTTTGTTGGCACCCCACAACTAACCAAGAGTTTAGATTCGCTCGGTTCAGCACTATCTGCCTCACTAGCTTCGTCCTCAACCGGTGGTTCATCCGGCGGTGGTTCATCCGGCGGTGGCAGCGGTGGCGGTGGCGGTGGCGGAATCTAACCGAAAGGTTAGTAAGCGAGCAGCCGATCTAATTCACCAAATACTTCAAGGGCTGCAGCGTTACCAGTTCCCTGGCAGATGATTTCTCCGCTTGGGTTTATTAGTTTTAGTTGAACCGATGAGTCCATAGTTTCTTCGACTCGGCGATGCATGTCTTTTTTCAAAGGTGCGTGAAGTAATCCTCCCCTTACCCTTCTAGCCGCTATTTCTAGGGTTCCGTCCGGACCAGTTACATGCCAAATCACTTCCTGGTCGGTTAGTTCAAGTTTTAGTTCTTTAGCCGAGTTATATGTGGTCCATTTATATAGTTTTCCCTCGTGCTGTAAGCCGATGATGAATCCTCTGAAACTTTTACCAAGCCACGGAATAATCGCAGCTGATGCTATTAGCGATGTCTCCTCGTTGAAATCAAAATGGTTGGTTTGCATCCAGATGTAACCTGCCGGGAAAGACTTACCCCAATCTGTTTCTATGTATCCTTTACCAGCTGCGAAAGATTTTGTTTTTCCTTCAACCTCAAGTTGTCCATCGAGACTATGACCGAAACTTACGATGCCGTGAAAGCATTCCATGAATGGCACGAACCCGTACCAACCCATGATGCCTGGACTTTTGAATGTTACCGGCCATGGCCTTAGTGGGGAGGTGATACGGATAGTTCCTTTTAGTTCTGGAAGATTCAGTCGAATCTCTTTTGCGGAGAAAAAGTTATCGCCAATTTCAACTTCGAATTTATCTGCAGCAGCGCTAAATGAATTAGTTGGAAATGGATAAAACCAGGATCTGCCGGTTGAGCCATCAAGTACTTGGATAAACGCTTCATAGTTATCTTCACGCTCTCGGCTATCAGCTTTATCGATGCCTTTAAAGATTCCTGGAATAACTGCCCAGCGTTGGCTCAAATCTTCAGAAACCAGTTTTACGTACCAGCCTTCAAAGAAGCCATCACGCTTACTTTGCCCGTGGTAAGCCTCGGGGTGGAGCACACCTCTTAGATACCCTGCTGGACTAATCATGTTCTGATGCTACCTGTAACATTAGGAACATGACTGAACTTAAACTTTCTGATGAAGTTCGCAAAGCACTCGATAACAACCTTCCGGTAGTTGCCCTCGAGTCAACGATTATCTCCCATGGCTTACCCAGACCTAGAAACTTAGAAGCGGCAAAGGAGTTCGAAGAAATTCTTCGAAGCCAGGGTGTGGTGCCAGCAACTATTGCGATCCTGGATGGTGTTCCAAATATTGGTTTAGATGAGATTGGTGTTGAGCGCATAGCTAATGAAGACCTTGCTAAAGCCTCGGTTCGAGACATCCCAATTTTGGCAGCGGCTAAAAAAAGCGGAGCAACCACAGTTGCAGCTACCGCCCACCTCGCTAGCCTTGCTGGAATCAGGGTTTTCGCTACCGGTGGTCTAGGCGGTGTGCACCGTGGCGCCAACTTCAGCTTTGACGAATCAGCCGACCTAACCGTTTTGGCAAACACCCCGATCACCGTCGTTGCCGCCGGAGTCAAATCGGTATTGGACATCCCAGCTACCCTTGAAAGACTTGAAACCCTGAGTGTCACAGTGCTTGGCTGGCAGACTAAAGAGTTTCCAGCTTTTTGGCTGACCAAATCGGGTTATCAGTTGGACTGGTCGGTTGATTCAGCTGAGGAAGTTGCCCAGGTGATGAGATCCCAAGATCAGCTAGGTGCCGGTCAGGGTATTGTGCTGGCTAACCCTATTCCAGAACAGAAGCAGTGGGATCCTGCTGAGCACGATCGAGTTTTAGATATCGCCTTCAAAGCCGCTGAAAAAGCAGGCATAACCGGCAAGGCGGTGACGCCGTTTCTTCTCGGCTTCATTGTTGAGCAATCAAAGGGCAAGTCCTTGGAAGTCAATCTGGATTTGGCCAGAAACAATGTTTCGTTAGCCGCCAAAATTGCTAAGGCCTGGGCGGCAATTAACTAATGAAGGTTTTGGTTATTGGCGATGTTATCGACGATGTCATCGTTGTCCCCAAGGGAAAAACTAGACCAAATACCGATACTGCCGCACAGATTAACCACACATTAGGCGGCTCTGCTGGAAACATCGCTAGTTGGGCAGCATACGCTGGCGCGGATGTCACGTTTCTGGGTTGCGTAAACGCTCGGGATGTCGACCGGGTCAAGCAACAGTTTGATCACTACAGGGTTAAAGTCTCTTTGCAGAAAAGCAGCAGAGAAACCGGCACACTGGTTTCCCTGGTCGAAGGCGCTTCAAGAACGATGTATACCGATCGTGGAGCTAATCAGGAGCTGGACTTCGCTGCTATTACCAATCATCAGCTAGAAGAGTTTGGGTTTGTTTTTCTAAGTGGCTATTCAATATTTGAAAACGATGTTGAGATTATCAACACTTTTTTGCTGCGGGTGAAGGAGCTCGGGATTACAGTCATGGTTGATCCTGGATCGGCTGGTTTCATCGAAGACTATGGAATTGCAAATTTCAAAAGTGCGATAAAGCACGCTGACATATTGCTTCCGAATGAAGATGAATATGAATTACTCGGGGCTGCTAGTAAAACAACGATTGTGAAAAAAGGTTCGGCCCAAGTTGAACTTTACCAAGATGGAAAGCTTGCTGACAGTTTTCCAGTTATAGGGGTGCAGGCAATTGATCCAACCGGTGCGGGAGATTCCTTCTCTGGAACTGTTTTAGCTCAGCTTGCTAGCGGCCAGAGTCTGCATCATGCAATCAACGCCGGTATAGCTAATGCCGCTTTAGCGGTAACTACTATTGGTGCCCGCCCTGAGCTTTAAATCTCTCTAGCGCCTCATCAATAAGTTTTTGCGCTGCGTCCTTACCAGCCCAAGAGCCAACCTTGACCCACTTGCCAGGTTCTAGGTCTTTGTAGTGGGTGAAGAAGTGCTCTAATTCATTTTTGATCTGCTCGGGTACATCAGAGAGATCCTGGATGTGCTGCCATCTTTTGTCTTTTGCTGGCACACAGAGAATCTTTTCGTCGATTCCGCCATCGTCCTCCATTGGCAGAACCGCTACCGGTCTAACCTCAACAACCACTCCTGGATAGACCGGAAACTCAAGCAGGACCAGTGCATCAAGCGGATCGCCATCGCCACCCAGGGTGTTATCGAAGTAGCCGTAGTCAACTGGGTAAACAAAGGGCGTGAAAAGCACGCGGTCTAGCCTTACTCGGCCGCTCTCGTGGTCCACTTCATACTTGTTTCTGCTGCCGCGAGGAATCTCGATGATGGCGTCAATAGACATGTTTCTCCTAAATAGGCTTTATGTATCAAGATTAGCGAAAGGTTGCCCGTGTCAACGCGAGTTAGGCTCACTCCGGCGATTGCGGATGTTCGCCGCTCTGTTCGTGAAAGCTGGCAGGCTAATCAGATCACAAAAGGTACCGTTGCGGTTGCCTGTTCTGGCGGGCCAGACTCTCTTGCGCTTGCCGCCGCAGCAATCTTTGAGGGCAAACGGGCAAATATCAAAATTGCCGTTGTGATTATCAATCACAATTTGCAGAAAGGGTCTGCCGAAGTTGCCGAAAAAACCGCCAAACTAGTTGGCAAACTTGGAGCTGATTTAGTGGAGGTTATTTCGGTAACCGTAAACAAAAATAAAACAGGTCTAGAAGCCGCTGCCCGTGAGGCCAGGTATCTCGCCCTCGATGATTTTGCTAGAAGAAACAAAGCTGTAGTTACCATGCTCGGGCATACTCTTGATGATCAGGCGGAAACCGTTCTGTTGGGTCTAGCTAGAGGTTCCGGCACAAAATCACTCTCCGGAATGGCGGCGTTTAGTTCAGACGGCAAATATCTTCGACCACTTTTAAGCATTCGCCGAGAAAGCACTGTTGGGTTTTGTCGCGATAGCGGTATTAAATATTGGGTTGATCCGCAAAACAGAGACACTAAGTTCTCTCGCGTGAAAGTGAGAAAGAAAGTTTTGCCGGTACTTGAAAAGGAATTAGGTCCTGGAGTAAGCGAAGCGCTTGGCAGAACCGCTCAGATTCTTCAAGAGGATGCCAGCTATCTTGATCAACAGGCGGAAAAGCTTTTCAAAAAAATTGTTCAAGTTTTAGCAACCGAAATTGTTATCGATGCCGATGCTTTAGCTAAGGCCCCGGTTGCGCTAGGCAACCGAGTGGTGCTGAAAGCGCTTAGCCTGCTTTCGGTGGAACCGAGTCGGGTAGCAATAGAGGCAGTTACTAAGTTGGCAACCAACTGGCATGGGCAGAAGCCCCTTACCCTGCCAGGCGTTAGAGTTATACGAAAGGGCAACCAGATTAGCCTTAAGAGCACTAAGACAATAAAAACAGGAGCATGCTAAGTGGACCTAGAGCAAGTCAAAGACGACATAACTAAGGTTTTAGTCACCAAGGAACAGATAGCTAATCGAGTTAGCGAAATGGCTAAAGAAATAGACACTTTATATAAAGGTAAAGACGTTCTTCTGGTCGGTGTGCTAAAAGGTGCAGTAATGTTCATGGCAGATCTGTCCAGGGCGATTCAGCTACCGGTCTCAATGGACTGGATGGCGGTTTCCTCTTATGGATCCGGAACCCAGTCATCCGGTGTGGTCAGAATTCTGAAGGATTTAGATACCGATGTTTTAGGTCGCCACGTAATCATCGTTGAGGACATTATCGATTCAGGGCTAACCCTGTCCTGGTTGGCTTCGAATCTAGCTGCCCGCGGGGCAGCTTCGGTTGAGATTGTTGCCCTGTTGCGTAAACCTGAGGCGGCCAAGGTGGAAGTCGAAGTCAAAATCGTAGGCTTTGACATCCCGAACGAATTTGTGGTCGGTTACGGCCTTGATTACGCGGAAAAGTATCGGACCCTCAAGGATGTCGGGGTACTTAGCCCGCATGTCTACTCAAACTAGTTAATCTCTCTGCGAACAGGTGTTTTCTAGGCCCTGCTGGGCAGGTAGCCTAGAGGTTGATTGGGAATCTCACGAAAGGTCGGGGCTAAGCCTCTATGAAATCACGCAAAATCTTCCGCGGTCCAGCGATTTGGATTCTTCTTGCACTATTCGTGGTCGGATTTGGTTTCGGTAGCATCAATACCTCCGGCTTCAAGCAGGTAGACACCTATGTTGGGCTGAGTGTGCTCAAAGACGGTCTTGCAAAAAAGGTCTTAATCATTGAAAACGAGCAGCGCGTTGACGTCACGCTGAAGTCAGCTGACACTGTGCTCGGCGAAAAAATTCAATTCTTCTATGTGGCACCGCGCGGTGCGGATGTTGTGAAAGTTATTTCCGAAGCGACCATCAGCGAAGGCTATAACGATCAGGTCAATAACACCCCCTGGTATCTGCAACTACTATTTAGCATTTTGCCGTTCCTGCTTATTTTTGCCCTGTTCTACTTCATGCTCTCAAGTGCGCAAGGATCAAATAATCGCGCCATGCAGTTTGGTAAGTCAAGAGCCAAGCTATACAACAAGGACATGCCTAAAGTCATGTTTGCTGATGTGGCCGGTGTTGATGAAGCCATTGAAGAACTTCAAGAGATAAAAGAATTTTTGAAGGAACCACAAAAATTCCAAGCAGTTGGAGCAAAAATCCCACGCGGTGTTTTGTTATACGGCCCACCGGGAACCGGTAAGACACTTTTGGCTAAAGCTGTTGCTGGTGAAGCGGGAGTGCCTTTCTTTACCATCTCCGGTTCTGACTTTGTTGAAATGTTTGTCGGTGTCGGTGCTTCGCGTGTTCGTGATCTTTTCGAGCAAGCTAAACAAGCCGCTCCGGCTATCATCTTTGTTGATGAAATCGATGCTGTCGGTCGTCACCGCGGTGCCGGTATCGGAGGCGGTAATGATGAGCGCGAGCAGACGCTAAACCAGCTTTTGGTGGAGATGGACGGCTTTGATTCAAAGACCAACGTGATTCTGATTGCTGCCACAAACCGCCCAGACATCCTTGACCCAGCGCTACTTCGTCCAGGTAGATTCGATCGTCAAGTAGGTGTTTCAGCGCCAGATCTAAATGGCCGTGAGCAGATTCTAAAAGTCCACTCCAAGGGCAAACCGGTAGCCGAAAACGTTGACCTTGCTCTCGTGGCTCGGAGGACCCCCGGCTTTACTGGAGCAGATTTGGCAAACGTTCTAAATGAGGCGGCACTGCTAACGGCTAGGAATAATGCCAAGCAGATCACCAATGAAATTTTGGATGAGGCTATCGACCGTGTGATTGGTGGCCCGGCTAAGAAGGGTCGCCTGATGCAGGAGTCGGAGCGCCTAAACACCGCTTACCACGAGGCCGGACACGCACTTGTTGCTGCGTCGCTGAATCACAGTGATCCGGTGTCTAAGGTGACGATTTTGCCACGCGGCAGAGCGCTCGGTTACACCATGGTGCTACCGCTGGAAGATCGCTACTCGGTCACCCGTAACCAACTGCTTGACCAGATTGCCTATGCGATGGGCGGTCGTGTCGCGGAAGAAATCGTCTACGGAGACCCAACCACCGGGGCATCAAATGACTTTGAAAAGGCCACTTCGATTGCTAGGGCGATGGTTATGCAGTATGGCATGAGCTCAACAGTTGGTTCAGTCGCTTTCGGCAGAGCAGGCGAGGTATTTATTGGGCGAGACATGGCTCAGACTAAGGAATACAGCGATCTGACCGCCGAGATTATTGACAAGGAAATTCGAGCCATCTTAGATTCAGCTCACGACGAGGCATACAAGGCGCTGAATCTAAACCGTAAGGTGCTGGACACCATGGCAAAAGAGCTGATGGAACGCGAGACCCTAAACGGTGACGAGATTGCCAAGATCTTCAAACCGGTTAAGAAACTTCCTAAGCGCAAGCAGTGGTTATCTAAGTCGACTCGACCAAAGCCAAAACAAGGTCCAATCGCTATTCCAAAAAAATCTAAGAAGAGCTAATTGTGGTTGATGCCGAGAGAGTGAAAAAAGCGGTAACTGAGCTTTTGTTAGCCATCGGTGAAGATCCGAATCGGGCAGAGCTTTTGGCTACCCCGCAAAAAGTCTCGGATGCTTACGCTGGATTTTTCTCGGGTATCGGCATCGATCCGCTGAGTGTGATTTCAGAAACTTTTCCTGCCGAACATACCGATGTGGTAATTCTCAAGGACATCGAATTAGTCAGCATCTGTGAGCACCATCTGCTTCCGTTCACCGGCGTTGCCCACATCGCCTATCTACCTGGCGATCGGGTGTTAGGTTTGGGGCGATTACCAAAACTGGTTGAGGTGTTATCAGCAAGACCGCAACTGCAGGAGAATCTAACTGCTCAAATTGCCGATGCTCTAGAAACAGGATTGCAGACCAAAGGTGTTGTTGTGGTTATCCAAGCCAGACACCACTGTGTGGCTTCAAGAGGGGCAAGGCAACCGGAAGCTAACACCGTTACGGTGGCAACTCGCGGTTTATATTCAGAGGCGGCTAATCGCGCCGAAGTGATGGCACTGATTGCTAAATGAAATTTCATCGACCAAAAATAATGGGTGTGCTGAACCTCACCCCAGATTCATTTTCAGACGGCAATCTCTATAACACTTTTGATAAAGCGTTGGATCAGGCCAAGCTGTTGGCAATCAGCGGGGCAGACATCATTGATGTTGGCGGCGAGTCCACTAGACCAGGTGCGGCCAGAGTCGATTTGACTGAAGAGCAGAACCGCGTGTTACCAATCGTCGCCGAGATTGCCAAGTTGAAACTGGCTGAAATCAGTATCGACACCATGAACTCCGAGACGGCAAGGCTAGCGGTTGCTGCTGGAGCGAGCATCATCAACGATGTTTCCGGAGGCTTAGCTGACCCAGAAATGTTTCGGGTGGCGGCGCACTCCAGTGCAACTCTGGTGATTTCACATTGGCGAGGATTCTCGGATCAGATGGACCAGCTCAATCAATATCAGGATGTTGCCAGGGATGTTGCCGCTGAACTGTCAGAGCAGGTCGAAAAGGCCATATCCGCTGGGGTGAAGCGGGAAAAGATAGTGATTGACCCTGGCTTGGGATTTGCCAAGGACATGCAGCAGAACTGGGAACTGGTGGCAAGGCTGGATGAACTGGAGAAGCTGGGATTACCGATTTTGGTCGGGGCATCCCGCAAACGCTTTATCGCAGGGGTTTTGGCTGAGGATGTGGTCACGGTCAGTAATGAACGCCGCGATGTTGCCACTGCGGTGCTAACCGCACTGCTACTGCAGAGAAAGATCTGGGGTGTAAGGGTGCATAACGTGATGGCTACCCTCGATGCCATCAATGTGGTTGCAGCGCTACGCGAAGCAGAATAAGACAGAATTGAACCATGCGGCACAAAATAACAATCACCGGGTTGAGAGTGTTCGCTCATCACGGGGTATTCGATTTTGAAAGGCAGAACGGACAGGATTTTTACATTGATGCCAGTGTTTGGTTTGATGCAGACAAGGCTGTTTTCAGTGATGACTTGGCGAAGACTGTACACTACGGTGACTTGGCCAAAGGTCTGGTTGAGCTAACCAAGGCGGAGCCGGTTGATCTTTTAGAGACCCTGGCACAACGACTTTTGGATTACTGTCTAAATTTTTCGGGCGGCATTGTGCAGAAAGCTAAAGTAACAGTGCATAAACCAAGTGCTCCAATACCTTTTGAATTCAATGACGTGTCGGTAACGGTGAAGGCTAAACGTGGCTAACCGTGTTGTTTTAGCTCTTGGAAGCAATTTAGGAAATCGTAGACGCTGGATTGTTTTAGCGCTAGCGCATCTTTCAACGGATGAAAAAATTGAGCTGATTGACACATCAGGTATTTATGAATCAAAAGCGCTTACTCTCTCTGGAGTTGACTCAACTAAGCCTAGATATCTAAATTGCGTTGCGGAGATTTCTACTGAATACAAACCCGAGCAATTGCTCAATGTTTTACAAAACATAGAAATAAAACTTGGAAGAAAAAAGCGTGAACGCTGGGGAAATAGAAACATCGATATCGATATCATCAAGTTTGGCGAACTGAATTATCGTTCCGAGAAACTCACAATTCCTCATCCGCAGGCAGCTAATCGTGCCTTTGTCATAGTTCCCTGGTATGAGATGAATCAGGATGCTGAGTTACCAGGCGTTGGAAAAATTGCCAAGCTTGCCTACATTTTTGCCGATCAGGTGAAGCTCAAGTGAAACCCATCAGCGTCCTCAATCTTCTAATAGTTTTTGTAGTGGCAGGCCTACTCGGCGTCGGGTACTCTAACTGGGCAGTTGGCAACGGCTTGCGCATTCCAGTTAGCCCGCTAACGATCAGTTTTTCGCTCGTAGTGGCCAGCGCCGTCTTGCTGGCCCTGGCAATACCAATCTGGCGTTACAAAAAAGCGCTCAAGAAATTACTTGAGGCTAAAGACGGATCGGTAAAGCGTCCAGTCCCTGTGGATCCCTTCTACGCGGTTCGGGTTCTTTTACTGGCCAAGGCCTCAGCGTTAGCGGCAGCCATGTTCATCGGTTGGCACGCCGGCGTTCTAATTCAGTTATTTAGTGCACCGGTAATTGCTGTCGAGGCTATCGGACCTAACCTGAGCGCGGGGCTGATTGCGATTGGCCTACTCATTGCGGCTTTTGTGGTGCAGGCTATTTGCCGCTTACCGAGCGATTCTGGACCTAAAGATGGTGCGGTGCCCGCGTGAAGGAGAATCCAAGGCTAACCTGCTCTGTAATTGGCGCAGGTCCGGTTGGCCTTGCCTTAGCTAAGGCTCTAGCTGATGCCGGCCACAGGGTATTGGCAATTGCCACCAGTAATGATGAACGAGCAGACCGAGTCAGCCAACTTATGCCAGGCCTATTTATCGGATCTAGCGAAGCCGTAGCAAGCGGAGCCGATCTGGTTTTGTTTGCTATTCCAGGTCAAGAAATCGCTGCTCTGGTGCAAAGACTTGTCCAGACCGATTCGCTTAGATCGGGACAGATACTCATATCCACCTCCCCAGATTTTGGATATGAAGTTTTTGAACCGGCGTATTCGCTCGGCATCATTCCGCTAGCTCTGCACCCAGCAATTAGATTTACCGGTTTTAGTTCTATCGATCGGGCAAGGCTGCAAGAAAGTTATGTTGGCGTTGATGCGCCAGAGCAGGTATTACCGATAGCCCAGATGTTGGCTTTGGAAATCGGCGGCGAACCGATTCATATCCCAGCAGCTGCTCGCAAGAACTATGCTGAAGCGATTTCGGTTGCCGGCACCTTTACAAATCTGATTGTCGGTCAGTCAATCAAACTCTTGGAAGAAGCTGGAGTTGCTAAACCCAGAAACCTACTCAGCGGCATCTTGCGCTCATCCCTAGAAGAGTCGCTACGTAATTCGGTTACTGAGATTGACCCGGCAGATTTACTCGAGGGTGACACCGATTGAGAATTGTTCACACCCTAGTTGATCTACGCAGGGAATTAGCTAGCAACAAAAAGAAAATAGTTTTCGTTCCCACTATGGGAGCATTGCACCAGGGCCATCTGAGTCTTCTAGAGAAAGCCTGCGAAATTCCAGATGCATACGTGGTATTGAGCATTTTTGTGAACCCAACCCAATTTGGTAAAAGTGAAGATTTTGCAAAGTATCCGAGAGTGCTTGAAACCGATTTAGACCTGCTAGAAAAACAAGTTAGACAACCAGATCTGATTTTTGCTCCGACGGTGGATGAGGTTTATCCGGAAGGTTTACCCGAGCGGCTACTGCCAAGATCAGGTGCGGTCGGATCGGTGTTTGAAGGGGTAGCCCGGCCAGGGCATTTTGATGGCATGCTCCATGTGGTGCACTGGTTTTTCTCGGTGCTAAAGCCTGCTGTTGCAATTTTTGGTGAAAAGGACGCCCAGCAGCTCTTTTTGATTCGGCGGATGGTAAAACGAGAGCTAGCCGATTCAATTCAAATTCTTGCCGGTGAAACTAAACGTGCTGATGATGGGCTAGCGCTTTCAAGCCGTAACACTTTTTTATCCGACGAGGCCAGAAAAATAGCCCCGGAGATCTACCGCTCACTGCTGAAGGTGAAAGCCGCAATTGAACAGGGCCAGAGTTTTGGGCAGGCCCTGGATGAGGGCCGCTTAGCCTTATCTTCGCTGGCTCTGGCTAAACTTGATTATCTAGCGTTAGTTGATAAGAGTACTTTTCAACCGATTTCGGCCGGTTTTACAGGGTTAGCCCAGCTACTGGTGGCCGTGAATCTGGATGGGGTAAGGCTTATCGACAACATAACCTTCAGTATTCAGGAGCCGGCATGACCGAGGAAAGCTACCTTCCAGGCGAGGAAGAACAAGATCTGCCCGAGCAGATAGCCATTCGCTTGGCTAAGCGTGAGCGGCTAATCGCCTCCGGCGCTGAGGCCTATCCGGTTAGTTTGCCTATCTCTCATACCATCGACCAGGTTAGACATAAGTATCCAGATCTTGCGGTTGACGTCGCTACTGGTGATACCGTGGCTTTGGCCGGAAGGGTGATGTTTCAGCGCAACACCGGAAAGCTCTGTTTTGCTACCCTGCAGGCTGGCTCTGGAGCGAGAATTCAAGTCATGCTCTCACAAGATAAGGTCGGTGAATCTAATCTTGAGCACTACAAGGATTTGGTAGATCTAGGCGATCACCTGTTTGTCTCCGGTGAGGTAATCACATCTAAGCGCGGTGAACTATCGGTATTGGTTGATGCCTGGCAGATTGCGGCAAAGACAATCAGACCACTTCCAAATCTGCACAATGAACTAGGTGAAGAGTATCGAGTTAGACACAGGTATGTCGATCTGATTGTTCGTGATCGTGCTCGTGAGGTTGTCAAGATTCGTAGCCAGGTTATGCAATCGATGCGTAAGACTTTTACTGATCGAACTTTCATCGAAGTTGAAACTCCGATGCTACAAACTATTCACGGTGGCGCATCAGCTAGGCCGTTTAAGACACATTCCAATGCCTTTGATACCGAACTGTTTTTGCGAATAGCACCAGAGCTATTCCTAAAGCGCGCAGTGGTTGGTGGAATTGATCGGGTATATGAAATCAACCGCAACTTTAGAAACGAAGGTGCTGACCGCACCCACTCACCTGAATTTGCCATGCTCGAGGCTTACGAAGCCTATGGTGATTACAACACCATGGCAGAGCTAACTCAAGCACTTATTCAAAATTCGGCAATGGATGTTTTTGGGACTTTGCAGGTAGAACTAGAAGATGGCGAAATAAATGATCTTTCTGGTGAATGGGATCGCATCTCAATGTTTGAATCTCTATCCGAAGCTAGCGGGGTAGCGATAACACCGGAAACAGATATTGCTGTTTTGAAAAAACTCGCTGATAAGGAAGGTCTCGAAATAGATCACCCGCTGCACGGCAAATATGTTGAAGAGCTTTGGGAGCACTTTGTGAAGGGTTCGCTTACGAAACCAACCTTCGTGATGGATTTCCCGGTGGATACCTCGCCGTTGGTTAGGAATCACCGAAGCATATCAGGTGTTGTCGAGAAGTGGGATTTGTATATTCGCGGCTACGAGCAGGCGACCGGTTACTCAGAACTAGTTGACCCGGTTATTCAAAGAGAAAGATTTATCGAGCAGGCCAGACTAGCCGCAGCTGGTGACCCAGAGGCCATGAAGCTTGATGAAGAGTTTCTCAAAGCACTTGAATTTGGTATGCCACCGTCAGGTGGTATGGGCATGGGAATTGATCGCCTGCTGATGACTCTAACTGGACTCGGTATTCGTGAAACCATCATGTTCCCGCTGGTGAAGTAGTGAACTGGGATATCATCGGGCCAGCGCTTTTGGCCCTGCTACCGCCGATAGGCATGGGCTTTATCGTCTACTTCCTCTTCAAATCCCTAATCGGCGCTGATGCCAAAGAGCGTAAAGCCAGAGCCCAAGTTGAGGCGGAGGAGCGCGCCAAGGCGGCTAAGAAGCGTTCCCCCAATGGCGAACAGCCCGAATAAATAGGGGCAAACAGGGTTATCTTCTTTGTAAGCACATAAAAAGTGCCAAAGGAGTAAAAATGTTTGAGAAGTTCACCGATAAGGCCCGCAGGGTTGTTGTCTTGGCTCAAGAAGAAGCCAAGCAGCTAAATCACAACTACATAGGCACTGAGCACATTCTGCTCGGGCTAATCCACGAGGGTGAAGGCGTAGCCGCCAAGGCGCTAGAAGCACTCGGCATTTCTCAAGAAGCAGTTCGCGAACAGGTCAAAGAGATCATCGGTCAGGGCCAGTCAACTCCTAACGGTCACATACCTTTTACTCCAAGGGCCAAGAAAGTTCTAGAACTCTCGCTTCGTGAGGCATTGCAACTGGGCCACTCATATATCGGTACCGAGCACCTGCTACTTGGTCTTATCAAAGAAGGCGAGGGTGTTGCCGCTCAAGTTCTAACTAAGTTAGGTGCAGACAGCAATAAGGTCCGCGCTCAAGTCCAGCAGATGTTGCAGGGCTTTGACAATAAAGAGTCGGCGACTGTCGGTGGCGAGCAGATTCCGCAAAAGGGTTCTCAGGTTCTCGATCAGTTTGGTAAGAACCTAACCGCTTCTGCCGCTGAAGGAAAACTAGATCCGGTAATCGGTCGTGAGCGTGAGATTGAAAGAGTAATGCAGATTCTTTCCCGTCGCACCAAGAACAACCCAATCCTGATTGGTGAACCAGGTGTCGGTAAGACAGCAGTTGTTGAAGGTTTAGCTCAGGCAATAGTTTCCGGTAATGTCCCAGAAACACTTAAGGGTAAGCAGGTATACACGCTTGATCTTGGTTCATTGATTGCTGGTTCTCGCTACCGTGGAGATTTCGAAGAGCGTCTAAAGAAAGTTATTAAAGAAATCAAGGGCCGGGGAGATATCATCACCTTCATCGATGAGATTCACACTCTAGTTGGTGCTGGTGCAGCTGAGGGTGCGGTTGATGCCGCGTCGATTCTAAAGCCGATGCTAGCTCGTGGTGAACTACAAACCATCGGAGCTACCACTTTGGATGAGTTTAGAAAATACTTTGAAAAAGATGCTGCGTTGGAAAGAAGATTCCAGCCGATCCAGGTGAATGAGCCAACTGTTCCACACACCATCAACATCTTGAAGGGTCTTCGTGATCGCTACGAAGCTCACCACAAGGTTTCGATTACCGACGGTGCACTTGTTGCAGCCGCTAAACTTGCCGATCGCTATGTTCAGGATCGCTACCTACCGGATAAAGCCATCGACCTAATTGATGAGGCTGGAGCTAGATTGCGCCTATCAATTCTTTCCTCACCACCTGAATTACGTGAGTTGGAAGAAAAGATCGCTGCTGTTCGAGTTGATAAAGAAAAGGCAATCGAATCTCAGGATTTCGAAGGAGCCGCTAAGTTGCGCGACTCTGAGAAAAAACTAGTTGCTGAGCGAGCCAAGTTAACCAAGCAGTTCCGCTCTGGAAACGTTGCCGCCCACGGTGTAGTTGACGAGGGCCTAATTGCTGAGGTGCTGGCTGCCGCCACCGGTATTCCAGTGTTCAAGCTCTCTGAGGAGGAGTCAGCCAAGCTGGTCTTCATGGAGAAGGAGCTACACAAGCGGATTATCGGACAGAAGGCTGCCGTTGAATCTATCTCTAAGGCCATTCGCCGTCAGCGTGCTGGGTTGAAAGATCCAAACCGTCCATCCGGTTCATTTATCTTTGCCGGACCGACCGGTGTTGGTAAGACCGAGCTGGCTAAGGCTCTTGCCGAATTCCTCTTCGATGACGAGGGTGCGCTGATTTCACTTGATATGAGTGAGTATGCCGAGAAGCACACCGTATCCCGTCTGTTCGGAGCTCCTCCAGGATATGTTGGTTTTGACGAGGGCGGTCAGTTGACTGAACGCGTTCGTCGCAAACCATTTAGCGTGGTGCTATTTGATGAGATCGAGAAGGCGCACCCGGACATCTTCAACTCACTGTTGCAGATCCTCGAGGAAGGCCGCCTAACCGATGGTCAGGGACGTGTTGTTGACTTCAAGAACACCATAATTATCATGACCACAAACCTTGGAACCAAGGACATATCTCGCGGTGCTCTCGGCTTCAACCTTGAAGGTAACCAGCAGAACGACTTCGAGAGAATGTCAGCCAAGGTTAAGGATGAGCTGAAGAAGAACTTCAAGCCGGAGTTTTTAAACCGTGTTGATGATGTGATCGTCTTCCCACAGCTATCCAAGGAAGAGTTGATGCAGATTGTTGATCTGTTCATCAGAAAGCTAAACAACCGTTTGGAAGAGCGTGACATCACGCTAACTCTTACTGAGGCTGCTAAGTTGCGTCTGATTGAACTCGGTTACGATCCAGCACTGGGTGCTAGACCGCTTCGTCGTGCAGTTCAGCGTGAGATCGAGGATCAAATCTCTGAAAGCATTCTGCAGGGAGTTATCAAGAATGCTAGCGATGTAATTGCTGATGTAGTTTCTGGTGAGTTTATATTCACCTCAAACGACCGTCAGGTTGCTAGCATTTAGTTCGTGCCGCATAACTTTCACATCAGACCAGCTAGAACCGCAGATATACCTGCCATCCAGGCGATGCGCGCGCCACTGGTTGATAGCAACGTGCTTCTCAAGCACCAGTTAGTCTCGCTCTACGAGCGAGTCCAGGAGTTTGTGGTTGCGGTTGCCTCCGACGGCAGGATAATCGCCGCGGGAGCGTTGCATGTGATGTGGGGGGATTTAGCCGAGGTTAGATCGTTGGTAGTCGATCAATCAGCTCGCGGGCTAGGCCTGGGTAAGGCAATCGTTGAAGCTTTGATTGAGCGGGCAGCAAGCCTTGGCATCGACCGAGTCTTCTGCCTGACTTTCGAAGTTGATTTTTTTGGCCGTTGCGGCTTTGAAGTGATCAGTGATGTCCCAGTTGATGAAGACACTTTTGCTCAAATGGTTGAATCGACCGATGACGGCATAGCCGAATTCTTAGATTTAGCGCGCGTCAAACAGAACACTCTCGGCAACACTCGCATGCTTCGGCTGATCTAGCGATCAGCGCTGGCAAAATAACAGTATGCAAAATAATCAACTTCGCCCCAGTGTGATCTGGGCTAGACGTGTAATTGCCCTGTTAGTCCTCGGTGGATTAATTTGGGGAGCAGTTGCGGTGGTTAGCGGAGTGATTGGTTGGGTCGGCGGGCTAATCAACCCGAATAAGGCACCGACTCAGGTAGCTGGTGCCGATTGCCAACCGCAGCAAATTCGGGTTGAGGCAAATGTGGGGACAGCAGATAAGCAGTATCAAGGTGCTTATAACCCCGACGAATATCCCTATTTCTGGTTCACCGTAACCAATACCGGGTCGGTGGAGTGCAAAATGAATGTTGGCTCGTCGGTAACTTTCTACCGAGTAAAAAGCGGTAATGACAATATCTGGTATTCGGCTGATTGCAGGCTAGATAACCCGCGCGAGGACTATGTCACAACTTTGCAACCCAATGCTCCAATCGCTGCGCCAAGTTCAGATTGGCAACGGGTTAGGTCTTCCGCCGATGGTTGTTCGGTTGAGGATGGGCTTCCAGCCGTATCGGCAGGTGGCGCTAGCTACCTGCTCACCGCTGAGGTAAATGGCATTATCAGTGAAAACACCGTTCAGTTTGTGCTGAACTAGTCTTATGCAGAAATCTGTCGCCATCATTGGTTGCGGTTCCATGGGAACTGCGATTCTAGCTGGCATGCTTCACAGCGGCTATCAGCCGGATCAGACTAAGCTCACCACTCGAACCATTGAAAACGCGGAAGCTCTAGCCAAGAAATACAAAGTAACCGCTTATGCCACCGAGTATCAACCAAACGCTAACTCGCTCGCTGTAGAGGGAGCTGAGCTTGTGATTATTGCAGTCAAGCCGATCAATGTGACAAAGGTTTTAGATGAGATTGCAACTGTGCTTGACCCAGATGCACTGATTGTCTCAGTCGCGGCTGGCATCACTATTCAAACGATGACAAGGCACGTGACTAAAACAAATCAGGTAGTAAGGGCCATGCCAAATACGCCAGCACTAGTTGGTAAAGGGGTAACCGGCATTGCCTTTGGGCAAGCGGTAACGATAGAAAAGAAAAAACTGGTTGAAGAACTTTTTGGAACAGTTGGTAAAACTCTAGTTATTGACGAAGACCGGATTGATGCACTGTCAACGATATCTGGTTCCGGCCCTGCATATGTATTTTTCTTCATCGAGGAGTTTATAAAAGCAGCTAAGGAACACGGCTTCAGCGAAGACGAGGCGTATTTGATGGTAACTGAAACCTTCTTAGGTGCTAGCTTGCTACTGACCAAATCGCATGCAGATCCAGCTGAATTAAGAAGGCAAGTGACTAGCCCAAACGGCACTACCATGAAAGCCATCGCCGTATTAGAAGAGGGTAACCTCGAGGAATTATTTGTTAGAGCAACTAGAGCCGCCTTGGCCAGGGCTAAAGAAATAGCACAGGAGAGCTAAATGACCGATGTATTTGATGCGCTAGCTGACGCCAAACGGCGCAGGATTCTTGAAATGCTGGCAAATAAATCTATGACCACCGCTGCTATCAATAAGTCATTGAGGCTAAGCGCCACCGCCTTGGACAAACAGCTAAAGATTCTGCTCGCTGCTGAACTAGTCAGTGTTGAGAAAAAGGGCAAGACCAGTACCTATTCGCTAAATCGCAAAGGTTTACTCGAGGCTGCCAAGTGGTTCGGCAAATTTGGGGCCAGCTTTGTTTCCGGCCAAGCCGATGCGCTGGGTGAGAATCTGGCCAACCTACTCACCAGCGCAGCCGGCTGGCTAGAGGCCAAAGTTGGTGGAAAGATAAATCTAGATTTCGATCCGGAGCAAGTAGGAAAAGAGCTCGGTAAAAAGCTTTCCGAGGCAAAAACTGGGGCCACCAATACCGTTAATTCGGTCAAGGCTAAAAAGCCTAAAAAGTAATTACTTAGCGTCTATCTCAGCGATTAGGGCAAGCACATGCTGCTTGATTTCATCACGAACCTGACGAACCATTTCAATGTCTTGACCAGCAGGATCGGCTAGCACCCAGTCGCGATAAATCTTTCCTGGGAAAAATGGACACTTATCCCCACAGCCCATGGTTATTACATAATCACTTGCCAATACCGCTTCATCGGTGAGCACTTTGGGCTGATTATTGGCAATGTCGATGCCAACTTCGGCCATCGCCTCAATTGCTCTTGGATTGATTTGATCCTTTGGTTCGGTTCCTGCCGAGCGAATCTCAATTCGATCTCCGGCTAAGGCCCTAAGCCACCCAGCGGCCATCTGCGAACGACCGGCATTATGCACACAAACAAACAAGACACTTGATTTCATAGAACTAGGTTAAAGCAATAGGTGCCTCCAATTGCTTGAAGGCACCTATTTCAAGGTTAATTACTTCTTAACTTTTTTCTTCTTATCGCTATCCAGCACGATGATATAAACCAGCGCTAGCAGTGCTCCAATGAACTGAGCCAACACCAGCATCAGGTAGTCCTGGTTGAAACCATCCCTAAGCATCAGGGCGAAGGTCACGGCTGGGTTAGCTTGTGCTCCTGTTAAGGTGTATGTGCTGGCCACTAGCACCCAGAGACCAACTGCGAAGGGAATAATTGATTCGCGCTTGGTAGTTGCAAGTCGAATGATAATCAGGATCAGCACGGCTGTGGCAAAAACTTCACCGATAAACGCGCCACTGGCCGAAATTGTTGGTCCAGCAACAGCACTTACGCTCTGACCTGATAGGGCATAGCCGAGGTAGAGGCCAAGTGCACCACCGGCTAATTGAGCAACCCAGTAGGTAATCAGCGTGCTTAGATCAATTGACTTTTTTGCAAAAAAGAAAAAACTCACTGCCGGGTTTAGGTGCCCACCGGAGATTGTTGCAGTTAGCAAAATCATCACCGTTAAGGTTCCGGCTAGTGCAACGTTTTTAAAGGTCGGGTTGAAACTTGCAGCCATGATTGATGTGACGAAGATCATCACACCCATAGCCTCGGCAATACCTTTGCGCAGTAGGTTATTGATTTTCATTGCTTTCCTTTCGAGGGGTAATTTTCTAATGCGATTAGTGCTTCGTTATGTCTTAAAAAACCTGGTTTCCAAGGTGGATCAAATCTTGCGTAGTATGGGTCTCCCACGGAGATTAGTCCCGCCTTTTTAGTAATCTCCCGCAGTTTGTCACCGAGTGCATTGAAGTGTTCATAGTTGGCTAAACCGCGGAATTTGATTGCGGCCGCGTAATGCGGAGCTACCTCAACGCAGTTCACCTCGGCATCTAGTGGTAGCGGGATATCCTTCAGCTGGGTACCGGCTGGCAAAACGAAACTGACTAGGTGTTCGGTTGCCTGGGCGTTAGGCGAGTGGATTACTGGGGCCGTCATGGCAAACTGGCTGCGGTCTTTGTTTCTTCCAGAAATGTAATTCACCAGAGGCCTGAACGCTCGGCTGGCCGCCTCGGCAAATTCTCCCCTGGTTTTAACCTGCACCAAAACGTATTTCGGGTAATAGCGAATTTCACAGCCATCTAGCTTGGCTACTAAATCGTAGGGTTGATGTTCGGTCATCGATAGTGAGTTTATGCCCTCTTTTGCCTTTCATCAGGCAGGTTAGGCTGAAGTTAAGGTTATTAAGCACCGCTCTAGTTCGGCTAGAATAAAGCGAACCGTCAAAAATCTAATAAAAGAGGCATTGTGGGATCAGTTGTTAAAAAGCGCCGCAAGCGTATGTCTAAGAAGAAGCACCGTAAGCTGCTTCGCAAGACCCGCCACCAGCGTCGTAATAAGAAGTAGTCGTATCGGACTATAAGTTTGGTTAGCCCGCTAGGCAACTAGCGGGCTAAAACTTTAACCCTTTTTACCGATTTTGATTTCTTGTTTGAATGATTTTTTGACCGGTCTTAGATCTTTGCGCTTGAAATCATATATTTTCCAGCCAGCGCTCTTGGCATAAATCTTCAGTAATTTATCCGGATTCACGGCTACCGGGTGGCCAACCATGGAAAGTAGCGGAAGATCATTGTGACTATCACTATATGCAAAGGATTTCTTCAAACTAAAGCCTCTTTGCTTGGCTAGTTTTTTCAGCGCTTTTGCTTTCTCTTTACCGTGCAGTGGCTTGCCATCAATTTCTCCGGTGAGAACATCGTCGATGTGAACCAACCTGGTTCCAAGCGCACCGGTTAGGCCTAATCGTTTGGCTATCTCTTCACCCATCTCCTGCGGAGCTGCGGTTATCAGCCAAACTTCTCTACCGGCTTCAACATGCTGTTGAGCAAGTTTTGCGGTCTCCGGCCATACCTTTGATTTGATTTCTTCATCGTAAACAGTTGAAATCAAAGCTTTCATCTGCTGGTAGCTCTGACCTTTGACTAATTCAAGAGCACGATCCTTTATTGCGGCTAACATGTGCTCTGTTTCACCTCGAGCGATGAATCTCACCTGGTGCCAAGCAAAAGCTAAGAAGTCTTTTCTTGGAAAGAATTTGCGCTTGTATGCCGCTTTGCCAAATTGGTAACTAGTCGACCCACGAACAAGTGTGTTGTCGATGTCAAAGAAAGCCGCTGCTGGCTTTTTAGGGGATTTGGCCACTTGATAAGTCTAAGTTGATTAACCTAGTGGTGTGAGCAAAACCATTGACGTTACCCTGATCGGTAAATCTGGTTGCCATCTTTGTGATGAGGCTAGGGTTACCGTGAACGCGGTTATCGGTGCCTTTAGAGCAGAGAATACCGGAGTAGCAAGGCACGTTCAGGTCAATATGGTCGAGCACGACATTCTGGTTGACGAAGAGCTCTACACCAGGTATTCAGAGGAAGTGCCGGTCCTACTTATCAACGGGAAAGTGCATAATTACTGGCGCATCGACCCAGAACGTTTTCGAGCAGCCTTGGATGATTTGATCAAATCATGAAGATCATAAAGGGTAATGCTGAGGTAAGAAAAGCAGCCAGGGACTACGAGAACTACTCATCTAATCTCCAAGGCGATCAGGATGTCAGAGACTACAAGCAGCTACCGCTTGAGGTTGATCCGCCAGATCACACCGTGCTTAGAGATTTGCTTAACCCCTGGTTTAGTAAAGAATCGGTTCAGCAGCACGCCACTGAATTTAGACAGATAGCCAAGTCACTGATTGATTCTTGCGGTGAAGAAGTTGAGGTAACCAGAGATTTAGCTTTGCAAATGATTGTTCAGTGCCTAGGTGTGGTGTTTGCTAGACCGCAGGATGTTGCGGAGTGGTTCTCCTGGGGGCCAGATACTTGGATTACTGATGAAGACGGCATACGTCACGGAGATCATCTAGATCGGTATCTCAAGAAAACCTTTGATGAATTGGATGAATGCCCGACCGATGATCTATTTGGGGTGCTAAACAGAGCAGCTATACAAGATCGAGAACTCACTCGTAAAGAGAAATATGGAATAGCAAATCTGGTCTTAGCCGGTGGTCGAGATACAGTGGTGAAGCTGATCTCTGGTTGTTTATGGCATTTGGCTAATAATGCTGAACACAGAGAGCAACTTCAAGCCGATCCAGAACTTATCCCAGAGTTTATAACTGAGATGGTTAGATTCTTATCGCCATTACCGATGATGCATCGGGTTGATGTTCAGGAGACAACCAATCCTGAACAGCCGAAATATGCCTGGCTGTCATTCATCTCTGCCAACCAAGATCCGTCTGTAATTCAAGAACCAGAGCAGATAAAACTAGATCGCGGGGCAAATCCCCACCTTGGCTTTGGCTATGGCCGGCATTCATGTATTGGAATGCATCTTGCCCAGCTAGAGGCCAAAATAGTTTTAGAACTTTGGTTGAGTAAATTCAGCTCATGGGAAGTCTTGCCAGAATCGGAACTATTTTTTGATTTCGAAGACTACAAATTTATCCCATCAAGATTTCACAAACTTCACCTGAAGCTCAGTACCTAAACGCACCCTAAAGGTTGACTCAAAGCCTTAGGCTCCTGGCGGCTAGGTTCATTTGGCGCTTGGCGGCGGTTTTACTCTCAGTCAATGCTGGTTTAGACACTCCAATGAAATTGTTGCATTATTACTACATAGTATTTATACTATTAGTATGGGACGAAAACCTAAATCAGATGAAGAGTTGATCGAAAATCGACTCGAGCAGGTAAGAACTAAAGCCGGCATGACGAGGCAGCAATTAGCCGATGCCGTGGATGTCCATTACCAAACCATCGGCTATATCGAGAGAAACGAATATAGCCCGAGCCTCGTGCTAGCGCTTCGTATTGCTAAAGCACTAAACAAGAAAGTCGAACAGATATTTAGCCTGGAGGATGACAATGGCAAACAATAAGCAAAAAACCGTCGAGCAGCAGATTCGCGATCTCGAGGCTCAAATTGAGAAACTCACCAAACAAGTTGATGTGGAATGGCCATCGAAAGAGCTTGGCGATAAAATTCAAGCGAAAATAGTCAATTGGTTCAGAAACGATGAATTCTTTGCTGGCTTTAGAAACACATACGCAAGAGCAACTATCACTCTGCTTTCAATGGCGGTTCTCTTCGGTTATGGCTATTACGCTTTTATGAATCCAGAGCTTGCACTTTGGTATCTCGGCCTAATTTGCCTTGTCTTGGTGATGCAAGCAATCTCAGTGCGGTTCGTGTTCAATCTAGAAGACAAAAGGACTATCGCATACGGACTATCGGCACGGTTCTTTTCGTTCAACACTGGAAAAGGTCAAAACATCCTTGATGAATATCACCTGCGGCGTAGGGATAGAGCTTTGCAGCGCGCTCACGAAGCTTTTGTTGGGTTTCTCGGTTTAGCTTTGATCGGTGCTTTTATTTACGGTTACCAGGAGTATGTATTTGGAGAAAAAGAATTCAGCTTTAGCCCGATGCCAGATGCCGTTTATAACTTCTCACTAAGTGGCGGACAGCTTCTGGTAATTGCCTTCTTTGTTTCTGGCTGGGC
This sequence comes from uncultured Rhodoluna sp., assembly GCA_964394575.1. Classification (GTDB taxonomy): domain Bacteria; phylum Actinomycetota; class Actinomycetes; order Actinomycetales; family Microbacteriaceae; genus Rhodoluna. The sequence goes on along the minus strand of CAYMYB010000002.1, from coordinate 52,609 downwards.
AGCACTGCAAAAGTACTGGTCTTATGGCATCAAGGGCGAGCCGTTTATGTCACGCAGTGAGGCAAAAAAACTTAGAGACAGCTAAGAAAGATTCTGATCCGACCAAATCTCAATTGCTGATTTGATGTATTTAGCTAGACCCGGTGCGAACGACTCATAAGTTGCTTCGAAAGCCGGGTCTAGTACATATGTCAGTGCGAGGGATTTGTAAGCGGTTTTGCTTGGTTTCCAGAACTGGCAAACAAACTCGTAGTGTTTTTTAATTTGGTCCTGCACTAACTGGTCTGTGTTCTCTTTGCCTTCAGTCATAAGCCTTGCAACCTCGGTTGCTATGGCATCATGCTGAGCTTTGTATTCTGCTTGTTCTTCAGCACTATAGGCATCATTGATGCCTTGAATCTGGCGAGACTCTCTTTCGAACACTTTATGGCTCTAGGCGGTTAGGACCACGGAAGAGATAACCGACCTCACGAATGTTGGTCTCATGGACAAGAAGCATTACCACTCTTAGTAATCCCATGCCAAAGCCACCGTGCGGAGGGGCACCAAATTTGAAGAAGTCGATATAGGACTGCAGTCCTGATGGATCTAGACCCTTTGATTTGGCTTGCTCAATCAGCACCTCCATCCGGTGCTCTCGTTGCGCGCCGGTGGTGATCTCTGTTCCACGCCAAATCAGGTCGTAGCTTTTAGTTAGGTTCGGGTTATCGGCATGACGCATGTGATAGAACGGGCGAACTGTTGATGGGTAGTCAGTTAGAAAGACGAATTCGTGACCAAGAGTTTCTTGGACGTGGGCGGCGATTTGTCTTTCACCTTCAGGGTCCATGTCTCCACCTCGAGTAATTTCGTGTCCGCGTTTAGCAACGATGTCGATTGCTTCGGCTAGTGGAATTCTAGGGAAAGGTTTGGTTGGGACAACCACATCAACATCAAATAGTTTTTTGATCTCTTCACCGTGTTTTTCCTTCACAGCGCTAATAGCAGCAATCATCAAATCTTCTTGAATGTTCATGATGTCTTCATGAGATTCGATGTATGAAACTTCCATATCAACCGAAGTGAACTCGGTTGCGTGACGTGAGGTGAACGAAGGGTCCGCACGGAATACCGGACCTATTTCAAAGATTCTGCCAAAGCCCGCCATCATCGCCATCTGCTTATAGAACTGTGGTGACTGAGCGAGGTAGGCAACTGTCTCAAAGTATTCCAACTTGAATAGTTCGGCATGCGACTCTGATGGGGAGGACATCAATTTAGGTGAGTGAATCTCAACAAAGCCGTTTTCCACCCAGTAGGTGCGCCAGGCATGCTCGATGGTGGTTTGAATCTTGAAGACGAGGTTCATTTCTGGCCTTCTTAGATCTAAGAATCTCCAGTCCAAACGCTTATCAATACCTGAATCTTCGGCGATTGGGGTTTCTGGGTCAGCTAGGGTGATCACCTCAAGCTCATCAAGCTGAATCTCGATACCGCCCAATTTGACTCTCTCGTCATGAACTAGACGGCCTTTTACCCAAACAAAGCTGCCGGTAGCTAGCGTCGAGACTGTGTCTGCTAGAGCATCTTCTTCTGCTCTTCTTGGGTAGGTGACCTGAACCGAGCCAGACTCATCTCGAAGCACGATAAATTGAATTTTCTTCTGGTCTCTAAGAGTTTCTACCCAGCCGGCTATCAGGATTTCACCGTCTTCACGTGCGGCTAGATCCTTAATCAAAATACGTTCGCGCATTAGAGTTCTTTCACCTAAAACTTATCTAAACCCCAAGTTTACTCGGGCGGTAGACTAGGGGTATGCCTGCCCAACGAATCCATCTAGTTCGCCACGGCGAGGTCTATAACCCAAGCGGTGTGCTCTATGGCAGGCTACCTAACTTCCATCTTTCCGATACCGGTAAGCAAATGGCCGAGGCTGCCGCCAAAGAACTAAAGATTCAGGGCTTCAATATAAAAGGCATCTTTAGCTCCCCTTTGATTAGGGCCCAAGAGTCGGCTAAGCCAATCGAAGAGCTTTTCGGCCTAGATGCCAAAACCGATGAAGACCTGATTGAGCCCTGGAATGTCTTTGAGGGCAGAAAGCTCTCGGTGAAGGCCGTGGCCATAAGGCCACACTGGTGGTGGCACTTCAGAAACCCCGCCAGACCAGCCTGGGGAGAGTCATTTATCGATATCATCGCCCGCATGAACGAGGCCATGCTCAGAGCTGCTGAGACGGTGCAATCGGGTGATGTTGTTCTGGTCACCCACCAACTGCCTATCTGGGTAATGCATCTTCACACTTCCGGTGAAAAGTTGATGCATGACCCGAGAAAGCGCCGGTGCTCACTTAGCAGCATTACCAGCTTCGAGCTAGTCGATGGCAAACTTACCGAGATTGGTTATCTAGAACCAGCAAAGAATCTTTTAGCGGTTGATCGAGGTGCGGTTTGAAAAAACTTATCGCAGCGATGGTTTTACTCAGCGCCTTGTTTGTAAGCGCATGCAGTGAAAATCCGAATCTAAACAACTCTTACCAATCAGGTGATGGCACAGTTACCGAATTCAAGAAACCCGCACGCAGTGCTGCCGTGAATTGGGGTGGGATTACCAGTGATGGTTACCGGATTGAAGCAAGTAATTTATCCGGGGTCGTGACGGTGATGAACTTTTGGTATGCCGCCTGCACGCCATGTCGAGTTGAGATGCCCGATTTAGTTGATCTAGCCAAACAGTATGAAAACAAAGTTCAGTTCATCGGTGTAAATGTTAGAGACAGTGCTGAAACTGCAAATGCATTCAGAAGATCATTTAGCGTGAATTTCCCAACCTTGATTGATAAAGACACCGGTGAAACTGTTTTGGCTTTTACCGGAGTGGTAACACCATCGGCAGTTCCAACAACGCTGGTTATTGATGCTGAGGGTAAGGTGGCCGCAAGAATTCTCGGGCTAGCTGAGAAATCAACACTTAGAACACTGATTCAATCTGTCTTGGATGAGACGAACGAATAATGTTTGACACTATTACTTTTGGGCCGCTCTATCTAGCGCTACCAATTGCTTTTGCCGCTGGATTAGTTTCTTTCTTTAGTCCTTGCGTATTACCGCTGCTACCTAGTTATTTAGGACTGGTTTCTGCGAATACTAAAAACAAAGTAGTTTTAGGTTCAATTTTGTTTGTGCTTGGATTCAGTACTGTTTTTGTATTACTAGGTGCAGGTTTTGGCTCCTTGGGCTCACTTGTCTATGGAGATCTAAAAGACTGGATTCAAAGAATTTCCGGTGTCTTGATTCTCTTCCTTGGATTTGTCCTACTCGGTGGGTTTGATTTTGCTCAACGCACCGCAAAGATCAAAGCCAAACCAAGAGCCGGTCTCATTGGTGCTCCCCTTCTAGGTATCGTCTTTGGCCTTGGTTGGACACCATGTATTGGCCCTACTTTGGCGGCGGTTCTAAACCTTGCCTTTGATTCGGCCTCAGTCGGACGCGGGGCATTACTAGCCTCCGTCTACTCGCTTGGACTTGGCCTGCCCTTTGTCCTAATAGCTGCCGGTTTTGGTTTTGCGGCAAAGAGCGTAGGTTTTGTAAAAAAGCACATGCAGCTAATCAACCGCATTGGTGCCGGTATTTTGTTAGTCCTAGGTTTATTACTACTAACCGGCTTATGGCAAATTTTCATCGAGTTCTTGCTGGGGGTGACCGGTGGCTTCACGCCAGCAATCTAAATACGTGGTTCGTAAGGAATACAACGAACCGATTGAGGCTCCCGATTTAACGGTCAAGTCTTGGCTTCGTTGGATATGGAAGCAGTTGACCAGCATGAAGATTGCGCTGTTCCTATTGCTGCTTTTAGCCGCCGCAGCGGTGCCTGGTTCGATCTATCCGCAGCGCAGCGCTGATCCAAACGGGGTTGCTCTGTATTTCAAAAACAATCCGGAGTTAGCTAAATTCTTAGATTCATTGCAACTGTTTGATGTTTATGCATCTAGCTGGTTTTCAGCAATCTACCTCCTACTATTTATCTCCCTCATTGGTTGTTTGCTACCGCGTATCGGAGTTCACTACAAAGCACTTAGAGAAAAACCCCCAGCGCCACCAACTAATCTTTCTCGCTTACCGCAATACAAAAAAATTGCCGGCGAGAAAGTTAAACTCGATGCTGCCTATGAATACCTGACTAAGAACAAATACAAGGTAATTACCGAAACCAAAGCCAATCAATTGGTCGAACTACGAGCTGAAAAAGGATATCTTAGAGAAACCGGTAATCTGATTTTTCACATTTCTCTTGTTGGAGTGCTAATTTCTGTTGCCTTAGGTGGAGCCTTATCTTTCAATGGACAAAGAGTTTTAGTCGAAGGTGAGACCTTTGTTAATAACCGTGCAGCCTATGACTCATACCAGCCAGGTTTACTCTTTAGTGAATCTAGTCTTGCGCCTTTTAGCATGCGCTTAGATAAATTCAGCATTACCTACGATTATCTAAATCCAGCCAACTACGCTAAGCCACTGGATTTTAGAGCTAACGTAAGCACAACAGTTGCTGATAAGCAAGCCCAAGCGCTGATCCGGGTAAACGAACCGATAGCTCTACCGAATGCCAAGGTGTATCTCACCGGCAATGGTTTTGCTCCAGAGATTATCGTTAGAGATCCCGATGGAACAATTTCCTTTAGCGGACCAGTAGTCTTTTTGCCCCAAGATGCGAACATGACCTCCATCGGAGTTATCAAGGTTCCCGATGCTCAAAGGCAATTCGGCATGATGGCCTTTTTCTACCCAACCGTGGGAAAGCTAAGCACTGGTGCGCTAACCTCTACTCACCCAAACCCTTTTGATCCGGTCATGACCCTCAATGTTTATGTCGGTGACTTAGGTATCGATAAGGGCATCAATAACAATGTCTATGAGCTTGATACCCACCTGCTAAAGCAGGTCGCTGGCGGTAAGAGCGGCACCAAAGCCTTGAAACTACAACCTGGTGATGTGGTGGAATTACCGCAAAACCTAGGAACAGTTGAATTCAAATCGGTGAAGCGATTTGCATCATTAGATATCACTTATAACCCTCTCGATATATGGGTGCTAATTTCGGTAATAATCACCTTCTTTGGATTGATTCTGATGCTTTTGATTCCGAGAAGAAGAATCTGGGTTAGAAAGTTATCCGATGGGGCAGAAGTTGGTGCACTAGCCAAATCTAGAGATGAATCTCTTGAGAGAATTGTTAAAGAAATCAGCCAAGTCATGAAAAAGAGTAAATGAATCCAGCACTGATCAACCAGGAATTAGCCACCAGCTCAAGAATCATGGTGCTAATTGCCCTAACTGTTTATGTCATCTCATTTCTGGTACTCACCGTAAGCCTTGCCAACCGAGCAAAGGCCACCAAGAAGGAACAAACCGCAAGTGCACTGAGAGTTGAAAACATTGGCCTAATCTTGGCAGGACTTGCAACGCTGATTCACGGTGCTGGGGTGCTAACCAGAGGAATAGCGGCTAATCGTGTCCCCTGGGCGAATATGTATGAATTCAGTATTTCTGGAGCTTTTGTAGTTAGCGCAATCTACTTAGTCGCGCTGTTTTTTAGAGACATCAGATTTATAGCAACATTCGTGATGGGCTTTGTGGTTCTGGTTATCGGATCGGCTAACACACTGTTCTATGTTCAGGTTGAATCGCTGATGCCAGCTCTTCAGGACTACTGGTTAGTAATCCACGTAAGTGTTGCCATTCTAGGAACAGCCTTTTTCACGATAGCTGCAGCTCTCGCAGCACTATTACTTGTTAAGAGCAGTAAGAGTAAGAGCAAAGTGCTCAAAGTCTTTCCTGATGTTGAGAAACTAGAAAAACTTTCTTACCAGTTCAACGTGATTGGTTTTATTCTCTGGACTTTCACTCTGATAGCTGGGGCAATCTGGGCAGATAAGGCTTGGCACAGATTCTGGGGCTGGGACACCAAAGAGGTTTGGACATTTATCATCTGGACCATATACGCTGCATACCTGCATGCCACCACAACCCGTGGTTGGGAAGGTAATAAGGCAGCCTGGCTAACCCTAATTGGCTTTAGCGCAGTAATCTTCAACTTCACCATCGTGAACCTGTTCTTCAAGGGTTTGCACGTTTACTCGGGGTTATAGGAGCGAGCGGCTTAGCTTATCCAACCAGCTTTTTTGGATAGTTACGTCAGCTTTAAGTTTTTCAAGAGCCAAGGCCGATGGAAGTATTCTTCGAACTGCTATTTCTCCATCAACTGGAGTCAAATTTTGCTCTGTGATGTCATCTGCTAATAGCGTCGCTGTGCCTAAACCTGAGGCATATGGCGAGTTCAGTTCTGAAGCTAGGTATGCGCCCATGGAAAGACCGACTGATGTTTCAAGTGCTGATGAAACTACTACTGGTAAGCCTGCTTCTTTAGCGATTCTGATTGCATTTGTGACACCACCCAGTGGCGCTGCTTTTAGTACCAGTATGTCTGCTGCATTGGCCTGGGCAACTGCAAGGGGGTCGCTCACTTTTCTAACAGATTCATCGGCGGCTATTTTTAGTTCGCTGAATTTGGCTAGAGCTAGTTTTAGTTCTGCCATCTCTGCAATTGTTTTTACTGGTTGTTCTAGATATTCAATTGGTAGTTCTTTATCAACTAGAAAATGTGCCATTTGCAGTGCTTGATCCATCGAGTATGCACCGTTGGCATCTAACCGGATTCTTGCTTCTGGGTAAAGCTGGTTGGTTTTTGTAATTCGGCTAAAGTCATCTTCGATGGTTTGACCTTTTTCAGCGACTTTGATCTTTACCACTTCGAACTTGCCAAACGGAGCTAAAGCTTCTTCGATGTTCTCGACAGCTGGAAGCGTTGCATTTACCTTTACGGTTTTTAGCTTTGGCTCAGGCAGGTCACCAAAAGCCCACTCAATGGCTGCATTTAGCCAGATTGCTGCTTCTTCATCTGGGTATTCAGGGAAGGGGGACCATTCGGCCCAGCCGTTAGGGCCTTCAAAGAGCACTACCTCACGGGTAGTAACACCACGGAATTTGATTCTCATGGGTATGGCTAATACCCTGGCTGATCTAAGGATCTGATCTTTGATTTCTTGGGTTATCTCCACATTGTTAGTCTAGGAGTATGCCACAAACCGTTTCCGAGCTATTTGATGCTTCTATTTGGACTGAAGTCAAAGACTTTACTGACCTAAGCGATGTGACCTATCACAAGCACGTAAGCCTTGGCATAGCCAGAGTGGCATTTAACCGCCCCGAGGTTAGAAACGCTTTTAGACCACAGACGGTGGATGAGCTAGTAAGAGTGCTGCAGGACGTTCAGGCTGATACCAAGGTTGGTGTTGTTTTGCTAACTGGTAATGGGCCATCGGAGAAAGATGGTGGCTGGGCTTTTTCTTCTGGGGGAGATCAGAAGGTTAGAGGTCAAGCTGGTTATGAATACGGTGAAGACGGAAAAACCGGCAGGCTTCACATTCTTGAAGTTCAGAGACTTATCCGGTTCATGCCGAAAGTTGTGATCGCACTAGTTTCTGGTTGGGCAGCTGGTGGTGGACACTCACTGAATGTTGTCTGTGATTTATCTATCGCTAGTCGTGAGCACGCAAGATTCAAGCAAACTGATGCTGCTGTTGGTTCTTTTGATGCTGGTTACGGTAGCGCCTATTTGGCTAAACAGGTTGGACAGAAATTTGCTAGAGAGATTTTCTTTCTAGGCCAGGAGTATTCAGCGCAGCGTGCCTACGAGATGGGTGTTGTTAACAAAGTTGTTGATCACAAGAATCTTGAAAAAGAAGGTGTTCTTTGGGCAAAAGAGATTTTAGGTAAATCTCCGCAGGCAATTAGATTACTGAAGTATGCAATGAACATGGTTGATGACGGTTTAGTTGGTCAGCAGTTATTTGCAGGAGAAGCAACAAGGTTGGCATATGGGACAGAAGAGGCTTTGGAAGGCAGAGATAGTTTTCTAGAAAAGCGTGATCCTGACTGGTCAAGATTCCCCTGGCATTTCTAAATATGATCACACCGGTTGAAGTAGTTCCAGCAAATGACGCAGCAGTACTCCAAGAAAAGCTAGCTAGCGCACTAGCCGGTGAAATAACGGTTTACATTTCACCAAGAGAAATCAATGGAGTGAAGGTAGCGGTAGCTGACTTACCTGAGTATGCAACTGATACCGCGTTGATTATTGAAAGCAGTGGATCAACCGGAACCCCTAAAAGAATTTATCTAAGCACTGATGCTCTCAAAGCTGCCACTGAGGCAACTGCCGCGGTTATCGGTTCAGGCCAGTGGCTTTTGACGCTCCCTACCAACTACGTTGCCGGAGCGATGGTGCTGGTGCGCTCAATCCTAAGCGGCACTAAACCAGTGGTGATGAACACAGGGGTTAGTTTCACCGCTCAAGCCTTCGCACTCAGTTCAACACTTTTGACTGAAGAAAACCGTTTTGTTTCCCTTGTGCCGACCCAGTTGCTGCGCCTGCAGGAGGCGACTCAGACAGACAAATTCTTGCTAAATCAGTTAAAGAAATTCTCCGCAGTGTTGGTTGGCGGTCAGGCGGTTTCCGAATCGGTAGTTGATTACTTTAGAGATAACGACGTGAATGTGATTACCAGTTACGGTATGGCCGAAACTGCTGGTGGTTGTTTCTATGACGGTATACCGCTACCAGGAGTGAGTTTACGAATAAATGACAATGGCACGGTTGCAATCAGCGGAGCCATGCTGGCTAACGGGGTCGCCGATGATAGCGGGTATCTGAACACCTCCGATTTAGGCGAGATTGTTGCTGGAAAACTCAAGGTGCTAGGCAGGATTGATCGGGTAATTAATTCCGGTGGGCTCAAGATCTCCATCGATCAGATCGAAGATGTTGCACTAGCTATTGGCGGTGTTGTTGAGGTTGCTGGTTGTGCTCTGGATTCTGCGGAGTGGGGCCAACGGGTGGGCTTGGTTTATGTTGGCTCCCCGGAGGTGGCTGATTACCTAGCAGCTGCTGTATTCCAACAATTAGGTGCTGCTGCTAAACCGATTAGGGTAATCAGGGTTGATCGCATTCCACGCTTAGAAAGTGGTAAACCTGATCTACTAACCCTGCAAAAACTCTTTGAAGGAGATAAGTGAAAATCTGGCTAAGAGGCGCAAGGCTAAGAACTTTGCCGCTGGCAATCGCTCCGGTTCTGATGGGTGCCGGAACTGCATCGCTGGTAGTCGATCTAAAACTTCATCTAGTCTTGCTGGCCCTGGGCGTTGCACTGTTTTTGCAAATCGGAGTTAACTACGCGAACGATTACAGCGATGGCATTAGAGGCACCGACGACAATCGAGTTGGCCCAAAGCGACTAACCGGTGGAGGCTTAGCTAAACCTAAAGCAGTTTTATTGGCAGCTTTCATTTGCTTTGGTGTTGCCGGGTTATTTGGACTTGTCATCACCTTTCTCACAGCTCAGTGGTGGTTTATTGCAGTTGGTGCGCTCTGCATTGTTGCTGCCTGGTTTTATACCGGCGGTAAGAAGCCTTACGGCTATGTAGGGTTAGGTGAAGTTGTTGTCTTTATCTTTTTTGGTTTGGTTGCGGTGGTTGGCACCGACTACATTCAGGTTTTAGATTGGAACCCACTAGCAATTTATGCTGGGGTTATTTCCGGCTTATTCGCAACAGCGGTATTGCTAATCAACAACATCAGGGATATCGAAACTGATCTAAAGAGCAATAAGAGAACTTCAGCTTCCAGAATTGGCAGAAAACCAGCGCTGTTTCTATTTAGTCTTTTTGTTATCCTGCCCTTTGTATTGTTAGTTCCGTTCTGGCTAGTCGCTCCAGCGACTTTTCTAACCAATTTGCTGATTATTCCAGCGATCGTAATTTTGGTAATCGCTAATACGGCTAAGGATGCCAAATCACTTATTTTGGCGCTATCGCTGACCAGCATGCTGAGTTTGGTCTTTTCCAGCTTGGTCTGCTGGGGCTTATTGACGATTACTTTCTAGCCATCCCCCAAAGTTCCAATTTGCGTTCCCAAATGGTACGCTTAGCTAAGACTTTTAGTTGAGGGGAAAATAGCAATGGTCAAAGATAAAATTCGCAACATTTTCAGCAACATTAAGCGAGTGAAAGACGATGCTGTTGATAAGAATCGAGATGCCCTTGACAAGGCATACGAAGCAAGAAAACCCGCTGCCGTAGCAAAAGTAGAAGAGTTGAGACTCGCAAAACCGACCGCAACTCCAAAGGAAATTCTTAGCTCTCTAGAGAAGGATCTAGCTGAAGCAGAAAAGCAATTTGGTCTAACCTCAGAGCAGTTTTCCGCGGAGGCTATGTCATTCGTGATTTCTTCCTTTGAGGTCCACCGTCAGGCATCTGGGAAGACAATTAGTCGCAGCCGCACGCTGGACATACTGATGGTTGTTGACAGCAAAGCAGTCAAAATTGCCAGAAAGATTGTAGGCGGTGCTTTTATTGTGGCTAGTATCTTCCCAGTAGCAAAAGCAGCAAAAGGGGCAAAAGGAACAAAAGCCGCTTTAAAAGTAGGAGTAGCGCTCGTGACAGCCAAATCAGTATTAGACAAAACTAGCGATTCTGGAAAAGTGTCACAGTTTTTAATTTCGTCTGTGAAAAAGCATCTTGGTCCAACTCCTAGCACTTGGGCTAACGAAACCAACTTTCGCGAGAAATCAACCAAATCGGGTAAGTCCTCCAAGAAGTAGGCGAATCTTTAGAGCTCGTCTTCTGCTTTTTCATCAGCGTCTTTAGGCTTGTTGCGCTTGGAGTAGATTTCCTTGCTTAGCTGATCTCTTAACCCGGCAAGCCAAATCATCGATACGGCAAAAGAGATCATGGCCCCGAAAATTGCTGCAAAAACCCAAGGAATGCCAACTAGACCCAGAACTACCGTTAGCCCAAGAAATAGGCCTAGGCGATAGAAGGTGTATTTCAGCCAGAGTTTACGCATACCCTCAAGTCTATGTTTTAGTTTTGGTTAGAGTTAAAGCATGAACCGAATCCAACTTGCCCTGCTGGCCGCTGTCATCATTTTCAGTATTTTCACCACTGTTTATGCAGCCAGTGCTAACCCAAGACAGGTTAGGGTTCTACCTAAATTCGCTTGGGTGCTACTTTGCCTGTTTATCCCAATCATCGGTGGTCTGCTCTACATCACCATCGGTCGTCCAATCGACGGGGATTCAGACAACGGGGCTAAGCGGAAAAGACCAATAGCCCCGGATGACGACCCTGACTTTCTGCGCGATCTAGGCTCGAGGTTCAAAAATGATAAAGACAATCGGAACGGCTAGATTCTTTGCCTAACGAGATTGTTCCAGCACAGTTTTTTGCCAGCCACCTAATCGCTCGCTTAGCCAGTTACGGGTCTGAGTTTTGGATTGCTCCCGGCGCTAGATCCCAAGCATTAGCAATTGCAGCGGCCCAACTAGCTGAAGCTGGTATCACAAAGTTGCGGGTCCGGATCGATGAAAGATCACTTGGCTTTAACGCTTTAGGCGCTGCGGCAAATGATAAACCGCAGGTGATTATCACCACTTCCGGAACAGCAGTGGCAAATTTGCATCCGGCTGTTTTAGAAGCACATCACGCTGGTGTTCCCCTAATCCTCTTAACCGCGGATAGACCTTTTGAACTTCGCGGCAAAGGCGCTAATCAAACAACCAATCAACTCGATATTTTTGGAAGTGCGGTGGCAACCTGTATAGATGTTCCGGCACCCGATGACAGCAATTACGCGGCACTAAAAACTTCAGCAGCCGAGTTAGCAAAAGAAATCATCTGGGCGGCTATGTATAATTTGCAGCCCGCACAACTCAACATTCAGTTTCGCGAGCCACTGAGTAACATAACGCCTAACGCGGTTGAGATATTCCAGGAACTAGGGCCAGAAGGTGCTCCAATGTTCGAGCAGGATAGAAGCTTTATGCAGTTATCAAAACGCTGCGTGGTTATTGCTGGTGCAAATAGTCACGACAATGTTGATGAAATTGCATCCCTCGGCTTACCAATATTTGCAGAACCCAGTTCGGGAGTTAGACATCTGGAGAATTCAATATCTGGTTACCGTTTTGCTTTGGCCCAAAATGATGAACTTGTTAGCGAGATAGATCAGATAGTAGTTTATGGAAAACCAACGCTCTCAAGACCAGTAATGGCATTACTTCGAAGCGGTGTTGAGGTGATAGTGAGAGTTGGCCGAGTCGGAAATTTCCAAATCCCAGATAATGCCAAACAGTTAGACTCTTACATCTACTCAGATTCTGCTGATCAGATGTGGCTTGACAAATGGCAACAACTCTCTGCGAAACTGCTTCCAGAACCCTCAACCAAACTTGACCGTCAAGGTATCGTCGAGAAAGCCTGGCAGCTAGCTGCTGGAGATTATTTGGTCTTAGGTGCTTCACAGATGATTCGTGAAGCTGACTTTTATGCTCCTAAGCGAGAGGTAAATGTCTGGGCTAATCGTGGCCTCTCCGGCATCGACGGCACCATCGCGACAGCCACGGGCATTGCTGTGGCCACCGGCGCAAAGGTAAGAGCACTGCTTGGCGATTTGACCTTCCTACATGATGTCGGGTCGCTGGTTATTGACCCAGCCGATGGGGAACTAGATCTGCAACTAATTGTGGTCAATGACAACGGCGGCAAGATTTTCCAGTATTTAGAGGTAGCCAAGAGTGTTCCTGAGGCGGTATTTGATCGTGTTTTCCGAACTGGACAGAATTTCAACATTCGCCTATTAGCCGAGGCTTTCGGTTGGAAATACCTTGAACCGGCAGGCTTAGTCGAATATGAGAAGGCCTTGCTTGAACCTGGCCGAGTAATAATTGAGCTGAAAATAGATTAGAGATTTTCTAAAACTGTTTTGAACTTCAAATTAGTTTCAGCAAGTTCAGATTCTGGATCGGATTCGGCAACAATCCCACAGCCAGCAAAGGCCCTAACCTGATTTCCGGTAATTTGAGCTCCGCGAAGAGCAATTGCCCAAACTCCATCGCAAGTTGCTGAGACCCAGCCAACCGGCCCGGCATATCTGCCGCGATCAATCTTTTCCAACTGGCTAATAAGTTCAAGTGCTTTATCCCTAGGTGTTCCGGCTACTGCGGCTGATGGGTGCAGCACTTCCAAAAGCGCAAGAGATGTTATCTCCGATTTCAAAATAGCGCTGACATCGCTGGCAAGGTGCCAAAGATTCGGTAAGGCTAGGCTAAATGGTTTTTCAGAAACGCTTACCTCTTCACAGAGATCTGCCATCGCAACGGTTAGCGAATCGATTGCGTATTCATGTTCGATTAGGTTTTTATGCGAGTGGGAGAGTGCTTCGCCAATTGCTTCATCCACTTCTTTATCGGTACCGCGGCCAGCTGTTCCAGCTAACACTCTGGCACTAACTTGACGTTTTGAAACGGAAACCAACAGTTCGGGGCTTGCACCAAAAGTGCCATCAACTAGATAGGTGTAGCAGCTGGAGAATTTGGTAGCTAATTTTGCTAAGCCGTGATTTGGATTGAATTGTTCAACCTGGGCAACTAGGTCTCTGGCCAGTACAACTTTAGAAATTTGTTCTGCTGTGATTAGGTCAATTGCTTTGGCAACATTGCTGCAAAAAAGTTCGGGGCTTATTTCACCTGGGTTGAATACAAGCGCATCCGCTTTTACGCTGTCACCGACTAGTTTCAGAGCTTGATCGACAGTCAGGTTGATTGCTGTTAGAAAGTATTCGCCTTGGCTAAATCCGATAATCAAATTTGGAATTACAAGGACGCTCTCAGTCTTACTTTGCTCGGCAAAAGCGATGCTCCCCAGCGCTACTAAACCTGAACCGGGCAGATTAGCCTGATCATCGATTGTGGCTGCCGCAGTCGTTTCTTGCCAAAGCGCATCAAGTTTCCTAAAGCGTTCCGGCCCAGTCGCGGATAGTTTTAGCGCCTCTCCCCAGCCGATTAGTCCCTCGCCATTTCGGATAAAGCAGCCGGAATTAGTTCCTAGCAGGTCAGTAAATTGCGAGATACCCAGTTTCTCGGCGGTGATCCGCTGGCTGGTAACTACTAGAGACATGCGCTTTCTTCGGCTGAATGTTGGCTGTGAATGCTAATTCTTGCGGGTATCAGGCATTTCAGCCTGGGATATTCTGGTTTTGTTCCAATCGAAGTCTAACCAAGTTCAGGAAGACCAAAATGCGTAAGTTAGCAGCTCTACTTGCTCTGCTTTTAGCTTTTTGCCTACCACTGGGAGTTGGAGTAGCGGCTGCAGAACCTAGGCACTCGGATTTGGTTTACGCTGAGCCAGAAGATGAAGATCGTAAAGATCACGATGAATCTGATGAGATGCATCGTGAATTGGACGGACGTTTTCAGGATGTTAGCCGAGTAATTATTCCTCCACGCGGCCTGATTCCAGCAGAATCAGATGACCCTAATTTCTTGATTTTGCCTGAGGAGCCGGTAATCAGGTATGCCGAGCTCCCGCAAATTTCATTGGATAGCCAAGAAATCTTACCGCTGGGCTCCGGCGAGCCACCAACCTACCTCATTCTTGGACCTGGTCAAGAAGTTCCAACCGCTACCACGCAAAATGCCAACAAGTATCCGCCAATTCAGCTAAGAGATTTGGTCCGAAGCGGTGATGGGCCAGCGGCCGACTTTATGCGATCGGCAGTCATACTGTTGGTCATTCTTGCTGTAATTGCTGCAGTACTTTTGGGGGTTGCCTCAAAGAGCGCATTACGCCTGAAGAAGAAGGCCAGAGCGCTCTAAATACTAGTTGGCTAGACTTAACTAGTGAATAAAGCAGACTTGGCTAAAAAGCCCGAAGCGGTTCAAGCCATGTTTGACTCCGTGGCGGAAAGCTACGATCGAACCAATGATTTGCTGTCTTTTGGGCAGGATCGGATTTGGCGCAGGAAAGTGCTAAAGGCGGTAAACCCGCAACCAGGTCAGACCATTTTGGATTTGGCGGCTGGCACGGGCTCTTCCTCGATAGTTTTTCTCAAGCCCGGTGTAAAAGTAATTGCCAGCGATTTTAGTAATGGCATGCTTGAGGTTGGAAGGCGTAGGCACCCAGAACTCGAATTTGTTTTCGCAGATGCCATGAAATTGCCATTTGCTGATAACTCGGTTGATGCTGTGACTATCTCTTTCGGTCTAAGAAATGTTGAAAAACCTAAAGTTGCTATAAAAGAAATGTTGCGGGTTTTAGCGCCTGGCGGCAAACTTGTGATTTGCGAATTCAGCCGAGTCAGTGTTCCGGTCATACGCTCGCTGTATGAGTTTTACCTTAAGCGAATTTTGCCCAGGTTAAGTAAGTTGTTGGCTAAGAATTCAGGCGCTTATGATTACTTGGCCGACTCAATCTTGGCTTGGCCCAATCAAAAGGAATTAGTTAGTTGGCTAGATCAAGCCGGCTTTGTCGAAACAAATTATAAAAATGCTAGCCTCGGGGTAGTTGCCATACACAGCGCTAGAAAGGCGGCAAATTGAGCAGGGTATCGTTACCGCCGCAGCTGCGCAAAGTGGTTGACAAGGAGCTAATCAAAAACATTCAATCAGGACTAGAACAGGTTGAAAAGGAATTGGTCAACGCTGTTTCCCACACCGACCCGGTTGCCAACGTGACCAGTCGACACCTACTGGATGCTGGCGGTAAAAGGTTCAGACCAGTGCTGGTTTTACTGGCGGCTGGCCTCGGTAAGGGAAATATTCCAGAGGTAATCAAAGCTGCCGTCGTTGTCGAGCTCACCCACTTGGCCACGCTGTATCACGATGATGTTATGGATCGAGCCCCAATGCGGCGAGGAGTTGCAACCGCGCATGAAATTTGGGGTAACAGCGTTGCCATTCTCACTGGAGACCTGCTTTTTGCTCGAGCCTCGCAAATCGTCAGTCGGCTAGGCGGCAAAGCATTGACATTGCAGGCAGATACTTTTGAACGACTTTGCCTCGGCCAGTTGCATGAAACCCTTGGCCCGACCGAATCCGATGATCCAATCGAACACTACATCCAGGTCCTTGCCGATAAAACCGGGTCACTGATTTCGGCTAGCGCTGAACTGGGTTGCGTTTACGGTGAGGCCCCGGATGAGTACCGTGAACCGCTGCGGATTTACGGTGAAAAAGTTGGGGTGGCTTTCCAACTGATCGATGACGTGATTGATATCGCCAGCGAAGCCTCCGGCAAGACCCCGGGGACTGACCTCAGAGCAGGCGTGCCAACCATGCCGACGTTGATTTTGCGCCGAATGGCAGCCACTGACCAATCGGCTCGTGAACTTGTTGAGATAATTGATTCTGGTTTAGAAGACGATAAAGCGCTCAGTGAGGTTGTCGCCAAAATCAGAAAGCATCCTGCCCTAGCAGAGGCTTTAGCGGTAGCTAGAAATTGGTCAGATCAAGCCATTGCGGCCCTTGAACCGCTGCCCGATTCAACAGTGAAGAGTGCGCTAAAAGTTTTCGCTCAAGCCGTCGTTGAACGCGACGAGTAATAAGAAGGTATTTGAACTTGAACAAGATGCGTCTTGCCATAGTGGGTGCTGGCCCTGCCGGCATCTATGCCGCTGATCTTATGATCAAGGCTGAGCGCGATTTCGAGATCAGCATCGATCTATTTGATCTATTACCGGCCCCCTACGGCTTAGTCAGATACGGTGTTGCACCGGATCACCCAAGAATTAAGGGAATAATCCGAGCGCTATACGAAGTGCTAGATCGCGGAGACATTCGATTTTTCGGAAACGTAAAATACGGAACCGATATCACTCTCGAGGAATTAAAAGCGCACTATCACGCTGTGATTTTTGCAACCGGTGCTATCAAAGATGCGGATCTTAATATTCCAGGAATAGACCTAGCCGGTTCTTTTGGCGCTGCTGATTTTGTGAACTGGTATGACGCCCATCCAGATTTTTCTCGAAACTGGGATTTGTCAGCTAAAGAGATTGCTGTTATTGGCAATGGCAACGTAGCGCTTGATGTGGCCAGAATTTTAGCTAAGCAACCGAAGGATTTACTCAGCACCGACATACCGGAAAATGTCTATCAAGGCCTAGTTAGATCCAATGCCACCGACATTCACGTCTTTGGAAGACGAGGGCCTGCCCAGGTTAAGTTCTCGCCATTAGAGCTCCGTGAAGCCTGCCACGTAAATGATGTTGACACGATTGTCTACGAAGAAGACTTCAAATACGATGCGGGATCCCAGCAGGCGATTGATTCAAATAACCAGACCCGAGTTATGGTTAACACCCTTGAATCACTTCGGGGGGTTGAACCAACCGGAGCCCCAAGAAGACTGCACCTACACTTTTTTAGTGCACCGCACGAAATTATTGGTGAAGCTGGAAAAGTTAGGGCTATCAAAATCGAGCGCACCGAGTTAGATGGCAATGGAGGGGTTAGCGGCACCGGAGAGTTCCGGGAATACCCGGTTCAGGCCGTTTACCGGGCTGTTGGTTACTTCGGTTCTGAACTTCCCGAGATTCCCTTTGATGAAAAATACGGCGTAATTACAAACGATGCGGGGCGGGTGCTTGATTCAACCGGAAAACCAATTCCAGCGGTATACGCAACCGGCTGGATTAAGCGTGGTCCGGTGGGCCTGATCGGACACACCAAGGCTGATGCTATGGAGACCATCGCCTGCATTCTGGCTGATCGCGAGCTGTGGTGGAATCCAACCAACACCGATGAGCAGTCGGTAGATGAATTGCTGACCAGTAAAGGTGTTCGGTACTTGGGCTGGCCAGAGTGGTTGCGAATTGATGCCACTGAGAAAAAACTTGGCGAAGCACAATCGCGTGAGAGAGTGAAGCTGGTTGAGCGGGAAGATTTTCTCAGCGCCGCCTTCCAGAAGAATTCGTGAAGATAGAACAAGATCGCATCAAATCAGTGCAGCGAGCATTGATGATAATTTTCTTTGCTCAAGGTGTAGCAGCGCTTTCCTGGATGCCGAGAATCCCTGAGTTCATTGCAAATCTAGGAGTTAGCAAAGAGGTCTGGGGGACCGTAATTGGCATTGGTGGCATTGGTGCAATTATTCCTTTGGTGTTCACCAATCGCCTAGTGCAGCGGTTTGGTACATCGCCGATAATTCGTGTCACGTCCATTGCCATGATTGCGCTGTTTATGGCCTTACCTTACCCAACCCAGTGGTGGCTTTTTCTGGTTCTGCACTTTTCACTATCTTTTATTTTGAGCGTTTTTAACATCGCCTTGAATTCGCAAGCAGTAGTTTTTCAAACCAGTATCAAAAAGGTTTTGCTGGCCAGTTTTCACGGTGCTTGGAGTATCGGTGCCGCCACATCAGCTGCTGTTACATCCCTGGTTGCAGTCTTTACACCGCTAAAAGTGCAAATGTTTGTAATTCCGTTGATTGTGCTGGTCTTATTTATTTGGGCCGGTAGGCAATTATTAACCGAGCAGGAAGACTCACACTTTAGGCAAGAGCCAAAAAATAAGGCACCGGCCTGGCGTAAATCACCGGCCTATCTTTGGCTTTTGGCAGTCGGTCTTTTTGCCGGGATGTGGCCGGAACTAGTTGTCATGGATTGGTCAAGCGTTTACAGTCGCGAGGTGCTGGGGCTGGATCCATCAAGAGCCGCCTGGCCATACACCGTATTCGTCGCCGCCATGATTGTTGGACGTTTTAGCATCACCAGGCTTACCGTGAAATACAGCATCAATCGGCTTTCCCAAATAGGCGGACTTTTCGGTACCGCCGCGATGGCCTTAGCTATCCTCACTTCGAGTTCGCTTTCAGAATCTAATCAGGGCTTGGCCCTGTTCTCGCTTTGCTTCTTCTTCGCTATTGCCGGTGTCGGCATCTCATCAATGGTGCCGAGTTTTTATAGCGCCGCTGGGCATATTTCAAAGATGCCAACCCCGGCGGCGCTATCCAGAATGGCACTATTTAGCTCGGTGGTGGTGATTTTTGCCAGGATGCTGATGGGATCATTGACCGAGCGATTCGGCTTACCGCTGGCCATGATTTTCCCAATTGTCATGTTCTTTGCGGCGGCTCTAATCAGTGCGGCGGTCGCCAATCGCAATAAGAAATTGGAGCAAGAACAGGTGATTGCCTACCCACCGACTTCACCGGTGGCAACAATCGATGTTGCTAATTAGCGGTAATTAACAAACTGGATGTCGATATCCAGATCACTGGATTTCAGTAGCGCGATTACTTCTTGCAGGTCATCTCTACTCTTACTGGATACGCGCAATTCGTCACCCTGGATATTTGCTTTGACGGATTTAGGTCCCGACTCACGAATGATTGCGGCAATCTTCTTAGCCTGCGGTTGCTCAATACCTTCTTTTAGGCTTGCTTCAATTCGGTATTCCTTACCCGAAGCAAAAGGCGCACCGGCATCCAAGCTCTTTAGTGAAATGTCTCGCTTGACTAATTTTGATTGGAAGACATCAAGAACCGCTTTTACTCGTTCTTCGCTGTTTGCCTTTAGCAGGAATTTTTCACCGGATAATTCAATTGACGCACCTACACCTTTAAAGTCGTAGCGTTGCTCAATTTCCTTTTGTGCTTGGTGCAAGGCGTTAGCCGCTTCTTGCTTGTCAACTTTGCTTACGATATCAAATGAGGAATCTGCCATGAGTTAGATTCTATTCAACTTCTAACCTTGGTGGTGCTAGCTCGAACTACAAGTTCGATTGGCCATTCGATAACTGCATCCATGTCCTGGTCTGGATTTTCTAGAACTTGCAACATCGTCTTTACCAGTTGCTCGGCTTGTCCAGTCACATTCTGATCAATCGTGGTGATACCGAAAAAGTCGGCCAACTCGTGATTATCAACTCCGACGATTGAGACATCCTCGGGCACTTTCAAACCCATGTCTTTGGCCGCCAGCATTGCACCAACCGCTAATTCATCGGAGGAAGCGAATATTGCTGTCGGTGCGTTATGCGGGTCGCCAAGAAGTTGTTTGGCGGCGGCGTAGCCTTCACTAATTGCATACTTGCTGACTTGCTTATACCAGCCTGGTCTTGGCGCGATGCCAGCTAGTTTGAGCGCTGTCTCGTAGCCATCCCTGCGCTCGTCAAATACTCTGAAGAACTTCTCATCATTACCGGACAAACCAATCATGGCGATCTTGGTGTGACCCATGGTGAGCAGGTGATCTGTTGCCAACCTTCCAGCAGAAGTGTCGCTGATTTTGATGCACTTAGCACCATTGATCAGTCCGCCTAGGGCAACGATCGGTTTATTGACAGCGGTTAGTGCGGCTAGCTCGCTGTCTGACATTCTGACCGCAATACACATAACCGCATCCACTCGTTTACGGGCTAGGGAGTTGGTGAAGATCGATTTCCGATGCACATCATCGGTAGAGAGGTTATATAAGGTGACATCGTAGCCAGCCTTAACCAACTCCCGGTCAATGGTTTCTAGGGCGGTGGAAAAGAACCAGCGGTCAATATATGGAACTACCACGCCGATGTTTTTGGTCCTACCGGTCACCAGGGTGTATGCCGAGGCTGATGGGACGTAACCGAGTCGGCTGGCAACCTTTTTGACTAGCTCTTTAGTCTCTTCGGAGACGTAGTCTTTGCCGCTGAGTGCTCTCGAGACGGTAGCGGTAGATACCCCAGCCTCACGAGCCACATCGATAATTCCGGCCATGCAAACCCCATTTACAGATTCTTGTGATTGTTATGTATTACATAAAAATAATGCCCCCTTTTCATACCTTTACAGGTAAGTTCTAATAACGATTAGCAAACAGTGTTCAGGTTCAGGTATTCTTTTTAGGCATCCGTTCGGCTGAATACAGGCGAACGGGAGCACTGGCTAGTTACCCAAGCGGCCAAAGGGATCTGACTGTAAATCAGCCGGCTCAGCCTTCGGGGGTTCGAATCCCTCACTAGCCACGAAAACCCCAGCCCTCCACGGCTGGGGTTTTCACGTTGTTTTAGACTTGGCTCTATGTTCAAAAATGTTGACGGGCTAAGAACCATAGAATTCGGCAACCAAGGCGAGTCAAGATCAGCACTGCTGAATTTCATATTTAACGGAAATAAGCGGGCTACCGCGGGCCTTTTGGATGACTATGAAGAAGAGGGTGAACCTGTTGAGCACGTCGGTGAAGTGCTTGTCGTGCTTGGCAACGAACTAGAAGAAGTTGGCCGAATTAGGATCACTAAGGTAGAGGTGACAAACTTTAGCGAAGTTCCAGATGAATTTGCACTCGCAGAAGCCGAGGGAGACCTAAACGCAGCTGACTTTAGGGCAAGCCATTACGAATTCTGGACCAAATCAGGCGTAACAGTTACTGACGATACAAAAGTGGTCCTACTTTACTTCGAGCTGTTGTAATGCGATGAGTGGATGCTTTGATTCCGCTTTATTACGCCTTGATTGGTTAAAGTTTGTTCAAAGAGCAGAATTGAATTATGCATCTTATTGATGGTGGGCTATCCACCGAGCTGGAAAGGCTTGGAGCCAGAATCACCGGTGAACTATGGACCGGTAGAACCATGCTGACCAACCCGGAATTAGTTTTGCAAGCACACCAAAACTTTGTCCAAGCCGGTGCGGAAATAATTATTAGTGCTAGCTATCAGCTCAGCCGTCAGGGTTTTGAAGAAATTGGCCTAGCCAAATTGGATGCAGAAAGTGCACTAGAAAAAAGTGTCAGTATCGCTAGGGAAGCTACTGATAACACCTCTTGCAAAGTGGCTGCAAGCGTTGGTCCTTACGGCGCGGTGTTGCACGACGGCTCTGAGTATCGTGGCGATTACAAAGTTTCGCAAAGCCAACTGGAGGATTTTCACTTCGAAAGACTCGAGGTTCTGCTTGGTGCTAAACCAGATTTCCTGGCTGTTGAAACCATTCCAAACGTGATTGAAGCTAGAGCGCTGAGCCAGGTGCTAAGCAAAGTAGAGATCCCGTTCTGGATCTCCTTCACTTCGGCCACCGAAGAGAAACTCTGGTCCGGCGAGCACATCGAAGAAGCCGCCGAATCGGTTTCAGATTTAGCTAACTTGATTGCCGTCGGGGTCAACTGCGTTGACCCCGAGGTAGTTCTCGGAGCGACAAACAGAATAAACGCGGTTACCAAGAAAGCTGCGATTGCCTATCCAAATTGCGGTGGAGTCTGGGACTCAGCAAAAGATGCCTGGGTCGGAGGTTCAAGAAAACAGCTAGTCGATTGGCTACCAGTTTGGGAATCAAGCGCGATCGAGTATCTCGGTGGTTGTTGTGGCACCGATGCCAGTGACATCAATGCTCTTCACAAAGCGCTATCTAACTAGTCATCCCTAAACCACTGATCTGGCGGGCCAAGCAATAGCAGGAATGCAAATATTGCGCTGAGCGAGACTATGAGCACCAGTATTAGAAGCACCGGCCTTGAAATAAACCAACGAAAAAGCCGGTCAATCCAGAATTTATCCCTTGAGTCATCACTTGAGTTTTTACGCCAATCGCCTAGAAGTTTGTCCCCGCTGTTTAGTTTTCGCTCTAGTGGAATAGTTGCGAAAGGCACAATGGCAAGTAGCATAGCGAGGGCAGTGAGTCCAAAGCCCCATCGTTGATTGATGCCAACTAGCAAAGAAGCTACGGCATAGCCTAGGAAAATAGCTCCGTGCGTCCCACCGGCTACTGTAACCAGAAGCGGATCAACGTCTACGGCACGAAGCAGCAAAGCCGAAATTAAAAGAGTCCAGGTTACCGCCTCAAATTTTGCAAAGAGGTTGAAAAGTTTCTTTGGTGTCAACTAGTTTCCTTTCATGGGTTAGTTTCGGCGTGGCAAAGGGTAAGTTCTAAGTGTGAGCCAAAATTCCTCAGCTAAAGAAAAGAACATCGCGAAGGGCCTCGGCCTTGGCTTACTTGCTTATTTTATCTGGGGCTCATTCCCACTTGTTATTACAGCGCTAGCTGATATCGCGAACCCGTGGGAAATAGTTGTTTGGCGAATTGTTTTTGGGTTTCTAACCGCAATCATTCTGATTTCAGTTACTCGAACTTGGCGATCTTTTATTGAAGTTTTTCAAGACAGGAAAATGCTCGGCTGGATTGCTGTCTCATCGGTTTTTATCATGATCAACTGGCAGGTCTATGTAATCGGGGTTTCAGCCGGACGAGTTGTTGAAACCTCACTCGGCTATTTCATCAATCCGATTTTGACTGTGTTAATTGCCGTGATTATTCTGCGTGAGAAACTCAACCGGGTGCAGTGGTTGGCAATAGCCATCAGTTGTGTGGCGGTGGCAATTTTGACTTTTGACTACGGACATCTTCCTTGGATTGCGCTAACTCTGGCAAGTTCTTTTGCGATTTACGGTTTAGCAAAAAATAAACTTGGTGGGCGAGTCAGTGCCTTGAATTCTTATGCCATAGAGTCGGGAGCGCTAATTCCGGTTGCGATTATTCAGGCAAGCATAGTTGCCAGCATCGCTCCTGGCCTACAGATCACCGAACACGGCTGGCAGGGCTTTGTCGGTTTGGCGATCTTTGGTGTGCTAACGGCAATACCACTAATTCTTTTTGGCTCGGCTGCGGAAAACATCCCGTTGAGCTGGATCGGCTTCCTGCAATATATGGCTCCGACCATCCAATTCCTACTGGCCATCACCGTTCTGGGCGAGCAAATGCCACCAGCTAGGTGGGCTGGATTCATGCTGGTCTGGCTAGCGCTGGTTATCTTGACTACTGATGCCTTGGCACGTTCTAGGAATAACAAGGTAGCCCCGCTCGAGCCGCCAGCGGTCTAGCTGCTTGAGTTTTGCCTTAGTTATCAAGAAAATAAAGGCAATTGGCTCGGTAACGTTATGTTACGAGAGCGGGCATGATTGTTACGTTTCGCCTTGTTAGGCTCTGGAGAGTTGACTAGGCTAAAAGGCAAGTGTCTTGGATCCTCCTGGACGCGGGTTTGCCATTATCTGGCGAACACAATTTGAAATGGAGAAACAATGAATTCAATGCTAAAGAGGGGTATTGCGGCGGTTGCCGTTGCTACTCTAGGTGCTGCGGTTCTAACTTCATGTGCTACATCTTTCAACGCAAAAGACTGTAAAGATGCTGCACTGAGCGTAGGATCACTGCTACCGACCACAGGTAACCTAGCCTTCCTAGGTGCTCCAGAAATTGCTGGTGTTGATCTTGCTGTTAAGGAAATCAACGAAGCTGGCGGTATCGCTGGTAAGTGTGTATCTGTTTCCCACAAGGACTCCGGTGACACCACTACCGACATCGCAACTCAGTCAGCAACTGCTCTGATTAACGAAGGCGTCGACGTAATCGTTGGTGCTGCTTCATCTGGTGTTTCACTAAGCGTTATCGACCAGATCACTGGTGCTGGCGTTCTACAGATTTCACCTGCTAACACTGCTCCAGACCTAAGCACATACGCTGACAACGGTCTTTACTTCCGTACCGCTCCTTCAGACGTTCTACAGGGTCGCGTACTAGGTAACCTAATTGTTGGTGACGGTGCAAGCAAGGTTGCATTCCTAACACTTCAGGACCCATACGGTACTGGTCTGTACGAAAATGCGAAGATTGCTATCGAAGCTGCTGGTGCAACTGTAGTAGCTAACGAAGAGTTTGCTCCTGCTACCAAGAACTTCTCATCACAGATTGACAAGGTTCTTGCAGCTGGTCCAGATGCAATCGCTGTTATCTCGTTCGACGAGGTTAAGGCAATCCTTCCTGAGCTTGTAAAGGTTAAGGGCTGGGATCCATCAAAGCTTTACCTAGTTGACGGTAACACCGCTAACTTCGACCAGGACTTCACTGACTTCAACATTGCTGGAACTCAGGGAACCATTCCTGGTGTTATCGCTAGCGAAGACTTCAAGACCCGTCTTGCTGCTGTTAACGCAGACCTAGACGTATTCGCTTATGCAGCTGAGTCTTACGACGCAGTTATGCTAACCGCTCTAGCCGCAGCAACTGCAGCTAAGGCTGGCGAAGAAGTCACTGGTGAGAACATTGCCAAGTACATGGCTCAGGTATCATCTGGCGGAACCAAGGTTGACTTCACCGAAGCTGGTGCTTTCAAGAAGGCAATCGACCTAATCAACGCTGGAGAAGACGTTGACTTCGAGGGTGTTTCAGGACCTATCTCGTTTGACGAGAACGGTGACCCAACCGAAGCCTACGTTGGTATCTACCTATTCGACGAAATGAACAAGAACGAAGGCGTCGACGTAGAGTACGGCAAGTTGAACTAAGTTCAATAAACAAAAAGAAAGCCCCCGAGCCGAAAAGCTCGGGGGTTCTCTTTTATCTTCTAAAGATCCGCTAGGTTACCTAGGTAAAGTTCGATCATCTTAGGGTCATTCAGCAGCTGCCTGCCGGTACCGGTATAGGCATCCTTACCCTGATCTAGCACGTAGGCACGGTCACAGATTTGCAGGCATCGCCTAGCATTTTGTTCAACCATCAAAACTGTCACTGCACCAGCCTCGTTTACTTCTTTGACCCTCATAAACGCCTCGTCCTGTCTAACCGGTGACAGACCCGCGGATGGTTCATCCAGCAGCAAGACCGAAGGGTCAAGCATTAGGGCTCTGCCCATCGCTACCATCTGGCGCTCGCCACCGGAAAGTGACCCAGCGCGCTGGCTACGACGTTTGACCAGGTCGGGGAATAAACTACCGACAAACTCAAATCTCTCCTTGAAACGCTTCGGGCTTTGGAAAACACCCATTTCAAGATTTTCTTCGATGGTCAAGCTTGGAAAAACGTTGTTAGTCTGCGGAACAAAAGCAACACCTTTGGAAACCAGTTTGTTCGCCTTGAGGCCTGTGATCTCTTCGCCTTTTAGAAATACCTGACCAGAGCGAATATTCACTTGCCCAAAAATTGCTTTCAAAAGCGTGGACTTACCAGCACCATTAGGTCCGATGATTCCAATCAGCTCACCCTGTTTGGCAATAAGTGAACAGTCATTAAGAATGTTTACGCCAGGCAAATAACCAGCCACGAGGTTTCTCGCTTCAACAACTACATCGTTCATTTGCCGGCCTTCTTTTTTGCACCAAGATCAGAGTCATGGTGCGCACCTAAATAAGCGTCGATGACAGCGGGGTTTTTCATAACTTCTTTTGGTGGTCCTTCGGCAACGATTTTTCCTTCCGCCATAACAATTACCCAGTCGCTGATATGGCGCACCATGTGCATGTCGTGTTCCACGAACAGAACCGTCATTCCCTCTTTCTTTAGATCCTTTATGTGATCTAGTAGGGATTGGGTGAGTGCCGGGTTCACTCCAGCCATTGGCTCATCAAGCATGATCATGGTTGGCTTAGTCATCAAAGCTCTGGCCATCTCGAGAAGTTTTCGCTGACCACCTGAAAGACTTGCCGCAAAATCGTCCTTCTTTGCATCCAGTTTGAATCTGGTAAGTAGTTCATTGGCGGTTTCGGTGACTAGCTGCTCCTGCTTTTTCCAAACCGAGCGGAACATCGCAGCCAGCGGGTTTTCACCCTTTTGGTTTTGTGAACCAAGACGCATGTTTTCCATCACGGTTAGTAATGACAGTGCTTTGGTTAGCTGGAAGGTTCGCACCATGCCAAGGCGTGCGACCTTGTATGAGGGGACGCCAGCTAGTTGCTTTCCGTTGAAGACCCAGGTACCACTGTTTGGCTTATCAAAACCGGTTAGTAGGTTGAAAAAGGTTGTCTTGCCAGCACCGTTTGGGCCGATTAGCGCCGTGATCTGGCCTCGAGGAATCTCAACGTGCTTCACATCAACAGCGGTTAGACCACCGAATTGGCGCAGCACATTATCGGCAATCAGGATGGGATCAACCTTGGCGCAGCCAGGTTCTGCCCTACCCTTAGCAATTTCATTAGCCATTGAAGTAGAGCTCCTTCTTATTGCCGAAGATTCCCTGTGGCCGGAAAATAACTAAGAGCATCAAGCCGATACCTACCAGCATGAAGCGAATACCACCAATCTGGTTTTGGGTAATAAAGGTTATTACACCGCTATCAACACCAGCACTTAGTAAACCGTCGGTTAGCGAGAGCAGCACCCAGAAAATCATTGATCCGATGATTGGACCCAAGACAGTTGCGGCACCACCGAGAAGCAATATTGTCCAAATGAAGAAGGTCAAACCAGTTCCAAAGTTTCCTGGCTGAACCGCTCTTGGTAAGACGAAAACTATTCCAGCAAGAGTTCCGAGCATTCCACCGATGATAAGTGACTGCATCTTGTATGAATAGACATTCTTACCCAAAGATCTAACTGCATCCTCATCTTCACGAATACCCTTGATAACTCTTCCCCAGGGACTGCGAATCATCTTGGCAACAAATAGTGCAGCGATGATTACCAGCGACCAGGCGACCACTCTTACCCAAAGGCCCTTTTCGTCCATAGTCCAAGCCCAGAAGCCGTACTCACCAGCTGGGAAAGGATTGATGGCATAGAAATCACGAGCAAAACCACTAAGCCCCTGCGGCCCACCGGTCACATCATTTAATCCCGTGGTAGAAACAATAAAGCGCATAATCTCAGCGGCGGCGATGGTAACTATCGCAAGATAGTCAGATCGTAATCGCAGTGTCGGTATACCGAGCACAAACGAGAGCACTATCGATGCTGCAAAAGAAATTAGGATTGCTGGCACCAAACCGAGCCCGGCCAGAGTTGACATGGCGAAAGCATAAGCACCGACCAGCATGTATGCGGCTTGTCCGAAGTTAAGCAAACCGGTAAAGCCAAAGTGCATCGCTAATCCAATAGCAGCTAGTGCGTAGGCCGCAGTCATCGGTGTGATTAGTTCACCGAGCGCATTTGCCAAAATTTGATCCATGATTAGCCAACCCTCTGCTTGCGACCCAAAACACCCTGAGGTCTAAATAACAGCACCAAAATCAAGACAATTAGCGCTCCAGCAAACTTTAGATCCGGTGGTATTACTAGGGTGCTTAGTTCAACAAACATTCCAACGATTAGTGCACCAACTGCTGCTCCAAAAGCTGTGCCAAGTCCACCGAGGGTAACAGCAGCAAACAGTAGCAACAGGATAGAGAAGCCAGTGTCCCAGGCGGCTTGGAAGTATAGGCCGATGAAGACTCCGGATAATCCGGTAAGCGCAGCTGCGACTACCCAAACAATCCGAATGATGCGCTCAACATCGATACCGGTAGATGCTGCTAGTGCTGCGTTATCAGAAACGGCTCTGGTAGCTTTACCGATTCTGGTTCTAGTTAGGAACCAGGCGAAACCTAATAGTGCGACTATTGAGATACCTGCACAGATTACGTTGATAGCTGGCATCAAGACACCAAATATGTTCCAGGTGGTTCCTTGGGAAAGAACTTTAGTGTCACCACCGTAGACAAGTTGAAGGAAATAGCGAATCACAATCGATAGACCAATAGAAACAATCATCATCTGAGTGATGCCGATGCGCTTTTTCCTTAGCGGTCGCCATAATGCGGCATCCTGGGCGTAACCGAATGCAGTAACAATTGCGGTAGCCAATAGGGCAGAAAGAATGATATCCAGTCCCATTACTCGGTTGAAAGTAAACATGGTTAGGGCACCGATGGTAACCATTTCTCCGTGAGCAAAGTTACTCAAACCGGTGGTTCCATATATAAGTGAAAGACCGATGGCAGCCATGGCTAGCAGGATGCCAAAGTTCAGACCAGCGAATATTCTGCTCAACACCACATTGGTTGTCGGTGGTGGGGTCACATTCGGATCATCGACTTCGACCAGCGGGAAAATTGCCACGACTGTGTTGACCTTGTCGATTTCAACCGTTCTAACATTTTCAAAGCCAGGCTTTAGCTTGGCTCCTTCAGGTAGCGTCGATAGATCCAAGGTGACTGTATAGCTGCCTTTATTGGGGACGCTGATTTCCCACTTACCTCTGGCGTTGGTGGTGGCACTTCCCTCAAAGCCCTCACCGACAACGTTTATAACCGCACCCTCAACGGGGTTGGCAGCTCCTTGGCGAATAGTCCCCTGGATGGCATACTGCGAGGTTATGTCTTGAGTGGGATTTGGGGCTATGGCCAGTGCGGTTGATCCGCCAAGAGTGCTCACAAGCACAAGGCTGAGCGCTCCAACCCACTTAGTGAATCGGCCGAGTAAGTCACTTCTTCTTGGCTTCAAACCTAAATCCAGCTTTCTGCAACTCTTCACCGTAATTTTGGTGATAAAACCGAGATTACTAGAAGTAGTTTGTCCTAGATAACCAATTCGGAGATTGAAACACACTCTATATAGGGTTGCACTGCCGGTAATAACGCCACTAATTACAGTTAAGTAACAAACTGTTACCTTCAAGGACAATACTTGGAGATGTATTTCGCTATTACTAAACTTCTCTACAGGGGGGAGTTTTTATTATGTCTAACACTTCTAAATCCAGCTCGAACTGTTTTGGTATCGGCTGTGCGGTAATTCTAGGTTTGATGGTGCTAGTCGGTCTTTCGGCCGTCGGCGCATCATGGCTTGCTTCGATGCTCCTGATTGGATCCATCGTTCTCCTGGTTGTCAGATCAAACCGAAGAAATACCAGTCCGACAGTAACCGCTGGACCGCCACCGGTGGTAGCCCCAGTGGTTAGTGCGCCATCACTGGGCAGGTATAACTCTGAAACCGGCCAGTATGAAATTTCATATGAAGATCAGGCAGCAGAACTCCCCGCTTCGTCCGAAGTTAAGGAGTTTGCAACTGCGATTTGTATCCACTCATTCTCGGCGGAAGATCTAAAAGGTAAGCAGCGAGTTGTTTGTCCCTGCGGATACGAATTTGAGGTTGCTCTGCTTCGTGACTACGAAAAGTTTCGCAAACAGGTTCTGGAAACCCAAAACAAGTTGGACGAGACCTGGCGTGCTCTTCAATCAATCAAGAATGCTCCGAGAGTTTCAGTTCCACAGGCAAAACCAGCTCAGCCGAGAGCTGCCGCCAGCGCGCCGGCGGCAAGAGCAGCCATCCAGCCAGCACCAAGCATAACTGCGCCAGCTGCCAAGGTAGTAAAGCCGGTTAAAGTAGTTGTAAAGCGTAACCGAGTTTCACTTGCACCACAGCAGTGGTTGATCATCGGAGCAAGCGTACTAATCGCTGTTGCTGCATCGATATTTGTTCAGGTTCAGGTGAGAAACAATTCTGCACCCTGGTTCTATCTGACAGTGACGATTCCACTTGCTTTCGCAACGGGATTCATGGCCTTCTGGGGAAGAAAGTTCTCGGTGATGCTGGCTAACTTCATGGCAGCCTTCTCAACCGCAATGCAGTTAGCTTCCTTCTTGGTACTTGGAACTATTGTTCTAAATGGAACTCCACTTGCTTTTGTCTGGGATCAGGCACCGGCTTGGTGGTGGGCCACGGACTTCCTATTGGTTTCGATAATTGCCCTCGTGCTGGCTAGATTCAAAGCTAACTTCGGTTGGAAAGTTATCTCACTGGTTGGTTTTGTAACAGCAACACTGTTCTTTGCTTTCGGGCCGATCCGTGAAGCGGCAGACATAGCGTCAGGCTCTTTCGGATTATTCGCAACCGTAAATGTTGCTGCTGCGGTAGTGCTTGCTCTACTGAGTAAGACGGTTAGGAAATACAAATTTGAAATTGCTAAAGATAATCCAGATGCTGCTTATGAGAAAGATCTAGCTAAGCGAGAAGGTGTTGCCCTTGAGCGCTTCACTCTGGTCGCTACCGGAGCACTAGCTGTTATGGGTATCGGTTACACGCTCTATAGCTTCTTCCTTGGTGGATTTGCAATTGAACCGGTTACCTTCAGCCTGTTTGCTGGCGTCTGGCTTGTCGCTGGCGGATTCCAAGCAAGGTGGGTTGATGGCCTAACTTCGGATAAAAAACTGCAGGAGCGAATCAACAACTTCGAACACATAGTCGGATTTACCTCGACAGCATTGGCCCTAAATGCCTGGGTCCACAGCATTGATAATCTTTGGCTCGGCGTGCTGGGTACCGCAGCCCTTGCCTTTGTCGCGGTGATCTTAGGAGCGAAGTTTAAGCGTGTGGCCGCCCACCCTAAAGCTGTCCTGACGGCTCAATACTCTTTGATCGCTTCATGGCTGGTTTGGTATATCCCAGATAACACACTGGCTGGTGACCTGCTGCTAGCGCTCGGAGCGCTACTTGTCCTGTTTGGCTTCTCACTGCTATTGCAGCAGTGGTTTAGCTATAAGGCCTTTAATAACATCACCGCCACGATTTCCCATGCCCTAGGACTTGCCATTCTTGCATTTGGCATTCGCACTAACGGGCAGTTTGAGTTATCGAGCTTGAGTTATTCCTTTATTGCGCTCGGCCTTATTTTAGCTTTGGTTCTCTATTCGCCAGTTACTGCACTTATTGCAAAGCGTCACGAGGTTACCCAAAACAAGCAAATACATTTGGGTATTGCCGGGTTAACAGGAATCTTTGCTCTGTTAATTACTGTTCCAACTGTTGCAGTTAGCCCTAGTCAGTATGTAAATCTAATTGCGATGCTCGGAGTTTCGGCTTTTCTAGTTGGACTGCCCGGGCAAGTGCTTAAGAGCAAGATTGATGGCCTAGAAAATTGGCTTAGAACCTATAGTTTTATTTTCCAAGGAGTTTTGGCAGCTGTCCTATTAGCTAGCACTAAATCACTTGCGGATTTGCTTTTCGTAGCAATGACTGTGCTGTTGCTCGCACTGGCAAACTACATTCTTGCTTGGCTTTCTAAAGACGCACTCAGAAGCTACGTTGCATACGGCCTAGCTGTCTTAGGAACACTGCTTGTGTTAGATCCACTACGCCAGGGATTAGCAACATGGGCAAACCTTCTGGTCGCTATCGCATTGGCTGGTTTGGTAAATCTACTTCAAGGGCTTGTCGCCAAACGCACTGAAGCTAAGAGCCTAGGCTATTTCAACTTCGCTTCGATTTTTGTTGTGACAATAATTTCCATTGCTTTTAACTACGAAGCGTGGAAAGAAGGTAACCAGGCACTAATCGGTCTAATCGAGCTAGTTGCTTTCGCCCTGATCAGCGCTGGCTTGGCTGAGCGTAAAGTCAGCGACACAATGCGACAGGCGCTTAGAGTAAACGGTTTAGTTTATCTAGTGGTTGCCTTTGTAACATTTGCCTCTATTGGTGATGCCAATACTGTCAACTTGCAACGAATGCTGGTGGCTGCAGTCTTTAGCATCGTTACCTTGCGTCAAGTGAACCAGGTTAGCGTTGCCGAAGGCTCAGTAGTAACTAGAGGTTGGTTCCTACTAAGTTATGCCGGACCGGTCGGAGTGGCACTGCTACTAAATCAGTATCTGATTGAGAACTTTGGTGAAACCGGCTTTGCCGCCGAGCTCTATGGCCTGCCAATCGGTATTGCCTTAGCTATTCCAACTTTGTTTAACCGCGGTCTAACAAAATCCACTAAAGCCATCACAGGTTGGGATATCCCGGTGTTGGTGCTACTGCTTCTTCAACTGGCTAAAGGCCTGAACACGCTAAATACCAGCGACACAGCGCTAACTCGAATCAGCTTTGCCCTGTTGGCAGCGGCTGGATTCGCCTACTGGCGGTCAGTTGCTGAGAAGCAAAAGGTGTGGGTCTTTGTTGGCTATGTCAGCGGAGGCATTGGTTCGCTAGTGGCAGGCCATCAGCTACAGACCCAGCTTTTGCCAACGCTGTCCGGCTACCCTGAGTTTTATTCCGTGCCATTGGCAATTAGCTTGATGGTTGGATCGATCTTCCTGCTCAAGCGGGTAGAACTCACGGAAACAACCAGAAACCTGATTCGAATTGATGCACCCGTCTTAGTTGTATTACTGGCTTCAGTCTTCGGCATCAATGAAGTTCTAACGCTAGAGCCGGAGCGAGCGAGCATCACGCTTTGGTTGACAGCCATCTTTACTTATTGGCGTTCGGTTGCTGAAAAACGAACTCCTTGGGTCTTTGTTGGATACGGTTCAGGAGCGCTAGCAGCTCTCAGTACTGCAGGTCTTATTCAAGATCGAGTCCTAAACGGTGTCTTCTATCCAGAGCTCTATACCGTTTTGCTCTCACTAACGCTGGTTGTCGGATCTATTTTCTTAGCTAAGCAAGTAGAGCTAACTAAGGTAAGACTGCAGCTTGCCAGAGTAGATATTCCAGTACTGGTGCCGGTAATTGTTTCAATCGGCTATTCAATCACTCAGGGTGTTGATCAGATGAACAGCCTGACAAGACTGCTGTTATCCTTTGCGCTATTTACCGGATACAGCTACTGGAAACTCGGTCAGCAAAAAGTATTGGCCTGGGCCATTGCTGGTTACCTCGGTAGCCTCGGCACCTTGCTCACCTTGGTGCAGTTGGTTGTTACGGCAAAGCTCTTCAGTTGGGATGGTCCAGAGCTATACACCATCGCAATTACCATCGGAATAATTCTCGGCAACCTGCAACTTCGCAGAGTAGTTGAATTGAAAACATCACTACTTAGCACCGGTCTACCGTTGGCTGCTGGTTTGTTACCTTCAATCATTTATTCCTACGGTTCGATTGAAAAACAGTTTGGCGAATTACTTCCTCAGGAAATTACTCGCGTGGTGTTGATTTTGCTGGTTTCGCTTGTGGCTTTGGTGCTAGGCCTTCGCCAGGGTAATTTAGGTGCAACGCTTGCCGGTGGAGCTGGCTTAGCGCTGGTGGTTCTGCCAATTTCTTGGTTCCGAGCAGGAGACAGTGCAGATCTTGATGTAACAGTGTCTCTTCGTTCACTGGTTATTTCTGCACTGCTGTTTGTACTTCTTGCATTACTTCGCAAAGCAGAAAGAGTTCCAGACAGTTCATATATCTATCTCGGAATTCCAGTAGCGGTTGCTCTTGTGCCATCACTGTTCTTGACTATTCAAGCTCTCGGTGAGCCAGAGTTGCGTCAGGTTGACTGGTGGCGCTTTGGCATCATCGTTGTAGTCTCGCTGGTACTGCTAATCGTTGGATCGCTTCGTGAGCTAGGTGGACTCTTCTTCCCAGGTTTAGTTGGAGTCTTTGTTGGCGTATTGCCTTACGCTTTCAAGCCACTGGCTAGCCAGAGCTGGTTCCTCTGGGTGATCCTTTTGGTAATCGCAGCCATCATGGTCTGGATTGCGGTTCGACTAGAGCAACTCAGAAAGATGGGTAAGTCTTCTGTTTCATGGGTAAAGGCCTTGAAATAGGGGTAGTTAGGGGAAGATAAATGCCCGGCCATTGACCGGGCATTTATCTTTAACCGCTTTCTTACTACAACTTTATCCAAACCGTTTGATCGTGCTCTAACTCGCCCTCGACCTTTATATCGTGCTGCGTGGTCGCCAGAATTTCACCGGCTGGTATCACCACCGGATCGCCAGTGAAATTAGAAAGCACTAGAACGCCGTTGTTGATATAGGCCAGGGACGATTCATCCATGAACTCCGGTGCCCAACGGAATTCACCGTTACCCAGTTCAAACTTTTTGCGCATCTTTAGTAGCTGCTTGTAGAGCTCGAGCGTTGAACCAGCAACACCTTCTTGAGCGCTGCGTGCGTAACGACGATAGGACTCCGGTTGCGGTAACCAAGAAGCGCCGGTGGTAGAGAAACCGTTTGAGTCATTGGCTCCAGCTTCCCAAGGCAGTGGAACACGACAACCGTCACGACCAACTCGCTGCCCGTTAGTTCTAAAGAATGTTGGATCCTCACGGTATTTGTTATCCAGTGTGGTGTGCTCCGGTAGACCAAGCTCTTCGCCCTGGTAGATATACGCACCGCCTGGTAGACCGAGCATGAAAGCAGATGCCGCTCTTGCTCTGCGCTGACCTTTGGCTTCATCCGGCTGCTGGTAATTCGGACCAACACCATCGCCTTGTCTAGGGATTTCGTCATAACCCATTCTGGTTGCGTGACGGATAACATCGTGGTTAGAAAGCACCCAGGTTGATGGAGCACCAACTGCACCAAAGGCTTTTAGAGATTCGGTAACTACCGCTTCGAGCTTTTCTTTATTCCATGGAGTTTCTAGGTAACCAAAGTTAAACGTCTGGTGATATTCATCAGGTCTTACCCAACGAGCCATGCGCGATAGTGGGTGTACCCAAGCTTCACCACACATTACTCGGTCGTCATACTCGTCTAGAATTTTTCGCCAGCGACGATTGATTTCATGAACACCGTCTTGACCCCAGTATGGGTTTTCAATTTGCAGACGTCGAATGATTTCCTCATCGGTCTCTTCGGTCTTCACATCATCGGGTGAATCTTGTCCCGACATGGTTGAAGAAATTTTTACAACATCAGGTAGGCCATCCACTTTGATCATGCCGTGGGCAACATCGATTCTGAATCCGGCTGCACCTCTGTCTAACCAGAAACGTAAAACTGAATCAAATTCATCTCTTACTTCTTCGTTCTTCCAGTTGAAATCCGGTTGTGATGAATCGAAGATGTGCAGGTACCACTGACCTGGTTTGCCATCAGCTTCAGTAATCCTGGTCCAAGCCTGTCCACCGAAAACGGACTCCCAGTTATTCGGTGGTAGCTCACCGTTTTCACCTTTACCGTCACGGAAGATGTATCGTGCGCGTTCTGGTGAACCCGGCGCTGACTTTAGTGCAGCCTGGAACCAGACGTGCTGATCGGATGAGTGGTTAGGCACTAAATCAACGATGATGCGAAGTCCGAGAGACTTAGCCTTGGCTACTAGGTTGTCGAAATCGGCTAAGGTGCCAAAACGAGGGTCAATGTCTTTGTAGTCCGAAACGTCATAACCGGCGTCTTTTTGGGGCGACTTGAAAAAGGGGCTAAACCAGATGGCATCCACCCCGAGCTCGGCTAGAGACTCTAGACGCTCGGTGACCCCCTGTAAATCGCCCATTCCATCACCATTACCGTCGGCAAAGGAGCGGGGGTAGATCTGGTAAATAACGCTGGTGCGCCACCATTCGGCGTCTTTACGGGCTCTGCTCAGTATTTCAGTTGTAGGCGTAGACATAGTTTCCAAGATAAATCATGCTTTCTATTTTTTATGTCAGATTTACTATTCCGTAATCGTTTCCAGAATAGTGGCTATAAATAGCCAGTTTGGGTTGGGCAAATTTATCTAAAATTAGCCTGATAACCCGATATCCCCTATAAATAAAGGGAAAGCGGGCTTTTCACCAAAAAATCTCAGCATATCTTTACGATACTGTTATCGTGAAACCGCTTACACATTTGACTAAATGGCATGTTATTTGGCTAACTATAAACAGCACAAACTGTGCTAACTCAATATCGATATGGAGAGTAAATGTTTTCAATTTCTAAGAAAGGAGCCGGAGCTGTTGTTGCCTTTGCAGTCGTTCTGGGCGGTATTGCACTAGCCCCAGCACAAGCTGCACCAAAGGTACTGACGATCTGGGCTGACGAAACT
Source organism: uncultured Rhodoluna sp. (assembly GCA_964394575.1). GTDB lineage: Bacteria > Actinomycetota > Actinomycetes > Actinomycetales > Microbacteriaceae > Rhodoluna. The sequence goes on along the minus strand of CAYMYB010000002.1, from coordinate 16,307 downwards.
CGTGGTCCAAATCTGATTCAACTATTCGGCGCTTTAGAAGATCAAGACGAAGGCGACTTTGTCGACGGATATGTAATCGATGTCAAGCCACAGGCTAACTTTGATGCACTTAAGGCAGCCCTTGACAACGCAACCTCAGCCTCAGGACCAGACATTGTTCTTGGCCCTAACGACTGGGTAGCAACTGGTGCAAAGAACGGAAAGCTTGCTGCTTTCACGCTTCCTGCAACCATCAAGAAGGACTTCACCGCTAACCAGCTTGGTGACCTTTCATACAAGGGCAAGCTATACGGTGTTCCACTTGACGTAAACAACGTTGCTATGGTTCGTAACGAAGGTGTTCCATCATCTGCAGTTGCAACCTTCGGTGCAATGGTTAACTACTTCAAGGCCAACAAGGAAGAAAAGGGCCTAACTGCAGGTCTATGTATCCTAGGTGGTGGAACTTCTTGGGGTGGTCTAGGTGTATGGTCAGCTCTTGGCCTACAGCCATACCGCATGGCTTCAGGTAAGGTCGACACCAAGCTTTCAAAGGCGACTGCAACTGTAGCTGCATCTGGTGACCCAGTATCTGGTTCATTTGTAAACAACCTAAAGGCTCTTGTTCTTGAGCCATCTGGCAACAGATGGGTCTCTAACGGCTTCTTCGCACCATGGGATGGCGCTCCTGGCACCACCATGGCTAACTGTGAAGCTGACTTCAAGGCCGGCAAGGTTCCATTCGCAATCCTAGGAAACTGGCAGAAGGGTATGCTCAGCACCGCTATTGAAGCTACGCTGCAGCCTGTACCTGGTGTTACTGCTGGTACCTACGGAAACGCATTCGGATCAGTTTCTGGTGCGCTTCTAACATCATTCGCTAACGGTAAGGGTAACCTCGCAGCCGCTAAGTCACTGTTGAACTACTTCGGTTCACGTGCAGGTCAGCGCGACTACCAGAAGATCGAAATGCGTCCTCACGCTAACGCTAAGGCCGCTAAGTTCGGTTCAACCTTCCAGAAGGGTATGGCCCGCGCTGCTGGTCTAGCTTCAATCCCACAGATTGGTAGCATCCTTTCCGGTACCGGAGGTAACGCATGGTGGGATCTTCCTGGAGACTTCTGGTGGAACGTCACCGGTGACCCAGGTGTGAACCTAGAGACCAAGACAAAGAGCCTAAGTGCAATTCTGAAGGCTAACGTTGTCGCTGGTTCTAAGTTCTAATAGAACCTAGCTAATAAGTTGCTGGTGGGGAGTGAAAACTCCCCACCAGTTCTTATGTTCAATGAGGAACATTTTTTAGCTATTTAAAAAGCTCTAAGATTTATCTAAGACGAAAGCGGAAGTAGTAAAAACTTGAGGATCCTCAAAGGTAATTTGTACGCGGTAATCGCAAAAATAATTTTTGTTTCATTAGCGATGGTAACTCTCGGTTACCTGATGATGGCCGCTTTTGGAACAGGCGATACCAACATCGCAATCTTCCTGGCAGTTTGTATCCTGCTTCTAGCCTTCACCTATTTCACGAACCTTTCGGTTCCACTTAAATTCTTCGCACCAGGCATCATGTTCTTGGGTGCATTCGTTATAGTCCCTGTGGTTTTTACCCTCTCTATGGCTGGCTTTAAATACCAGACCGGAAACATGCTTTCCAAAGAGGATGCTCTCAGCACCATTATCGAACAGGGAAACACCACCGATGAAGAAGGCACTTCCTTTGATGTCGTAATCGGTCACGTTGGGGAAAAGCAAAGTAATACAGCAGTTCTAATTCCAATCCCTCGCGAAGACGAATCTCAGGTGGGTTCAGCGCTGGTCTTCGACTCGCGGCTGGGTTACTACGGATCGGACAAGAACAACATCGCGGTTTTGGTTTCCGACGTTTATGAAGAAGGCAGCTACCCGTTCTTTATCTCAACGGCAACTGAACTTGTCGTCCTCACGGAAGACGATGTAGAGCTAAATGACGATTTTGTCGCAATCGCTGCCCCAGGTTTCACCCAATTTACCGAAGCAGAATCTAAAACAGTTTCCGATAAATTGGCGGGCATTAGATTCAAGTATGTTGACCCTTACTTCCTAAAAGCAGAGCCACCAATTCGCGGCAATGCTATGGCTTCGGTGAACCAGGCTGAAGTCAACTACAGCTACTTCATCTCAACCAAATCTGAGTACTACGAGGTTGATGAAAAAGACGTTACCGTTGATGACTTGGGTCAGGCAATCGCGGCAAAGAATTTCACTAAATACACTTCCGCTCAGATTTCCAAATACGCAGACAAAATTGGAAATATACGTCTGAAGTATCAAGACCCCTATTATCTGGGAATTGAGAATCTTCCTTCTGGCGGAAACCCATTCGGTTGGGCAATCGTAAAGATTCAGAACATTACCTACGATAAGAAAACCGACAAAATCACGGATATTCTTACCGGCGCTACCTATACCGATGACGGCAGAGGTAACTACAGAAACCCAGAAAATAAAGAGGATTACCTAGATCCAGGTTGGCGTCAGGGAATCTGGTTTGAAAACTTCACCAGCTTGGTTACTGAGCCAAGAATTCGTGAACCGCTGGTTTCCGTATTCATTTGGACAATAGTCTTCGCCATTTCAACAGTAATTACGCAGTTTGCCTTAGGGCTTTTGGTGGCAATTGCGATGGATAAGAAAGTTCGCGGTCGCGGGGTTTACCGCTCTCTGATGATTTTGCCCTATGCGATGCCATCGATTATGTCCATTCTGATTTGGGGTGGAATGCTGGATCGAAATGGTGCTATCAACAGTCTTCTTAATCTAGATATAGCTTGGCTGCAAGATCCTTGGATGGCGAAAATCTCAGTCCTCTTGGTAAACCTATGGCTGGGCTTCCCATATTTCTATCTAATTTGTGCTGGATCTCTGCAAGCCATCCCTAAAGAGCTGGCCGAATCAGCCTCTATTGATGGCGCTAATGCAAGGCAAATCTTCCGCTTGATCACTCTGCCACTTTTGCTTCGGATGTTGACTCCGCTGTTGATTGCATCATTCGCCTTCAACTTCAACAACTTCAACATCGTATATCTGCTTACCGGTGGTGGACCTAAGCCAGAGCTAGATAGCTTGGCCGGTGCAACAGATATCTTGATCAGCTACACCTACAAGCTGGCCTTTGATACCACAATTCAGAATTACGGTTTAGCTAGCGCTATCTCCGTTGTTATCTTCGTCATCGTGGCCTCAATCTCGATGTATGGAATCAGAAAATCGAAAGTATTGGATGACTTCGCATGATTAATTTCTTTCAATGGGTACAACAAAAATCCTGGCGTCACCTGGTCGGCGTGCTTTGCTGCTTCTTCGCAATCTTCCCGCTCTACCTAGTTGTAACGGCATCGTTTAGCTCAAACCAGAGCTTGCAGTCAACCTCTTTCATTCCAACCTCGTTTGTCTGGGATAACTACACGATGCTCTTTACTGATCCGAAGGTTCCATTTTTGAAATGGATGCAGAACTCGGCAATGATCGCAGCTTCGGTTTCTCTGCTATCGGTTTTGATTGGTGCTGCCTCAGCATTCGCATTTAGCCGGTTACGCTTCAAAGGTAAGCGAGTGGGCCTGCAGGCACTGCTGCTGGTTCAGATGTTCCCTTCAGTTCTAGCGCTGAGTGCTATCTACGTGATCATGGAGCGTGTCTACGTCTTCGCTCCAGAGTGGGGTCTTGGCACCCTAGGTGGTCTGGTCCTTGTTTATCTCGGTGGATCCATGGGTGTGAACATTTGGCTGATGAAGGGCTTCGTCGACTCTATTCCGCTGGAGTTGGATGAGGCAGCTAAGGTAGATGGCGCATCAGCGATGCAAACCTATTGGCAGATTTTCGTGCCTTTGGCATCACCTATTTTGGCTGTGGTGACTCTGCTTTCCTTTATTGGTCTGTTCAATGAGTTCATTTTGGCTCGTCTGTTCTTGCCAGAAAACGAGCAGAGAACGGTTGCAGTTGGTCTGCAGGGCTTCATCGGCGGTCAGTATGCCCAGAACTGGGGTCCATTCGCGGCCGGCTCGATTCTGGCCTCTATTCCGATCATCGTGGTGTTTATGTCGCTGCAGCGCTACATCATCGGTGGTCTAACTGCCGGTTCGGTAAAGGGCTAAGCCAGATTCTTTATGGCAACTAAGCTAGCGAGCATTCCTCGGGCCCTCTGGCCGCACCATGACGGCTCGGTAATGTATGTGACAAACCAGAAGCCACAGCTACTAGAAAAGGTCAAGCTCAAGCTCAAGGTGCATTCTGCCTTTGGCAAAGTAAAAAGCATTCAGGTTAGATTCAGCGAATCCGGTGAGGCCTTCCCGACCCCACCGGCAAAACTTCTTTCCAGGAAAGACGGATGGTCTTGGTATGAGGCTGTAATCGTTATGCACAACCCATACATGAACTATCGCTGGTATCTAGAGTTTCAAGACGGCTCAAGTTACTGGCTTAATGCCAGAGGTTTATCTGATTTGGAACAACCGGATGTTGAGGATTTTAGAATCAACACTTTCTCCTCGGCACCGAGCTGGGGAAAATCTGCGGTGATGTATCAAATATTCCCAGACCGCTTTGCAAGATCTGAGCAGGCAGATAAACACAAGAAACCAGATTGGGCACTTCCCAGAACATGGTCGGACAAAGTTATCGCTTCGGGCCCTGGCACCAGTGAGCAGTTTTTTGGTGGAGATTTGTATGGGATTATCGAACACTTAGATCACCTAAAGAGCTTAGGCGTGACGTTGATTTATCTCACACCGGTTTTCCCCGCTAGATCAAATCACCGCTACGACGCATCAAGCTTTGACATGGTCGACCCACTGCTTGGCGGTGATAAAGCACTAATCAAGCTAGTTGATGAAGCACACAAAAAAGGTTTCAAAATAATCGGCGATCTAACCAGTAATCACTCCGGTAGTGCTCACGAATGGTTTAAGGCTTCCTATAAAAAACCAGGAGCAAAGGAATCTGAGTTTTACTATTTCGCAAATAAGAACCGGGAATATGATTCTTGGTTTGGGGTTCCATCACTTCCTAAGTTCAACTGGAAATCACAAGAACTAAGAAAGCGATTTATTACCGGATCTAAATCCATTGTTGCTAAGTGGCTGAAAGCCCCATACCGGATGGATGGCTGGCGCATCGATGTTGCGAATATGACTGGCCGTATTCGCGAAGAGGATATGTATTTAGAAATACAAAAGCTGATGCGCGAAACTATCCAGTCAATTAATCCTGAAGCTATAGTGCTGGGTGAATACACCGGTGATGCTGCTTACCAGATCCAGGGTGAGGGCTGGCACGGCGCGATGACCTATTACAATTTCACCAAACCGGTTTGGCGCTGGTTTTATAACCCAAAGGTCAAAGCGACGGCAGGTTTTCTAGGTATCGGTAGAACCAAGATTGACGGCAACGAGATGGTCAAGCAGCATCTTGATTTTGCGGCTGGTTTCCCATGGCACGTCAGATTACACAACATGAACCCGTTAGATACCCACGATATTCCGCGCTTCAAAACTTTTGCTATTCCAGGGGCCCAGCGGGTTGCAGCCGGTATGCAGTTCACTTTCCCTGGTATGCCGGTGATCTGGGCTGGCGATGAGTTTGGTTTGGATGGCACCAATGGTGAAGAATCCAGAACTCCAATTCCTTGGAATAATGAACGGCCAAACGATCGCTCCATGCTGGTGCACTACAAGGCTTTCGCTAAAATCCGCAAGGAAAATTCCGCCCTGCATGATGGGTCGATGCGATTTGTCTACGTCTCATCGGAACTGATCGCATACGTTCGCGAGAATAAGAAGCAGAGCATTTTGGTGGTGGCCAGCCGGGGTAGTGATACCAACGCCAGCATTCCCTTAGATAGCATTGCTGGGCTTGGCAAGGCCGAGAACATCTACGGTGCGGCCAAATTGGTAATCTCCGGCAAAGAGGTAAAACTTCCAGGTGAGGCCCTAGCCATAAACATCTGGCGCTTGCCAGCGGCCTAATAAGGTTTGCCCTCGGCTAAGCCGAGGTGGTAATCTTCACTAGTGCCTTGGCCGATATTCAAGGTCACGCCCCGATAGCTCAGTGGTAGAGCACTTCCATGGTAAGGAAGGGGTCGACAGTTCAATCCTGTCTCGGGGCTCTGCGGCGGGGTAGCTCAGGTGGTTAGAGCACACGGCTCATAATCGTGGTGTCGCGGGTTCAAGTCCCGCCCCCGCTACCAAGAAAAACCTGCGAAACTAGAAGCCATGGTAAATCCAAATGTTGCAGGTAAAAAGTATCCGGAAACGGATGTTTACCTAGTTGGCCGGGAGAAAATCCGCGAATTCGCCAAGTCAGTTTTTTCAAACTCCCCACTCAATCATGATGTTTTTGCAGCTCAAGCTGCTGGGTTCAGCGATGTTATCGCTCCGCCAACCTTCCCAGTTGTTATTCAAGAGCGGTCGCTCGATGCAGTGCTAAGCGATCCGGAGGCCGAGATTGATTTTTCTAGAGTGGTTCACGGCGATCAGCGTTTTATCGCAGTAAGGCCAATTGTTGCTGGCGATGAACTCACCTCGGTTCTTACCGTCGCCTCGGTTAAATCTCTGGGTGCCCATTCGATGGTTACCTTCAACACCGAGATTTTTGATGCTGCTAAGAATTTAGTTTGCACCGCAATCAGCACCCTAGTAGTTAGAGGTGATGAGTAATGAAGCTTGAAACTCTGATCGTTGGCGAGGAAATCGGTTCTAGAGAATTTAGTTTCTCAAGAGATTCGCTGGTCAAATATGCCGGTGCATCGGGAGACTTTAATCCAATTCACTATCGGGATGATTTTGCTAAAAGCGTTGGCTTAGAAGGCGTCCTAGCGCACGGCATGCTAACCATGGGGGCGGCCTGTCAGGTTGCCGTCGATTGGGCTGGGGCAAACGGTGTTGTTATTGATTACGGAGTGCGATTTACCAAGCCGGTTTATGTTCCTGCCGAACAAGGCGCAACAGTTATCGTGACGGGGAAAATTGGTGCAGTTGATCTAGAGAATAAGACAGTGCGGGTAGATCTAACCGCGATTTGTAACGAGGTTGCTGTTTTAGGTAAAGCCCAGGCAGTAGTGAAGTTCTAGCGATGACAACCCTTGCTCAGCTAACTACCATGCGGGTCGGCGGCGAGCCGATGCAGCTTTATTTTGCTGATACAAAAGATGAGCTAATTGAGTTCAGCAAAAAAGTTTGGGCTGAAACAGATAACTGGCTGATACTCGGCTGTGGTTCAAATGTGGTTGCCAGCGATGATTTGAGTTCCTTTCAGGTAGTGCTAGTTGAAACCAAGGGAATCGAAGTTATCGGCAATCGCGTGGTGGTTCAAGCTGGTGAAATCTGGGGAAGTTTTGTCGAGACAGCAAACAGCAACGGCTGGGCTGGAATTGAATCACTTGCTGGGATCCCCGGCACGGTTGGGGCAAGCCCGATTCAAAACATCGGAGCTTATGGTCAAGAAGTATCGAGTGTTATTCGGTCAGTTGAGTTTTTGGATTATGAACTCGGTGAAGTTATCGTCTTGGATAACGAGTTTTGCGAGTTTAGCTATCGGGACAGCATTTTCAAAAAAGGCCGTAAAGGTGTTGTCCTCGCGGTTGAGTTTGAGTTCAGTCAAGCAGCACCTGCCTCACTACAGGCGAAATCTGACGAGGTCCTGGCTCAGCGTAGGTCCAAGGGGATGGTTTTGGATAAAGCCGATCATGACACTTGGTCCTGCGGATCATTTTTCATGAACCCGATAGTTTCAGAAAGTTTTGCCAGAACTTTGCCACTAGATGCTCCCCAGTGGGAGACGGGCGAGCAGGTAAAACTATCCGCCGCTTGGCTTATCGAACAAGCCGGAATCCCCAAGGGCTTCTCCCTTCCGGGTTCAAATGCAGCTATCTCCTCAAAGCACGCCCTAGCGATTACTAACCGTGGTGGGGCAACTGCCACCGAGGTAGTTGAACTTGCTCGATACATTCAAGAAACTGTGGCTAACCGTTTTGGGATTACCTTGGTGCCAGAACCAAGCCTGATTGGTTTTAACTAGAACTTCAAAACCGCAAGGCTAATTGCGATACCAAACATAATCAGCGCAATGACGGTATCGAGCACTCTCCAAAATATAGGCTTAGCCATCAGCGGGGATAACTTCTTTGCGCCAAAACCAAGTGAGTAAAACCAGATAAAGCTGGCCGTAACTGCACCTATGGCAAATAACCAGCGCTGCTCGGAAAACTGATTTGCCACACCACCGACAAAAACCACCGTATCTAGATATACGTGCGGGTTTAGGTAGGTAATGGCAAGGGTTTTAAGCACAGTCGTTTTTAGACTCGCTTTTTGCTCATGCTCAACAATTAACGCCTCGGTTTGAAAAGCCTTTCGAAGTGATTTAATTCCAAACCAGGTTAGATACAAGACTCCGAACCAGCGAATGATTTCTAAAAGCCAAGGCAACGCCTGAATCAGGCTACCCAAACCCAAAATCCCAAGCGCGATAAGCAGAGCATCACTCAGCGCACAAATAAGAACTACTGGAAAAACGTGCTGCTTAGCTAAGCCCTGCCTTAGTACAAAGGCATTCTGAGCGCCTATGGCTACGATCAGTGAGAATCCAGTAAGCAGCCCGGTCAGAACAGATTGCACTATTTAAGTTGACCCTTAATCAGGAATAGGTAGCTGGTTCCGCTCGCTTCGTCATACACTGCTCCGGTTCCCACAGCCAAATTTGTTTTGGTTAGAGCCATGCTAATTAGATAGCCATCATCGGATGTGTTAGAAATCGTTGCGATTTCGGTGTTACCGGATAATGTGATCACTCTTGTTCCCATTTCAAACTCGCGCAAAATCATGACCGGGTAATTGGCCTTGTTGACACCAAAAAAGATTGGGTTAGTCAAGGCATTGGGTAGAACAGTTGCGCGCGTGAAGATACCGGCCACGCCAGTTTGCATGGCAACTTGCAGTGAACTAGCTTGAGATACCTGGTCGATCATCGTATACATGATTACCAAGTTATTTCCGTACGCCAGAGCCATGGTGTTCTGGAAAGCTATATCCGGCACCGACGGTTGAGCGATCACGGAAAAACTGGTGAACTTTTTAGTTGTAAGGTCAAAGTTTTTCACCAAGATGCCACCCTCGCCACCTTCAGGGATGGTGATTAGGCTCAAGGTTTTGGCATCACGCTGGACCCAGGTCGCATCAATTACGCTTTCGGCGACCAGTGACCTTGCTACTTGAGCTGACAACCAGGTGTTGGTCTTTGGATCGAAGTAGGAAACATTTATGTTCTTATTTGCGCTATTTACGCCGGTTTGGTAAGCGACAGCAAAACCAGCTTGGAGTCCAACGATTTCAGGCTCTACCCAACCTCCAAGGTCGGTGCCGAGAAGTTTCAAGGCAGGCCAACTCTTAGTGTTCTTCGTGGCGCTTACCCTATATTGCAATACTCCATCTGTTTTTCTAGTGTCGGTGACGATGATTGCAAAACGGCCTGACTGGTCCAGGGCAGGGATGAGGTTTTCGAATCCACAGCCAGGATTAAAGGTGAATGCCGTGCAATCTTCACCATTTACTACAAGCGATGATGTGATTGGGAAAATTGCCGACCAGGAGATTCCATCTTTAGAAAATCTTCCGAAAACTTTTTGTGATTTGTTGCCTGCAACAACTTCCTCTGCAATCCATGCTGCAAAGAAATTACCCTGGGGGTTTGTGGCGATAACCGGAACATCGGTAATTTTCTTGGTAGCCGTGTTGGCTGGGGTGATCGAAAATATTTTGCCTACTTTATTTGTGGCAGAGACAACTTTGGATTGCAATGAATAAACAGAGTCGAATCCTTCAACCCAGGTCACCAGCGTCGAAGATTTTGCTAGCGGGTAAGCTGCTGGATCAAGCAGGCTTTTTGAAACCTCGGCAACGGCAACTTCGGTAGAAGGGGACAGCGCCGAAACAGGGGCAGCTTGGACCATTGTTCCAGGAGTGAGTAATCCGATAACGGTTAGGCCTATGGCCAGAGTCTTTTTCAGAGGTAAGTTCATAGTTCTCAGGCTAACAGCCAAAACCCTATTCATAACTGAGTACTTCGGTAGGCTTAAGCCGTGAACGACTTCCCAAGAATTTCCCACCGCATCGGCTCTATTGCCGAATCCGCCACGCTAAAAGTTGACGCCAAAGCTAAGGCTTTGCAGGCAGCCGGTAAGCCGGTTATTTCATATGCCGCTGGTGAACCAGATTTTCCAACCCCCGCCCACATTGTCGAAGCAGCGGTAGCAGCCGCTAAAGATCCAAAGAACCACAAATACACCCCAGCGGTTGGTTTGCCAGAATTGCGAGAAGCAATCGCAGAGAAAACCAAACGTGATTCCGGAACCGAGATAACAGCAAATCAGGTAGTGGTCACTAACGGTGGCAAGCAGGCTGTTTATCAAGCATTTGCCACTCTGCTTGATCCAGGTGATGAGGTTTTGATGCCGACTCCGTTCTGGACAACATATCCGGAAGCAATTCACTTGGCCGGTGGTGTTCCGGTTGAGGTTTTTGCTGGCAGTGAGCAGAACTACCTGGTTACGGTTGATCAATTGGAAAAGGCTAAGACCGCTAGAACTAAGGTTTTGCTGATTGTCAGCCCATCTAATCCAACCGGATCGGTTTATTCCAGAGAGCAGATTGAGGAAATTGGTCGCTGGGCTTATCAGAACGGTCTTTGGATTGTCACTGACGAGATCTATCAGAATCTGACCTATGACGGCCTAAAGGCATATTCAATTACCGAGGTAGTGCCTGAGCTCACAGACCGTACCATCATGGTCAACGGTGTTGCTAAGAGCTATGCGATGACCGGTTGGCGTCTGGGCTGGATGGCTGGTCCGCTAGATGCCATGAAGGCGGCAGCTAACCTGCAATCACATCTGTCTTCAAACGTTTCCAACATCAGCCAACGGGCTGCCTTAGCTGCCCTCACTGGTCCGCAGGATGAGGTTTTGGTCATGCAGGAGGCATTTAACCGCCGTAGACGCATTGCCGTAGATGAACTGAATAAGATTCCCAACTGGGTGGCCCCAACCCCGCAAGGAGCCTTCTACGTTTACTCGGATGTGGCTGGCCTTTTGGGTAGGCAGTGGGGAGGAAAACAGATCAACACCAGTTTGGAGCTCTGCGACTACATCCTTGATGCCGCCGAGGTGGCCCTGGTGCCGGGTGAAGCCTTTGGGCCTTCCGGTTATGTCAGATTGTCCTATGCACTGGGCGATGCCCCGCTATTAGAGGGCATCCAAAGGCTACAAAAGCTCTTCAGTTAGCCAAATTTCCCTTTGCATTTAGGGCATTTCGGGGATAAACTCCATAGAGGTAGTTTGACAACTGCCTTAAAGCCTAATCTGGCAAACTAATCAATTTAGATACTGATAGTTAGCCTTTGCCGGCCGAAACAAATAGGGCAGTGGCTCAATTGGTAGAGCAGCGGTCTCCAAAACCGCAGGTTGCAGGTTCGAGTCCTGTCTGCCCTGCAAGTTAGAGCAATAGCCCTAATGAAAGATGAACTTGAGGAAGTGAAATGTCAGAAGAACTAGAGCAGCCTTCGGAAGATCTGGTTGAGAAAGCCAAGACTAATCGCGCTGCTGCACGCGGACCATTCGGTCGCATCATCTTGTTCCTTCAGCAGGTTATCGCCGAGCTAAAAAAGGTTAACCGTCCGACCTATCAGGAACTACGTAACTACACTGCAGTTGTTCTAGCTTTCGTAGTTGTGGTTATGGCAATCATTTTTGGTCTCGACTATCTATTCGGTCAGGGTGTCATCTGGCTATACACATTCTTTGCACCAGGTAAGTAAGAGGGAATTAATTAGCGTGAGCGAAAACGAACAGGAACAAAACCCGAACGAGGGCGTAAATCTCGAAGCGGAGTCAACTGACTACGCCGAGACCGATCCTGCCTACATCGACGACACTAACGCCGATGAGCCTTCTGCTGAAGAGCAAGCTCTGCATGTAGTAAGCGATGAAGAAGTTGCTGCTGAGAATGCACCGGAGGAAGACCCTTACGCCGCGTTCAAGCGCGAGCTGGCTGCTCAAAAGGGTAAGTGGTACATTGTGCACTCATACGCAGGATACGAAAAGCGTGTGAAGCAGAACATTGAAAACCGTAAGCTTTCGATTACCGGTGGCGATGACATCTACCAGATCGAAGTGCCAATGGAAGAATCCATTGAAATCAAAAACGGTCAGCGCAAACTGGTTACCAAGGTGAGAATCCCAGGTTACGTTCTAGTGCGCATGGACATGAACGAAGACTCATGGAGCCTAGTTCGTGGAACTCCTGCGGTTACCGGCTTTGTTGGTCACAGCGAATACCCAAGCCCACTTAGACCTTCTGAGGCATTTGAAATGCTAAAGAGTCTCTACGTGCTTCCTGAGGAAGCTGCTGCTAAGGCATCGGTCAAAGCTGGTGGCGGTAAGACTAAGGCGAAGGCAATCCCAGTTAACGTTGACTACAAGCTTGGTGAATCAATCATGATCAAGGAAGGTTCTTTCGCGGGTCTTCCAGGCACCATCAGCGAGATCAAGCCAGAAAGCGGCAAGCTAACTGTTTTGGTTTCACTGTTCGAGCGTGAGACACCAGTAGAACTAAGTTTTGATCAGGTCTCGGCTCTGGTCTAGAAAATTAACAAACCTAACAAATAAGGAAAAGAAGAAATGGCACCGAAGAAAAAAGTAACCGGCATGATCAAGCTGCAGATCCAGGCAGGCGCTGCTAACCCAGCCCCACCGATTGGTCCAGCCCTAGGTCAGCACGGTGTGAACATCATGGAGTTCTGCACCGCTTACAACAACGCAACCGCAGACCAGCGCGGTAACGTCGTACCGGTTGAAATCACCGTCTACGAAGACCGTTCGTTCACCTTCGTGCTAAAGACCCCACCGGCAGCCGAACTAATCAAGAAGGCAGCCGGAGTTGCCAAGGGTTCAGCCACCCCACACACCGTAAAGGTAGCCAAGCTTACTCGCGAGCAAGTACTAAAGATCGCCGAGACCAAGATGTCTGACCTCAACGCGAATGACGTTGAAGCAGCAGCAAAAATCATCGCCGGAACTGCCCGCTCCATGGGTATTACCGTCGAGAACTAAAAACAAAATAAGTGAGTGGGAGAGTCTTCGGGCTCGTTGACCACGAACTGTGACCAGTAAAGGAAAAGCAGAATGCCAAAGCGCTCAAAGGCTTATTTAGCCGCAGCAGAAAAAATCAAAGAGGGCAAGTTTTACACACCAGCGGAAGCTGTTGCCCTAGTTAAAGAAACCGTCACCTCTTCTAAGTTTGACCCAACTATTGAAGTTGCTATCAAGCTAGGTGTTGACCCACGTAAAGCAGATCAGATGATCCGTGGAACAGTTGCCCTTCCAAACGGAACCGGTAAGACTGCCCGCGTTATCGTTTTTGCAACCGGTGCAGCAGCAGATGCAGCTCGTGAAGCAGGAGCCGACGAAGTCGGTGGCGATGAGCTAATCGAAAAGGTTGCCGCTGGTTGGACAGATTTCGACTCAGCCGTATCAACTCCAGAGTTGATGGGTAAGGTTGGTCGACTAGGTAAGGTGCTAGGTCCTCGTAACCTAATGCCAAACCCAAAGACTGGAACCGTAACTCCAGATGTTGCTAAAGCAGTTACCGACATCAAGGGTGGAAAGATCGAATTCCGTATCGACAAGCAGTCAAACCTTCACTTCATCATCGGTAAGGCATCTTTCACCAAAGAGCAGTTGGGTGAGAACCTAGGTGTTGCTCTAGAAGAGATTGTTCGTCTAAAGCCAGCATCATCAAAGGGTAAGTACTTAATGAAGGCAGCTATCTCAACAACTTTTGGCCCTGGTATTCCTTTGGACACCAGCGTTACTAAAGTAGAGTTCTAATACAATTCACTTAGTCTTCAACAAAGCAGATTAGGTTTTAAGGACCAGGAGCAATCCTGGTCCTTATTTCTCTCTTGAAAGGAACGGGGTATTGGCACAAGAAGCATTTGGTGCAGCCACACTGCTAGATACAAAAGATCCAATGGGCCTAAGGGCCTCCGCACCACTTCTGGATGCGTGGATCAGAGATATGGAAACACCTAGATCTCCATTTCAAATCCCAGGCCATAAAGGCCGCACCAATCTAACTGGGCCAATCGTAGATGGAGACATCCCCGTCCTGCCAGGTAATCACCCCTACCGCATCTCCCCTTCGCTAATTCTTGAAGCTGAAAAGCTAGCCGCTGATCTATGGGGAGCTGACCTCTGCCGCTTTGGCGTTAACGGATCCTCGGGTTCAAACCACGCAGCCGTTATGGCAGTGGCCGGTCCTGGTGAAAAAGTAATTGTTTCTAGAACACTGCATAAATCAGTCCTAGTGGGCATGGTCTATGCCGGCGTTATCCCGGTTTGGGTAAGACCTGAAATCAACCCAGAAACTGGTTTACCGGAGTATTTACCATCAACCAGACTCAAGGAAACCATCGAAGCGAACCCGGATGCTAAGGCAGTGCTAATTGGTGAGCCTTCCTATGTTGGCACCATGTCAAACATCCCAAGACTTGCCAAGGTTTGTCACGATGCTGGAATACCACTCGTAGTTGATGCAGCCTGGGCTGCCCACTACGGTTTCCACCCAGAACTTCCGGAGCACCCACTGTCTGAAGGAGCTGACATAGTTGTCACCTCCGCACACAAGACCCTGCCAGCATGGTCACAGGCCAGCTTTGTTTTGGTGCGAGAAGGGCTAGTTGACCTCAAGCGCTTCAACAAGGCTTTTGATTCAACCCAAACAACTTCTATGTCTGGAAGAATCTTGGCTTCAATTGATGCATCGAGAGCCCTATTGCAACTGCACGGCTTTGAACTGATTGATCCAATTATTGATGCAACTGAAAACGGTAGAGCAAAGTTAGTTGCTAACGGCATTGATGTCATCGATGGTGAATACATTGACCCACTGAAACTTGTAATCCTGCTACCTAAAACAGGAGCAGATGGCAATCTGGTTGAGCAAGACCTACTAAAAGCCAACATCGATGTTGAGATGGCTAACCGCGATCTAATCATCCCAATGATTACCTTTGCCGATACTGCAGAACTAATTGATGATCTAATCGAACGCATTATTGACTCGGTGAACCGCCACCGTGGTGAACCAAGACCGATAGCAACAGCAGCGTCTTTTAGCATCATTCCTGAAGTGGTGGTCTCACCAAGGGATGCATTCTTTGCTAAGCAGGAAGTGATACCAGCCAAGGATGCCGTTGGAAGAGTCTCAGCAGAGATGATTTGCCCTTACCCACCTGGGGTTCCAGTGCTATCTCCTGGCGAGAGAATTACTCAAGAAGCCATGGATGCGCTATTTGAAGCCAGAGATTCTGGAGTCAGAATTGCATTTGCTGCAGATAGAACGCTGGAAACATTTGTTGTTTTGCCTGAGTAGCCCTAATAAACCTTAGATCTGTGAGCTAAAGCAATTACAACAATGCTCCGGGTGTCTTCTTCGAGATAAAACAGTAGGCGATAATCGCCGATTCGAAGGCGGTAAGTGCCAGAGTGGTTACCCTTTAGAGCCTTTGCTATTATTGTCGGATTTTCTAGGTCGGCTAGCTGGTTTAGCTTTTGCTTGGCCCGAGCCCTTACCTTTACGGGCAATTTGCTCAGTTCCTTTTCTCGTAACAGGTGAACTTTGATCATCCAGGGATTTTGCATTAATTCTTGCTTCCATCTCATCCCAGCTGATTAGTTTTCTATCTTCTGGCTTGGCGGTGCGGTATTCCGCAACAGCAAGCTCGGCCAGTATCTGATCCTCCATGTCCTCGATGGCATTTTCGATCATTTTTGTAACGAAAAATGTCTTGGTGCGATTAGAACGAATAGCCAACTTTTCAATCCGCTGATTGAGTTCATCACTAATTCGAAGGGTCAACATAGCCATAAACTTCTCCTGTATTACATGTAATACAAATGACTATAAGCCCAACTGTTGATAACTACAAGACGCCAGAGGTTGTTGGGGACTAAGAATCAAATAACAAAACCACCCTTTAATGAAGCATAAATGGGTACTGGGAATAAATAAACACGGATTTCAGTATTTATAAGACAGAGTTCCAAAATCCATCCATTTCTAACCGAAGGGCATTGTTATGAGCAAAAACGCGATCAAGTATCGAAAGCCAAAGGCAAGTAAGCACAACCAGCGCTGTGCTGCTAACCCAGACAAAGTCCGCTACCGTGACACCAAAGAGGCCCAGCGAGCTCTCTCCACCATGCGATCTCTTCGTAAAAAAGAACTAGCTGAAAAGGGCTA
>CAYMYB010000001.1:0-207861 GCA_964394575.1 uncultured Rhodoluna sp. | reverse complement strand
GTACCGTTGCAGATAGTGCAAAAACACCGTAAAGGGCAATCACCAAATTGCCAACTCCTAGGCTTGCACGCTCTTGTTTCATAGCGTCTAGCCTAATCGGCTATTCGGTTGGTGTTGGTGACGGTGACGGTAGCCCTTTGCTCACATTGAGTAGAGCCTCTATCCGAACAATCTCTGGTAGTGGCGAGTAATTTGAAGCGCCGAGGGCACCTTGAGAATCAAGTCTGAGAAGGAACCTCGCTACTGCTCTAGCTAGCAGTTCATCCTGGCAAATATTTAGGTTTACTGGATAAATGAGTTGGTATGGCGTCGGGGCGACGTCGGAGCCATCAGGTGGAGTGGGAGTCTTGTCTTTGTTCAATCTCACGGTAACCGAGTTAGTATCTTTGGTGATATCCCACTGAGTGCCACCGGTCACAATTCCACTGACGTCGGGGGTTGCCAAAATCGGCATACCTTCGGCATCCACGCCTAGGTAGATGCTGGCGGGATAAAACCCAAGTGCAACGGCATAGCTGTTTGGCACTATGGCAACCTCGCCTTCCGCCAACTCAAAATACTCATCTAATCCAGGTTTATCAACTGGAGTAAAGAGATTTTTGGATACAGAAAAATCCTGCGCTTCCAGATAGTTTGTCATCGATTCGAGAGCTAACCGATCAGCATTCTTCCGCACTGACAATGGGAAATCTGGCATCTCGTAGCCAGGATTATCTTTGTTGAGCTGATTCCAGTTCGTAATCGAACCTTCCATAATTCCAGCCAGACTCTTTGGTGAAACGTTTAGCGCACCGACCTCCGCCTGCATGTAAATAAGAACTGCAGCCTCAGCAGCAAGCGGAACGCTGGCAACCGGAGAACAGGCTGCTGGGTATTCACTAATCTCTATTTGGCTTTCTCCAGCCTGAGCATCAACAAGCATGGTCATAGCGGGTTCTGGTTCATAGCAAGAGTAAGTCAAAGAATCAGCCCAACCAAAAAGTAGATCCTGCATAGTTTCTGGGCCCGAGACCGTGGCTTCTCCCTCAATGCAGGTGTAGGTTTGTTCAGCCAAGGCCGCCGCTACTTCGGGTGGCATAGGAGGATCACAAGCGGTTAAGCCAAGGCAGATGCCGCTCAAAATGGCTGAGGCGCTAAGTGCTTTGGTAACTTTCATCAACTCTCCTCTAAACAAGAGTAGTGGCGCGGAAAAAATCCGCGCCACCACCCGTTTGACTATTTAGCCAATTTTCTTGATCTCGTTTAGTACTGCAGTTCTAAGCGCACCGCTCAAAGGAACGTATCCCAATGTGGCAGCTTTTGAAGGTACACAGGTCTTGACCAAGTAATTAAACCAACCCTGCACGGCTAGGCCCGTGGCGTTTGTGCTCTTTGCTGGGAAGCTGGCGTTTCTTGGAGCTAAACCATAAACCACTACTGAAAGCTGATATGCTCCTGAAACAACTTTGTTGAAATCAAGCTCCAGCGTTCCATTAGTAGCGTCGGTGCCACCGGTTCGAGGTGTCTGCACCGAAAGGAAACGGCCTGCAGCGCTGGCGGTAGGTGCAACAAATGAACCAGCTGCGTTTCTCAATTTTGCGATGGCGACATCAGCGGTGAGTGCATCTGATAGATCAAAGTAACCAAAGGCGTTGGAGTTGTCTTCGATGTAAGCAGCTAGCAACTGAGAGTTAGCAAATGAGGTCGCATTAGATGAGAACGAACCTGAACCACCAGCTGCTGCTACCATGTCGCTGCTACCCTTAGTCCAGCCACCAACAGTTTGACTTAGGTAGTTGGTCAGGTTGGAATTGGTTCCAGACCCAGAAGCCCGATAGGCAACCTTGATGGCCTTCTTTGGCAACTTGATTCTCGTATTGAGAGCTTTGATCGCTGCGTCATCCCAACGAGTGATAGTGCCTTTTAGAATGCCAGAAATTACCTGAGGGGTTAGGTTCAAACCATCACCAACACCAACTGCCGAGTACGCAAAGGCAATTGGTCCACCGAATAGTGGCACCGTCTCGTATGGGCGGTTTGGGAACCCTGATGTATAAACCGAATCAGTTGCTCCCCATTGAATATTTCCGGCAGCAAATTCGGTGCGACCGGTTCCAGAGCCGGTCGAAGTATAGGTTACGTTGTCAACCGAATATGCGGCGGCACAAGCCTGGAGCATACCGTTAGCGAAAGATGACCCTTTACCTGCGAGGGTAATTCCTGCGGCTTGGGCCGGGGTCGAAGCTAGTAGACCGGCAACAACGGCTGCTGCTGCTGCAATGGTGGTCAATTTATTACGCATTTTTCTCCTTGGAGTAGTCGTTTATCGATTTCTTCGATGGGCTAAGTATTTGATTTTCAGTGAAACTGCTGGTTTTCAATGGCTATCCGTTAGGCGAATGTCAGGTTAACTTTTGGTGTTAACCGAAATGGCCATTTACGTAGTCATTAGTCCGCTGATCAATCGGACCGTTGAAAACCTGCTCGGTAGCACCAAATTCGACAACCCCTCCAGGAGTGTTCTCCTCGGCAAGGAAGAAAGCTGTCTGATCTGAGACCCGCTGGGCCTGCTGCATGTTGTGGGTCACGATGACAATCGACATGCTCTGGCTAAGTTCCGATATCGTCTCTTCGATACGCCTGGTCGAACCTGGGTCTAGCGCTGAACATGGCTCGTCCATTAGCAATACTTCAGGGTTCATAGCCAGCGAACGGGCGATACATAGCCGCTGCTGTTGCCCTCCCGATAGTGAAATGGCCTGATCCGATAACCGGTCCTTAACCTCATTCCACATCGATGCCCGTCGAAGCGAAGTCTCGACTAACTCTTCAGCATTATCTATTTTGCGGCCGCTAAGTTTCAGTCCACTGAGAATGTTGTCTTTGATAGACATAGTTGGGAAAGGATTTGGCTTCTGGAAAACCATACCTACTCTTATTCGCACGTTGACGGCGTCGACATTTTCACCGTAGATGTCTTGACCGTCCAGATAAACAGACCCAGCCAGCCCTGCTCCTGGAATTAGCTCATGCATACGATTTAGAGTTCTGATGAATGTGGACTTACCGCAACCACTGGGCCCGATCAGTGCGGTGACCTGATTGGTGGGGAAAGTTAGGTTTACGTCTTTTAGAACTTGGCGCTCACCAAACCAAACGCTGATGTTCTCAGCACGCATGGCATACTTTGTCGCTATCTCATTCATTTACTTGCCTTACTTTTTGTAGATTTGGATTTGCCTATGATTCGAGCCAGTGCAAAAAGAATGCCAACAACAATCAACAGGACTAGCGCTGCACCCCATGCCCGAGCTTGGCTAGTTTGATATGAAGAGGCTAGGTAGTTATAGACGTAGGTTGGCAACGTCGTCATTCCTCCAACAAATGGATTGAGGTTGGTCGAACTGGCTGGATTCATCGTAAGAATTAGTGGCGCGGTCTCGCCGACGATTCTGGCTAGACCGAGAAGAAGAGCCGTTAGCAACCCTGATTTGGCAGCCGGCAGAATTACTTGGAAGAATGCTCGATAATTAGGCGCTCCTAGAGCCAGAGCAGCGTATCTCAAATCAACTGGAACAAGCCTCAGTGCTTCCTCCGCGACTCTGGCAACGGTTGGAAGCATCAGTGGGAAAAGCGCTAACGCACCGGTTAAACCAGATCTACCCATTTGGGTGGCTTCTATGATTGCCAGAACAAACAACCCGGACACAACCGAAGGTAACCCAGAAAGTGCTTGGGTGAAAGTCCTGACCAAGTTGCGAGCTCTGGATTGGCTCTGAGTAAGGTAAATTGCCATGGCAATTCCAAGCGGCAGCGCGGCGAGAGTAGTCAACAGCACAACCAATAAAGTACCTAGAATTGCGTGGCCGACACCCCCATATTCCAGGGAAGTAGTCGGTGATACGTATACGTTGTTTTGATAAAAGAACTGGGGTGAAAGAGCCTTGAAGCCTTCCGTGATTACCGAGAAAAGCACGCTCAAGAGCAGGATTAGTACAAAAGCAGAGAAAAACAAAGTGAAAACAATCAAAACTGCATCGCCGATACCGCGTTTTCCATACGAGCGATACCCGACCACTGCTGCGCTTAGAATCTGCAGCGGAAGAAAAATGGTAATAAAGCTCATAGTCATGTCTAGCCCGGTCAGAAATGCAAAAAGCAAAACTATTGGGAGCGGGAAGATAGAGACCATAGCAATCTGAATCTGTCTCGAGAGATTTACCTTGCGCCAGGGTTGATTAGGAGCTGAACGTTTCATGTGTTCTTCCTCCAAGGCTGAGCCCGATTGACGATGACGTTAGCGAAATAGTTAACAATCAAAGTAATGACAAACAAAACGAGACCCGCAGCCATTAGACCTTGCTTCTCGGCTGGGTTGGCCTCCCCAAAACGAGCCAGAATCCAAGAAGCCACCGCGCCACCTTCTGGTTTCAATAGTTGATACCAGTTGATTTGCATGCTTAGGTTCAAAACATAGAAAATGGCAACTGTTTCCCCGATAGCCCGACCCAAACCAAGTAATACACCACCGACAACTCCACCAGATGCGGTAGGCAGAATGACTCGACGGAACACAGAAAGTCGTGAGCCGCCGAGTGCTACTGCACCGTTTATGAGATCACGATCTAACTGGCTAAAAATTTCTCTAGAAACCGAGGTGATGATTGGAACGATCATGACCGCAACAATCCAGCCTGCAATAAACGGTGATCGCATAAATCCGTTTTCCACATCCTCTACCCCGAAGATTGGAATAAAACCTAGAAAACGATTTAGTATCTCGGCCCAGCCGGCGGCAATTGGAGTAAAAACTAGAAGACCCCACAAACCTAAAACCACCGATGGTAGCGCTGCCAGAAGGTCAATCAGGGTGGTTGCAACTTTGGCTAATTTAGCTGGAAGCATAAAAACAATCAGGTAAGCCATCGATATGGCCATCGGTGTCGCAATCAGAATTCCAAGAAATGCTATCAGTAGGGAACCCCAAAGCATCGGGCCGAGCTGAAGCACCATCGGCTCTTCATCAGGATTCCAGGTGGATCCGAATACAAAATCGATTCCCTGCGATTGCAGTGCTGGCCAGGCCTGCAAGAGGAGAAAGCCTAAAATCAAGGCCACCAGAATGAAGGCGAAGTGCGCTGCCGCAGCGGTAGTTCGAAAGAACCATTTATCGCCGCGGCTTAATGGACCGGCCGCCAGTTTCCGCTTTTGCGCGCTCGCTGGGGTCGGCTCAGTCATGCCCCAATCTTGGTATTTTTGCGTTAAGTGAAGTTAGAAATCTGGTTAACGGCAGATTAACAAGTTCAAAACTGGTAGGCGTTACCAGACCAAATTTGCCACATTCGCACTGCCATTACCGCCACAGTTAGACAGGCCACGCCAATAACCAGGGTTGACCACTTGGTTCTTTCAAAAACAGCCCAGAGTACGCTGGCTGGTGGAATTATCAACGCAGTGAGCAAATATCCGAAAAACTCAATAGTGTCCCCCACCGCCGACTGGCCGGTTGATACCAGGACAATGCTCCAGATCAATTGAGTAAGCAGTACGGTCTCAACAACTACCGCAGCACCAACCGACCACCAAGACGGAGCTCGCTGAAATACAGCAAACATTACGGCAAATAGTCCAGAACCGAGCGAAGCAAAAAGCATAAGTTGATAGCCGAGTTCAGTCATGAGCACCTCCAGAAAAAACTACCAGCGACTTTAGCTTTCCGAGTTTAGCTGGCTCAACAATTGCTACTAACTCAGCTGAACAGACAGCTCCTGAAATTTGCTCGATACTTCCCTCAATTTGCTTGCCTTGCCTTAGCATCAAAGCTTCTGCCGCTGTAATTTTTACCGTCGGCATCAAAAGCTCACCGGCTTGGGTAAGTGGAATGAGTTGATTACTCTTCAAAGCGAGCTGCTCAGGACTTACTGCCTGATCGACAAAAAACTGCCCTACTCTAGTTCTGCGAAGTGCTGTTAGATGACCTCCGACGCTAAGCGCTGCGCCAAGGTCCCTGGCTAGCGCTCTTATGTATGTTCCTGATGAACAATTGACCAAGACATCTAGATCAATAAATTCCTCGGTTCTTCGAATTGCTAGGCAATCAAATTTGAAGATGGTTACCTCGCGGGCAGCCAGTTGAAATTGCTCGCCCGCTCTAACCCGATCGTAGGATCTAACTCCGTTGACTTTGATTGCTGACACGGCAGAGGGGATCTGACTTATTTTTCCGGTGAGCTGTGCAATTTGCTGATAAATAGTTTGATCGGTGATACCAGATAGGATCTCTTGCTCAGCCTTGAATGTGATCTCGCCCTCAGCATCGTCGGTAACCCTAGACTCACCTAGTCTTATTGTCGCTGAGTAGGTCTTTTCTAAGCCGACGGCAAAGGTAAGCAATTTAGTTGCGCTATTCACACCGATGACTAAAAGCCCGGTTGCCATAGGATCTAAAGTACCGGCGTGCCCAACTTTTTTTGTCCCAAGAGCTTTGCGCACTTTCGCCACCACATCATGGCTGGTAAACCCTGCAGGCTTATCAACAAGTAGCAAGCCGGAGTCAAGCACCGAGACTACTCTTCCTCGGCGGTGTTTTTGGGCTCTTTGTAGGGGTTCTCACCCGCAGCGAACTTGGCTTCTTTAGCTTGTTTAGCGGTCTGTTCATCCCGCGCCTTGGCTTCGGCTAAGAGCTGGTTTAAATGTGCCGCTGACTCTGGGACTTCGTCGGTCAAGAATTCGATTGTTGGAGTTAGTCGAATACCTAGTTGGTGACCGATGTCACTTCTGATTTTCCCACGGTAGCGTTCCAGTATCTGGGCGGTCAGCTCTTTTTGAACCTTATCCCCGAAAACCGTGTAGTAGATTTTCGCATTAGCTAAATCCGGAGTTACCCGAACATCGGTGATCGTGACAAAGCCCAAATCTGGATCTTTGACGACTCTTTCTAAGGCTGTCGCTGCGAGCACTTTGATTTGCTCCGCCAACCGCCTGGCTCTTGCTGCATCAACCATTAGACTCTCGGCTTTTCTCGCATCTCATAAGTCTCGATAACATCGCCCACTTGAATCTCATTGAAATCGGATAGCCCGATACCACATTCAAAGTCAGTCTTGACTTCATTCGCGTCATCTTTGAAACGTTTGAGCGATTCGATTCTTAGATTCTCAGCCAGCATTACCCCGTCACGACTTATTCGTGCCAAAGAGTTACGCTTGATTGATCCGGAACGAACAATCGAACCAGCAATCGTACCAACCTTAGAGGACTTGAATATTTCGCGTACCTCGGCAGTTCCAAGCTGGGCTTCCTCAAACTCAGGCTTGAGCATACCCTTGAGTGATTTCTCAATGTCATCAAGGGCTGCGTAAATAACTGAGTAAGAACGAATATCGACGCCTTCGCGATCGGCTCGCTCCTTTGCCTTGTTATCAGGTTTTACGTTGAAGCCGATGATGATGGCATTATCAACCGTTGCCAAGTTAACATCGCTTTCAGTAATGGCTCCAACACCGCGGTGAATGATTCGCAAGGAAACCGAGTCATCAACTTCAATTTTCAAGAGCGAGTCTTCCAAGGCTTCAACGGCACCAGCAACGTCACCCTTAATAACTAAGTTCAGAGCTGAAACCTTACCTTCTTCGAATGCCTTGGTGAAATCTTCTAGGCTAACGCGCTTTCTAGTCTTTGCCAGAAGTGCATTTCGGTCAGCGGCTTCGCGCTTTTCAGCAATTTGCCTAGCTTGACGCTCATCCTCGGTAACCACGAAAGTGTCTCCAGCTCTGGGCACGGATTGCAATCCAAGCACCTGAACAGGATGTGAAGGTTCAGCGGCCTCAACCGGCTTTCCATCATCATCAAACATGGCACGTACGCGACCATGCGCGGCACCAGCAACGATTGAATCTCCAACTCTTAGAGTTCCTGATTGAATCAGCACTGTGGCAACGGCTCCACGACCTTTATCCAGGTTGGCTTCAATAGCCACACCTCTTGCATCACGGTTAGGGTTAGCCCGAAGATCCAAGGCAGCATCGGCGGTAAGAAGCACCGCGTCCAATAGCTGCTGGATACCCGCACCGGTTAGAGCAGATACGTCAACGAACATCACGTCGCCACCATATTCTTCAGCCACAATGTTGAACTCAGTGAGCTGCTGACGAATCTTGGCCGGGTTTGCACCTTCTTTATCAACCTTGTTTACCGCAACAACTATTGGAACACCAGCGGACTGCGCGTGGTTAAGCGCTTCAATGGTCTGCGGCATCACACCGTCATCGGCTGCAACTACAAGAATGGCGATATCGGTTACCTGAGCACCTCGAGCACGCATGGCGGTGAAAGCCTCGTGACCTGGAGTATCAATGAAAGTTATTGCCCTATCTACGCCTTCATGAACGGTATGAACCTGATAGGCACCGATGTGCTGGGTAATACCGCCGGCTTCACCAGCCTGAACATTCGCATCACGAATTTTATCCAGCAATCTGGTCTTACCGTGATCGACGTGACCCATCACAGTGACCACTGGAGCTCTGAACTCTAATTCATCCTCGTTCTCTTGACCATCATCTGAGATGTCCAAACCAAATGAATCAAATAGTTCGCGCTCTTCGTCTTCTGGTGATACCACTTCAACTTTGTAGCCGAGTTCTTCACCAAGAATCTGGAATGT
Source organism: uncultured Rhodoluna sp. (assembly GCA_964394575.1). GTDB lineage: Bacteria > Actinomycetota > Actinomycetes > Actinomycetales > Microbacteriaceae > Rhodoluna. Next base: position 199,217 of record CAYMYB010000001.1, on the reverse strand, counting down.
TTCTTCATCCAAAGATGCTGTTGCAGTAGCCATCTGGCCGAGGTGGAACAACACGGTAATCAGCTGGCCAGCATTGGCATCAATCTTGTCTGCAAAATCTTGGATTGAAGCTCCGCGGCGAAGACGAACTACTGTGCTACCGTCGCCTCTTGGTACAACTGCACCACCGAGGCTCGGAGCGATTCTCTGTTCAAACTCTTCACGTTTTGCACGCTTTGACTTACGCGCCTTGGAGGATCCCTTGGCTCCGCCTTTTCCGAATGCTCCGGCAGCATTGCCACCTCTACCGCGACCACCAGCACCTGGTCTACCGCCAGGCGGAAATCCACCTGGTCCCGCTGGAATACCAGCACCTGGTTTTGAGAAACCACCTGGGCGTGAAGATCCAGCACCTGCCGGCCTTGAACCACCAGGTCTAGTTCCCTGTGGTCCACCCGGTCTTGAACCGGCTGGACGGTTTCCAGTAGTCCCTGCCTTGCCCATGCCCTGATTGGTGGAAAATGGATTATTTCCTGGACGAGCCATCGGTCTTGGGATACCCATTCCCTGGGCAGCTGCGAATGGGTTATTACCTGGCCTTGGAATTCCTGGAACTGGCGGAATTGGGGCGGCCTTAGGCTCAACTTTTTCTTCCGGCTTTGGCTGTTCAGCCACCGGTTCAACCTTTACTTCTTCGGTCGTAGCTTCCTTGGCAGCCTTAGCTTTAGATGCCTTAGGCTTTTCTTCCTTGGGCTTGGCGTTAGGGTAGGCTGCTCGAAGCTTGTTTGCGACCGGCGGAGCGATTGTTGATGAACCGCTTTTTACATACTCGCCGAGTTCGTTGAGTTTGGCCAAAGCCTCGGCTGTTTCAATACCTAGCTCTTTGGCTATGTCATAGACGCGTGGCGCCACTATTGTTTCTCCTGTCTGGGTCCTGCCCAGCCAGGGCAGGCTTTATTGCTTTGAGGATCTCATTTCGAGGTACTCATTAGATCTCTAACATCTTTTCTGCCTGTTCTTTCAGATTCTCAAGAACCTGAACATTTACTTTAACTCTAAGTGCTCGAGAGATCGATTTGGCATCCATTGCAGCTGAAAAACAGCTGTTTCTTGGATGAATCCAACAACCTCTACCGGGTTTAGATTTGTCCAAATCGAAACTCAATTGGTTTTGAGAGTAAACAATTCGCACTAAATCAGCCCGATTACCTGTTTGGCGACAACCAACACAGGTTCTAACTTGATTCATTCTAATGCCTAAGATCACATAACAAATAGCCCTAAAGCGGTGCTATTTATTCCTCATCTTCGTCATCATCGGCCATAATGTCGATTTTTGCCCCAGTTAGCTTGCTAGCTAGCCTGGAATTCTGGCCTTCTTTCCCAATAGCCAAAGAAAGTTGATATTCCGGAACCAAAACTCTTACCTTTGGTCGATTTGAGTCAGCATCTCCGACGCTTCTTTCATTTACCACGAAGGCGGCCGAAACTTTGGCTGGAGAAAGGGCATTTGCCACAAACTTGGCAATGTCATCAGAAAAATCAACTATGTCAATCTTTTCATCATTAAGTTCGGCCGTTACCGCCCTGACCCGCTGACCTAACTCGCCGATACAAGCACCTTTAGCATTAAGACCCGGTACCGAGGTTCGAACGGCAATCTTAGTTCTTTGGCCAGCCTCTCTGGCAACTTGAACAATCTCAACTTGACGATTTGCGATCTCTGGAACCTCTAGCTCAAAAAGTTTTCTAATTAGACTCGGGTGGGTTCTAGAAACGTTTATTTGAACTTGTCCGCGCATGTTCTTATCCACCTTGGTGACATAAAAGCGCATTCGCTTGCCGTGCGAATAATCCTCACCTGGAACTTGCTCTTCTGGTGGCAAGATAGCTTCGACTTCACCAATCTTGACGTAAACCATGTTTGGTCTAGGTCCCTGCTGGATTTCACCGGCAACTATGTCTTCGACTTTCGCCTTGAACTCCCCGTAGTAGCCTTCTGCAGCCAAACCTCGAATGCGAGCGGCAATAACCTGTTTTGCAGCATTGGCCGCAATTCGTCCGAAGTTTTCCGGAGTCTTCTCTACCTCTGGAACTTTGGTTCCATCGGGAAGCTCAGTGATTAGCTTTCCTTTTTCATCCCGCTGATCCGTTTCTGGAACAAAAATATGCACTTTACCGGTTTTTTGATCCAAGACAGCACGGGCGGTGTCGTTGCTTCCAACTGATCTTTGATAAGCAGCAACAATGGCTGCCTCAATTATTTCAACTAATTCATTGAAGGGAATCTCACGATCACGCTCAACCTGTCGCAGAGCATTTAAATCGATGTCCATGAGATGCCTCCTGGCCGCTAGTCAGTTATACGAGGGCTGATGAATTATGCCAACTCGCTCACTGCCAATTCTACCTTGACCGAGCGGCGCTCGCCAGAGCGTCTATCCCAGATATCCACTTCGCCACTAGCTAAGCCTCGACCAACAATCACGATTTTGGGGACACCTAGTAATTCAGCGTCACTGAACTTAACGCCTGGGCTAACCTTCTGCCGATCATCGATGAGGACGGATTTGCCCTGTAGCTCAAGTTTCTCGGCAAGTTCTTCGGCTGCTTGGTAAAGCTCAGGCTCTTTACCTGCGGCGACTACTAAAACATCGACCGGTGCTACGCTCTCTGGCCAAATCAAGCCCTTTTCATCATTGTTAGCCTCGGCTAAAACTGCAACGATTCTGGTTACCCCGATGCCATAGGAACCCATGGTAACCGTAACTAATTTTCCGTTTTCGTCCAGCACCTTTAGATCTAGTGCCTCAGCATACTTTTTCCCTAACTGGAACACGTGCCCGATTTCAATTCCCCTGGCCAGCTCTAGCGGGCCACTACCATCAGGAGCTGGATCTCCAGCTCTAATTTCGGCGACATCGGCAACGCCATCTGCCTCGAAGTCTCGTCCGTAAACTAAATCAAAGACATGCTTTTCAGCATAGTTAGCACCAGTTACCCAACTAGATCCGACAACAACTCTTGGATCAACAAGGTAGCGGATCTTGGAGCTAGCTTTTTCACCTAAGAATTGCTTGCCGTCAAGCACTGGGCCGATGTAGCCCTTTACCAACTCCGGGTGTTTAGCGAAATCCTCTTCAGTAGCAGCTTCGACCTCAAAACCGGCAAAAGCAACCTCCGCGCGCTTCAAATCGAGTTCCCTATCACCTGGGATTGCCACGATAACCAAACTACGTTTGTGATTTAGATCAGTCAGGGCCAAAACAATGTTTTTCAAGGTGTCAGATTTACTAATTTTCAGACCCAATTGAGCATCTGCGAAAGAAACTATCGTGTCGATTGTGCCAGCATTCGGGGTGTGCTCAATCCAAGCGGCTTTCTTCCCTTCAAAACTCATTGGAGCAGGTGGCAGAGTTTTCACTGCTTCAACATTGGCAGCGAAGCCGCCTTGGGATCTGACAAAAGTATCCTCGCCAATATCTGATGGAGCTAAAAACTCTTCGCTGGCCGATCCTCCCATCGCTCCGGCGTCGGCCTTGACAATCACATAGTCGATACCAAGTCGAGTAAATATCCGCTCATAAGCATCACGTTGCGCTTGATAAGACTTCTCCAGTCCATCCTGATTAATATCAAAAGAGTAGGCATCTTTCATCACAAATTCTCTACCGCGTAACAACCCAGCACGCGGTCTAGCTTCATCACGGTACTTATTTTGAATTTGATAAATCGTAAGCGGCAAATCCTTATAACTTGAGTAAAGGTCTTTCACCAGAAGTGTAAACATTTCTTCATGGGTTGGAGCTAGCAGGTAATCAGATTTTTTTCGATCCTGCAATCTAAACAAGTTATCGCCGTATTCACTCCAGCGGCCGGTCACCTCGAACGGTTCACGGGGCAACAGTGCAGGAAAGAAAACTTCTTGAGCTCCAGCCGCAGCCATCTCTTCTCTGACTATCTGTTCTATCTTTGCCTTCACCATCAGGCCTAGAGGCAGCCAGGTATAGATGCCCGGAGCGGCTCGCCTAATGTAGCCTGCTCGAACTAGAAGTTTATGACTAGTCACTTCGGCTTCAGCCGGATCTTCCCGCAAAGTTCGCAGGAACAGGTGGCTCATTCTCAACAACACAACTAGTCCTTCTTAGCCACTACTACCTGAGGAGATCCAACCAGAGCTGGATCCATCTCTGCGGCAAGGCGATTGGCCTCTTCAATTAGAGTTTGAACAATTTCACTCTCAGGGACAGTCTTAATTACTTCACCCTTAACGAATATTTGTCCTTTGCCGTTTCCTGAAGCAACACCGAGATCAGCTTCTCGGGCTTCGCCAGGACCGTTCACCACACAACCCATCACAGCAACCCTGAGCGGAACGGTCATCTTTTCAAGCCCAGCGGTAACATCTTCGGCCAGTTTATAAACGTCAACTTGAGCTCGACCGCAAGAAGGACAGGAAACGATTTCAAATTTTCTAGGTCGCAAATTCAGCGACTCTAATATTTTTGAACCAACCTTGATCTCTTCAACTGGTGGAGCTGACAGTGAAACACGAATTGTGTCACCGATACCTTTAGATAACAGGGCCCCGAAGGCTACGGCGGACTTAATTGTGCCTTGGAAGGCTGGCCCAGCCTCAGTCACACCAAGGTGTAGTGGCCAATCTCCCCGCTCGGCTAGTAATTCGTATGCACGAACCATAACAATCGGATCGTTGTGCTTCACCGAAATTTTGAAGTCATGAAAATCGTGTTCTTCAAAAAGCGAAGCTTCCCAAACGGCTGATTCGACTAAAGCTTCAGCGGTGGCTTTGCCATATTTCTGCAAAAGCCTTGGATCAAGCGAACCAGCATTGACTCCGATACGTATCGAAACACCAGCGTCTTTAGCCGCTTTAGCGATATCGCCAACTTTGTCATCAAATTGTCTGATGTTGCCAGGATTAACCCTGACCGCGCCACAGCCTGCTTCGATGGCTTGAAAAACATACTTCGGCTGAAAGTGAATGTCAGCGATTACCGGAATAGGTGATTTCTTAGCAATTATCCGAAGCACATCGGCATCGTCCTGGCTGGGGCAAGCCACGCGAACAATATCGCAGCCCGCGGCGGTTAATTCCGCAATTTGCTGAAGGGTAGCATTTATGTCTGTAGTGGGTGTGGTGGTCATCGACTGCACTGAGATTGGTGAGTCTGAGCCTACCGGTACCTTGCCAACCATGATCTGACGAGTCTTGCGCCGAGGGGCCAAGACTTCGGGGGTTTGCTTACCAAGATTTATCGCTGGCACAAAAATCAACCACTTTCGAAATGCGTTAGTTGACTACAAGTCTAAATCGCTTTGGCAGAAACTTAGAACTCAACGGGGTTGATAATGTCCCGCAGTATAAGTACCACGGTTAGGAAAAGCAGCAGGCCGGCAACGAAGTAAGCCAGCGGCATCATCATGGCTGTATCAACGGGTTTTTCTAGTTTCTTACCGCGCAGGCGCCAGATTCCTCGCTTAATTGATTCGTAGATAGCCCCAGCTATGTGCCCGCCATCGAGTGGAACCAGAGGAATCATGTTGAAGACAAATAGTGCCACGTTCAAACTCAACATCAGCCCGAGTTGGCTGAGCACCTTATCCTCCAGCGAGAGTTCGCTACTACCAACCAATGAACTAGAAAGTTGGCCGAGTCCAACAATTGAGATAGCCCCCTCTGTGTCGCGTTCAGCGTCAGGCGTTAGTTCGGTAAAAGCGCTAAATGCCTGAACCGGTAACTGAATGATCATTTCGGCGGTTTGAGCCATCATGATGCCGAGATTTCCTGTTGCTTCAATAGGTGTCTGCGGGAATCGAGCTACCTCGAGATAAACACCAAGATAACTTCTCGTAGTTCCATCAAAGTTGACTTTTACCGGCGTGATTTCAAGATTGATCTCTTGGCCATCCCGAACTACTACCATATCCAGAGCTTGGTTGGCTTTCGCTTCAATTATTGGCTCAATATCCCGCCAACGAGTGATGTTTTCCCCAGCCAAACTGGTTATCTCATCGCCAGCTTTCAAACCAGCTAAGGCCGCAGGTGATGAGTCCCCGATTTTATCGCAATTAGGGTTCTCTACAGTTGGAATACATGCTACGACTTCTCTTACCTGATTTGTCCTATCTACCGGTCCAAAACCGGTGAACAAGGCAAGGGCAAGCACAAAAGCAATCAATAAGTTGGCAAACGGGCCACCGAACATGACGATGAGTTTTTTCCACGGGGCTAATTTGTAAAAAGCTCTGTCTCGATCCGCTTCATCAAGTTGATCCGAACTTCTAATCGTGGCTGCTGCGCGACGCCAGGAATTGGTTTTTACACCCTCTTCCCCAGGAGGCAACATACCAACCATCTGGATGTATCCGCCGAGTGGAATGGCTTTCACGCCATATTCGGTTTCACCTCTTTTTCTAGAAAAAAGCGTTGGCCCAAAACCAATCATGTACTTAGTTACTTTGACGCCAAAAATTTTTGCAGGGAGTAGATGCCCTAATTCATGCAATCCGATAGAAATTGCCAATCCCAGCAGTAACAGCAACCAACCAGAGATTGAGTTTATGAAATCCATTTTCCTAACCTAACTCCTAAGCCAGACAAAAGTGCCTTTTAGGCTTTGCTAATCAGGGAATTTGCAGTTTCTCTCGCCCATCGTTCTGCCTCAAGAACTCCGTCAAGGGTGAGTTCGGCTTCGGGTTCGTGACGTGCCAGAGTTTCTTCGATCAACTCGACTATTTTGGTGAAACTTATTTTTCCATCGTGGAAAGCTTCAACCGCTTCTTCATTTGCGGCATTGTAAACCGCTGGGTATGTCGCTGCACTCTTCCCAACTTGGCGAGCCAACCATACAGCTTTGAAAACCTGCTCATCGAGCGGTTCAAATTCCCAAGTGTGCGCTGTGCTGAAATCAACTGCTGCAGCAACATCAGCGATTCGATCTGGCCAAGTCAAACCTAAACTTATGGGAAGTTTCATATCCGGTGGTGAGCATTGGGCCATGATTGAACCATCAACAAATTCGACCATCGAGTGCACTACCGATTGCGGATGCACAGTTACTGAAATTCGATCAAAATCAACGCCGAAAAGTAAATGTGCTTCAATCAGTTCAAGTCCCTTATTAACCATGGTCGCGGAATTTGTGGTTACAACTTTGCCCATTTTCCAGGTCGGATGGCGCAACGCTTGCTCTGGAGTTACCTCCGCTAACTGCTGATAACTAAAGCCACGGAATGGGCCACCGGAAGCAGTCAGAATCAAGCGCCTGACTTCACCTCGATTTCCAGCTAATAGGCACTGTGCCAGAGCAGAGTGTTCGGAATCCACCGGAACGATTTGACCTGAACTAGCCGCTTCGGTGACCAGGCGGCCACCAACTATCAGAGACTCCTTATTTGCCAGAGCAAGTCTCTTTCCAGATTTTAGGGTGGCCAGGGTGGGTTTTAGTCCAATTGAACCAGTGATTCCATTTAGTACTACCTCTGCCTCAGTGGTTTCAACAAGTTCGCAGCTTCGCTCAGCGCCTAAAACTGCTTTCTCGGTATTTAGACCGAAACGTCTGGCTTGCTCGGCAACTAACTCAGCATTTCGGTTTGCCGAGATGCCGACGAGTTCAAACTGATCCGGGTTATCGGCGATAATCTCAATTGCCTGAGTTCCAATCGAACCGGTGCTGCCAAGAATGATCACTCGCCTCATGCTTTAATCTTGCCATCTTTGGCTAGGCAGAGCGGGTTTAGCCAAGAAATAGACGGTCAAGATAGAATTGGACTATGACTATAGAACAAGCTCGCAAATTAGTTACCAACATTCCTGGTCCAAAATCCCAAGCACTACACAAAAACCGTTTGGAGCAAGTCGGCCACGGTGTTGGCACTACCCTGCCTGTCTATATCGATTCGGCTCACGGGGCGATTTTGGTTGACGTTGACGGTAACCACCTAATTGACATGGGTTCCGGTATCGGTGTGACCACCATCGGCCACACCAATCAAGCAGTTGTTCAAGCAGTCAGCGAGCAGGTCGCAAAACTTACCCACACACTGTTCACCGTTACGCCATACCTTCCTTATGTAGAGGTTTGCGAAATTTTGAACCGTCACATGCCAGGAAATTTCGTCAAGCGATCTGCTTTGTTTAATTCCGGTGCAGAAGCTGTTGAAAATGCCATCAAACTGGCAAGAAAATACACCAAACGTAACGAAATCGCAGTGTTCGACCACGCCTATCACGGTCGCACCAATCTGACCATGGCCATGAACTTTAAGAACATGCCCTACGCTGACGGTTTTGGGCCATTTGCTGGAAGCGTCACTCATGTTCCGATGTCTTATCCTTTCCACGACCCTGAAGGGATGACCGGTGAGGAAGCTGCTACGCGCGCTATCACATATATGGAAAAGCGGATTGGAGCTAACAACCTTGCGGCCGTCGTAATTGAGCCAATTCAAGGTGAAGGTGGATTTATCGTTCCAGCGCCAGGTTTTCTTAAGACCCTTTCGCTCTGGACCAAAGCTAACGGCATCGTGCTAGTGGCCGATGAGGTGCAGGCGGGTATGGCAAGAACCGGTAAGTGGTTCGCATCAGAACACGAAGAGGGTTTTGAGCCTGATTTGATGACAATCGCTAAAGGCATCGCTGGCGGTATGCCAATCTCGGCAGTTACCGGTCGCGCCGAGATCATGGACTCTTCTCACCCCGGCGGTATCGGCGGAACATTCGGCGGAAATCCCGTTTCGGCCGCGGCTGCACTGGCGGTGCTTAGACAGATTGAAGCTGGTGGCGTTTTGGAAAAAGCTGTCCACATCGAATCCGTGTTGAAACCACGACTGCTGGCTATGCAGGAGAGATTCCCGGTGATTGGTGAAGTGCGTGGACGCGGCGCAATGCTAGCTATTGAATTCATCAAGCCAGGCACCCGAGTTCCAAATGCTGCGGCAACCGAAGCAATTATGAAATTCTGCCATCAGAACGGTGTTGTGGTGCTAAACGCTGGAACTTACGCAAACGTGATCCGCTTCCTGCCATCGCTAGCAATTACCGACGAATTATTAAATGAGGCGATGGATATTCTCGAGGCTGGGCTGGGCGCTCTCTAACTAAATTCAGTTATAGAGAATCAAGGAAGATTCTTATGCACTCATACCCAGACCGCCAAAAACTCGCAGCACTGTTTGCTAATGAGATTTCCGATTTTGTTGCCAAACACCCGAAATCAGAAAGCTTGCATCAGAAAGCTTCCGAGCCGCTCATGGCTGGAGTGCCGATGTCTTGGATGGCAAAATGGCCAGGTCCTCACCCCGTATATGTTAAAAGCGCTAAGGGTTCCAGATTCACTGATGTTGATGGCATAGAGTACGTCGATTTTTGTCTTGGCGATACTGGAGCCATGGTGGGGCACTCCCCCGAGCCTTCGGTAAAGGCAATCACAGAGCAGTTGCAAAAAGGTATTACCTTCATGCTTCCTACTGAGGATGCTGCGATTGCCGCAAAAACCCTGGCCGATCGATTTGGTGTAGCGAAATGGCAATTCACTTTGACTGCCACCGACGCCAACCGGCACATACTACGGTATGCAAGACACGTCACCGGCAGAAGCAAGATCGTGGTTCACGACTACTGTTACCACGGAACAGTGGATGAAACTTTTGCGGTTCTTGATGAAAATGGCAACACCATAAGCCGAGAAAATAACATTGGGCCTCAAATTGATCCGAGTGTGACAACAATAGTCGTCCCATTTAATGATTTAGCCGCCGCAGAAAAAGCGCTAGCAACCGGAGAGGTCGCAGCCATGCTTATTGAACCGGCGATGACCAACATAGGAATTGTGCTCCCAGAGCCCGGTTATCTTGAAGGCCTACGCGAACTCTGCACGAAATACGATGTGATTCTCATTCATGATGAGACTCACACGCTAAGTGAAGGCCCTGGCGGCATGACCGCGCGCCGCAAACTGCATCCGGATGCTGTAGTGCTTGGTAAAACAATCGGTGCTGGTATTCCAGCTGGAGCATTTGGCATGACAGAAGACTTGGCGGATCGGGTGCAAAAGAGCTTGCACCTTGAACACATCGATGTCGGAGGGGTTGGCGGAACTTTGGCCGGAAACGCTTTATCGATGGCAGCCATCAGGGCTACTCTCACTCAAGTACTAACTCCTGAAGCATTCGTGATCATGGAAGAGCTGTGCACGGTTTGGACGGCTGACGTCCAGAAAATCATCGACAAGTATCGAGCCGGATGGCAAGTTAGCCAACTTGGTTGCCGTGCGGAGTACTCATTTAGATCAACTGCTCCGCGAAATGGCAGGGAAGCTGCCGATGCAGATGATTTTGAGTTACAGCAGTACCTACATCTTCATGCCTTGAACCGTGGAATTTTGATGACGCCATTTCACAACATGGCCCTAATGTCACCAGCTCATACCGAAGCGGATGTGAAAAGACACACTGAGCATTTTGAGCAAGCGCTCGACTCGCTTTTTGGCTAAACCTTTTTTGCTAACCTGCGACGCTTTATTTCTCCGTTTATTTGCGTTGCCAACACAATGACGATGGCAAGAATAAATACCGCAGATCCAATTACGTTTGCCTCGGCTGGAACACCTCTAGCCGCAGCCGTATAGACGTACCTTGGGAAAGTCATGTCCGCACCAGCGTTGAAGTTGGTAATGATGAAATCGTCAAAGCTCAGTGCAAAAGAAAGCAGTGCCGCAGCGGAGATGCCGGGAAGCAAAAGCGGGAAGGTGATTTTCCAGAAAACCTGGCGTGGATTGGCGTAAAGATCCCGACCAGCTTCTTCCAAAGCTGGATCGAGACTAGCAACTCTTGCCTTCACGGTTACCACAACGAATGAAAGACAGAACATGATATGCGCCAAGATTATGGTGAAAGTTCCCTTTTGCACACCCAAGTTGAAAAACTGAGATGCCAATCCGGCACCGAGCACTACCTCAGGAGTTGCCATCGGAAGAAACAAAAGCAGGTTCACTGAGCTGCGGAATCTAAACCTGTAACGCACCAGGGCGATTGCGATAGCGGTACCTAAAGCAGTGGCAAAGATTGTTGAAATCAAACCAATAAATATTGAGTTACCAAAGGCCTGGCACACACCTTCGCGCTGACAGACATTTAGCCACTTATCAAAAGTGAAACCTCGCCAAATCAGGTTGGTCTTCAAACTGTCATTGAATGAAAAGACGAAAGTGTAGAAAATCGGAATAAGCAGATAAATGATGGCGAGCACCGAATACAGCGGTAGAGCGAATTTGCCCAAACTTAATTTCATTAGAGCAGATCCTCCGTTCCAGAGCGCTTTACATAGAAAGTGACCAAGACCAGAATTACACCCATCAGCAGAACGGATAGTGCGGAGGCCTCGTCATAGTAATTGCTTCCTATATAAAGTAACTCAATTGCGTTTCCCATCATCGCCGTTTCTGGAGAGCCGAGGAATTCTCCAGAGGCATTGATGTAATCACCGGCAATTGGGATAAAAGTTAGCAGTGTTCCAGAAATCACACCGGGCAATGAAAGTGGGAAGGTAACCTTCCTAAATACTTTTGCCGGTGATGCATAAAGATCAGAACCTGCTTCAAGGTACCGGATGTCTAGTCGTTCCAGTGATGTGTATAGCGGAAGTGTCATGAACGGGATGAAGTTGTAAGTCAAACCGAATATCACCATGAACGGTGTACCGACGACATATTCATCAGAAGCCAAAAAGCCGATCTGCTGAAGGCTAGTCACTATCCATGATTCATTTGAAAACATCTGCTTCCAGGCAAGAGTCCGAAGTAGGAAAGAAATAAAAAATGGAGCGATCACTAAAGTGAGCATTAGCTTTTGCAGCATCGGCCAAGGTCTCGTCTTTACACCGATAAAATAAGCCAGCGGATAAGAAATGATTAGTGCGAGCACTGTGGCAATCAGGGCGTAGCCGAACGAGCGCATGATATGCGGGAAGAACTCAGACACTACAGAGGCGTAGTTGGCAAAATCAAGGGCTGGCACATACTCGGCATAGCCGCCAGCTGGGTCTGGCACCGAAAGCGAGACCATGATCAGCGCTATCAGCGGGGTTAGAAAAAATGCCCCGAGATAGGCAAGCCCTGGTGCCAATAGGGCGATCACGACCTTGCCAGATTTAGTTGGCTTAGTGTTCACCTTTACATTGGAACTGAAAGCCGCAAAAGCCATGCTTGTTAGTCCTCTTCGTTGCCGGCTGGCAGGTCAGCAAGACCGAACGAGTGATCTACCGACCAAGAAATCCAAACCTTTTCACCAAGTTCGATAACTGGGGATTGTCCCATGTTTTGCGCAAACACAGTGATGTTACCTAGATTCGGCACTTCGATTAGGTACTGATTGCTAACCCCGGTAAATCGAATGTCAAGTATTTCACCAGGACCAATCACGTTGGTGTCGCTCTTTGTGGTTGGTTTTTTAGTGTGGAAAGTTGCTTTTTCTGGCCTGAACCCTACTGCAATTTTTCCAGAGTGCTTCTCAGCTCTGTCCTTCGGAACCGAAATCTTACTTCCAGCAACGTCGATGCTTATCGAATTTGCAGAGGTTGAGCTAACCTCTCCTACTAATAAATTGGACTGTCCGAGGAATTTAGCCACAAACACTGTCTTCGGCCGATCATAAAGCGCCTCTGGTGCACCCATCTGCTCGATTCGACCCTGATTCATAACAGCAACAGTGTCTGCCATGTCCATCGCTTCTTCTTGGTCGTGGGTCACGTGCAAGAAGGTAAGCCCAACCTCTATTTGAATTGCTTTTAATTCAATCTGCATCTCACGACGTAACTTCAGATCCAACGCTCCAAGCGGTTCATCCAGAAGTAGCAGCGATGGACGGTTAACTAAAGCTCTGGCCAATGCGACACGTTGCTGTTGTCCACCCGATAGTTGCTGTGGTTTTCTTTCGGCAAGGTGTGCGAGCTGAACCATGTTCAGAGCTTGCTTAGCCTTACCCAGCGGGTCATCTATTTTCCGTTGGCGAAGACCGAAGGCTACGTTTTCCAAAATCGTCATATGCGGAAACAGAGCGTATGACTGGAACACGGTGTTCACTGGACGCTCGTGCGGCTTGGTCTCGGTCACATCCGTTTTACCAATTAGAATCTTGCCCTTAGTTGGAGTTTCCAACCCCGCAACAAGTCTCAAAGTTGTGGTCTTACCACAACCAGAAGGCCCTAGCAGCGCAAAAAACTCTCCAGCAGGAACGGTTAGATCAAGATTCTCAATTGCTACAAAGCCTGGAAACTCTTTGCGGATACCTTTTAGTTCAAGGTCGGCACCTCGCGCAATGAACTCCTTGGCCACTAAGCGCCTAACTTGATTTTCTGGAACTCCTTGGTGAAGGTCTGCTCTTCCTTTGACTCAAGAGCACGGAATGCCTGAGTGTTGCCCAAGAACTCTTCTGAAGGGAAGATCAATTGGTTCTCGGCAAGAGCAGGATCAAGCTTGATAGCTTCTTCCTTCGCTCCCACAACCGGAGTGATGTAGTTCACATAGGCGGCCAGAACAGCAGCGTTGTATGGGTCATAGTAGAAGTTCATCAACTTCTCTGCATTCTTCTTGTGCGTAGCACCCATTGGAACCACGAAACAGTCAGCAGAGATAGTTCCACCAGACTCTGGCAGTACAAATCCGAAGCGATCGTAACCAGCTTCAGCATTTAGCTGAATGATATCTCCAGACCAGGCAATTGCAACAATGGTGTCCCCGTTTACAAGGTCATCTTTGTAGCTGTTGCCCTTGATTCTGGCAATTTGACCGTCGCTAACCTTTGCTGAAATTACATCAATTGCATTCATGAATGCGTCTTCGGTGAGACTGCTAGCCTCACCAATGCTTACACCCTGATCCATCAAAACGATTCCAACTGTGTCGCGCATTTCACTCAAGACGCCGATGCGACCCTTGAGTGCTGGATCCCAGAGATCTTCAAGCACCTTTGGCTCATCTTTACCAGTTGCATCCTTGTAAGCCTTCTTATCGAAAGCAAAGCCGGCAAGAATTCCTTGGTAAGGAAGACTCTTGGTGCGATCTGGGTCATAGCTTGCACCTAAGTAGGCAGGCTGAAGGTTCTTTTTGTTTGGAAGCTGTGCATCATCAAATGTCTGGCAATAACCAAGGTTGATCCATCTCGCAGCCATCCAGGAGGTTGGACAGGTAATGTCCGCACCGATGTCCTGACCTAGCGCTAGTTGGTCCTTAACTTTTCCGTAATAGGAATCGTTGTCATCGAAATCTTCGCGGTAGGTGACTGTGATTCCAGTCTCAGACTGAAACTTTTCTAGAGTTGGGTAGTTTCCTTCATCGTCAACGTCAATGTAAAGCGACCAGTTGCTCCAAATTAATGTTGGATCTGAATCACTAACATCCGTAGCTGGTTTTAGTTCATTTGATGAAGGTGCACATGCGGCAAGTAAAGCTGCTGCGGATGTTGCTACGGCTCCACCAAGAGCTGCACGACGAGTTACCTGGTGTCTTAATGCTGCTTTGACCATTTCGCGTAGTTGCGGGTCTTCAGGAAGGTTTTGGTTCATTTCCTAATGCTCCTTATTGGGAAGGGCCGGTTCACGGCCAATTTCACACCGACTGCGCGAATGAACGCATTGATAAAAATACTGCCATAAATTGAGCTGAAATTAGGCAAAAACGGGCTTTTCGTTGATGGTTTCTGGAGGGGATTCTAGAGGCGTTCAGGGCTCTCTGGTATTCTCGATGGTGGCGAGGCAACGATGCCAAAGCCCAGAGGAGAATCATGAAGATCGCTGTACCAGCAGAGATCAAGAACAACGAATTCAGAGTGGCCATCACTCCCGCTGGAGTCCACGAACTAGTGGTCAGCGGTCACGAGGTTTTCATCCAGTCAGGAGCTGGAATTGGCTCAAGCATTTCAGACGATGACTACAAATCGGCCGGCGGCACTATCCTGCCGGACGCTGCCGCCACCTGGGCAGCAGGAGAACTTGTTCTAAAGGTCAAAGAGCCTATTCAGAGCGAGTACCAGTACCTAAGGCCAGGCCTAGTGCTTTTTACCTTTCTGCATTTAGCCGCCGATCTCGAACTAACCAAAGAACTTATGGCTAAGCAGGTAACTGCCATTGCCTATGAAACAGTTCAGACTGCAAACCGTCAATTACCGCTGCTAGCTCCCATGAGTGAGGTTGCTGGAAGACTTTCAGTTCTGGTTGGTGCGCAAACGCTCTTTGCCCAAAATGGTGGACATGGAATCCTGCTCGGCGGAGTACCTGGCACTCGGCCTGCACGAGTTGTGGTGCTAGGTGGCGGTGTAGCCGGCACCAACGCAATCGCCATGGCTGTCGGTCTAGGTGCTGAGGTGACTGTTTTGGATACCAATCTGAATCGCCTGCGCGAACTTGACGCACTTTATCGCGGTGGCCTAAAAACTATTGCTAGTAATACTTTTGAGATAAATCAAGCAGTTAGTCAAGCTGATTTGGTCATTGGATCGGTGCTAATACCAGGAGCAAAGGCCCCAAAGTTAGTTACTAACTCACTTGTAAAGAGCATGATCCCAGGCTCAGTACTCGTTGACATTGCGATTGACCAAGGCGGATGCTTCGAAGACTCAAAGCCAACCACGCACGCTGAGCCAACATTCAAAGTGCATAACTCAATTTTTTACTGTGTGGCCAATATGCCAGGTGCAGTGGCACATACCTCAACCTACGCACTCACTAATGCGACGCTCCCCTATGTAAAGCAACTAGCCAACAAAGGTTGGCACGAAGCACTCAAGAGCGACTTAGCTCTTGCTCTTGGATTAAACACCCACGCTGGGCACCTAGTAAATGAACCGGTTGCCTCGGCTCATGCTCTTAGTCATTCATCGTTGGAATCGGCGCTGGCATAGCTAATTGCATCTGTTTTCCTCTAAACCAACAGCGTCCAGCCGGAAGTCTTTCATTCCACTGGCTGCGAGGAAGCCCTGCGGCTAAGTGCTGGTCTAGATTTGCCTGCCGAAGATAAATAACTTGCTCGAATTTTCTTTGAATTGCAAGCGGAAGTATTTGGCTGCTCGAAACGGCGCAGGCGACACTGCCTGAATTCGCAAGGGCCTGTTCAAGTGCTGACAACTCAGGACAGTCCAGTACAACCGGGTAGTAATTGCCTGCGAGTTGACAAAAACTAGTCTTACCTGAATCTGATGCACCTACCAGCAAAATATTCTTGTCAGAAATTTCGGCCCAACTCACAAAATATTTGCTATGACTCAAAGGCTCTTCAATAATCCCAAGGACACCTTCTTGGAACTCGAGTTGGTTTGGTAGGGCCATGCTCCAGCCGGCGACGGCAACCGAATCAATCTTGGGTAACCCAAGATCCGGCAAAGATCGAATCATGGGAAAATCAAAAGACACCGATTTGCCATTAGCCATCGCAATGGCACGTCCAGAGGGAACCTCGCTTGGTCTAAGGTTTGGCATGAGTGAAATCAGATCGCCTGGGTCGGTTATGCCTAGGGCAAATCGAAGTGGCAGATTGGTGATCAGGCTTCTTGGTATTCCGCTAAGAGATTGACTGGTCGCAATCAGGTGAACGCCGAGAGACCTACCTCTGGCGGCAATCGCTTCAAAACTCTGCAAAGCCAGTGGGCTTGAACTCAAAATTGCCGGTAGTTCATCGGCCAGCACGATGAGTCTGGGCATGTTGTCCGCATGCTGAATTGCACTGACTTGCTGGTCTGCAAGCTCCAATTCACGGATGCGAAGTTCGCCTTGAAGATATAACCAGAATCTTTCGTGATCGGCTGAATCTATATCGGTAATCAAAGTCAAGGTTGCAGGGTGTTCAATTAGAGACCTGAGTGCAGCTCCTCCTTTGAAATCAATTAACACCAGCCGGATATCCCGAGCCGATTTGCTAGCGAGCATTGAACAAGTAATCAAACGTAGAAATTCACTTTTTCCTGAACCAGTAGAACCAACAATCAGTGCATGCGGACCATTAGAGACCAGGTCAAATTCCAGATCGTTATTTTCAGCCATGCCTGCCCAAAATGGCAGCTCGGCTTTTAGTTTGGCTCGGTAAAAATCTTCGGCAAGAGCGGCTGCTCTCACTGAGATCTCTCGAGCAGAAGTTAACTGACTGAAGTAATTGAAAAAATGGTCGCTCATGTGCTCCCGAAAAAACCAACCGGTGCGCGGAAGAACCTTGTCGCCGATTGCAACGGCTGCTGGATGCAACCAGATTGGCTGATCTGAGTAATCAAGATCTGGCTCTTTGCGCTTTTGACGCAGCACAGCTGAGGTTATCAATCCAGAGATTGCAGATAAAAGTGCAAATAGAGCAAACTGCCACATGCCGGTGAAAAGAGCCATTACTAATGCGATTACGACAGCTGGAATAAAGGCAATTAGCCGCATAAAGCGATAATGGCAAAGAGCTGGTCAAAAAAGTATCTGCCCGAATTCACTGTGGAAAACGGGCAGATACAAGAGCAGCCTATTTAGTCACCGATGTAACTCATCACGTGCTTGATTCTGGTGTAATCCTCGAAACCATACATGGATAGATCCTTACCGTAACCTGAGTGACGGAAGCCACCATGTGGCATTTCCGCCGCGAGCGGAATGTGAGTATTAATCCAAACACAGCCGAAGTTCAACCCTTTAGCAAAGCGCATCGCCCTGGTGTGATTCGAGGTCCACACCGAGGATGCCAAACCATACTTCACATCGTTTGCCCACCTAAGAGCTTCTGCGTCATCCTTGAACTTTTGCACAGTCACAACTGGGCCGAAAATTTCACGCTGAATGTGCTCATCTGTTTGCTGCAGGCCGGTAAGAACGGTCGCCTCGTGGAAGTAACCCTTGCCTTCAAGAGCTTTACCACCGACTGCAATCGAAGCGTGGTCAGGTAGTCGATCAATAAAGCCAGTTACCTGAGCCAACTGGTTGACGTTATTGACTGGACCAAACAAAATATCGTCACGGCTTGGATCTCCGGTAATCGCATTTGCTTTCACTTCCGCAACTAGAAGTGCGACAAATTCATCGTGAACGCTCTCGTGCACCAGAATTCTTGTTGCCGCGGTGCAGTCTTGACCGGCGTTGAAATATCCAGCCACGACAATTTGGGCAACGGCCTTTTGCAGATCGGCGTCCTGGAATACAATCACCGGTGCTTTGCCGCCGAGTTCAAGGTGAACTCTCTTCAAATCAGCGGCAGCGCTCTTGGCAACTTCCATACCAGCACGAACCGAACCGGTGATTGAAACCATTTGAGGTATCTCATGCTCAATCATCGCTCTACCACTCTCACGATTACCGGTGACCACATTGAATACACCGGCTGGTAAAAATTCGCTTGCTATTTCGGCAAGCAAGAGTGTTGAAGCTGGGGTTGTGTCTGAAGGCTTGATCACTACGGTGTTGCCAGCGGCGATTGCAGGTGCAAATTTCCAGGTAGCCATATTCAGCGGATAGTTCCACGGGGTGACCTGACCAATTACACCGATTGGTTCGCGACGAATCGAAGATGTGTGATCTTTGGCATACTCAGCAGTTGCTCTACCTTCTAGGTTGCGGGCCGCTCCGGCAAAGAATCGAATCTGATCAACCGACACCATTACTTCGTATTCGACAAGTGTGCTTCTCGGCTTGCCGGTGTTCTCCGATTCAACATCAGCCATCTCTTCGGCTCTTGCTTCCAAAGCGTCTGCGATACGGAATAATGCCAACTGACGTTCACTTGGAGTCGTTTGGCTCCAACTCTCGAAGGCTTTATCGGCTGCCTTGTAGGCGGCATCGATATCTGCCTCATTTGAGATTGCAGCTTTGGCAAAAACCTCGCCATTAGCTGGATTGATTAGATCGGAGGTTTCCCCAGACTTGGAGGGAACATGCTGGCCATTTACAAAGTTTTTCAGTTCACGCACTGACATTTCAAAACTCTCCTTCGAGCCTCAAATTAGGTATTGGAGCTAACCACTCCTCCCGATAACACTATTACAAAGGTATGCATTTGAAACAATCCGTAGCATTGGCTGGCAAAATGCTTATGATTCTGTACCAAAATGGTAAAAATGCTACGAAATCTGCACCAAAATGCCTATTTTTATGGCAAAATCGTAGCATGTCTAGAACAGACCGCGCCAAAGCCTCACAGCTCGACGACATTTCTAAAGAGATCCTCGAGCAGCTTCAGATTGACGGTCGCAAGCCCTACAGCGAAATAGCCAAAATTGTTGGCTTAAGCGAAGCAGCGGTTCGACAGAGAATGCAGAAGATGACCGAGTCTGGCATCATGCAGGTGGTGGCAGTGACCGATCCACTGCAGCTCGGCTTCTACCGTCAAGCGATGATAGGAATCCGTTGCACGGGAGATATGACTTCGATAGCCGATTCGCTTTCTGCCATGCCAGAGTGCGACTATGTGGTGATGACAGCTGGCTCGTTCGATATCTTGGTTGAAATTGTGGTCGAGAACGACCAAGACCTAATCGATGTTCTAAACACCAAAATTCGATCACTTCCAGGAGTGATTGCAACTGAGACTTTTGTTTATCTAAAACTGCACAAGCAGTTCTACAACTGGGGTGTTAGATAAATGGAAAAAGTTTTGAATCAACCGATTCAAAGTGGATTGTCATTCGGCAATCCAAAAGTGCAACACAAAACAATGTAAAGAGTGATATCAAATGGCAACCAAGGAGAGCATAGCCCGAAAGCTTGCCGACGCCTTAAGGCCCGGTAAGGCTCCGGCTTCACAGCCGGCCGAAGCAAAAGCCGACCACGCCACCCCGCTTCTTGACGCTCGCAAGGCAAATCAAGAAGCAACTCCAGAAATGTTGCAGCAGTCAGCAAAAGATCATCTTTTTCTGCACTTCACGCGACACAGCCCTTACCAAACTGGTGATATTCCAATCATCACCAAAGCGGAAGGGCATCATTTCTGGGACCAAAATGGAAAGAAATACTTCGATGGAATCTCATCGTTGTTCTCAGTGAACGTCGGCCACGGTCGCGCTCGACTAGCTGAGGCAGCTGCTAAGCAAATGAAGCAGCTGGATTACTTTCCAATCTGGGCCCATACGCACGCTCCGGCAATTGAACTTGCAGAGCGGGTGCTTTCGTATGCGCCGAGAAGCCTAAATCGCGTTTTCTTTACCACCGGTGGTGGCGAAGCAAACGAGACTGCTTGGAAATTAGCCAAACAGTATTTCAAAATGACTGGTAAACCAACTAAGCACAAGGTGCTAACCCGTTCGATCGCCTATCACGGCACATCGCACGGTGCGCTTTCGCTCACCGGTATCCCAGCGATGAAGAAAATGTATGAGCCATTGGTGCCAAGCACGTTCCGTGTCCCAAACACCAACTGGTACAGAAACCAGGACGATTTCGAAACTGAAGAAGACTTCGCGCTTTGGGCAGCCAATCGTGTCGAAGAGATGATTCTTTTTGAAGATCCAGATACTGTTGCGGCATTTTTCTTCGAGCCGGTGCAAAACTCAGGAGGTTGTTTCACTGCTCCAAAATCATATTTCAAGCGCATTCGTGAGATTTGCGACAAATATGATGTTCTATTGGTGGCAGACGAGACTATTGACGGTTTTGGACGTATCGGTACTATGTTCGCTAGTGAGTTCTACGACATCGAACCAGACATGTTGGTTTGTGCCAAAGGAATCACCTCGGCCTATGCCCCGCTAGGCGCGCTGCTGCTGAGTGAAAAGCTGTTCGAACCGTTCAAGCACGGTAAGAACATCTTCGCCCACGGCTACACCTTCGCTGGACACCCGGTCTCTTGTGCCGTAGCCCTTGAGAACCTAGACATCTTCGATGAAGAAGATCTGGTTGGCAACGTCAGAAGAAACTCACCGGCATTTAGGAAAACACTAGAAAAACTCTATGATTTGCCTATTGTCGGCGATGTTCGCGGTGAAGGTTATTTCTTTGCCATCGAACTGGTCCGAGACAAAAACACCAAGGAAACCTTCAATGACGAAGAGTCCGAGCGGTTACTAAGGCAGTTCCTAAGCCACGACCTGTATGACAGCGGCTTGTATTGTCGCTCAGATGACCGTGGCGACCCCGTGGTTCAGTTAGCTCCACCGTTGACGATTGGTCAAAAGGAGTTTGACGAACTGGAACAAATTCTCCGCAAGAGCCTAAGCAAGGCCAGCGAGATATTCGAGTTAATGTAGTTCGCTCCTAACAACCTAGGGTCCGGGTTCCTCCACAGGAATCCGGACCCTAGAACTTTAAGGGGTATGCTACAAATTGTGAATTTTACAAGTTGGATTGACGTTACGACGCCGATAGGCCTGATCAGGGTATTTGAAGTAAACGGAAAAATTTCTTCGGTAAATATCGCAGTTAGACGCTCTAGTAGAAAAAATACATCTCATTCGAAATTGCTGTTGGATGCAAAAAATCAAATTGATGCCTACTTCTTAGGCAAACTCAAGAGATTTAACCTTCCGCTAGATCTGACCAACGGTACACCATTCCAGCAAGAAGTTTGGCAACAGATTTCAAGAATCGGATTCGGCAAGAGTATAAGTTATGGCGAGATTGCCAAGGCTATCGGTAGACCGAATTCGGCCAGGGCTGTTGGTGGAGCAGTTGGGGCAAATCCGATTCCATTGATTGTTGGTTGTCACCGGGTGATGGGATCTTCCGGTCAGATAACCGGATACTCCGGCGGTAATGGAATACCAACAAAAAAGTGGTTACTCAAGCACGAGAACATTCAAGCCAGTGACAGCTAGTCATACTCGAAAATACGAAGACGGTCGAACTCGTTGCCGCTGGCCTGGCAACGACCCGCTATACATCGACTACCACGACACCGAATGGGGTGTTCCAGTGGCAGGTGATAGGGAGATCTTTGAGCGTATCGCTTTGGAGGGTTTCCAGGCCGGCTTGTCTTGGATTACCATCCTTCGTCGTCGAGAGGAATTTCGAAAGTCATTCAAAAACTTTGAAATAGCGAAAGTAGCACGCTTTAGCGACAGCTACGTTGAACGTTTGATGCAGAATGAAGGCATAATCCGTAACCGAGCTAAAATCACAAGCACCATTAGAAATGCCCAGATAATTTTAGAGCTTCAAAAAAATCAGGTTAGCGTCAGCGAACTGGTTTGGAGTTTTGCACCAAAACAGAAACTGCTTCCGGCTCAAAAATTTGACTGGCGGGTGACGACTCCCGAGTCTGACGATTTGAGCCAAGAACTCAAAAAACTCGGATTTAGTTTCGTTGGATCAACCACTATGTATGCGCTAATGCAAGCCACCGGCTTGGTCAATGATCACGCGCCAGGTTGTTTCAGGCGCAAAGAACTCACTTAGCCGCAGTTCCTTTTATCTGACGAACCAGATGGATTGTCACATAAACAGCACCCATAATTAGCGCTGTCGGGGCAAGCAACCACCAGGCGTAATAGGAAGCCACAAAGGAATAGCTTGAAATTGTAAAGGCAAGATCTTTTACAGGAGCGCAAGTAAATTTTTCATAGTCACAAGCCGTCTTCACAAATGGTTCACTGAAACTAAAGGTTAGGTAGGGAACCATTACCAAAACCCCGAGAACCCACATGCAGTACTTTAGGACTATCTGAGTTTTTATCAGGTGACGATTACGCGATTTAAAACTCATGCTGCAAGCCTAACAAAAGCAGATTAGAGAACTTCGGGAGTAATTAGCACTAATTTGTTGCCTTCAACTGATATTTCTAGGCCAACTGCTTTGGCAAGTTTTGCTAACTCCTTCAAATTGCTAGCGGGCTTATGTTGTCTAACAAATGCGCCGACTAAATCTCCTTTAGCTTTTTTGTTGAAGTGATTGAGCGCTTTCCTCTTGCCATCAACCTCGGAAACCACCTCTACCCAATAAGACTCAAATTCCGCTGGAATCGGTGATAGAGCCTGATAACTTTGCGAACGGAGATCAATAATCGGTAAATCAACCAAACGCTGCCAAGCTTTCGGTTGGTGTTCCTGCCAAATCGCCTTCAAGTCAAAGTTGGGCAGTCTGGTCTCGGCAGAAAGGCGATACCAAGGGATTCGATCTGTGGCGGAAATTAGCCCGAATAGCGCACTCTGTATCAGAATGTGTTTTCGCATGTTTTCAACCTCATGGGTTGAAAAATTATCTGCACCGATTGCCTTGTATAGCGTTCCAGAATAACGCTGGTACGCAGCCAGCGTAGGAGCCTGCGGAATCTCAAGATTACGCTCCAAGTCTTGGATTTGCTTACTGGATAACTTCAGCAGCTTTTGACCGAGCTCTGCATCAGCGGAAACTTCCAATAGCTTTGCAAGAACCAGGTCCCTGGCATCGTTTAGCTGCCCGTAACTAAGGTGAACCTGAGAAATGGTCAGCCCAGAACCACCAATTTGCTTGGTTTCACTGGGTGGAAGCAATAACAGCACCAGACAAGCCTAAACTTGAATAATGGTAAAACTAACGAAGATATACACCCGAACTGGCGACGAAGGTTTGACCGGTCTTAGCGATTTTAGCCGAGTGAGAAAGACCGATCCCAGAATTGAAGCTTATGCCGACGTTGACGAGGCAAACTCGGCAATTGGCGTTGCGGTAGCCCTTGCCCAGAATGAATTTGATGAAGAAACCCTGCACCTTCTTTCCCAAATTCAAAATGACCTATTCGATTTAGGGGCCGATCTTTCCAATCCGTTGAATGAGTTTTACGAGTATGAACCACTGCGGGTCGATGCAGTTTGGGTTGATGCCCTGGAGGCAGCTATTGACAAATACAACAGCCAACTAGAAAAGCTGGATTCCTTTATTCTTCCTGGTGGCTCTGGTCTTGCCGCCGGCTTACACCTGGCTAGAACAGTGGTAAGACGAGCAGAGCGAGCGACTTGGCATGCGATTGAGCAATACGGCACCGAGCCGGCTAAGAAGGGACACGCAAACGGTGGAGTAAATGTAATCGCCGCTCGTTATCTGAACCGTCTAAGTGATTTGCTGTTTGTCTTGGCGCGCTACGCCAACCTCAAACACGGTGGCGATGTTAAATGGGTGCCGGCCGCTAATCGCCGCACTCCCCCGGAAAAAAGAAGACCAGAAACGGATTAAAGCAAAATGCCTCAGGAAATCCTGAGGCATTTACACTTCACAACTTAGGCAAGCTGCGCGGCTCTGGCAACAATGGTCACTACATCGTGCTCAACGGATAAGAAACCATCGTCTGCGGTTGCCTTAATCGCCTCACCGGTTGGCAAGGTTATGCGAACCTCACCGGAACCTAGAATCGCCAGCATCGGCTCGTGACCAGGTAGCAGACCAATCTCACCTTCAATGGTCTTTGCAATCACCATTTTGGCATCACCTGACCAGACGGCTCGGTCAGCCGCCACCAGATCAACCCGCAGAGTTTTATCGCTCATCTTTACTTAGCTGTCTCTGCCTGAATCTTGGCCCATTGGCGTTCAACGTCTTCTAGACCACCGACGTTGAAGAAGGCTTGCTCGGCAACGTTGTCGAAATCACCGTTAGCGATCTTGGAGAAACCTTCAATAGTTTCTTTTAGCGGAACAGTCGAACCTGCAACACCGGTGAACTTAGTTGCCATGTAGGTGTTTTGTGATAGGAACTGCTGAATACGACGAGCACGAGACACGGTGATCTTGTCCTCTTCGCTCAATTCCTCAACACCTAGGATGGCGATGATTTCCTGCAGTTCCTTGTTCTTCTGCAAAATCTGCTTTACCTTGGTTGCAGTCTCGTAGTGGTCTTTGCTGATAAAGCGAGGGTCAAGAATACGAGAAGTAGAGGTCAGTGGATCCACGGCAGGATACAGACCCTTTGAGGCAATCTCACGGCTGAGCTCAGTGGTTGCATCCAGGTGGGCGAATGTGGTCGCTGGGGCTGGGTCGGTGTAGTCATCGGCAGGAACATAGATTGCCTGAAGCGAGGTAATCGAGTGTCCTCGTGTTGAAGTAATACGCTCCTGCAGAATACCCATCTCGTCAGCAAGGTTTGGCTGGTATCCCACAGCTGAAGGCATACGGCCAAGCAGAGTGGAAACCTCGGAACCTGCCTGAGTGAAACGGAAGATGTTGTCGATAAACAAAAGCACGTCCTGCTTTTGAACATCACGGAAATATTCAGCCATGGTTAGCGCAGATAGCGCAACGCGTAGACGTGTGCCCGGTGGCTCGTCCATCTGGCCGAAGACCAGAGCGGTCTTGTCGATAACACCGGATTCAGTCATTTCGTCGATCAGGTCATTACCCTCACGAGTGCGCTCGCCAACACCGGCAAATACTGACACACCATCGTGGTCTTCTGCCACACGGTAGATCATTTCCTGAATCAAAACGGTCTTACCAACACCAGCACCACCGAATAGACCGATCTTTCCACCACGAACGTATGGGGTTAGCAGGTCAATAACCTTGATACCGGTCTCGAACATCTCGGTCTTAGACTCGAGCTGGTCAAATGATGGCGGGTTGCGGTGAATCGGCCAACGCTCGGTCACTTCGATTTTTTCACCGGGGGCTGCATTCAATACATCACCGACAACGTTGAACACCTTACCCTTGGTGACATCACCGACTGGCACTGAAATTGGGGCTCCGGTGTCCTGCACCGCCTGGCCTCTTACCAGACCGTCGGTCGGTTTCAGGGCAATTGCGCGGACCAGATCATCACCGAGGTGTTGGGCGACTTCCAGAGTTAGAGTCGAAGTCTCACCGTTCAGGGTGATTTCAGTGGTTAGTGCGTTATAGATGCCTGGGATACCGTCGTGTGGGAACTCAATGTCCACCACAGGTCCAGTTACTCTAGCGATACGTCCGGTTGCACCAGTTTTGTTCTCGGCCATTTCTTTTCTTTCTATTCTTTGTCGCTAGTGTCGACAAGCGCGTCGGCACCACCAACGATTTCGGAAATCTGCTGGGTAATTTCTGACTGTCTAGCGGAGTTAGACAGTCTTGTGTAGTTACGGATCAACTTATCGGCGTTTTCCGTTGCCGACTTCATTGCTTTCTGTCTTGCTGCGTGCTCTGCGGCAGCTGACTGCAGCATTGCATTGAAGATACGACTTTCGATGTAAACCGGAAGTAGCGCATCCAAAACCTTGTTCACGTCTGGCTCAAATTCGTAAAGTGGGAAAACCTCATTTGAACTAGGGGTTTCAACTCCCTCGACGATTTCTAGCGGCAATAATCTAACCACCTGAGGCTCTTGGCTGATCATGCTGATGAATTTGTTGTAGACCAGGTGAATCTCATCGACTCCCCCGTTATCAAAGCCAAGGTTGTATGACTCCACCACCGCTTCAGCTAGTTCCTGAGCTGTGGTGAACACTGGAAGATCAGTTCCACCTGTCCAAGTTTTGATTGCAGCACGCTTACGGAATGAGAAGAACCCTACTGCCTTACGCCCAACAAGGTAATAGACGACGTCCTTCCCCTGCTCTTTGAGCAACTGGGTAAGCTGGTCAGCTTCCTTAAGAACATTGGATGAGAAAGCTCCAGCCAAACCGCGGTCGCTAGTAAAGATAACAACAGCTGCCCGACGTATCTGACTGCGCTCGGTGGTTAGCGGATGATCAATGTTGGAGAAGGTTGCAACAGCGGAAACTGCCCGAGTGATTGCGCGCGCATAAGGGTTAGCTGCGGCAAGACGCTGCTGAGCCTTATAGATACGTGAGGCGGAGATCAACTCCATCGCACGCGTAATCTTCTTGGTCGTCTGGGCAGACTTGATTTTCTGCCGATAGACCCGAAGTTGCGCTCCCATGATATTCCCTTACTATTCCTTTAGCGCTTCTGCTTTACGATCTTCTCTTGGTCAACTTCTTCTTCAGCGATTGCCTCAACCGACTCGTTGCCCACGGATGCCAAAGGCTTACCGACACCGGTTAGGAAGATTTTCTTGAACTTAAGAACTTCACCCTCCAAAACAGTTGTGGTTTCGTCATCTAGATTGTTGGTCTCGCGAATCGTGGTTAGCACACTGGTGTTTCGGCGAAGGTAGTCAAGCAGTTCGCTCTCAAAACGAAGCACATCTTCAACTGGAACTTCGTCGAGCTTACCGGTGGTTCCAGCCCAGATCGAAACTGTCTGTTCCTCAACCGGGTATGGCGAATACTGTGGCTGCTTGAGAAGTTGCATCAATCGGGCACCGCGCGCCAACTGCTGACGAGAAGCGGCATCCAAGTCGCTAGCAAACATTGCGAATGCCTCGAGCGAACGATACTGAGCAAGCTCCAACTTCAGGGTTCCGGAAACCTTCTTGATACCTTTCACCTGCGCAGCACCACCAACACGGGAAACCGAGATACCAACGTCAATAGCTGGTCTTTGGTTTGCGTTAAACAGATCGGACTGCAAGAAGATCTGACCATCGGTAATCGAAATCACGTTGGTCGGGATGTATGCAGAAACGTCGTTCGCTTTGGTTTCGATGATTGGTAGTCCGGTCATCGAACCGCCGCCCAGCTCATCGTTTAGTTTGGCGCAACGCTCAAGCAGACGTGAGTGCAGGTAGAAAACGTCACCTGGATATGCCTCACGGCCTGGCGGGCGACGAAGAAGTAGAGAGATTGAACGATATGCCTCGGCCTGCTTTGATAGATCATCAAAGATAATCAGCACGTGCTTACCGCCATACATCCAGTGCTGTCCGATTGCAGAACCGGTGTAAGGCGCTAGATACTTGAAACCTGCTGGGTCTGATGCTGGAGAGGCCACTATCGTGGTGTATTCCATAGCTCCTGCAGCCTCGAGAGCACCCTTAACCGAGGCTATGGTTGAACCCTTCTGACCGATAGCAACGTAAATACAGCGAACCTGCTTTTTGGGATCTCCCGATTCCCAGTTAGCCTTCTGGTTAATAATCGTGTCGATAGCGATTGCTGTCTTACCGGTCTGACGGTCACCAATAATCAGCTGGCGCTGACCACGACCAATTGGAATCATCGCGTCAATCGCCTTAATACCGGTTTGCAGTGGCTCATGAACAGACTTACGCGCCATAACACCTGGAGCCTGAAGCTCTAGGGCACGACGAGTCTCAGCCTTAACCTCGCCCTTACCATCGATCGGAACTCCAACTGGGTTTACCACCCGACCCAGGAACTCATCACCTACTGGGACAGAAAGAATCTCACCAGTGCGCTCAACCTTCATACCTTCGACAATGTGTTCAAACTCACCGAGGATAATCACACCAATTTCGCGCTCGTCAAGGTTTTGGGCCAGACCAAGAGTTCCATCTTCAAATTTGAGCAACTCGTTAGCCATGACACTTGGCAGTCCTTCGACGTGAGCAATACCGTCACCGGCATCGATTACGTGACCGACCTCGGTGCGGCTAGCCGCTGTTGGTTCGTAGGACTTAGCAAAGTCTTTCAGTGCATCGCGAATCTCATTCGGACTGATGCTTAGATCTGCCATTTTTGTAGTTCCTTCTGTTTTAGAAGCGTTAGCTTCGGTTTACACTTGCAGCGGCTTGCACCAACTGCTGTTTTAGATTGTTCAAACGGTTAGCAACGCTACCGTCAATTATTTCTCCAGCAACTTCGACAACGATTCCGCCGATAATGCTCGGGTCTACTTCTACATTCAACTTAATTGACTCGCCATAGCTCTTGGCTAGATCTTCGGTAAGTTGATCTAGTTGCTGCTGACTTAGCGAGCCTGCTACTTTCACATGAGCAACCAGGGATCTTCCGTAGGCTGCAACCTGCTTGGCAAATTGATCCAAGACAACTCCGACTTTTCTGCCCCTTGATCCACTGACTGCTTGAATCACCAGAGCCTTAGTCACTGGGTTGACGCGATTAGCCAGCAGTGTCTCCACCAGAGCTAGTTTGGCCGAGTTTGGGGCACTCTTGCTGCTCAAAGCAAACTGCAGTTCGCGGTCTGAGGAGACGGTCTTGCAAAAAGCGAAAAGTTCGGCTAGCACCTCATCCAACTGACCGGAGTTGCTAGCTGCCGCTGCGTAAACTCCAAGTTGTTCTAGCCCTACGACTAGGTCGATACCCTTAGAAAAACGCTTAGCAACGAAGATCTTCAAAAACTCGAGTGCACTGTCACTTACTTTTCCGGCAAATACCCGCTCAATCAGAGCGCTCTTTTTAGTGCTGTCGGAGGAAGGATCCGAGAGCATGCCGCGCAACTGGGCGTTACCAGCTATCGCATCGGCGATACGGAAAAGGTCAGTAGCAAAATCCAAGCCGCCAGCCAGGTAAGAAGAAATCTCACCCTTGGCTTGGGCTAGTGCCTGACGAGTAGAAGATGCCATTAGTTGCTCTTGCCATCCTTTTGAAGACTGTTCAAGAAGTCGTCAACAATTCCTGCTGAATTCTTGTCCTCTTTTAGGTTCTGCTTTACCACTGCACCGGCAAGATCTAATGCCAGGGCACCAACCTCAGTACGCAACGAAATAATTGCTGCCTGACGTTCTGCCTCGATCTGCTTCTTAGCATTCTCAAGGTAAGCGTCTGCCTCGGCGTGAGCTTTCACGATGATCTCGTCCTTGATAACTGAAGCTTCGGCAATCGCCTTGCTTATGGTTTCGGCACGCTCAGCTCGAGCAGCTGACTGCTCGGCTTCAATGTTGGCGGTTTTTTGAGCGGCTTCAGCTTGAGCCTTCTCTGCCTCAGCAAGGCGACCTTCAATGGCCGCTGTTCTGGCATCGATATTCTTTTTGAAGCTTGGCAAAACCTTGAACCAAAAGAAGACCAGCAGAATCGCGAAAACAACTGCAGACCAAATTATGTCAGCAGGAGCCGGCAGCAACGGGTTTGCGGACCCAGCGGCACGGACGATCTCGTAGATTCCTATAGTCATGATTTTTAGTTTCTTCTGACTAAGCGGTGAAGATGAATGGGGTTGCTAGACCGATCAGAGCAAGCGCTTCGGTAAAGGCGATACCTAGCCACATGGTTACCTGAAGACGGCTAGCCAATTCTGGCTGGCGAGCAATTGACTCAATGGTCTTTGAAACAACTAGACCCACACCGATACCAGGGCCGATAGCTGCAAGACCGTAGCCGATTACGCCAAGGTTACCGCTGATCTGTGATACCTGAGTTGCAGCTTCTGCTGCTAAGTGAATAATCTGCACTTTATTTTCCTTCCATGTTTTGAGCTAACTTTTGCTAGCCCTTAGTTCTTAGTGTTCATCGGCTAACGACAGCTGAATGTATACGGTCGTCAGCAGAGTGAATACGTAAGCTTGCAAGAATGCCACCAGCATCTCAAAGAGCGTGAAGACAAACCCAAAAGTAAAAGTTCCAATACCCATCAGCTTGAAAAGGCCATCAGTATTGAAGAAGAAGAACTGTGTTGCCGTGAAACAGAGCACCAGCAGTAGGTGCCCGGCGATCATGTTCATCATCAAACGCAGAGCGAGTGTGACCGGGCGAAGAATAAAGGTTGACAGCAACTCGATCGGAGTTACCAGCACGTAGAAAGCCGGTGGCACACCAGAAGGGAAAAGTGCGTTTTTAAAGAAATGGATGCCGTGTTTTTTAACTCCCGCGTAAATAAACGTTACGTAGGCGGCCGCAGCCAGAACCAGCGGCAAGCCAATAACCGAGGTTCCCGCGATGTTCAGGCCAGGGACGATGCCTGTGATGTTCATACCTAAGACGAGGAAGAAAATAGTAGTTAATAGCGGGAGGAACCGATCGCCGTCCTTCTCGCCTAACTGTTCGTGAGCAATTGACTTTCTAACAAAATTGAGCGCGATTTCACCAAACATCTGGAAGCGGCTAGGCACATAGCTGTTGGTCGCAACGCTCTTTCTAAACCGATTAGCCCACATTGTGAAAAGCACGATAAGTATGGTTAGCACCAGGAAACGAATCAGCATAATTCGGTTGATTTCAAACCAGGTTCCCTCAAAGAAAATCACCTGAGGGTAGAACTCATTAATCGACGGCGCCTCAAAGCCACCTTCACCTTCGGTGACTGGCCTAACTACCGTGTTAAGCAGCGACAACGTTTGAGCGAACAGCTTGGTCTCCTGTTTCGGGGCAAGGTTGAGCCTTGCGGCGATTTACAGTGCTTTTTCGACCTTCAATACTGAGGGCGACACCTAAATGTTATCAGTAGGGCGGACCCCAAAATTGCCGAATTTGGGTTAAATATTGGCAAACTAAGGCAGTTTTACCTCTGGGGATAATCTAGCCTTGGTTACCACCCAGGTGTCCAAAACCAGTCCCCCGATTACCGCGGCGACAACTGTGAAAAACACAATTGGCCGAGCGGCGCTCACCAGCCAGTCGGCTTGGTTGAGGTAGCTGAATATAACTAAAAATAAGATCATCTTTATTAGCCAGCCACCAAGTACCAGAGCCAACAGACCACCTATTTTCATTTTCGAGCCAAACAGGACGCTCAACACCGTAAGGGCAGTAAAACCAAATGCCGCAGCCGACCCAGCCCAGGCAGCAAGTACCCCTGAGCTGCCGGCTATAAAAAAGCCGACAAAGGATGCTACAACCGCAATTAGGGAAACCAGCAGGGCACCTAGCCAGCTGACTCTTTTCATTACGCTGTTCAAATCGTCAAACATTTGTTGTCGCCTTTCGTTTTTGGTATTTGGCAAGTGCGGGCCAGAAAGTGTAGAGGATTGAAATTGAAATTGAAACGACAGCAAAGCTGACCACCCAGATTAGATCTGTCAGAAACAACATTAGACAACTCACCGAAACCGATGCACTCCAAAAGTAAAAAACCAAAACCGAACTGAGGTGCGAATGTCCGAAGTCTTGTAATCGGTGGTGTAGGTGTTTTCTATCTGCTTCAAATGGAGACTTACCGGCAGCAAGGCGGCGAAGCACGGCAAGTGCAAAATCTAGAAGAGGCAAAATCAAAATTGAGATTGGCAGAATTAAAGGCAAGATTGCTGGAACCAGATCGCTTCGATTCAGTGAAGCTGGGTCAATCTGGCCGGTAACTGTCAGTGCGGAGGTGGTCATCAACAGACCTAGCAATAGCGCTCCGCCATCACCCATGAATATTTTTGCCACATGCCAGTTATGCGGCAAAAATCCAAGACACATCCCTATCACGATTGCTGAGAGCATGCTGGCTAGGTTGAAATAGTTAGTCGGCGAAATCTCCTGAGCTAATAAATACGAATAGACAAAAAAGACCACGGTACCGATTAGCACCACCCCAGCTACAAGACCATCCAAGCCATCAATAAAGTTGACAGCATTCATGATCAGCACTGCAAGAAATACAGTAACTACAAAAGACACTCCAAATGACCCGACTGTAATGCCAAAGATCGGCAGGGAAACTATTTGGACACCGTTCCAAGCCAGAACTGCGGCAGCAATAAATTGACCAGCCAGTTTTAGCGTCCAGTCGAGATCATAGATGTCATCGAGAAAACCGACCGCGGTAATAATCAGTGCAGCACCTGCGATGGCAATAATCGGTGTCGGTTCGCTGAAAACCACGTCAAACCAGCCAATTGGCGCAGCAATTAGAAGTGAAACAACAAAGCCGAGAAACATGGCCACGCCGCCGATTCGCGGTGTTGGCCTTTCATGAGAATCTCTTGCTCTAATTGCTTTCGGATAAATCTTGTATCTCGTGGCTAGTTTTCGAACCATGAACGTTGCTAGGTAGGTCACCACGCCGGCGACCGCCATAAGCAACAGATATGCCCTCACTTAGTCAGCTCTCGCCTCAAGTAGATCGCCTATTACTGATCTAATCTTTGCTTCCGATAAAGCCCCGCGACGAATAACTTTCACTTTGCCGCTTGTAGTTAGCTTTCCGTCTTTGTCATAACTGTCCACCAGATTAGTCATATCTAAAATTGTCGAAGCTTCGCCCTTCGGGCTTGAACCTGAATCTAAATAAACTGAAACGGAGTCTTGCAGGTAGTCGACGGCCTGCTGACAGGTGATGGCGGCTGGCTGACCGGTCAGGTTAGCACTTGATACTGCTAGCGGACCAGTTTCTTCAATCAGCGCTAAAGCGATTTTATGATCTGGAACACGAAGGGCAACCGTTCCGCGGGTTTCACCAAGATCCCAATCGAGTGAGGGTTGCGCTTTGAAAATCATGGTTAGTGCACCTGGCCAAAAAGTTTCCGCCAATTTGATTGCCGCTTCCGGAATGGATTCAACTAGAGCCCGAGCTTGATTCAAGCCTGAGACCAAAACCGGCGGTGGCGATTGACGGCCTCGACCCTTGGCATCCAGTAGGCCTTGAACAGCCTCAGGTGAAAAAGCGTTGGCCGCTATTCCATAAACCGTATCGGTTGGTAAAACAACTAGTTCGGTTCTTCCGAGTGCGACCTTGGCTAATCTCATACCGGTTAGAAGTTCGGTATCTACCGAACAGTCGAATACTCTTTGCACTTGCCTCTCACTACCTTCTCGCGCTAACCATGCGATCACGGCCAGCTAAATCTTTACCAGTTGTGACATTCTGCCAACCCATTTCAAGCAGAACTTCCCTAGCAGCAGCACCCTGCATGTCAGCGTGCTCAATTACTAGTTTCCCACCTGGTTTGACCAATTGCAGAGCTCTGGCTGCCACTTTACGGATCATGTCCAAGCCGTCCATGCCACCGTAAAGCGCCAGAGCTGGGTCATGAAGGTGAACCTCAGGATAAATCGGAATCATGTCATTTGGAATGTAAGGCGGATTGGAAATTAGCAGGTCCACTTGCCCGAGTAAATTCGGAAAAGCCTCCGCTAGATCGCCCTGGGTCAGCAGAGCATGTGGTGCATATTTAGCAAAATTGGCACGAGTGTATTGCAGTGCATCCTCGCTCAGTTCGACGGCAAACACTCTGGCATTCGGTCTTTCCACCGCGATAGCTAAAGCAATGGCTCCTGATCCGGTGGCTAGGTCAACAACAATCGGTTCGTCGGCGGTGCTTTCCGCTAGGAGCTCCAAAGCACGCTCAACCACTACCTCAGTTTCAAATCTAGGAACAAAAACTCCTGGTCCGACTTTGAGTTCAAGCTTACGAAAATAAGCTACGCCGGTTAGGTGCTGGAGCGGTTCCCGAGCCGATCTGCGTTCGGCCAATTCTAGAAATCGTCTTAGTTCAGTTTCTTGGATTTCTGCGCCGGTGATTGCACGGGCCAGCAGATCGCCACGCTCTAGTTGCAGGGTAAAGGAAAGCAAAATCTCGGCATCGGCCTGAGCCGACTCAATGCCACAGCTGGAGAACTTCTGAGCAGTTTCAGCTAGAAGATCTTGAAGTTTCATTAGCTGGCTTCTCCAAGGGCTGCCAGCCTCGCTTCTTCATCCGCACTAATTGCCGACTGGACCACCGGCTCTAAAGCCCCATCCATCACCTGATCCAAGTTGTATGCCTTGTATCCAGTTCGGTGATCGGCGATTCTATTCTCTGGAAAATTGTAGGTTCGAATTCTCTCGCTGCGGTCGACAGTGCGAACCTGAGATTTTCTTGCAGCGCTTTGCTCGGCATCGATGGCTTCTTGTTGAGCCGCTAGCAACCTGGCGCGCAAAACTCGCATCGCTGCTTCACGATTTTGCAACTGTGATTTTTCATTCTGCATCGAAACTACGATTCCAGTTGGCAGGTGAGTTATTCGTACCGCAGAGTCTGTGGTGTTGACTGACTGGCCGCCTGGACCTGATGAGCGAAAAACATCGATGCGAATATCATTCGGGCTAATTTCAACTTCTTCGGGTTCATCAACTTCAGGGAAGACCAGCACACCAGCAGCAGAAGTGTGAATGCGGCCCTGGGTTTCGGTCACTGGAACTCGCTGCACGCGATGAACCCCGCCCTCATACTTCAGGTGCGCCCAAACCCCTTCGGCGGGATCGGCTGAATTACCTTTGATGGCCAGTTGAACATCCTTGTAGCCACCAAGGTCAGACTCGTTTTTATCAAGGATTTCAGTCTTCCAGCCCTTGCTATTTGAATACTGGATATACATTCTCAATAAATCGGCTGCAAAAAGAGCGGACTCGGCGCCACCTTCACCAGCCTTGATTTCCATGATTACATCTCGACCATCATCTGGATCACGCGGAATCAGAAGTCTGCGAAGTTTTTCATTTGCCTCGTGCAGTTTTTCTTCGAGAGAGGGAATTTCAGCTGCAAACTCTTCATCTTCTTTAGCCATTTCCTTGGCCGCATTTAGGTCTTCCTGCAATGAATTAACGCTGTTGTAGGCAGCGACAATCGCATTTAGTTCGGCATATCGACGGTTCAGTTTCTTGGCCAAGCTTGGATTGGCGTGAACCGAAGCCTCGGAGAGTTGACTTTGCAGTTGTGCGTGCTCAGCCAGCAAAGCCTGGACTGAAGCTAACATTATTCTCCGTCGGAACCGTTAGGGACTGGCATTGACTTTTGCACCATCATCAAAAACTCCACGTTGCTCTTAGTTTCCTTCAGACGGTTCAATACAAGTTCTAGCGCTTGCTGCTGCTCTAGGCCGGCAAGTGCTCGGCGAAGCTTCCAGACAATTTTGGTCTCATCTGGACTCATCAGCATCTCTTCGCGACGAGTACCAGAGGCATTAACATCAACTGCTGGGAATATACGCTTATCTGCCAAAGAGCGAGACAAACGCAGTTCCATATTTCCAGTGCCCTTGAACTCTTCGAAAATAACCTCATCCATCTTTGAGCCAGTCTCCACTAGAGCCGTAGCCAAAATGGTCAATGATCCACCATCCTCGATGTTTCTGGCGGCACCAAAGAAACGCTTCGGTGGGTAAAGCGCTGATGAATCAACACCACCGGAGAGAATCCGACCAGAGGCCGGAGCGGAAAGGTTGTAGGCACGCCCTAGACGTGTAATCGAGTCCAACAGCACTACTACATCGTGCCCAAGCTCAACTAGTCGTTTAGCGCGTTCAATCGCCAATTCGGCTACCGTGGTGTGGTCTTCAGCTGGTCGGTCGAAGGTCGAGGCAATAACCTCACCCTTGACGGTGCGCTGCATGTCGGTAACTTCTTCTGGGCGTTCGTCAACCAGCACCACCATCAGGTGAACCTCAGGGTTATTTGCCGAGATTGAGTTGGCGATCGCTTGCAAGACCAAAGTCTTACCAGCCTTAGGTGGCGAGACAATCAGCCCACGCTGGCCTTTACCAATCGGGGCAACCAAATCAATAATTCTGGTAGAGAGTTTGGTTGGTTCAGTCTCAAGACGAAGTCTGGATTGAGGGTATAGCGGGGTAAGCTTTCCGAACTCGACACGGTTGCCCGCCTCTTCCGGGCTTTGACCGTTGATTGAGTCAACCCGAACCAGCGCATTGAATTTCTGTCTACCCTGGTGCTCCCCTTCACGAGGTTGACGTATTGCACCGATAACGGCATCACCTTTGCGCATTGAATACTTTTTGACTTGACCAAGTGACACGTAAACATCGTTCGGACCAGCAAGGTATCCGCTAGTTCTGACAAAAGCGTAGTTGTCAAGAATATCTAGAATTCCTGCAACTGGAATCAAGACATCATCTGGTGAAATCTCTGGTTCTACATCATCACGATCGCGGTTACGATTGCGGTCACGGTCGCGAAAACGATCGTTGCGATTACGGTTACGGCTGCGGTTGCGGCCACCGCCTTGACGCTCGGGGCGTTCGCCATCATATTCACGTGGTGGTCGGTCCGTTTTTACTTCTTCTTGCACTTCAGCTGACTTTTCAACTTTTGGTTCAGCCGATACAACTTCCGCCGCCTCACTGGTCTTACGCGTCCGAGTCGTCTTCTTTGGTTCAGCGCCTTCGGTCACCTCTGGAGTCGCAGTGACTCTTCTGGATCTTTTAGGGGCACTCTCGTTTTGGATTTCATCCATGTATTTTTGCTCTTTCTTGTATGGCAATCAGTTTCAGTGTTTGAGGTGGATTGCCCTGATGCACGATCTACTCGTGCCTTATCCGTAAAACTTTTACGGGATGTAGTACCAAACTGCTATGAACTAGCGGTACGAGATAACTGTAGCACCTTTGAAATCAACCGCCAACAGTAACGGCCGCCATTGTGGGAAATTTTGGGCCGCCAGTCTCGCCGCGTCTAGGCGCTGGGCCGGGTCGCTGGCTAGCACCAGCACTGATGGGCCTGCCCCCGAAACCACAGCAGCATGGCCTGATTTACGCAATAGGGCAATCACCGCCTCGGTTTCTGGCATAGCCGCAGCTCGATAGTTCTGGTGCAATTTGTCCTCGGTGGCAGCCAACAGTAACTCTGGTGACTGGGTCAGCGCAGCAATTAGTAGGGCTGAGCGAGAAACGTTAAACACAGCATCATCGTAAGGAACAGTCTCCGGTTGCAGGCTCCTAGCTAACTCAGTGGACATCTTGTTCTTTGGCACTAAGACCAGTGGTGAAACACCTCGATGAACATAAAGCTTTTTGTGTTTTGGCCCAGCCTGATCCTGCCAAGCGATGGTTAACCCGCCGAATAAAGCCGGCGCAACGTTATCCGGGTGCCCCTCAAGATCTGTGGCCAGTTGCAGTAACTTCTCTGAACTGAACTCAACCACACCTTCGAGCAATCCCTTGGCCGCCATAATGCCAGCAACTACCGCAGCTCCGGAAGATCCCATGCCGCGACCATGCGGTATGTAGTTGTGCGCGATAAGTCGAATTCCCGGCACCGGTACTCTCGATTGAGCGAATGTATGAAGTAGTGCCTTAACTATCAGATTCTGTTCACCGGTCGAAACTTCACCTTCGCCTTCACCTAAAACTTTTACTTGGATATCTGCAGCGTCAACAGCTTCAACCTCAAGTTCGTCATAGAACGAAAGCGCCATTCCAAGAGTGTCAAAACCTGGTCCAAGATTTGCCGAAGTTGCCGGCACCTTAACCACAACTTTTCTACCAATCAAAGCATTAGCCTCGTCAAATCTCATTTGATTCTCTCCAAGCCAAGTAGTTCGGCAACTTGGTCTGCTTCTTTGGAGCAAGAGGTCGGTTGGATATCATCTCCAGCTTCATCCTTTAGCGCCCAGCCAACATCCTTCAAGCCGTGACCAGTTACCGTGATCACTATCTTTGCTTTTGAATCGACTTTGCCGAGCTTGGCAAATTTCAGCAAACCAGCAGCGCCTGTAGCAGAAGATGGTTCAACAAAAACACCAATTTCGTTGGATAGCCAGCGGTGCATTGCCAGAATTTCCTGGTCAGTCACCGAATCGAATTCTCCGCCGGAAACTTTTTGTGCGTTTAGTGCTAAATCCCAGGATGCCGGATTGCCGATACGAATTGCCGTGGCGATGGTCTCTGGTTTTGCAATCGGATGACCGGCTATAAATGGCGCAGCTCCCTCGGCTTGGAAACCGAGCTGCTTCGGTAGCTTCTTAATTTGCCCTGCCTGCTGCAATTCAAGGTAGCCCTTGAAATAAGCGGAATAGTTTCCTGCATTCCCCACCGGCATTACATGGAAATCCGGAGCAAAGCCGAGAGCATCAAATACTTCGAAACTTGCGGTCTTCTGACCTTCCAAGCGATCGGGATTGACCGAGTTGACCAGATGCACCGCATAGTTTTCACTTAGGTCTCGAGCCAGGATTAGACAGTCGTCAAAGTTTCCTTGAACTTGCAAAATCTGAGCCTTGTGAGCAATTGCTTGAGCCAATTTCCCTAGGGTGATTTTGCCTTCAGGAATAAGCACCACCGAGGCAATTCCAGCCTTGGCGGCATATGCCGCTGCGCTGGCAGAGGTATTTCCGGTTGAAGCACAAATGACCGCCTTCGCCCCGTGCGCAACAGCTTTGCTGACCGCCATGGTCATGCCACGATCTTTGAACGAGCCGGTTGGGTTCATACCCTCGACTTTGAGCCAAACTTCGTCAGCTCCCACCAATTTAGCCAGTTCGGGGGCATGCACCAGTGCCGTGCCACCCTCACCGAGTGTGATTACTGGAGTATCGCTATCAATATCTAGACGATCAAAGTATTCGGTGATAACACCGCGCCAGAGCTTTGCCATCTACTCCCCCTCCACGCGAATTACCGACGTAACTTCTTCAACGGCGTGACTTGCCTGCAGTGCTCTAACCACGTCGGCGAGCTTCTGGTCGGTAGCCGGGTGGGTTCCAATTTCCAACCATGCTGTGCTCTCCGCTTCGATCATCTTTGCCGATTGTTCTACAGTTTCAATTGAAACGCCTTGCTCGGCAAATATAGAGGCAATCTGAGCGAGCACACCGGGCTGGTCGGACACTGCCAAAGTAATTTGATACCTGGTGGTTACTCGGCTAATCGGCAACACTGGTAAATCGGCGTGAGCCGAATCGGCAAGTCCTGGGCCGCCGGCAACGTGACGCTTTGCTGCCGACACCAGATCTCCCATCACTGCCGAAGCGGTTTGCAATCCACCAGCACCCGATCCGTAAAACATTAGCGAACCAGCCGCCTCCGCCTCGACGAATACTGCGTTGAATGCTCCGCGCACGGAAGCTAGCGGATGCTCCAGCGGAATCATTGCTGGATACACCCGCACAGAAATACCCTCGGGTTCTTCTTTAGCCGCCGCAATTTTCTCGCAAATAGCTAGCAGTTTGATGACGTAACCATCGCGTTTTGCCGCCGCTATCTGCTCGCTAGTAATCTTGCTGATTCCCTCACGATAGACGCGATCCATCGGCACTTCAGTGTGGAATGCAAGGGAAGCCAAAATCGCGGCTTTCTGCGCTGCATCGTAACCTTCAATATCTAAGCTTGGGTCAGCCTCGAGATAACCGAGTTTGGTTGCTTCAGCCATCGCCTGTTGCAAACTGCAACCGGTGGAATCCATTCGATCCAAAATAAAGTTTGTCGAACCGTTGACTATTCCCATGATTCTTTTGACTTTATCTCCCGCCAGTGATTCACGAAGCGGTCGAATAATCGGAATAGCACCAGCTACGGCGGCTTCGAAGTAAAGCTGAGCGCCGACTTGTTCTGCCGCTTCGAAAAGCTCTTCACCGTTATTGGCAAGTAGCGCTTTGTTGGCAGTTATGACATCACTGCCAGAGTTCAGCGCCTGCAAGATGTATGTTCGAGCAGGCTCAATACCGCCCATTACCTCAATCACGATATCTGCGCCAAGAATCAAAGCCTCGGGAGAGGTTGTGATCAATTCTGCTGGGATTTGAAAGTCCCGGGCGGAGTTTTTATCCCTGACCAAAACGCCTACCAGCTTAAGTTCGGCACCCACTCTCAGCGCGAGTTCTTTTTTATTTTCCAATAAAATTTTGGCTACCTGCGAACCTACTGAACCAGCGCCTAGCAGGGCGATACGAAGCGGTCGATACTCAATCATTTTCTAACCTTCGCATCTCTGGATAGTAAATCTTGCTCGGTTTCGGCTCGAACCAAAAGCTCCACTTTTCCATTCTCAATTGAAACCATCGCTGCCCTTGGAAGATAGTTGTAGTTGCTGGAAAGCGAGTAACAGTATGCTCCAGTAGTTGCCACGGCTAAAAGATCATTCGGGGCGATATCTTCAGGTAAGTAACCATCACGCACGACGATATCTCCCGATTCGCAATGCTTGCCGACAACTCGAACCAGTGCGGGTTTAGCCGAGGATTCTCTGGATACTAATGCACAACTGTAGTTTGCTGAATAGAGTGCCGGCCTAGCATTATCGCTCATGCCCCCATCGATGCTGACGTACTTGCGGACTAGATTTTCTTCACCTACCAAGACATCTTTTGTCGTGCCGACGTTATAAAGGGTGATTCCACTTGGGCCGGCGATGTAGCGGCCAGGCTCAAAGGCGAGAACAGGAACTGCAATCCCAAGCGAAGCACATTCTTTAGCCACAGCCGCAATTATTGTTTCGGCAACCAACTCGATTGCCATCGGCCGGTCGTTTTCAGTGTAGGCAACACCAAAACCGCCACCCAGATTAAGTTCTGGCACTGGACCAAACTTCAGAAGTTCGGCGTGAAGGTGAACCAATCGCTTCGCCGCTTCAACAAATCCTTCTACCGCAAAAATCTGCGAACCGATGTGTGAATGCAGACCCAGAAACTCTAGATGCTTATGTGATCGTATATTTTCGACAACTGCGGCAACGTCACTAATAGCTATGCCAAATTTCTGATCTTCTCTCGCAGTGGCTAAATACTCGTGGGTGTGTGCGTGAACTCCGCTATTCACTCTCAATCGAACAGCCTGAACACGATCCTGCGAACCAGCTGCTGAGGCGATACGCTCCACCTCAATTTCGCTGTCAATAACAACAACACCAACGCCAGAGGTAACTGCCCTTCCAATTTCACTGTGGGATTTGTTGTTGCCGTGCAAGCCAATACGCTGCGCAGGTATGTCACCGGCAAAAGCTACCGCCATTTCACCATTTGAAGACGTGTCTAGATAAAGTCCAAGCTGGTCAACCCAACGCACAATTTCTGTATTCAGCAGTGCTTTCCCTGCGTAATAAATTTTGGCCTGAGTGCCGTGCCGTTTAGCCGCTTCCTCGAAGGCCTGCTTAATTTTCTTCGCCCGAGTAAAAAAGTCTTCTTTATCCAAAACATAAAGCGGCGTTCCATATTGCTGAGCGAGATCGGCAACCGCTACTCCGGCTAAAAAGCAGTGGCCGTCTTCATCGCGAACAAAATTCGCTGGCCAAATATTCTCATTTAGAGAATTGACATCGGCTGGGACATTTAGCCAGTCAGGAGCCAGAAGATCTCTCATCGCTACATCCGCTCCGGAGCGCTAACGCCCAACAAGGCCAAGCCATTAGCTAGGACCACGCTGGCGGCGTTGTTCAGCCACAATCTGGTGCGATGGATGCTCTCAACCGGATTACCTGAAAGCGGAGTTACTCGGCAGTTGTCGTACCAACGGTGGTAGCTTCCAGCTACCTCCTCAAGGTATCGAGCTACCAAGTGCGGTGCTCGCTGCTCTGCCGAGTGTCGCAGCACCTCCGGGTATTGAGCGAGCTTTGCTAGAAGTTCACTTTCCGTCGCATGGCTTAACAGAGCCGGATCAAATTCTTCGTCAGTCACCTCGAGGCTGGCCGCATTATTGGCTACCTGCTTGGTTCTGGCGTGAGCATACTGAACATAAAAAACCGGATTATCGTTAGTCTTTTTTGCCAGCAAGTCTAGGTCGATATCAAGCATCGAATTAATTGATGATCTGGTTAGGGCATAGCGAGCGGCATCAACGCCAACTGCCTCAACTAGATCCTCCATAGTCACAACTGTTCCGGCACGTTTCGACATTCTTACTGGTTCGCCATTTCTGACAAGGTTGACCAGCTGGCCGATCAGGATTTCAAGATTCAATCCGGGCTTGTCCCCGAAAGCCGCACACATCGCCATCATTCTTGGGACATACCCGTGATGATCGGCACCGAGCATGTAGATAGCTCTGTCAAAACCACGTTCACGTTTGTTCAAATAGTAAGCCAGATCCCCAGCAA
This sequence comes from uncultured Rhodoluna sp., assembly GCA_964394575.1. Taxonomy (GTDB): domain Bacteria; phylum Actinomycetota; class Actinomycetes; order Actinomycetales; family Microbacteriaceae; genus Rhodoluna. The sequence continues at coordinate 156,850 of CAYMYB010000001.1, read as the reverse complement.
TGTAAGCTGCTTCACCATCGCTTTTTATTACTACTCGATCGCGGTCATCGCCGAAGGTGCTTGAGCGCAACCAAATTGCACCATCCTCTTCAAAGATGTGCCCTAGCGTTCTTAGCCGATCAATTGCTTTAGCGACAGCCCCGCTTTCATAAAGCGAATTCTCATGGAAGTAAACGTCAAAAACAACCCCGAAATCCTCAAGCGATGCCTTGATTTCAGCAAACATCAACTCCACACCGGCCGCGCGACAAACTTCCGTTGCCTCAATTTCGACGAGAGTTAGCACTTCTGGATGTTGCTGCTTAACTTTCTCAGCTATCTGGTTGATGTATTCACCGGCATATCCGTCTTCGGGAGCAGGATTATTTTTAACCGCTGCATAAACCGAGCGAGCAAATCGGTCAATCTGAGCGCCGTGATCATTGAAGTAGTACTCGCGAACCACGCTGGCACCTTGGGCTTCAAAAATTCGGGCCAGTGAATCTCCAACTGCAGCCCAGCGTGTTCCACCGATGTGAATTGGTCCGGTCGGGTTGGCTGAGACAAATTCGAGGTTCATTTTTACGCCTCGATAAATCTCACCTCTACCGTAGTCTTGGCCAGCCGCAACAATCTGTTTTGCTAATTCGCCGGCGGCAGCCTTACTCAAAGTGATGTTTATAAACCCAGGGCCGGCAATCTCCACCTTTTCGATACCAGCAACTTGAGATAATTCAGCAACCAAAAGCTGGGCTAGATCACGGGGACTAAGCCCAAAGCTGGCTGCTGATTGCATAGCAATATTGCTGGCCCAATCGCCGTGGTCACGATTTTTCGGTCTTTCCACGTTGGCACTTTTTGGTAAGTCCCCGGCAGGCAAGACCCCACTCTGCTGAAGCTTTTCTAGGGCTAGCAGAATGCAATTTGATAGGTCTGCAGGGGTCACTAAAACTCTTTCGGATTTTTTAGGCTTTAAGGCAAGCCACTTCGCCTGCGTGCATTTATTTACCTAGTCTAGCGAACTGCCCCAAGAATTCTCAGGTGCTGATTTAGCTACGCTGGTAGTCTGGGATAAACCCAGTAGCCCCCATAGCTCAGGGGATAGAGCACCGCTCTCCGGAGGCGGGTGCGCAGGTTCGAATCCTGCTGGGGGCGCGTGAACATAAATGACATACTGCACCCGGAAAGCATCCTTGCCCAGTTTGGGCCATTAGCGCTGGTAATTGCCTGCCTGATTGTGGTGGCCGAAACCGGCTTACTCCTTGGTTTCTTCCTTCCGGGCGATTCCCTACTTTTTACCGTCGGCTTGATGATCGGTGGCGGTGTGATTGATGTGCCAATTTGGTTGGCTTGTGTATCCATTTCACTTTCAGCGGTGCTTGGCGATCAAATTGGATATTTCATCGGCAAAACAACCGGACCAAAGGTTTTTAAGCGACCTGAATCAAAACTGTTCAGCCAGAAAAATGTTGAACGCACCGAGAATTTCTTCAAGAAATACGGAAGTAAGGCGGTCATCTTTGCTCACTATGTGCCAATCATGCGCACCTTTGTTCCAGTAGCGGCAGGCGTTGGCAAGATGAAATATTCTTATTACTTGAAATACAACTTGATTGGTGCAATTAGCTGGGGGTTCAGCGTTCCACTTCTTGGCTATTACCTAGGCAACATTGAATTTATTCGCGAAAATGTAATTGTTGTTACCTTGTCTTTGATTGCGCTCTCTTTTATTCCAGTCATTCTAGAAATTATCAAAGCTAAACGACGTTAGCTTTCAAATAATCAATCATCGAGCTAAGGGCTATTGAGCGATGGCTCAATGCGTTTTTAATCTCTGGTTCCAATTCAGCAGCAGTCTGCTCAAATCCTTCCGGGATAAATACCGGGTCGTAACCGTGACCATTTGCCCCGCGCTCTTCAAAGGAAATTGAGCCGGGCCAAATACCGGTGAAACTAAGTTCTGTATCTTCGGAAACCAAAGCGATCGTGCAAACAAAGGATGCCTTGCGGTGGCTCTGCGGAACGTCCTTGAGTTGAGCCAGGAGCAGACGGCGATTAGCAACGTTGTCTTTTGTGCCTGACCAGATTGCGGTAAATATTCCAGGTGAGCCTCCGAGAATTTCAACTTGTAATCCTGAATCATCCGCTAGGGCAGGTAACCCGGTGTGTTGAAAAGCTGCTCGAGCTTTTATCATCGCGTTTTCAAGAAAAGTAGTTCCATCCTCAACTGGTTCGGGACCTTCGAAGCCAATCAACTCCAAACCAACTGGGGCAAGAATTGCTCGCATTTCAGCGACTTTACCCTCATTGTGAGTTGCCAGAACCAGTTTCATGGCTGACTATTCCAAAACAGATTTCTGTATTGCGCTGAGTTCTGCCGTCCCCGCCAAAGCTAGATCTAGAAGCTCATTTAGCTCTTCTCGGCTAAAAGCTACTCCCTCTGCGGTGCCCTGAACTTCCACAAATTCACCGCTGCCGGTAACCACAACATTCATGTCTGTCTCTGCGCGAACATCTTCGGTATAGGCCAAATCCAGCATCGGTTGGCCGTCAATTATGCCCACCGATACAGCTGCCACCGAGTCGATGATGACCTTGTTGTTGGCTGGAATGAATCCTTTCGCCACACCAAAGCTGACAGCATCAACAAGTGCAACATAGGCCCCGGTAATCGCGGCCGTTCTGGTGCCACCGTCGGCCTGCAGCACATCGCAGTCAATCACAATTGTGTTTTCACCCAGAGCCTTAAAGTCAACTACCGCTCTTAGTGCTCGACCGACCAATCTTGAGATTTCGTGGGTCCTGCCACCAATTTTTCCCTTGACACTCTCCCGATCATTTCTCTCGTGAGTTGATCTCGGTAGCATCGCATACTCCGCGGTAACCCAACCTTCCCCTTTGCCAACTTTCCAACGTGGGACGCCAGGTGTAAAGCTGGCGGTGCAGAGCACCTTGGTGGAACCGAAACTAATCAGCGCAGAGCCCTCTGCGTGCTCGCTCCAATTTCGTTCGATGCTGATCTTGCGCAGCTGATTGTTTTGCCTGCCGTCTAGCCTTGCCATTTATTTACCAATCTGTTCAACTGCTTGAACTTCAGGACCTAAGAATCTTCTTGCCAGCACGGAAAACGATTGCGCATCACCGGTAGCTTGAAAGCGAAGCGTTGGTTTAGTGGTCTCAGTTCTAAGTAGGTTATGCGCCAGCAGTGTCCGATAGACATCCTTAGCTGTTTCTTCAGCGCTAGAAACGAGGGTTACCTGATCTCCCATCACATAGGAAATTGCACCGGTGAGCAGCGGGTAGTGAGTGCAACCGAGCACAAGAGTGTCAGCTTTACTTTCCTTTATCGGTTCTAAATAGGTTTCGGCAAGAGAGATTAGTTCAGCTCCGCTGGTGATGCCGCGTTCAACGTAATCAACAAACTCTGGACAGGCCACACTGGTTACTGATAACTCAACGGCGGCTGCAAAAGCATCATCGTAAGCCCTTGAATTGATTGTTGCGTTGGTCCCAATTACCCCAACCTTACCGTTACGGCTTGCTGCCACTGCCCTTCTAACCGCTGGTTGAATAACCTCAACTATTTCTATTCCGCGACCTTCGGTGTATCTCTCTCTGGCATCGCGAAGCACTGCAGCAGATGCCGTGTTGCAAGCAATAACCAGAAGTTTGACACCTTCATCAACAAGTCGATCCATTACAGAAATAGCCAGGGAGCGAACCTCGTTAAGCGGTTTCGGGCCATAAGGAGTGTTTGCGGTATCGCCGAGGTAGATAATCGACTCATTGGGTAGCTGGTCGATGATTGCTCTCGCTACTGTCAGACCGCCGACGCCAGAGTCGAAAATTCCAATCGGAGCGTTATTCACCCGATAAGTCTATTCGCTACCCTCATTTGCCTTCATAAGCTCAAATATCTCTTTGCACTCGGGGCAAACAGGAAACTTTTCAGGATCGCGACTGGGTACCCAAACTTTGCCACAAAGCGCTACAACGGGAGTGCCCATGACAGCCGACTCAACCACTTTGTCTTTACGCACATAGTGTGCGTAACGCTCGTGATCGCCCGGCTCAACTGGATTTACCACCGAGTCGGTTGTCGTACTATTTTTTGACTGTTCCACGGCTAACTCTTCGCGTGACGAACTGCATCGGCCACACGTTGCGCGACCTCTGGATGGAAAACCGAGGGAATGATGTAGGAGGCATTCAGTTCCTCATCATCAACGCATTCTGCCAAAGCAGCCGCTGCAGCCAGCAGCATTTGCTCGGTTATCTTGGTGGCACCAGCATCAAGCAGTCCGCGGAATACCCCTGGAAAGGCCAAGACGTTGTTAATCTGATTGGCGTAGTCGCTTCTTCCGGTAGCCACTACCGCTGCAAATTTTGCCGCCTGGGCAGGATCGATTTCGGGGGTTGGATTTGCCAGAGCAAAAACTATTGAGTTTGGTGCCATCTTTGAAATGTCTTCGGCAGTCAACAAGTTTCCAGCCGAGACACCGATAAACACATCAGCACCAACTAGAGCTTCAACCAATGAGCCTTCCTGATGCTCGGCGTTGGTGTTGGTTGCAATCCAATTCAGGTTAGTCTCTGGCTGAATATCTTTTCGACCAAGGAAAATAATCCCCTTCTGATCGACAACCTTGGCGGATCTCAAGCCGGCTGCAAATAAGAGCTTCAATACCGCCGTGCCAGCCGCACCAGCTCCAGAAAGCACCAGCTGAATTTGTGAAATGTCTTTCTTAACAACCTTTAGGGCGTTGCTCAACGCAGCAAGACAAACAATTGCCGTACCGTGCTGGTCATCGTGAAAAACCGGAATGTCCAGTTCTGCCCTGAGCCGCTCCTCCACTTCAAAACATCTTGGTGCGGAAATATCTTCTAGGTTGATGCCGGCGAAAACCGGGGAAATGGCTTTAACTGTTCTTACGATCTCATCGACGTCCTGGGTGTCCAAACAAATCGGAAAAGCATCAATGTTGGCAAATCGCTTGAAAAGCGCTGCCTTACCTTCCATAACCGGAAGTGCTGCTAACGGCCCGATATTGCCAAGTCCAAGCACTGCCGATCCGTCGCTCACCACAGCTATGGTGTTGCGTTTTATTGTCAAGCGTCTGGCATCACTTGGGTCCTTAGCGATTGCCTCACAGATGCGAGCCACCCCTGGTGTATAGATAAGAGATAAGTCATCACGGTTACGAATTGGAAGTTTGGACTCAATGGTCAGTTTTCCACCTAGGTGGGCAAGAAATGTTCGGTCCGATACCTTACCAACCACAACTCCTGCTAAAGAGCGAAGCTCAGAAATAATTTGCGTGGCATGATCTGAGTCGCGACAAGCACAGGTCAAGTCAATTCGAACACGCTCGGCATCTGAATGGTTTACATCAACAGCAGTGACCGAGCCACCAATTTTCTCAATGATTGAAGTTAGTTCACTAACCGCTGTTGGTTTTGCTGGTGCCTCTAAACGGATCGTAATCGAGTACTGAACTGATGGCGCATTTGACATAGTTCCAAGTTTGCCATGTATTGGCCTCGGTTCCAACTAATTAGCGTCTTCGGCATCGCCTAAGGTCACGTTGATAGTCATTTCCTGACCATTTCTAATCAAGGTTATATCAACTTTGCTGAAGGCAGCCTTGGATCTTATGGTCGCCGTCAACTTTGAAGCTCCGTCAATTTTTTCACCATCAACTTTGATAACGATATCGCCAACTTTTAGACCAGCTTTCTCAGCAGGCCCGCCAGGATTTAGCTTTTGAATCTCAGCTCCGATGCTAAACGACCCCTCGTTATCTGAGTTAGTTGCATCGTTTATGAAAGCACCGAGTAAGCCGTGCGATACTTTACCGGTTTTAATTATTTGGTCAGAAACTCGCTTTGCTGTATTTGAAGGAATTGCGAATCCAACGCCAATGCTGCCGGCTTTTGACTCGCTGGAATCGGCTGTTGCGATAGCAACGTTAATACCGATTAGCTGGCCGGCCTCGTTCACCAAAGCGCCACCGGAGTTGCCTGGATTTATTGCAGCGTCAGTTTGGATTACATCAAGATTTACCGGCGGTTGGTTATTGGAGTTGTTCCAAAGTTCGAGACTGGAGCCACCGTCCTTAGGCACCTCAGAGGAGGCTACCTGAATCGTTCGATTCATTGCCGAAATAACGCCAGCGGTAACGGTAGCGTCATAACCTAGCGGAGCACCAATGGCAACGGCATACTCCCCTACATTGAGTTTTGAACTGTCGGCGAACTCAATTGGCGTAAAACCGGTGCCTTTAGCCTTAATCACCGCAAGATCATTGGTTGGGTCAGTACCGACAATTGTTGCTTGGAAGATTCGATCGGAGCTGGTTTTCACCTCGATGTAGACCTCGTCGGCAGCTCCTTCCAGAGTTACCACGTGCGAGTTGGTAAGAATGTAGCCGTCACTTGTTAGCACCACCCCTGAACCCGTACCCGCGCCAGAATCCGATGTGACGGAGAGCGTTACTACTGAAGGCAAAGCCTTGGCTGCGGCGCCGCTGACCCAGTTAACTTTTTCAACATTGTTGATTACCACTTCACTGGTGTTTGCGCTGAACGGAATAACTCCGTTGATGGCGTATGCGCCGATAAATAAGCCCAACATTGGTCCAAGAATTGCTGCAACTAAAAGAGGTTTTGATCCGGATTGCTTTGGCGGGGTCAATCCAGATGCATCGGAACGCACCGGCAACTTAACAGTTTCACCGATGAATTGTGTGTTGTAGTGCTTCTTGTCTTCTGACATTTAGTCCTAACTCCCTGTGCTTAGTTTCGCGTAAAAACTATTTCACCAACTTCATAAGTTTATGAAATGCTTCTGGGAATTATCTGAAAATCAGCAACCCCAGCGTGGGGTATTTCCGCATGGCTTATCCACCAGCCTTGGAATTCTAGCTCGCGGTGGCTCTGTTGGTATAAGTGCAATCTTCAGTTGCAGTGGCGGGGCATTACTAATGATTCCGGGCCTGACAGTTGACCAGTTCGTCAAACCGACGAATCGATACTCAACACCGTAAGAAACAGCGAGGGAAACGGCTAGCCAGCCTGGCTGACTCAAAAGAAAATTCGGCTTTGCCAGCTTTGACTTAGTCTGGTCAATTCGCCAAAGATAGCTCTTTGGCGTAAAACGCACCTGACAATTCAATGTGAGCATCTTGCAGGTCACAGTGTGTGCTCTAGCCGTAGTTGAGAAATACAATCGGTCAGCTACTTGCAGGTCCTGACTCGGCTTGACCAGGATGCGAGGCCTCGCTGGCTTAAATGATTTGAGAGCGCCGGCAATTTGTTGTCGACTTGGTGAACCAATATTTACCAGCGCAATTGGTTGACTTGGCGGATACAAACTCCAGCAGCCTGTGTAACCATTTGTCAGGAGGTCGTAGCTAAGATCGGGCGATAACCCGTTGGGGTAAATTAGACAGCTTGGCTTTGCCTCTGCGGCGTTCAAGATTAGTTTGAGATTTCCGTCGCTTCCAGTAATCAGAGTTGCTTTTCTGACGCAAAGTTGCAGTTCGGTCGAATTGCTTATTGCCCCAACCGTCGTATTGCTGATCTGCAAACTGCCAGGACATGTTGGGCTTAGCCAAATACCGCCAAGCAGAGCCAAGCCAGAAATAGTCAGCATGGCCAAATTGTAGATTTTATGTCGGTTCGACTCGACGAGTTCTCCACATAAAACAAAAACCCTGATTCCTCAGGGTTCTCATTTTGGTTGCGGGGGCAGGATTTGAACCTACGACCTCCGGGTTATGAGCCCGGCGAGCTACCGAACTGCTCCACCCCGCGGCGAACCTTCATTCTAACAGCAAGCAGCTAGTTTTTGCTAAGCGCTAGAGCCGTCTCGATGGCCTTCTGCAATCTCGCCTCAGCCTTACCGTAAGCAGTCCAGTTTCCGGCTTTCATCGCCGCATCCTTATCCAGTATGGCTTGACGAGCATCTTCGAGAGCTTTGGCTAACTTTTGGGCATTAGTCAAATCTGGATCCTCAGGAGTCGTACCACCACCAGCGTCACCACCGAAAAGCGAATTGAGAGCATCATCTAAGTTGTCTTCGAATGCGATCTTGTCACCAAATGCAACCAAAATCTTTTTCAACAACGGGAATGAAGTCTCTCCCGTTGACTGAATGTAAACCGGTTGAACGTATAGTAGACCGCCTCCGATGGGAAGGGTCAACAGATTTCCGTTCAGCACTGTAGTCGAGCCTTGACGAAGAATGTTCAAAAGCTTCGAGACTTCGCTGTCAGAGTTGAAGTTGTTTTGAACCTGACCAGGTCCAGGCACAATTGTTTCTCGCGGTAATGTGAGCAAGCGCAACTTTCCATATGACGAAGCAACCTCACCATCTTTAACCCCAGCATCCGAGTCAGCGACAAGATAACCGGTTAGAACGTTTCTGGATGAATCACCGGTCGATTTAGGAATGAAAGTTGAATAGATAGAAAAAGATGGCTTCTTTTGATCTGGCGCTTCGAGCGTCAGGTAGTAAGGCGGTTGCAGGGCTGCACCGCCATTAGCTGCGACTGGATCATTCGGGGTCATCCAGGCATCCTGCTGCGAGTAGAAAGCTCCGGCATCAGTTACGTGGTATTGACCGAGAATTCCTCGCTGCATTTTGAACAGGTCTGCTGGATACCTAACGTGCGACAGTAACGCACCAGACATCTCCGATACCGGTCTTACAGTGTTGGGGAAAATCTTCATCCATGTTTGCAGAATCGGGTCTTTCTCATCCCAGGCGTAAAGCTTCACCGAACCGTCATAGGCATCAACTGTTGCCTTTACCGAGTTGCGTATGTAGTTGATGTTGCCAACACTTCCCACGCTGGTGCTTGAACTATCAAGCACGGTTTCGGCAAGGTTCTCAGCTCTTGAGTATGGATACTGCGATGAGGTGGTGTAACCGTCAACAATCCAAACGACCTTGCCATCGACTATTGCTGGATAAATGTCGCTATCCAAAGTTAGGTAAGGCGCCACCTGAGCGACTCGATCGCGGGGGTTACGGTTATAAAGAATCTGCGAGGCATCAGTAACTGCATCGGAGAGAAGAATCTGTTCACTCTGAAATTTCAGTGCATAAGCCAAACGCTTGAAGATGTTATCGAGCTTCGGCCCACCATTACCACTGAAAGTCGTCATGGTTTGCTGGTCGGTGGTTGAACCATCAGAACCGGCTGGGTAGTCAAGTTCTTTATCTGGCGCACCGGCGGGTGCTCCTACTATTGAGTAGACCGGAGAACTCTCGCCGAAGTAAATGCGCGGCTCATAATCACCTAACAAACCAGTTGATGGGATACCGGACTGCAGAAAGAGTGGTTGTCCGTCAGTGGTTCTTCGGTTACCGTAAGCTGCAACAAGTCCGTATCCGTGCGTGTAAACAATTACGTTGTTATACCAAGATTGGGAGCTACCTAAACCTGACTGGTTGAGTTCTCGAACCGCGATAACAGTGTCTTGAGGCTTTCCGTTTATGGTGTAGCGGTCAACATCCAAATGGTTTGCGAAGTTGTAATACTGCCGATACTGTTCCAGCTGCTTGAACGAAGCACTAACCAAGTTGGGATCAATGATTCTAATTTGTGCTGCAGTTTGGGCATCTGCTTTTAACGCACCGGCCGTAGCGGTGGTCTTGGCGTCGTACTCAATAACTTCAACTTTGTCTAATCCGTAAGCAACACGTGTGGCATCGATGTTGCGCTCGATGTATGGTGCTTCCAATGTTCGCTCATTCGGAACCACCTGGAAGGTCTGGACAATGCTCGGCCAAACACCGCCAAGCAGAATTGAACAAACTAGCATCAACCCGGTTCCGAGAACTGGCAGACGCCACTTGCCGATCACAGCGGCAAGAAGGAACAGCACAGCGACTACAAAGGTAATAGCCGTCAAAATCTGAGCCGCTGGAATTGCCGCATTAACATCTGAGTAAGTTGCACCGGTATACAGGCCCTCGGAGCTAGTCATTGTTTCAAATTGCCCGATCCAGATGCTTAATCCGAGAACTAGCGCAAACAAGCTGGCAAGAATTGCAATTTGAATCCTTGCTGCTTTAGTAAAGGTGGTCTGCTTTCCGTTGAATTTGATACCACCGTAAACCAGCTGAACTATTGCAGTCGGAATCAATGTCAGCAAAAGTGCAAGCATAAGGAAATTGACTAGGTCAATATAAAAAGGAAGTTCAAACATGTAGAAAGATACATCCAGATTGAACTGGGGGTCGGTGACTCCAGTGCTACTTCTATTGATGAAAAGTAGAATCTTTTGCCAACTAGCTGATTCACTTGAACCTACGAACAAACCAATCAACACTGGAACAATTAGAAACATCCTGCGTCTTGCTTTATCCAAAGCAGTTCGGAACTCACCTAGGTCCCTGCCAAAAAAGTCGTTGCTGGTTAGATAAATCGGCCGAAAGCGCCAAGCCAAATAAAGATTCAGCCAAACCAGCAAGCCGCCGACCAGGCTGGCAACTAGAAACACCCATACCTGCGCCCATAGTTGCGTTGTCAAGACACTTAGATATCCCAGTTGATCAAACCAAAGAACATCGGTATAAAAACCGGAGGCAGCAACCAAGATAACACCCAGCAGAATTACTATGCCTAGGGAAATTACAAGCGGTGCGCGCTTTCTAAGATCAGCCGTGTTTACTTGACTCATTGTTCTCTCTCTTTTAGTTACAACTTGCTAAGGACTTGGTGTTACCGGCTCTAATTGCCTCTAGGGCTTTTAGGGATTCTTTCAGGGTGGAAACCGCAATCACTTGCATTCCCTCTGGAATATTACCTTTCGCTTCTGAACAATTTGATTTAGGCATCAGGAAGTACTCAGCTCCAGCGTTTTTAGCACCAACTAGCTTCTGCTTCACTCCCCCGATAGGGCCGATAGATCCATCTACATCTATGCTCCCGGTGCCAGCGATCTGCTTACCGCCGGTTAGCAGACCAGGAGTCATCAAATCATAAATTGCCAGCGCAAAGATTTGGCCACCAGATGGACCGCTGACATTGTCCACTTTGATGTCAATCTCGAGAGGTATCTCTGGAACAGTCGCGACAAAAATACCCAGCCGCCAGTTTCCATCCACAAATTTAGGTGTAATTTCAAAAGTCTTCTTTTCTTCATCCCGCAGAACCTCGAGAACTACCGGCCGCTTACCCTTGCTGGCAGCTACCTGGGTTCTTACCTGATCAATACCGGTAGCGATTTCACCATCCACGGTCAACAAGGTATCCCCAGCTTTGAGTTTGCCTCCGGCCGCACCATCGGTTAGCACGACACTTACCTTAACGCTGGAAGTAATCTCATAACCAAGTTCACGCAAGGCCGCCCCTTTGGAACTTGCCTGAGAATCCAACATCATGGTGTCGGCCTGCTCGTCAATCTCATCGCTGTCCACTCCAGGTGGATAAACTTCGGCCTTATCAATAATTTGCGAACCTTCAACAAAAAAGGATTCGATGATGCTAAACCAACTTGCTCCTCGATCTGGATCACCTTTAATTGTTACGGTCAGAAGATCCAAAGCGCCTTCGACCGGATAGGTCTTGGTGTCTTTGACCGAAATTATTGGTTTTCCGTTCACCGTTGAAAGAACGTTGTAAACCGGTCCCGGGGACTCAACCAGAAACGGAGAAGGACCGACCACCAAGAAGGAAACTAAACCGACTAAGGCGCCATAACCAAGTAGATTTTTGACTAGCCCAAGCCGTTTCGGGTTTTCCTTGATTTTACGTAATGGATTCATCCATATCAGCCTAGGTCAGCCCCACCGACATCTTTGACGCCGAATCCACGCTATTGGCGAACAACCCCAAGAATCATAGCCAAAGCTTCGGTTAGGACTTAGCGTTAATAGAGCGATGAGTGATATTGACCCCAAAGATGGTGAGCAACCAGACCCGGACGACCTTCGTCGAATCTGGGAAGAAATGCTCAAGCAGGGCTTTGACCCCGAAGCGCTGGCCGCAGCCGGAGGTTTTGATGGATCTCCGGAGTCGCTGCGCAAGCTTTTTGAAAACATCCAGGGAGCTTTTCTGCTACCTACTCCCCCGATAGAAGGTTCTGGAGTTAACTGGAACGCAGCTGGTGCCCGTGCCAAAGAAATTGCTAAGGCACAGTCGAAATCAGTGACTGAGAGCGATAAAAAGAAACTTTTAGATAATTTGGGCATTGCAAATCTATGGCTAAATGAAGCGACAGACATTGCGGAAATCGCCGTTGAGCCCAAACTGCTTTCGCGTTCACTTTGGGTAGATGATGCCCTACCGCTTTTTAAAGTCTTAGCCGAGCCAGTAGCAGATCGAATGAATCGAAGCCTAAGCGAAGCAATTCAAGCACAACTGCCAGAAGAGTTCTCGGAAAGCCTAAAAGGCGCCAGCAATATCATGCGCTCAGCTGGGGCAATGATGTTTGCTATGCAACTTGGCCAAGCACTTGGACTGCTAGCTAGAGAAACAATTACTGGCACTGAAATAGGTTTGCCAATATATGTTGAACAACGGCCAGCTTTTGTTATCCAAAATCTAGATGAGTTCATCAAGTCACTTGAACTTGGTCCCGATGAAGACCAGGCATACATATATTTGGCTCTGCGTGAACTAGCCCACATTAGATTATTCAAACACTCCCGCTGGTTGCGCGAGAAAGTTGTTACTCAAATTCGCGAATACGCTGCAGGTATAACAGTGGATACCTCCAGAATGCAAGAATTAAGTGAAGATTTTGATCCAAGCAATCCAGAAGAATTGCAAAGAGCTCTTGAGTCTGGGGCATTCCTTTCGCCTCGATCAGAGAACCAACAAAAGGCTCTGGACATCATTGAGACCAACTTGGCCCTTATCGAAGGTTGGGTGGATGCGGTAACGATTTCGGCAGCCAGGCGACTACCGAAGGGTGAGGCAATTCGCGAGGCGGTTAGACGTAGACGAGCAACCGGTGGTCCCGCAGAAAGAACTTTCCAAGCTCTGGTTGGCTTAGAGTTGCGTCCGAAACGCATGCGCGAAGCATCGGCACTCTGGCAAGCAATTGGCCAGGCGGTCGGAAATGAAAAACGTGATTCACTTTGGGATCACCCAGACTTTTTGCCGACAGCAACAGATATCGATGATCCTGCAAAGTACGTCGCCAAGGTAAAAAATGATCTCGGGATTGGAGATGCTATGGATAAAGCACTCCGCGATTTACTCGGAGATGTGTAGAACTAAAGCAGAGGGAATTTCTCTTGCTGCACAATGTTGTTCGTGTTACATCGAATAAATAGAGCACAGCCTGTCACCTGGTCCTCACCCAGCACGCTGCAAATCGGCTTAGCAAATAACAAGATTGAGTTGGAAAACCTTACTGTTACCCAGCAGAGAATTGTTGCCTCGCTCTACAGCGGTATTCTCGCTGGACAAGAGCATGTAATCGACCAGAGTATTGGTGCTGCGCCGGGCGAAACGCTATCCCTGGTTGAAAAGCTAAAACCACTGCTGCAACAAGAACCAAAGACCAAATTTGGACCATGGCAGCAACTGGCTTTCGCTGAAATAGCGCGTGCGGGTTTGGACTACAACATAAATGGCGACATGGTCCTAGCTGAACGCTGGCAATGCTCAGTCCACATCGACCAGCTAGATAGGACTGGCTTTCTAGTAGCCAAGGCCCTGCTAGCTTCTGGGGTGGGAAAAATCCTAAGTCATGACCGAGGTCTAGTTCTCAACACCGATTTGGGCGAACTTGGATATCCAAAATTAGCGCTTGGAGAACCCCGATTCATATCGGCCAGGAAAGCATTAGCTGAATTTTCGCTACCAAGTTCAAACGAACGCCTAGTTGACCTCTCAATAAGGCCTGATCCCAAAACTAAGGTTTCTTTTGCACTAACCGTTGGCCACCTGGCACTATCTCCGAGAAGTTATTCGAGATGGCTAGCTCGAGACGTATCACATTTGAGCATAGTTTTCGATTTGGATCAGGCAACCGTCTCGCCGGTTGTTATCCCAGGAAAGACCGCTTGTCTTAATTGCCTGCAGGAAGCAAAGGTTGATGAACAGGAGAACTGGCCAGTCATCGCAACTCAGCTTCTAGGCTTACCCAGAGTTAGGGATGACGCCTCAGCTTTGCTTAGCACTGCTGGCTTAGCCTGTCGAAGTATTCTTCGCAGGCTCGATGAACAGGCTGGTTTCGAATACACGGGTGCCGATTCGAGTGAAGCGCTAAAGGGCTATCGGATCGATTACACCACCGGGGATATCCAACGACTTAGCTTTGATAAACATCATTTATGCAGTTGCCAGGAGATTAGTCAAAGTATTGCGCAAAGCGAGTGAGGTTATTTTCCCGACCAGTCTCAGAATCGGATTTCGGCCAACTTAGTTGCAGGCTATCTTTGGCTCTGGTGATCGCGACGTAAAACAGGCGTTGTTCTTCAACAACCTCTAAATCGGTTTTGGCATAACTTATGGGCAGGTATCCCTCAGTTGCACCGATGATGAAAACCGATTGAAATTCAAGCCCCTTGGCCGCATGTATGGTGCTCAGCGTCACAGACTCGCGAACCGGTTCATGCTGAGATCTTTGGCGTTCTTCTAATTCGTTAGCGAAATCCTGGATGGTGGCATTTGGACCTAACTCTTCAGCAATTTCTACAAAGTGATTTAGCGCTTCCCAAGACTCAAGCTTTGCCCCGTTTTGTTCTGGGCGGACACTCTGCCAGCCGAGTGATCGGACTAAAGCGGTTACCGATTCATAGAGCGGCTTATTACTCGGTGAGCTAGCCTCCGCCCTTACCAAGCGAATGGCACTCATCACATCGGGGCGAGAGTAGTAACGCTGGCCACCGCGTACCTGATAATCAATTGATTTTTCACTAAGTGCACTTTCAATCGGCTCAGCCTGCCCGTTGATTCGATAAAGCACCGCTATCTGGCTAGCTTTCACACCGGCTGATAGCTGGTCTTTTATTTCTTGAGCAACCCAGCTAGCCTCAGCTTGCTTATTTTCAAAAGCTAGCAGTTGCGGCTTTCGCCCAGTGCTCCGCACTGCTTCCAAAGCCTCAAGCTGTTGGTGCACTCTAGCTTTGTTTGCCACCCTGATGATTTCGGGAACCGATCGATAGTTCCGATTTAGTTGAATTACGTTAGCCTCTGGATACCTGGAGGCGAAAGATTCCAAATAACTTGAGCTGGCCCCAGTAAACGAGTAGATGGTTTGGTTAGGATCTCCAACCACGCAGATATCGCTTCGATCGCCGAGCCAGGTGTCCAGCAAATCCTGCTGGAGCGGTGAGATGTCCTGGTACTCATCAACAGTGAAAAAGCGGTACTGTTGCTGCACCTGAGCTAAGGCACGAGGCTCAGCTCTGAGCATTCCGGTGCAAAGCAGGATGACATCCTCCCAGTCCATCCGCTTATCTTTTAAATTTTGCTCGTCGTAAGCCCGCTGTAAATCGATGACCCGGTTGGCAGAAAGAGACTGTGGGAGCGCACGTTGACTTAGCTGCTCGGCATACTCATCGATGCTCAGCAACGAATATTTACGCCACTCAATTTCTGCGGCCAAATCTCTAAGTGCATTCGGATCTAGAGAGATTTTCAGCCCGCTAGCTGCCTGTAGCAAAGTTTTTGTTTTAGATTCTTGGACTCTAAAAGGTTCTATTCCATAAAGGGTTCGGAAAAAATACTCTAATTGACTAAGCGCAGCCGAGTGAAAAGTTTTTGCATTAGCGGATTGAACACCCAAGGATCGCAATCTAGCCCTTAATTCACCCACAGCCCGATTTGTATAAGTCAGCGCTAGGACTCGGTTTTCACTAAAGTCTCCCCGAACTATGCCATAGGCGATTCGATGTGTGATGGTACGAGTTTTTCCCGTCCCAGCCCCAGCCAAAATCACGCTTGGCCCGAGTAAGGATCGGGCAGCTTCCGCTTGATCGGGATCCAGCGCTTCAAGTATTTGTTCTGGCTCCAACTGCATGCTCAGTTGCCTTCTATTTCGGTGAGCGTTTGAATCGGCTGTCCCAGCCACCGATCAATTAGCGCTCTGGCAATAGAGATCTTGCTCGGCAAATGAATTTGCTTTGCTTCGGCAATCAGCTCGGCTCTACTAAACCAACGCAGTTTTGCTATCTCGACACCATCGGCAATCATGTCATCGGCATTATTACTGACATCAACTTTCGCAGTGAAAGCCAGCATCAGCGAGTATGGGTAAGGCCAGGCTTGCGAGCCGAGATAAACCGAGTCGGAAACTAGAAGGCCTGATTCTTCAAACATCTCCCGCCTCACTGCAGCTTCGAGAGATTCGGCAGCTTCAACGAATCCAGCCAGCACCGACCAACGATTTTCCTGCCAACTTCCCTGCGAACCGAGCAAGATTCGGTCTGAGTTATCAATAATGCTGACAATCACCGCGGCATCGGTGCGTGGAAAAAGTTCGCGATCTTCAGTGATACAAAATCTTGACCAGCCGCCCTGACGCATAATTGTGATTTGCCCGCAGGCTGGACAGTACTGATGGCTTTCGTGCCAGTTGTGAATGGCTAGCGCTTGAGTGAATAACGTAGCGTAAAAAGGATCTAGGCCGGCTCCGGTTCTTCGCAACTCCTTCCAGTTATCTAAATTGGGTTCAAGCGCTAGAGCGGCGTTATCACTTAATACCGAAAGCACTATCGGAGTATTTGCCGGAATGTCCTGAATGCCGATGTTGGTTCTTCCCAGATAAACCCGATACTTTCCCGCTGTTGCCTGATCGGTTTTGAAGAGCAGCAACTTGCCATCGGTGACCAGAGTCTTACCTTTATACAAAACAAGAATTCTTGTTTCGCTTTCCTGCCAAAGTAGGTCGAAAAGCTCAGCACCGTCCCGCGCCAGCGCGTCACGGTTTAGCACCGGCTGAGCCAGTGGCAGGTTGAGCATCGTGGTCATTTTGCTTCTTCTACTAAAGCCTTGGTTGGTTCTGCGTGGCGGAAACAGGTGTTGGCAGGGTTTTTGTCTAACCTGAATTGCATGGGCAAACCTTCCTTGATTTTAGCGGCGTTAGCAGCCGATGCTTTGCCGGGCTTGAGATTCATCCAGGTTGAAGACGTCTCAGAGCCCGCTGACGATATTGTTACCGAATTATTGACCACTGACCAGGGCCAACAGGTGCTACTGAAATCACCGAAATCCGCTCTAGCGCTCACCCGTCTTGGGCTAGAAGTTAGAGCACTGCGAGTGCTGAGAAATGTAAACCTCCCTTTTCGGGTGCCAGCGCTGCTCGGTGAAACTACACCCGGAGCTGTCTACAAGGCTCTAGCCTTTGACTATGTCACCGGACGCCCGATTACCTTTGACAAACTGAAGTTGGAAGATCCGCTGGTTACCAGCGTGGGTTCAACGCTCGCTCAGATTCACTCAATTCCACCTGGCCTTGTAATTGATGCAGGCCTACCAGAATACGAGCCAAGTTTAAAACTTCGTGAACGGGTTGCCGAATTTGATCGAGCCATGGAAACCGGAAAGATTCATCGTGATCTTCTAGAACGTTGGCAAAATGCTTTGCTTGATGTTAACCTGTTCCGCTACCAACCGACTGTGGTGCATGGATCATTGTCTTCTCAGGTAATCCTCACCGAGTCAGCTCAAGTAGTTGGAATAAACAACTGGGCTGAACTCTCAGTCGACGATCCAGCTGTAGACCTAGCCGCGATATACGGTGAATGCTCAATAGAAGTTGCCGATGCTATAGCCCTGGCTTACGAGACACTGGTGCGTGCTGATAGAAACATTAGGCAGCGAGCCAATCTTTACTATGAACTTGCCCTTGCCAACTACCTGCTGCACCAGGTTACCTACGGTGACGAAGAGGAAATAAGAAACGCTACTCAGGACTTAGAAGATTTACATGTTGACCTAATTGAAGGCCGACTCTACTCGCTTAGCCCAACCGAGATTGCTCCGAGTAATTCCGAAGTGGTCACCCCAATCTCACAGGCTGCCAGCTTTACCAGCCCGGTGACCATTATCACCGAGCAAATTGAAGTAATTGAGTTGCCACCGGCCGATGAACCTGACCCAGAGAAAAACTGATTTCCGCTTAGCTGGCTACTTGTCGTAATCTAGAGATAACCAAGAAAGAAGCAACATGGAAGTAAGAATCGGTCTACGCGATAGCGCCAGAGAACTGGCCTTCGAGTCAAACCTCACTTCAGCGGATTTAGAGAAGAGCGTGCTGGAAGTTTTGAACTCAGACGCCAAGCTACTAAAACTTACTGATGACAAAGGCCGTGCCTTCATCGTTCCGGTTGCCGCTCTCGCCTTCGTTGAGATCGGTGCTGACCAAGCCCGAAGAGTTGGATTTATTGCCTAATGGAAATCTTCTTCATCCTTGTTTACGGTGCCTTGCTAGGTCTTATGGCCCCTTACCTGCTTTCCGGTAGAGAGCACTTCGGTGCCTTGGTTGCCCCAGCCTTAGCGCTAGTTTATGGTTTTGTCGTTTGGACCATTCTTACCTGGGTTGGCCTCAGCTACACCGACTACTGGATTTGGACAGTAACCATGCTTGGCATGCCAGTGGTTATGCTTCTTGGAGTTCGCTTCATCAGAGGCAAGCGCACCCGCGGCGACTCAAAGTAATTTAGGCGGCGAGCCCGAGCGCTTCCATGCGCGAAGTGTGCGAACCAGTCAATTCCGAAATTAGTGGCTCGATTTTTGAATAGGCTGCAAGATTAACCTGGTTCTCTTCTTCAACTGTGAGTTTTTTAGTCTTCGGAACGTTTGCCAATTTACGGTTATCAAAGGCAGCCCGCAGTTCGAGCAGCACATCCCCCATTAGCCTCCTACCCCAGAGGGCCAACCTAGATGCCAAGACCGAATCAGATTGAACCGCTTCGGTCAACACCCGCTTGGCAAATTTTTCAAATGCCTTATCGCGCAGCGCTTTCTCAACTTCTTGTTGCAATTCATCATTTAGGCCGGCAGCGAGACGGGAGTAAAAATCATCAAGTAGGCCGGAAGTCAGATAAACCTTTATCACTACTTCGTACCAATCTAAACCAGTTGTGTTTGAATGAAACATCGCGATACGCTCGCGAAAAGGATTCATTTGCTCTGCTGGATCGGCACCTAGTTCAACTAACTTTTTAGAAAGTTGCCGGTATTTGTCAAAACTTCTAGCCGCCGCCTCACCTAGTTCGGCCTTGTAGGAAGTGTTCGGTGAATACTTTAATGCGGCAGTTAGAATTTCAAAATTAGCTAATTGAATGTATGCAAGCTGACCGAGAAAAGCTTTTGGCTCTGGTGTGTAAGGCTTTAGATTGATCGCTTTAGTATTACGGGCGGTCTTCTCTTCACTGCGTGCAGCGACCGAAAGTTGCTTGGCAACCTTACGAAAACGTTTCAGCCATTCGAACACCGAACAATCTTAACCCCCCTAGACTTACCCTAAGAAGAAGAGTTAGAGAAATCCTTGAATTTTAGTGATTTAGGTGTTGCCGAAGACATTATCGAAGCACTCACCAAAAAGGGCATAACCAGCCCATTTCCAATCCAGGAGCAGGCAATACCTGTTGCCATGACTGGGCAAGACCTGATTGGTCAGGCAAAAACCGGCACTGGAAAGACACTCGGCTTTGGGCTTCCAATTTTGCACAAACTAGGTTTTGAACCGGAATTAGGTGCGAAAGCCCTAGTTGTGGTGCCAACCCGAGAGTTGGCTATCCAGGTGGCCGAGGATCTGACACTGGCTGCTAGTAATCGACCTGTCCAAATAGCCGTGATTTACGGTGGTAAAGCCTACGAGGGGCAGTTAGCCCAGCTGGAAGCAGGTGCCCAGATTATTGTTGGCACTCCTGGTCGGCTAATCGATTTGCATAATCAAAGAAAATTGGATCTCAGCAAAATTCAGGTAATGGTTCTGGACGAAGCCGACAAAATGCTTGATCTGGGTTTTCTGCCAGATGTTGAAAAGCTATTTTCCTATACCCCCGCGCAAAGGCAAACGATGTTGTTCTCGGCAACCATGCCGGGTGAAATTGTTACCCTTGCCAGAAAATACCAGAACAAACCGGTGCACATCAGGGTAAATGACCCGGACGAGGGGCACACCAAGGCAGATATCAAACAGTTCATTTACCGTGCCCACGCTCTTGATAAAGATGAGGTGGTCGCCAGAATTCTGCAGGCCGACGGTCGCGGGAAAACTGTTATTTTTACAAAAACCAAAAGACAAGCAGGCAATCTCGCAGAAGAACTAATTCAGCGCGGCTTTCCAGCAACTGCCTTGCATGGCGACATGTCTCAGGAAGCCAGAGAACGTTCGCTGAATAATTTCCGATCGGGTAAAAAAGAAATTCTGGTCGCAACCGAAGTTGCCGCCAGAGGCATTGACGTAGACGATGTCAGCCACGTCATCAACTACACCGTGCCCGAAGATGACAAAGCTTATCTACACCGAATAGGTCGAACTGGTCGTGCTGGGAAAACCGGTATCGCGATTACCTTTGTCGACTGGGATGATCTAACCCGCTGGGGTCATATAAATC
The DNA here is from genome assembly GCA_964394575.1 of uncultured Rhodoluna sp. Lineage (GTDB taxonomy): Bacteria > Actinomycetota > Actinomycetes > Actinomycetales > Microbacteriaceae > Rhodoluna. The sequence continues at coordinate 136,335 of CAYMYB010000001.1, read as the reverse complement.
AAGCATTAGAACTAAATGTCCCAGAACCGACTGAAACCTACTCCTCCTCAGAGCACCTGTTCACTGATTTGGATATTCCAGCTGGCACCAAGGGCAGACTAAATAAACCTCCGGTCGTCAAATCCGATAAACCGAAGCCAGCTAGAAATAAAACTTCGAATAGCAAACCTGAAACTTCAAAACCTAGAAAACCAAGACAGCGAATTAGAAACTACAAGAACAATCAAAGTGAATGATTAAGTACCGCTTCGCTTCCAGTTCCAAGTTCTAGAATCCTTTTCAGCTGCGATATCTCAGTAGTTCTCAAGCCAAGTGGGTTATTTGGTTTAGCCTTCACTCCGTGATAATCACTAGAGCCTGTGGTAATTAGGTTGAACTCTTTTGCAAATTCGTCAAAGACCACTTTGCGTTCGGCGGTAACTTCAAGATGGTCGGTCTCTAAACCCATAAGCCCTGCTTCGACCAAGGCAATGAAATGCTCCCGCTTAAAAAAAGCTGGCATGTCATCGTCATCATTATCAGTTCTGGCCAGCGGATGAGCCACTACTGGAACTCCCCCGGCGGCCCGAACAACCCTGATGACCTCCCTAACTTCTGGTGCAACTATGCGCACGTAATAATCGGTGTTCTTATCTAAAATTCCGCTCGCCCAAACATCTGCCACGGTCTCATATTCGCCAAGGTATTGAAGCGCTCTAGCTATATCCGGTCGGCCCAGAGTCGAACCTTCTTGGGCTAATTCCAAGACCAATTCGAGGCTTAGGTTTTTGTGAAATCCCTTCAAGTTTTCAACATAAGCTCGCATACGCTCCTCTCGGGCATTTCGATTAGCCAAGAGCAGTGCGGCCAGATCGGCGTTCTCAGGGTCAGGCAGATAAGCCAGAAGGTGCACCCCAAAGCCAGGTTCTGTGCCAAATTTAGCTTTTGTCGTGATTTCCACCCCGGGCACAAAACTCAGTCCATGCTTATTAGCCAGCGATGCAGCCAAATCCCACCCGTCGGTGCGATCGTGATCGGTTAGGGCAAAAACATCAATTCCAGCCTCAGCGATTTTCTCAACCAAATCTTCGAGGCTGTCATCGCCGTCTGAGAGTTCGGAATGGATGTGTAAATCTATTTTCATTTGGCCTCCGCGCTATAAAGAAGAGCCTATAACCGAATAAATGGCAGAATAAACACATGAGCAATGACGCAGCGAAAAAACTTGCGGCTAGAAACGCCGCTAGATCACACCGCCCAAACGGTGAAAAATTCATCAAATACATCGGAAGTAATTGGGCCGAAGATAAATCCCCGCTTCCCAAACAGGACAAAGTTGCCCCGTACGCAGCTAAACGTCGACTAGCGGTTGCCAAGGAATTTGCTGGCAAAGTAATTGTTATCGCAGCTGGCGGTGAGAAAGTTAGATCGAATGATGATTTCTACAGGTTCAGGCCACATTCAGCATTTGCTCACCTGACCGGTTGGGGAAGTAGAACTGTTCCAGAGTCAGTTTTGGTAATCGATGCAAGAGGCAAAACCGCAAAGAGCACTCTTTATTTTCGCGAAACTGCAGGCAAAAACACTGACGAGTTTTTTGCAAATTCAGACATTGGTGAATTCTGGGTTGGTTCAAGACCTGGGCTGAAACAGGTTCAGGCGCTGCTCGGAATTCCAACAAAATCTCTAAAAAATCTGGAGAGCGATCTCAAGGTTATTGACAAAGGAATCATTCTTGATTTAGAAAAAAGCACCAAGCTAGTTGAGTTTGTTTCGGAACTTCGACTAATTAAAGATGACTACGAAATCGCCGAAATGAAGAAGGCGGTTAGCGCATCTATCAAGGGTTTCGAAACCATAGTAAAGAATTTGAAAAAAGCAACCAAACATCCTCGGGGCGAGCGAATAATCGAAGGGGCTTTTTATACCCAGGCAAGAGCCGAGGGCTATGACCTCGGTTATGGAACAATCGCTGCCGCTGGAGCCCACGCTTGCACACTGCACTGGGTTATCAATGACGGGCCAGTGGTTCCAGGCGAGCTACTTCTGGTCGACGCTGGTGTCGAAGTCGAATCACTTTATACCGCTGATGTGACTAGGACTATTCCGATCAATGGAAAGTTCAACAAGGTACAAAAAGAAATCTACCTAGCTGTGCTGGAAGCAGCCGATGCCGTCTTTGCCATGGCCAAGCCTGGTGTCACTTACGGTGAAATGCACAAAACTGCGATGCAGGTGATTGCAAGAAAGACCGCCGAGTGGGGCTTCTACAAAGGTGGTTACGAAGAGTCGCTCAAGCCTGAAAATCAATGGCATCGTCGTTGGATGATTCACGGCACCGGACATCACCTCGGACTGGATGTGCACGACTGCGCTCAGGCAAGGCGTGAAATGTATCACGAGCACAAGCTAGAAGAAGGCATGATCTTCACCATCGAACCCGGTCTCTACTTCCACAAAGACGATCTGATGGTGCCAAAGGAATTCCGCGGTATCGGGGTAAGGATTGAAGATGATGTTTTGGTCACTAAAACCGGCGTGGTAAATCTAACCGCCAAGTTGCCGCGTAAGCCTAAAGAAATTGAAGCTTGGATGAAAAAACTAAGGGGCTAACTAGCCTCTTGGCCACCTCGGCTGTAAGCCAGTTGGGCGTCACTGGATAGTTCGGCTGGAACGATGACCTCGTACTTTGCAGCCACGACGAGCGATCCGCTTGAAAAGCTTCTTTTAGTTTTCATCAGGCTGAATCTAACCACCTGCATTAGCATGCCGAATCCAGCGCCAATCAAAATCGCTGAACCCAAATTGAATTGGGTTGTTGCCTGATCAGCGCTGGTGCCGAAAAGTAAGAAAAACAAAAGTCCGATCCAAGAGCCAGTGATGGCTCCGCTTAGGGCTACTCTGGCGTAATTAACCTTCCCCCGAACCCGCTCGACTGTTGAAAGGTTAGAACCAACAATAGATATTGCACTGGCAGGAAAGTTCCCCTTTATTATTCGCTCCACATAGGCAACCGCATCGGCATAATTGCTGAAGTCTGCTATTGCCGTTCCATTAGGTAATGCGTTTGCAATTCCAGTTGGTCGGAGTGAGTTTCTTTTTGCCATAAAACTAGTCTGCCAGAGTTAGCCTGCCTCGTCTAAGGTTAACCTGTGAGTGCAACTAGAGTTTTTATCGCCCGACTTGCCGGCTGCGGTGTTTTTGACCCAGTCGGAGACCGCGTGGGTAAAGTCATCGACGTACTCGTTGCCTATCAATCTCACGGTGCACCAAGAACTACTGGAATGCTCGTTGAGATTACTGGCCGGCGCAGGGTATTTGTCCCGATTGCCCGGGTGACCTCAATTGTTCCCGGCCAGGTGATTACCAATGGTCTTGTCGATCTGCGACGCTTCACCCAGAGAGGGCAAGAAGTTCGAGTCATCGCCGAACTGCTTGGTCGAAAAGTAATCCTTCGCGATGGCTCTGGAAACGCCACTATTGAAGACCTATCGATTGAACGGAATGACAAGAAAGATTGGATAGTTAGCGAACTATTTCTTCGCCGACCAAAAACCTCTGCAGCCCTATTTAGCCGAGGCCAGACCTTATTCGCTGACTGGTCCCAGGTGGCTGAAGAGAATGAATCGGAAGAGTCACAATCTGCTGAGCAGTTAATTGCAACATTTTCAGACATGCTCCCAGCTGACCTAGCCAGCGCGCTGCTTGACCTTCCAGATGAGCGAATGCTTGAAGTTGCCGAAGAGCTTGACGATGAGCGTCTGGCTGATGTTCTAGAGGAACTTCCCGAAGAGGAACAAATCGAAATTGTCCAGGATTTGGATGATCAGCGTGCCGCCGAAGTGCTCGATCTGATGCAACCGGACGACGCTGCCGACCTGATGCAAAATCTTCCAGAAGATAGAGCTGAAGCCATTTTGGAGTTGATGGATGAGGAAGAGGCTGAAGATCTTCGCCGTCTAATGCAATTCGATGAATTGACCGCAGGTGGATTGATGACCACAGAGCCAGTGATCTGTTCTTCTGACACAACAGTTGCTGAGGCAATGGCTTTGGTTCGGCGTAAAGAGGTTGCGCCGGCTCTAGCCGCATCGGTCTTTGTTACCCTGCCACCACACGAAACGCCAACCGGTAAATACCTCGGCTTGGTTCACTTCCAAAGGTTGCTTCGTTATCCGCCTCATGAGAGACTAGGAACGATTCTGGATACGGATGTTGAACCGGTAGGACCAGAAACCCACATTTCTAAAATTCACCGAACTTTAGCCAACTACAACCTTGTAGCGCTTCCGGTAGTCGATCGGGAAAATCACCTCATTGGTGTTGTAACCGTTGACGACGTTTTGGATCACTTACTACCAGATGACTGGAGAACTGAAGATGAAGGAGGTATCTGATGGCCAAGAAGCGTCAGGCGCTAGATACCCCTATGCTCAGGGGGCGTAATCTCCTCGTACCAAGAATTGACCGCGAACGCTTTGGTCGCGCATCGGAAGCATTTGCGAGAGCGCTGGGCACCGGTGGTTTCCTGATTGGGCTTACCTTTTTCTGCATTATCTGGCTGGTCTGGAACACAGTGCTACCCACTGAACTGGCTTTTGACCCAAGAGCAACAAACTTCACTTTGCTTACCCTGCTACTTTCCCTGCAGGCCTCCTATGCTGCTCCGCTGATCTTGCTGGCACAAAACCGCCAGGATGATCGTGACCGAGTGAAAACTGAGCAGGACCGCCAGCGGGCTGAAAGAAATCTAGCTGACACCGAGTACCTTGCTCGTGAGGTTGCAGCTCTTCGCCTAGCCATGGAAGAGGTTGCTACCAAAGAATTTGTCCGCGATGAGCTGCGCGAATTATTGGAAGAGCTGGTTGCTGAAGTCAAGAAGCAAAATAAAGCTGACGAAAAATAATCTATGTCGGCAATAATTGATTCAGTCTTCAAAGCACTCGCTAGCGTAACCGATCCAGAGATTGGATTGCCAATCACTGATCTGGGTATGGTCGGCACTATTGAAGCTAATTCCGACAAGCTAGCAGTTGAGATTAAACTCACCGTTGCCCACTGCCCGATGCAATCACAGATTGAGCAAGCGGTCATTAGCGCTTTGGCAGTTGAATTTCCGAAGCAGCAAATTCAAATCAAGATCAATGTGATGACTAAAGCTGAACTTGATCAGCTAAAACTAAAACTCCGTGGCAAAGAAAAGAGCAATCCGTTCGCTGCGAATAGTCCAACCCGAGTAATTCTGGTTGGCTCAGGTAAAGGTGGGGTTGGAAAAAGCACCGTAACTGCTAACTTGGCCGTTGGCTTAGCCCAGTTGGGTTATCAGGTTGGACTAGTTGATGCCGATATTTTTGGATTCAGCATCCCACGCCTGTTAGGCATCTCCAGTAAACCAACCCGCGTTGATGACATGATGATGCCACCGATAGCTTTCGGGGTTAAAACCATTTCGATTGGTATGTTTTTGCCCTCGAATGAGCCAGTTTCTTGGCGGGGACCGATGCTGCATAAAGCTATCGAGCAATTCCTCACGGATGTCTACTGGGGCTCACTTGATTTTCTAATTATCGATATGCCGCCTGGAACTGGTGATGTTGCTATTTCAGTTGGACAGTTACTCCCCCAGGCTAAAGCTCTGGTTGTCACTACACCGTCAGCCGCGGCAGCCGAGGTCGCAGTGCGAAGTGCCATGGCGGCAAATAAGGCGGGACACCAGATTCTCGGAGTGATTGAAAACATGTCTTGGCTTACATTGGCTAATGGTGAAAGACAAATGATTTTCGGCTCAGGCGGCACCGATCTCCTAATAGAGGCGCTAACTCGTTTCACCGGGGATAAGCCCGAACTTCTAGCTCAAATTCCACTGAGCCAGTCCCTCGCCAGGTCAACTGAAGAGGGTTTGCCCTTGATAACCGAGCAGTCACAGGACGAAGCCTCGCTAGCGCTTTCCAAGTTGGTGAAACTAGTTGCCGAAACTAAACTCGGCCCCGCTGCCCGCGAACTGAGAGTTAAACTAAACCCATGAGTGAAATCTCTCCAGAGAAGTTGGTCAGGCATTTCGGTAAAACCGACAAAACTATTCAAATCAACAATCCAAATACCGGAAAGTTGATTTATGAATTGCCTCAGTTATCCGCAGCCGATGTCGAGTTAGCGGTAGTCAATGCCAGAAAAGCACAGCCGGAGTGGGCGGCTAGCGAGATTTCCACTCGCTCGGCAATAATGTATCGACTTCACGATTTGATTCTCGCCGAGCAGGACAAGTTGATGGATATCATCCAGCTTGAAACTGGTAAAGCCAGAGCACATGCTTTTGAAGAGATTGCCGGAGCATTGGCTGCCTCACGCTACTATGCCAAAATTGCTAAAAAAGCACTGCGGCCAGCAAAGACAGTTTCTGGTGTTCCCCTGCTAACCAAGACTTGGGTTAATCACATTCCAGTTGGCGTAGTTGGTGTGATTACCCCGTGGAATTATCCACTAGCGCTTACAGCCCTAGATGTTTTACCTGCACTGGTTGCTGGAAACTCAGTTGTGCAGAAGCCCGATAACCAAACCGCGCTTATCTCGCTGCAACTGAGAGAGCTGGCCATCGAGGCTGGCCTTGATCCAAAGCTTTGGACCATCGTGGTTGGCGATGGTGCAGAGGTTGGCAACGCGGTTACCGATAGCGTGGATTACGTTGCCTTCACAGGCAGCTCAAAAACAGGGAAAGTTGTTGCCCAGCGGGCAACTTCGAGGTTAATTCCATTTAGTCTCGAACTCGGTGGGAAAAACCCGCTGATCGTTTTGCGATCTGCTGATCTGCATAAGGCTGCCGACATCCTGATTGGTGGCGCTTTTGGAAGTGCTGGACAACTTTGTGTCTCGATTGAGCGCGCCTATGTTCCTATTGAGCTGAAAGAACGTTTTGAAAAGATCCTGAAGGAGAAGGTAACCAGCCTGAAACTTGGCACTTCAAATGATTTCAGCATCGATATTGGCTCGCTAACCGGTCCTAGCCAGCTAAGACGTGTTGGGGACTTCATTTCTGACGCTATCGGTAAAGGAGCTAAGGTGATTGCCGGGGGTCACGCTCTACCCGAACTTGGACCTTACTTCTATGCCCCAACAATTTTGACGGATGTCACCGAAGCCATGGACCTACACGAAAATGAAGTATTTGGCCCACTGGTATCGATCTACGGCTACCAGGACATTGAACAGGCAATTACTATGGCCAATCACACCACTGAGGGACTAAATGCTTCAGTAGTTGGAAACACCGCTGAGGCTAGTCGAGTTGCAAAAAAGTTGATGGCTGGAACCGTAAACATAAATGAAGGCTTCCGAGCTACTTTTGCTTCCCTAGATACCCCGATGGGCGGAATGAAAAACTCTGGTCACGGCAGAAGAAACGGTGTTGAAGGCTTACTTAAATACACCGAAGCACAGTCCATCGGAATTCATCGTGGCGTTTTAGAATTTCCAAGCAGAGCTTCGCAATACAACAAAATGGCTCCGCTGATGAATAAGCTGGCCAAAATTATGAAAAAGCTCTAGGTCGCTTCAATATCGTAGGGTGGCACTTCGCCAGGTTTGATATTCGGTTGAACCTTGGCTTTGACCTGATTTAACTCAGAATGTTTCACAGCTGGTTCGTCCTCCAACAGTGCCTCACGAATAATCCGGCGGGGATCGTATTGCCGAGGGTCTAACTTTCTCCAGTCAACATCTTCAAAGCCCTCGCCGAGTTCGTTTTTCATCTGAGCTTGAGCTGAGTTGGCCAAACGTCTTAATTTCTTAATGAATTGCGCAAATGATTTGGCATACTGCGGCAAGCGATCCGGCCCTAGGATAAAAACCGCTAGGACCAGCAAAATTAGGAACTTCTCGCTCGATAGACCAAACACCCTTAAAGGTTACTCGCTTGTCCTGCAACCGCTAAACCCCAACCAGAGATATGCTCTATATCAGTTATGGTCGACAAGATATCCAGTTGGCGCTTTGCTGAGGATTACATTCAAGAGCCCCAGCCAATAGCCCGGGCACGAGCCAGAGCCGAAGAGCTCGGCATTGAATCAGTCACACCCAGCGTCGGAGCTCACCTAAGCCTTTTAGTTAATGCGATGAACGCTAAAGCCGTGGTTGAGGTTGGCACTGGAGCCGGAGTTTCGGGACTATGGCTGCTTTCTGGAAATCAGCATGCGGTTCTAGCCAGCATTGAAGCTGAAGCCGAGTATCAAACTCAGGCTAAATTAGCCTTCAATCATGCAGGCATTCCAAGTTCGCGCCTTCGGCTAATCAATGGGAAGTCAGTGGAGGTGCTAACTAACCTGGCGGACGAAACCTACGATCTAGCGCTATTAGACGGCGATCGTGAAACACTGCCCGAACAGGTTAGCGAATGTCACCGGCTACTTAGAACTGGCGGGATATTGGTTGTGGCTCACGCCCTTTGGCGAGACAGAGTCCCAGATAGACAATTACAGGATGAAAATACTCAAATTTATCGCGAGGTACTCGAGCTAGTTAGCCTCGATGATAAATTCATTCCCGTTCTCTCGCCGATTGGTGACGGTTTACTGCTAGCCAGTAAACGCTGACTTTAAAGCAAAAACCACCTGGTTCGCAGGTGGTTTAGTTAGCTACTAAATTCTTAGCGCTTTTTGATAGTGGCAAGCACCTTTTTGAGGGCCTCTACCTCATCGTCATTTACCGAAATGACCAAACGTCCGCCTCCCTCAAGCGGGATTCTAAGCACGATTAGTCCCCGTGCTTCACGTTCGGCTTCCATTGGACCGTCGCCGGTACGTGGCTTCATTGCTGCCATTAAGAACTCCTTGTTGCTTTTGCGCTGAAGTTCTATTAAACCACGAGAATTGGGGCTTTTTTCGGGGCTAGGAAAAACTGTTAACTTTAGCTCAGCCAGGCCCTGAGCGCCTTTTCGCAGGCATAGATTTGCTCGATGTCGACGGCCTCATCATCAGCGTGAGCTTTATTAGGATCCCCCGGACCATAATTGACTGCAGGTATTCCTAAGGCACTGAATCTCGCCACGTCCGTCCAGCCATACTTAGGCGCTGGCTCACCTTGAGTCTGAGCAATAAAGGCTTGAGCCTCAGGTAAATCTAGACCAGGCCTTGCCCCTTCGGCACTATCCGTTATTTCAATATCGAACCCGGCGAATATTTCCCTGAGGGTCGCTTCGGCTTGACTGGCTGATTTATTCGGGGCAAAGCGATAATTTACGGTAATCACCGCCTCATCTGGAATTACGTTTCCGGCAATACCAGAACTCATTAGGACGGCATTCAGACTCTCCCGATAAACCAAACCATCAACAGGAATATCTTGCGGCTGATAGCCAGCTAGGATACCGAGCGGAACGGCTGCTTTGTGGAGGGCATTTTCACCCATCCAAGGTCTAGCCGAGTGAGCTTTCTTACCGCTTAACTTAATCTCCGCCCGTAGCGTTCCGTTGCAGCCACCTTCGACCCTGGCGCTAGAAGGCTCGCAAAGCACTGCAAAATCACCTTGAAGTAATTCTGGGCTCATTCTCGAAATCCGACCCAGGCCATTTAGTGCTGAATCCACTTCCTCGTGATCGTAGAACACCCAGGTGATATCGACATTTGGCTTTATTAGCTCGGCAGCCAGCTTCAGCGCGACCGCTACTCCAGCCTTCATATCCACCGTGCCACGGCCCCAGAGCAGCTTCTTACCGTCTTGCTCAACAAACTTAGTTGGCAGGTTGTGAACCACCGGCACGGTGTCGATGTGCCCGGCAATTATCACACGCTTCGCTCTACCTAAGTGGGTTCGGGCAATCACAGCGTCTTGATTTCTGATTAGCTCTAGGTGATCATGCTGGCTGAGCGCAGCCTGGATGGCATCGGCTAGTTCGGTCTCGCTTGCCGAAACGGAATATGTGTCACAGATGTCTTTGGTGAGATCCACCACATCTTTTTTTGTATCTAGAATCACTGGCACTATACGAGCCTACTTGTAACCTTGTAGAGATGAATACTTCAACCAACACTAAAGCCTGGGGCATGGGCTTAGCCTCCATCGCATCCGATGGAACTGTCCTAGATACCTGGTACCCAAAGCCATGCTTAGGTGCTGCTCCGCAAAGCGATGCCGTTTATCTAATGGATAAGGACTTTGACGCTCTAATCGGTGAAGACGCTAGACGGAAAGTTGAAGTAAGGGCGGTAAGGACCGAGATTGAACTGGATCAGCCAGTGTCCTCTACCCCCGATGCCTATCTGAGACTGCACCTACTTTCCCATCTTTTAGTCAAGCCAAATAGCATCAACCTAGAAAATCTAATGGCTCATCTACCAATCGTTGCCTTTACTTCAATCGGCGCCATGGCTGTGAAAGATTATGAGCAGGAGCTGCCGCGCCTGATCCGTGAAGGTATTTCTGTTCACTCGATAGATAAGTTTCCAAGATTAGTCGACTATGTTATCCCAAAGGGAGTCCGTATTGCCGATGCTAACCGCGTGCGGCTCGGAGCTTACCTGTCACCGGGCACCACCATCATGCACGAGGGATTTGTAAATTTCAACGCCGGAACTCTAGGTGTGGCAATGGTTGAAGGCCGAATCACCCAGGGGGTGGTTGTCGGTAACGGTTCAGACATAGGTGGTGGAGCATCTATCATGGGTACTCTCTCCGGTGGCGGAAGAGAGCGAGTTACTATAGGAGAACGCGCGCTACTCGGAGCTAATGCTGGAATCGGAATCTCAATCGGCGATGACTCAGTGGTGGAAGCAGGATTGTATGTAACTGCTGGGACCAAACTTACTATCGTTGGTGGACCAGAAGAAAAGGTTGTCAAAGCAATTGAACTGAGCGGACAACCCAATTTACTTTTCCGCAGAAACTCTGTCACTGGAAGAGTAGAGGTTTTGCATCGAACCGGTGCTGGGATAACTTTGAACCCCCAACTTCACGCCGGTCCTTGATTAGCTTGCAGTAACTGAATCCCATCCTTTTGGATTAATCGCAACTCCATCAAGCTCTACTAAATGCTGCGATTTTTCAACAACCTTACCGATTACCTTAAAGCCCTTGGGCACTGAATTGGCAGTTGGAAAAGTTGCCAATAGCGAGTGATCTTCACCACCGAAAAGCACCCAGTCCATCGCTTCGGCGTTTATTCTAAGTGCCGCCTGCTCCAGGACCGCAGCAAAGCCAAGTAGATCTGAGCTGTTTAGCGAAATACACACCTCGGAGTTTGCCGCGATTCTTGATGCATCCTTTAAAAGCGAATCAGAAACATCCAGCATCGAGCTGGCACCGCTCTGGGATGCGATGATACCTAGTTCTAGCGGCGGTCTCGGTCGAAGTTGGAAAGAAACTAAATCGTCAAAGGCTTCCGGTGCAGTTCCCTGAAAAGATAGCAGTGCCAGACCGGCTGCCGCTTTACCTAACGATCCAGCCACAGCGACCAAGTCTCCTGCTTTAGCACCACTTCGCAAAACTGGCGCTCTGCCTTGCAAATCGCCGTGTGCAGTTACCGAAATAAATACCTTATCCGAGCTGGCTAAATCTCCACCAACCACACTTACACCTGGAGCAAGTTGTTCTAGTCCGGCGGAAAGCCCATCGGCGAAATCCTCTAACCAAGAAATTTTGGTGTCGCTAGGAATAGCCAGAGTGACGACCAAAGCTATCGGCTTGGCTCCCATCGCTGCAACATCGGCCAAGTTAGTCGCGACAGCTTTGAAGCCAAGGTCAAAACCAGATGACCAAGCCAACTTGAAGTCGTGATCCTCAATCATGCTGTCCGTGGTGACCACAAACCGGCTTTCCGATAGCGCGATGACAGCAGCGTCGTCACCCGGACCAACCAGCACCTGGCTTGAACTAGCTAACCGGCCGATGGTTCTGCGCAGCGACTCGTTCTCGCCTAGCTCTGCCAAAGTTTTATCAGACACGCTTTAAAAGGTAGCCTGTTTAGGATGAAGTTATTTCTTGTTTTGCCACTTTTGTTGATTCTCACCGGTTGTTCCGCCACCGTGGTCATGCAGCCTGCGGAGCAGGCCAACGATCCAGCCTGCGCAGAGGTCATGGTTCGTCTGCCGCAGACAACGGCGGATCAGCAGAAACGGGTTACTTCAAGCCAATCAACAGCAGCGTGGGGAGATCCGGTAGCGGTTAGCCTAACCTGCGGCCTAAAAACAGTCCAGGTCAGCAACTTGGCCTGCATTACCGCCGGCGATGTTGATTGGTTAGTTGATGAAGCTGACAAACCTACTTACCGATTTATAAGCTTCGGCAGAACGCCAGCGACCGTTGTTACGGTCGATTCGACAAAAGCCTCCGGGGCAACAGTTCTAGAGGATTTGGGGTTAGCCGTGCAGTTTACAAAGAAGACGAAACAATGCCTCGGCTAGCTTCTGTGGAAGGCTAACTGAATCAACTGATCAATCAAATCTGGATAACTAAGACCAGATGCCTGCCAACACTTGGGATACATAGAAATCGGGGTAAAGCCCGGCATCAAATTCAGCTCGTTTACATAAAAGCCATCCTTGGTCAAAAAGAAGTCTGCCCGAGCTAAACCGAAACAGCCTAGAGCCCGAAAAGCTCTAGCAGCAAGTTCTTGCATTTGTTTTAGCTGCGCTTCGGTCAAATCAGCCGGGCAGATAAGTTCAGCTGCGTCAGGGTCTCGATACTTGGCAGCAAAATCGTAGAACTCCCCCGATCGAATTACAATTTCTCCTGCTACCGAAACTTTAGGTTTTTGCGAACCGATTACTGAAAGCACTGCGCATTCAAGTTCTCGACCATTTAGGCCTTTTTCAACAGTGATTTTGCTATCTTCGTTGAAGGCAACGGCAACAGCCTCAGCGAAATCTTTCATGTCAGAAACTTTAGATACTCCAACCGAAGAACCAGCTCTGGCTGGTTTTACAAACAGCGGCAAAGAGCCCAGACCCCGAACTTTTTCTAAACTACTCTCCGGATCATCCAGCCACTGATCCCGGTGGATTACTACATGCGGAGTTACGGGTAATCCAGCGGCGACGAATAAGGCTTTAGAGAATTCCTTATCCATCCCAGCGGCACTGGCAAAGACACCATTGCCAACATAAGGTAAGCCAACCAATTCAATGAAACCTTGAATTGTGCCATCCTCACCGTTCGGCCCGTGCAAGACTGGAAAGACAACATCGATTTCACCGAGTGAGCTTCTCTCTCCAGCTCGCTCAACAAAAAATTCTTTAGCGCCTGCTTTCGGCCAAATCACAATTTCTCCAGCAAATTCAACAACCGGTAACTCCCCTTCGGTAAGTGCCCAGTGCTCAGCATCATCTACTACTGGAACAAAAATTCCGTCCCGCGTTATGCCGATTGGCAATACGTCATACTTCTCACGATCAATTGCGGCTAGCACACCGCTTGCGGTTGCGCAGGAAATGCTGTGTTCGCTAGATGCGCCACCGAACAAAAGTGCAACTCTCGTCTTAGCCACTATTCCGCCTCTGGAGCATCGTTGCCACGGGTAAGTCCAGGCCCGATGTCTTTCGGACTCATCTTGCCTTCAATGACCAGTTGCACCTGCTCGACAATTGGCATAGCAACACCTTTAGCTGCGGCAAGTTTTAAAACCGGGGCAACCGAGGATAGCCCCTCGGCAGTTTGTGAAAGCCGCTTTAGTACCTCGCGTTTGGAATAACCTTTGCCGAGCATTTCACCGGCTTTGTGATTACGCGACAGTGGCGATTCCGATGTGGCAATCAGATCACCAAGTCCAGCTAAACCAACCATGGTTTTCTTTTTGGCCCCGAAGGCAACGGCAAATCTAGAAATCTCAGCTAAACCTCTAGTCATAATTGAGGCTTTGGTGTTTTGTCCGTAACCTACTCCGTTGACGATACCGATGGCCACGGCGATAAGGTTTTTTAGAATTCCACCGAACTCCGTTCCGATTACATCCTTGTTGGTGAAGGTAGTGAAATAACTATTAGTGGCAGCTGCAGCAACTTTTTTAGCGTTCTCTTTTGAAGTGCAAGCCGCAACGCAGGCTGCCGGCTGTTCACTAGCGATTTCGAGAGAAAGGTTTGGTCCTGAAACTACACATACCTGATCGGAGGCTATACCGAGCACCTCGATAATCACCTCACTCATCCGAGCTCCAGTGCCCTGCTCCACACCTTTCATCAGTGAAACAACAATGGCCTCTGGTTCAATTAGTTTTCCCCACTGCTCCAGATTGGCTCTCAAGCTCTGCGACGGAACAGCGATATAAACCTGTGTGGCACCAGCCAAGACAGCGGCAATGTCGCTTGAGGCGATGAGCTCGGCGGGCAAGTTGATGCCCGGAATGTAATCACCGTTTCGGTGGGTGTTATTGATTTCCTCAGTTAGTTCTTCTCTTCTTGACCAGAGCATTACCTGATTACCGGCATCAACTAAAACTTTAGCGAAAGTGGTTCCCCAGGAACCGGCACCGATTACTGCAATTTTTGTCATCGACTAGCCCTTCCCTTTGTATCGGATTTTTCCAAACTTGACTTTGGCATCAGCTGGCAATGGCGCAAGCCCAGCTGCAACGCGTCGATCATTTTCTGCCTTGATGATTAAAAACTTTTTGAAATTACCATGATCTGGTAAACCGTGCTCACTAGGAACAAAGCGCTTCGCAGGAGCTTTTTCGCCTCGAAGCTGTTCCACCAGCTTGGTTATCTCATTCATTACTTTTTCGGTCAAAAGCACAAGCTCTTCGGTGGAATTCTTCTTAGCTACATAAGCCGACACATCAATCGGCTTGCCGATAATAATGTTCACCTTATGCCAAGGCTTAGGCTTTAGTTTCGAGGAGTAAGTTTCCATAACCTTTTCAGTTCCCCATTGCCCAACTGGAACAATTGGCACACCAGTTTCAATGGCTAAGCGGATAGCTCCGGTTCTGCCGCGCATCGGCCAGAGATCTGGATCTCGGGTAAGTGTTCCTTCAGGAAAGATACCGATAACGTGACCAGCCCGAAGCACTTTATAGGCCGCTTCCATAGGATCGGTGTTGTTGCGTTGACCTCGAAATACCGGAATCTGCCCAACCGCCAGTAGCACTGGCCCAACAATTGGTGTCTTGAACAATCCCTCTTTTGCTAAAAAGTGTGGTGCTCGGTGCAGCCGGAAATACATCATGTATGCAACAGCTAGGGCATCGACAGTGGTGACGTGATTGGCGGCTAGAACGTAACCGCCAGATTTCGGCAAATTCTCCATCCCGGTGACCTCAACTTTGTAGAGAAGTCTCACCCAGGGTCGCAGAATTACAGCCAAGACCCGCATCTGCCAGGTTATCTCCTTGCCGGGTTTTAATTCCGGCATTTGAAGCGACTGCGAAGATTTTTTGCCCATCAGATTATTCCGTATAACTAAATGAAGCGCCGAGTGCGGTTAATTTATCCAGGAAGTGTTCATAGCCACGAGAAATCAGTTGAACGTTGGTGACATTAGATGTTCCCTCCGCTGCCAGGGCTGCCACCATGTGGCTGAACCCACCGCGAAGGTCAGGAACGCGAATATCGGCACCCTTTAGTTTGGTTGGCCCTGAGATAACAGCCGAGTGATAAAAATTCCGCTGACCAAAACGGCAGGGGTTTCCACCAAGGCACTCACGATAGATCTGAATCTGGGCACCCATTTGATTCAACGCTTCGGTAAAACCAAAACGGTTTTCATAAACGGTCTCGTGAACAATCGAAAGTCCAGTTGCTTGAGTAAGCGCTACAACAAGGGGTTGCTGCCAATCGGTCATAAAACCGGGGTGAACATCGGTCTCGATCACCACTGGTTGCAGTTGGCCGCCGGGGTGACTAAATCTGATTCCATCATCCTCAATTTCAAAAGCACCACCGATTTTACGGAAGACGTTTAAGAACGCCGTCATCTCCAACTGTCTGGCTCCACCAACCATGATTTCCCCGCCGGTGGCCAGGGCCGCGGCTGCCCAGCTGGCCGCCTCATTTCTGTCGAAGAGTGCCCGGTGGGTGTAGCCGTTTAGCGAACTTACTCCTTCGATGCGAATCACTCGGTCGGTATCAACCGAAATGATTGCTCCCATCTTCTGCAAAATAGCAATTAGGTCCATAATCTCTGGTTCCACCGCGGCACCGGATAATTCAGTCAGACCTTCTGCCTTGGTTGCCGTGAGCAAGACCTGTTCAGTAGCGCCAACACTTGGATATGGCAGAGAAATCTTCGCACCGCGCAATCCCTCTGGAGCGGAAAGTCTTGTGCCATTAGGTAGTTTCTCGATAACTGCACCGAAGCTTCGTAACACGTCGAAGTGGTAGTCGACCGGACGATCTCCGATGTGGCAACCGCCCAAATCTGGAATGAAGGCTTCACCCAGTTGATGAAGTAGCGGGCCGCAAAACAAAATTGGAATACGAGAAGAACCAGCGTGGGCATCGATATCCACCATGCGAGCTGATTTCACATTGGTTGGATCTAACTTCATTACTCCAGAATCATCAAAATCAATCTTCACGCCATGCAGTTCAAGTAATCTCTGGACCACTTCGACATCGCTTATTTTAGGAACGTCTTTTAGTACGCTGGCACTTTCACCCAACAGTGCGGCAACCATAGCTTTGGTTACGAGATTCTTTGCTCCGCGGACATCGACTCTACCAACTAGCGGTTTTCCGCCATCGACTGTTATCTGACTCATCTAGTTCCTCGCTGGTAGTGTCTTCGGCATCCAAGCTGGACGTCGTTTCTCAAATTCATCAATTGCCAATTGGTTAGTCAGGGTGAGCGCTATATCATCCAGACCTTCCAATAAGCGCCACCTAGTGTATTCATCAATCTCAAAACTAACTGAGATATCTTTTAACCTAGCGACCTTGGTGGTCAGGTCCACGGTTATTTCAACTCCCGGATCTGCTTCAATGGCATCCCAGAGTCGCTTAGTGTCTGCTTCGCTAATCTGACCGGTCACCAGCCCCTGTTTACCAGCGTTGCCGCGGAAAATATCGGCAAACTTAGGCGAAAGCACAACTCTAAAGCCGTAATCACGCAACGCCCATACGGCGTGTTCCCTGGACGACCCAGTGCCGAAGTCTGGCCCAGCAACTAGAACCTGACCTCGATTAAACGGCTCTTTATTCAAAACGAATTCTGGATCGCTTCGCCAAGAAGCAAAAAGGGCATCTTCGAAACCTGATTTAGTGATGCGCTTTAGATAAACCGCCGGAATGATTTGGTCGGTATCAACATTTGACCTTCGCAATGGGACTGCAATCCCAGAAAAAACGCTAAATTTTTCCATCAGTTATCCACCAAATCTGCTGGGGCAGAAAGCGTGCCGCGTATCGCAGTGGCTGCCGCTACCAGCGGGGATACCAGGTGCGTTCTGGCACCTTTACCCTGACGTCCTTCAAAATTTCGATTTGAGGTAGAGGCCGCTCGCTCACCTGGCGCGAGTTGGTCCGGGTTCATGCCAAGACACATCGAGCAACCGGCAAAGCGCCACTCAGCTCCAAAGTCTTTGAAAATCTTATCCAGACCTTCTTCTTCCGCTTGAACTCTTACCTTCTGCGAGCCAGGTACCACCATCATGCGGATGTGCTCGGCCTTTTTCTTGCCAGCAATAATTTTTGCTGCTGCCCGAAGATCTTCTATTCTTGAGTTCGTGCAGGATCCCAGAAATACCGTATCGACTCGAATGTCTTTCATTTTTATGCCAGGTTTTAGATCCATGTACTCAAGTGCTCTTATAGCGGCAGCTCGCTCGTTTGGATCCGTAAAACTATCTGGGTCTGGAATAACATCATTCAATGAAACTCCTTGACCTGGGTTTGTTCCCCAGGTTACAAAAGGATCGAGCGCTGAAGCATCGAGGAATACTTCTTTATCAAACACAGCTCCTTCATCGGTTACCAGTGACTTCCAATAAAGAACTGCTTCATCCCAGTTGCTTCCAGTTGGGGCATGCGGTCTTGATTTTAAGTAGGCAAAGGTTGTTTCATCTGGGGCAACCATGCCGGCTCTGGCACCAGCTTCAATTGACATGTTGCAGATTGTCATACGGCCCTCCATGGAAAGAGCACGTATAGCACTACCGCGGTATTCCAAAACATAACCCTGGCCACCACCGGTACCAATTTGAGCAATCACCGCCAAGATAATGTCCTTGGCGGTTACTCCTTCTCGAAGAGTTCCCTCAACATTTATCGCCATGGTCTTGAATGGAGCTAGCGGTAAAGTCTGGGTGGCTAAAACGTGCTCCACTTCGCTGGTTCCAATACCCATGGCTAAGGCACCGAAGGCACCGTGAGTTGAAGTGTGGGAATCTCCACAGACCACTGTGATACCCGGCATGGTTAGTCCAAGCTGTGGTCCAACCACGTGGACGATGCCTTGGTCGATATCTCCCAGAGAGTGAATTCTGATGCCAAACTCTCTGGCGTTGTTCCTGAGTGCTTCAATTTGGGTTCGGCTGGTCGGATCTGCGATTGGCTTATCTATATCGATGGTTGGGGTGTTGTGGTCCTCGGTGGCTATGGTCAAATCTGGCCTTCTGACCGCTCGGCCAGCCATACGCAAGCCATCAAAAGCCTGAGGGCTGGTCACCTCGTGCACCAGATGCAAGTCGATATAGAGAAGATCAGGTGCGCCAGATTCACCCTTGACCACCAGGTGGTCTCGCCAAATCTTTTCGGCTAGGGTTAGGGGTTTTTCGGCCATCTTTGGACACCTAATAAATGAGGTTGAACCTCAAGTTTACCAGCGTGGCGTAGATTGGCAGGGTGAGCAATATTGAGCAGATTCACCGCCGAACTATCAGGGTTTTGGCTCTTGGTCAGGTTCTAGGCGGGTTTGGGCTAGGTTCGGTACTGTCAATTGGCTCTCTGCTGGCTCGAGATCTGAGTGGCACTGAGGCCTGGGCGGGGGCTGCAGCAACCTTCAGCACCCTGGGAGCAGCTATTTGGGCTATCCCGCTATCGCGCTTGGCCTACGCTAAAGGACGCCGACCGGCCTTGGCTATCGGAGCTGCCTTCGCTATCAGCGGTGCACTGCTAGTTATTCTCTCAGCCACCGTTCGCTTCTTCCCACTGCTGTTATTGGGGATATTTCTGCTCGGTGCCGGATCAGCCACCGGCCTCCAAGCAAGATTTGCCGCTACCGATATCCCGATTACCGGTCGCACCGGTCGATCAATCGGCTTGGTAGTTTGGGCAACCACGGTAGGGGCAGTAACTGGACCTAACCTGTTTGGACCAGGTGAAGCACTAGGCCACATTCTCGGTATGCCCCCGCTTACCGGACCCTTCTTATTTACTGTTGCTGCACAAATTTGTTCCACCGCGGTTTTCTGGTTTGGTCTCAAACCCGATCCGCTTAAGTATGCCCAACAAATACAAGCCGATGCCGGAACACCGAAGCATAAAATCTCGCTTAAATCTGCAATGGCAACGCTAAAGCAGAATGCCCTGGCCCGCTATGCGGTCATGAGCATCGCACTTTCACACATGGTGATGGTTTCGGTTATGAGCATGACCCCGGTTCACATGCAAGATCTGGGATATGACATCGTTGTAGTCGGCTTTACGATTAGCCTTCACATCGCAGGCATGTATGCCTTATCTCCGGTGATGGGAATACTTGCCGACAAGGTGGGCAAGATTCCGATGATCGTAATCGGGCAGCTAACCTATCTAGCCGCATTAGCTACGGCTGGTTTCGGACAGGACAATCGGTGGTTGGTAACCATCGGGCTGACACTTCTGGGTTTGGGTTGGTCGGCATCAACGGTTGCCGGATCAGCGCTACTGTCGTCTTCGCTACCGGCCGATGAAAAAACCAATGTTCAGGGAGTCAGCGATTCGCTTATGAATCTTTCCGGCGCAACCGGAGGTGCGGTCGCCGGTAGCATACTTACCGCGGTGGCGTTCGGTGGCTTGAATTTGTTCGCGCTACTTCCCGTGATTACCATCGCGCTACTATCGGTCACGCTGGGTAGAAGATCTAACGCAGCTCAAGCAGCTGCTGCCAAGTAGGGCCGGTGCAGCCACCTTCGCGCTGAATTGAGAATTCAGCAGCACGGCAGGCTAGTTCAAGCGATTCCTGAGCCGAGTTTCCAGCATTAAGCGCAGCTAAAAATGTTCCAGTGTGAATATCCCCTGCACCATTGGTATCAACCACTGGTACCTTTCGACCAGGTGCATCCGCTATCAATTGACCACCATGGTGCAACTCGGCCCCATCCGCTCCCTTACGCAGTAGAAGCCAAACATCTTGGGAGAGATATGTGCTTAGCTTTTGGTACTCACTCTGATTGCAAGAAATTAACGTGGCGTTTGCTCCAAGCCAAGTCAAAAAATATTCCGATAGTTCTGCTGTGGTTGGGCCCGGATCAAAAACTATCCTGCTTTTGATTTTTCCAGATTCAAATAATTGCCTAAAGGCATCTCTCGAGGTTGGATAAACCAGTTCATAACCGTAGATAACTAACCAGCTGTTTTCCGCGTAGTCATACTGCTCAAGTTCACGGATATCCCGAAGACCTTCAGCGCCGCTCTGGGTCACAAAACTGCGTTGGCCGTTTGGTTCAACAAAAGTCATGCACAGTCCGCTATCACCTCGGGAGTAATCCTCAATGGCGTCAATCTCAACCTTTTCACGGATCATGGCTTCACGAATCTGATCGGCCCGAGGCCCCTGTCCAAGCGGCGTGCTGTGAATAGCTCGTAACCCTAATCGGCTGACCGTGGCCTCAAGATTTAACGCTCCCCCAACCTGATTGAAAGTCTTTGTGGCAAGGACATCACCACCTGGGGTTGGTAGGCGCGGGACAAAGCAGACTTGATCAATTAGCCCACTAGCCAATGAGCGGACACTTTCCGGATGAAATTCGTTTAGCTGCATCAGTTAAACCCTAGCCTGTGTCATAAAAAAATAATTCCGCCAAGCATTCTGCTGGCGGAATTGGTGACCCCAGCGGGATTTGAACCCGCGCTACTGCCGTGAGAGGGCAGCGTCCTAGGCCGCTAAACGATGGGGCCGTCAAAGCAACTTCTCTATTATGCCAGAGCCTTGGTGTTTGAACCAGCCCCAAATACTAGGCGTATACCCGCAGAGCTTTGGGTGCTATCTGGCAAGTAACCGGCGATTCGCCAACGTGCTCGCCATCAGAATATGCGGGCATGCCAGGTGAATCCAGCATTATCTTCTCAGCCCGAATTATTTCCACTGCTGGATGCGTTACATGTTTTCCCTCGTATACGGTTGGGAAGAGTTTTATTAGTTCCATTCGACTAATCGAATTTAGGATAAAAAGATCTAAAGTGCCGTCCTCTACCTTTGCCTCTGGCGTGATGTATAGGCCACCACCGTAGCTTGGTGAATTAGCCACCGTGCAAAGATTCGCTTTGAAGATTCGTTCAACCCCGTCAATTACCGCTCTATATGGAATTGGTTTGAATGCTGCCAATTCCCGATACATCGCGAAGCGATATTTGATTGGGCCTTTAATCCAGCGCCAGGTATTAGCTCTCTTGTTTACTAATGCATCAAAACCGGCGCTTACTGCACCGAAGGAGTAAAAGTGTTTCGAATCTGAAATCGACTCAATCAAATCAACCAGACGAGTCTTGTCAAATTTATCGATAATTCGTTTAACGCAGGCAACTACGTCATGGATAGGTATACCAAGAGCGCGGGCCGAGTCATTGCCGGTGCCGGATGCGATGAGGCCCATCGGGACATCGGTTTTTGCAGTAGCGTTCACGCCTAGGTGAAACATGCCATCGCCACCGACTACAACCAGGCCATCGATACTTCCTGCCTTCACGGCAGTCTCAGCGTTCTTACTTGCGGTTAGAAAATCTGGTCCGGAAAGATCAATCAGATCTACCCCATGCTTGGCAAATTCTGCTTTAGCCAATTCACCGTCGCGTTTTCCCCTACCGCGACCTGAGCTCGGATTTATAACTATCCCTAGTTTCCCCATTAGTTCTTTCTAAGTGTCTGGGCATTGATGGCGACAATCAAGGTTGAAAGCGACATCAATACAGCTCCCAGTGCAGGAGTTAGAACCAAACCTAGTGGCATAAATAGTCCAGCCGCCAACGGTATTGCCAGAATGTTATAACCTGCTGCCCACCACAGATTCTGCAGCGATTTAGCCCTGACCCGCTTACTTAGTTTCACAGCACGAACTACTGCCTGCGGATCATCGCTAATCAGCACGATACCGGCTGATTCAATTGCAACATTTGTGCCAGCGCCAACGGCGAAGCTAACATCGGCCTGAGCCAGGGCCGGGGCGTCGTTAACACCATCACCAACAAAGCCAACCACTGACTTATCTTTTTGCAAGCCTTTGATGATCTCTGCCTTCTGCCAAGGAAGCGTTTCGGCATAAATCTCGCTGACGCTAATTTCTTTAGCTACGTAATCGGCCACGCCTCTGGCATCGCCGGTAAGAATTCCGACACGAATGCGCTCCCGCTGCAATTCGTAGACTGCCAGAGCGGCTGATTCTCTAATCAAGTCGCCTAGCTTGATTAAGCCTTCCAGAACTCCGTCGACAACCACACAAATAACGGTGTTACCCGAACCGGTGGCTTGATCAGCCCACACCAAATCAATAACTTCCATGCGAATATTGCGCTCTACCAAAAGAGCAGGCGACCCTACCAGTACTTCAAACTTTCCAACCTTAGCGCTTACTCCCTTACCAGCTAGAGCTTCAAAGCCTTTAGCCTGGTTTAGTTTTAGGTTTCGAGAAGCGGCGGCTTCGACAATCGCCTTGGCAATTGAGTGCTCGCTGTTGAATTCGACAGCCGCGGCAAGACTAAGGATCTTATTCTCGTCCTGCAATTTTGACTTATTAGCAACTCGAATTGCACTTACTCCGCGCTTACCGTATGTCAATGTTCCGGTCTTATCAAAAAGCACTGCGTGCAATTTTGCTGCCTGTTCAAACATTTGTCGGTTTCTAATTAGTAAACCGGAGGTTGCAGCTTTTGCCGTGGTGATTGAGGTAACCAGAGGAATAGCTAGCCCCAGTGCGTGTGGACAGGCGATAACCAGCACAGTAACAATTCTCTCTAAAACAAAATCTGCACTCTGGGTGCCGTTTAGCCACCAGTAGATAGCGGTAACAAAGGCAGCGGCAAAGGCTACATAGAATAACCAACCGGCAGCTTTGTCAGCCAGACGCTGAGTCTTAGATTTCGACTGCTGCGCCTGTTCCACAAGTTTTAGAATTTGGCTGAAAGCGGTGTTTGCACCCGTGCCAGTTGCCTGAATAACTAGCGAGCCTAGTTTCAGATCGCTGTCTGCGCTAACTGTAGTGCCAGCAAAAACTGTTGCACCTTCAGATTTCTCAACCAAGGTTGATTCACCGGTGAGCATCGACTCGTCAAGTTTTGCGGAGCCGGTCAAAACAACACCGTCAACTGGAACCGATGCTCCGGGACCGACCATGATTTGGTCACCAACTTTTATCTGGCTGACTGGAACGGTCAGTTGTTTTTTACCATTTACCAGTAACGCGGTATCTGGTAGCAGACTCTTTAGCTCGCCAAGAGCATTGGAGGCACTCATCACTGCGGACATCTCAATCCAATGCCCAATCAACATGATGGTAACCAGGGTGGCTAGCTCCCACCAGAAGTCCATGTGGCCAAAGTTATAGCCGAACAGGTCTGTAGTGGTAAGAAACAGCGAGTAGGCAAAAGCTACAGTCAAAGCCATAGCAATCAGGGCCATCATGCCTGGCTGCTTGGCTTTTATTTCTTGCCAGCCGGTAGTTAGGAATACTCGACCCGAGCTGAAGAAAAGAATGATTCCAGCTACCGCTGGAATGTAATTTGAACCAGGGAAGCTAAGTGCTTGGTAGCCCAGCAGCATTTGAACGGTATGTGAAAAGTAAACGGCCGGGATAGTCAAAAGAGTCGAGAATAAAACCTGCTTTTTAAACATGTTGGGATCGTGATGGGAGTGATCATGGCCAGCATGACCGTGGTGGGAATGATCGTGCGAATGTGAATCGGCATGCTGGTGCTCGCCACCGGTTGCACAGCAGTTGTGACCCTCCTGGGTTTTGCCGACTAGGTGGTGTTCGCGGTCACACTTGCACTCATTTGGTGGACAGTGGCATTCACCGCCTGGATTGTGATCACATACACAGCGTGGATCGCTAGCTGAATTGTGTGCCTTGCAGTCATGCTCAACTGGGTGGGACATATTTGCTGAATCTCCTTGAATACCCCCTAGGGGTATCTCCAATTATAGCCGATAACCTCGCTGAGCCTTGTATTCTCAACTTATGAAGGTTACCAAGCAGACCCATGCCTGCCTGATATTTGAGCAGGCTGGCAAAAAACTAGTTTTAGACCCTGGTGCATACTCTGAAGCACAAGATGGGCTTAGCGATGTTCTGGCAATAGTGATAACCCACGCCCATGATGATCATTGCTATGAACAGCAACTAGATCGCATCGTTGCACTAAACCCGCAAGCAGTCATTTATTGCCCCGGCGATGTGGCTAAACGGCTAGCAAACTACAACACCGTGGTGGTGTATCACGGGGACTATTACGAGGTTGGCCCATTCAGTTTGGAATTTTTCGGGGACCTGCACGCGGTCATCCACCCGAGCATTCCGGTAATTGAAAACCGCGCCGTGCTGGTAAACAATCTGCTTTATTACCCTGGCGATAGTTTTACTCAGCCCGATAGAAAGGTTGAGATGTTGGCGGTACCAACCAGTGCACCTTGGCTAAAAATGTCCGAGGTGATGGATTTTGTTTCGGCGGTTGAACACAACCAGTCGATGCCCACTCACAATGCCCTACTTAGCGAATTTGGCCATAACTTGAATAACGGTCGGGTCCGGGCAATCACGGAGAGCAAAGGCGGAAAATTCAGTTACCTGCTACCTGGCGATTCTATCAAGCTTTAGCTCGCTCGATTAGTTCTTTATTTTTGGCTTTGATAATTAGTTCTAGGGTTTCATCGCTGACTTTTTCATCCCAGCGGAACCGAATAACAGATTTATCCAACTCCCCCTGCTTTAGCGTTTTGACCAATTTCTTACCAAGCGAGCCGGATAACAGATAGATCGAGTAGAAGTTCTTCCAGGCTGCAAAGGCCAAGAAATTTTTCCCAGAAACCCGAATGGTCGGCAGCTGATAGCTGATGATCAGATCCTTCTCGGCTCCGGCAAGCTTTACCAGCCGTTTTCTAAGGTCTATTAGTATTTTTGCCTCTTTAGGCTCAAGCAGCTCGAAGTAAAGGTCTGCTTCATTACGTTCTAGTTTTCGCACACCCCCATTAAAGCAATAAAGGTAAGGGTTTTCGCCTTACCTAGAGCTGGGATACCAGGACTCGAACCTAGAACAAATGAACCAGAATCACTCGTGTTGCCAATTACACCATATCCCAATTGAGCCGTTTGGGCTCGATTTCCCATTCTATCTGGGGCTAAACGTGGCTAGCAAACAACTTTAGGCGGTCGAGAGTTTCCTCTTTACCTAGGATTTCCATGGATTCAAATAGAGGTGGCGAGACCCTTCGACCAGAGATAGCTGTTCTTAGCGGCCCAAAGGCATTACGTGGCTTCTCGCCCATTTGCTCAATTAGTTTGGTGTTAAGTGCCTTTTGGATTCGTTCGGTCTGCCACTGGCTAACTTCGATTTCGTCAAGTACCTCAATTGAAGCTTCTGTTATGGCCTTGCTGTTTTCTGGTAGACCGGCTTTCGCATCCGGCTCTATTACTACATCTCTGGCCTTGCAGAACAAGAACCAGAGCATCGGAACTGCCTCTGATAAAACAGTTATACGCTCTTGAATCAGCGGAGTTGCCTGACGCAGGATGTCTAGTTCTTGCTCCGATGGATTTTCACCAATAACATTTTCAGCCTGCAGATAAGGTATTACTCGCTTGGTGAAATCATCAATTCCAAGCAATCTCAGGTGTGAGGCATTTATCGCATCAGCTTTCTTCTGATCGAATCTTGCTGGATTAGGATTCACATCCTTAACATCAAACGCTTCAACCATTTCGTCTAAGGTAAAGACATCCCGTTCGGCGCTTATGCTCCAACCTAAAAGAGCCAGATAGTTTAGTAGTCCTTCGGGAATGAACCCTCTGTCGCGATGATGGAACAGGTTTGACTCCGGATCACGTTTACTTAGTTTTTTGTTTCCTTCACCCATCACAAATGGCAAATGACCGAACTGTGGGATGAAATTGGTTATCCCAGCTTCGAACATTGCGTTGTATAAAGCGATCTGCCTTGGAGTTGACGACAATAGATCCTCACCACGAAGTACGTGAGTTACCCCCATTAGGGCGTCATCGACTGGATTTACCAAAGTGTAGAGAGGTTGGCCGTTAGGGCGAACTACCACAAAGTCAGGAAAAGAGCCCGCCGGAAAAGTAATTTCACCGCGGACCAGATCGGTAAAGCTGATATCAACATCGGGAACTCTAACCCGAAGTGCAGGTGTCCTACCTTCGGCCCGATACTTAGCCTTCTGCTCTTCCGTTAACTCTCGCTCCGAGTTATCGTAGCCGAGCTGAACCGCCCTTCCATTAGCTTTGTTGCGCTCGTCGATTTCTTCGCCGGTTAGGAAACTTTCATAAATGTGCCCAGATGCTTTCAGCTTCTCGATTACATCGAGGTAAATCCCGGTACGCTGCGACTGACGGTAGGGCTCGTTTGGGCCGCCAACGCCAACTCCCTCATCCCAGTTCAAGCCCAGCCAGCGTAAGCCATCAAGAATCATCTCAAAAGATTCTTCGCTATCGCGTTCGGCGTCAGTGTCTTCGATTCTGAAAATGAATGTTCCACCGGTATGGCGAGCATACGCCCAGTTAAATAAGGCAGTTCGAACTAGCCCTACGTGTGGTGTTCCGGTTGGTGAAGGACAAAACCGAACGCGAATGTCTTTTCCAGTAGCGGTTGAAAAAGGGGCGGTAATTTGATTTGCCATAACCAGATAAGTCTAAGCGACAGGGTTGGATAGTGTTCCGATGCCCTCAATGCTAACTTCAACTATTTGCCCCGAAGTGATTGGGCCAATCCCAGCTGGAGTTCCAGTGAGAATGACATCGCCCGGCATTAGAGTCATCGCTTCGGAGACGTGCTGAATAATTCTTGGCACCTTATGAACCATCAAGTCCACTGAAGCCCGTTGCTTTGCCTCTCCATCGACCCTGGTTTCTAAGATTTGTTCCTCTGGGTTAAACTCAGTCTCAACCCAGGGACCGAGCGGACAAAAGGTATCAAAACCTTTAGCCCTGGTCCATTGGCCATCAATGTTTTGAATATCCCTAGCCGTCACATCGTTTGCAATGGTGTATCCCCAGATGTAATCGTTCGCTTGATCAATTGAAACATTTTTGGCTAAGGCACCGATTACAACAGCGAGCTCACCCTCATAGTCCACTTGGTTTGAGATTTTTGGAAGAACGATTTGTTCGTCGGGGCCAATCACAGAGGTAGTTGGTTTTAGAAAAATAAGCGGCTCTATAGGCGCATCGCCACCCATCTCAGCAGCGTGGTCTGCATAGTTTTTACCAATACAAACAATCTTGCTGGTTGGCAGTATTGGTGGTAGCAGCGTTATATCTTTGATTGCAACTCTTTCACCAGTAGTTTCGTAACCTTGAAAGAGCGGATGGCCACGAAAAACCACCAGCTCTGGCCCATCAACTAGACCCCAGCCGAGTTTGTCACCGGCTTGAAATTTGGCAATCCGCATCAGCGCAGTTTCACTAACCAGTTGTGTCGATCTGGAATTCTTCCGTACTGAATGCCGGTAAGTTCTTCACGAAGGCTAATCGTCAGTTCGCCCGGCTCAGCATTTTCCGGACCGATTATTTCCTCACGGCTAACGAACTTGCCAACCGGTGTAATTACGGCCGCTGTGCCACAGGCGAATACTTCACTAATCGCACCAGAGTTATAACCCTCGCGCAATTCGGCAAGATCGACCTGACGTTCCTGGACCTCAATACCCCGATCGCGAAGTAGTTGGATGATTGAGTCGCGGGTGATACCGCGCAGAATGGTGCCGTCTAAGGCTGGGGTAACCACGTGACCATCTTTATAAACCAAGAAGACATTCATACCCCCTAGTTCCTCGATGTGAGTGTGAGTGTCTGCATCTAAAAAGAGTACCTGGGAGCAACCGTTGGCATAGCCTTCGTTTTGCGCAAGCAGGCTAGCCGCGTAGTTACCACCAGTTTTAGCTTCCCCTGTTCCATACTTTCCTGCTCTTGCCGAATCCAAGGCGATCCAGATTGAGACCGGCTTTAGACCTCCGGTGAAATATGGCCCGACAGGGCTTGCTATGACTCGGTACTCAGCGCGCTTGGCGGCACGAACACCGAGGAAGTTTTCCGCCGCTATCTCAAATGGTCTGAAGTATAAAGTCTTCTCGTTCACCGGCTCAGGTACCCAGGCATGGTCAACCGAAATCAGCTGTCGCAGTGAATCAACAAAAACATCCACTGGCAGTTCAGGCAAGGCCATGCGGTGCGCTGAACGCTGCAGCCTCAGGCCATTGGCTTGCGGCCTAAATGTGTGAATCGAACCATCTTGGTGTCGATAGGCCTTGATGCCTTCGAAAACTTCTTGGCCGTAATGCAATACAGCACTCGAAGGATCCATCAGCATCGGACCGTAAGGCTCAACCCTAGCGTTATGCCAACCTTCCTCTTCAGTCCACTCGATAATGACCTGGTGGTCGGTAAAGTTAACGCCAAATGCGGGACTTTCAAGTAGTGCTTCGCGTTCGGTTTCGGAGACCGGATTATCGGATCTGATTATTTTGAATTCCATTTTTCTTCCGTCTCTAAAGTTTGCTAAAAATACTTTCGGCAATTTCAGTGGTGCTGCGTTTGGCATCAGCACGAGCTGCCAAGTCACTAGCCACAGCACTTTCAATCCTGGCCGAGGCTACCGGATTGCCCAGGTGATCTAAGAGCATGGCGGCTGAGAGTATCGCGGCAGTTGGATCAGCGATATTTTTACCAGCAATATCTGGTGCGGAACCGTGAACTGGCTCAAACATACTCGGGAATTTTCCGGTTGGATTGATATTTCCCGATGCAGCTAAACCAATTCCGCCCCCGATAGCAGCGGCAAGGTCGGTAAGGATGTCGCCGAATAAATTATCGGTGACAATCACATCAAAACGCTCTGGGTCATTCACCATGTATATGGTTGCGGCATCAACGTGCTGATAGTCAACTTTCACGGTTGGGAATTCTTTTGCAACATCATCAACCGTTCTAGACCAAAGCGAACCAGCATTTATCAAGACGTTGTGCTTGTGCACCAAGGTGAGCTTTTTACGTTCGCGATTGGCAGCCAACTCAAATGCATACCTTACGCAACGCTCCACCCCAAAACGAGTGTTGACTGAAGTTTCGTTTGCAACTTCCTCATCGGTCCCGACTCGAATGGCACCGCCGTTACCAACGTATGCGCCTTCGGTACCTTCGCGGACAACAACAAAATCTATTTTCCCGGCATCTGCCAGTGGGCTAATCACTCCCGGATACAACTTAGTCGGTCGCAAATTGATGTAGTGATCGAAACTAAAACGTAATTTCAGCAGTAACCCTCGCTCCAGAACTCCCGATGGCACGGAAGGATCACCGATTGCCCCAAGCAGAATTGCATCATGCTCGCTTAACGCAGCCAATTCAGAGTCGGTAAGAACTTCCCCGGTTGCCAGGTATCGCTTAGCGCCAAAATCGTATTCTGTGGTTTTGAACTCAACTCCCGAACCGCGAGTAGCTAAGTCGATCGCCTCTAGCGCTAGGCGGGTAACTTCGGGGCCGATGCCGTCGCCACCGATTACTCCAATACTGATTTGCTTAGACACAACTAAAACACCTTCTGGATTGAGATAATCCAACTTTACTTTGTTAGTCACTAACTCGCTTGGCTAAGAGCACAAGGGTGATGGATGGCTTTAATCCTTCTCTGGTTTGAATCTGGCCATCTCGATTTTTTAGCTCAACTATTTCAAGGCCGCATCCCTCGAGCGCTTTCGTAATGCTTTCCCGGTTTGGCAGCACCTTTGGATCTTGCGGACCGCCAAAACCAGATTTGAGATTATCCCTGGAGTGCCAAACACCAAAAAGATGTCCTCCAGGTCTAATGGTTTTTGCTAGGCGCTTAATCGCCTTGGCTAATTTTCTCTGCGGAATCTGCAGATAGGCAATTAACCCGAGATCAACCTGGTTGAGTTGGGATTTGAATTTGGTGGCATCAGCGCAGGTTGCCAATACCCTATCGAGTAATTTCTCCTCTTCAGCGAATCTAAGAAACTTATCTAAGGCGACTTGAGAAAAATCAATGTTTTCGACCTGGTAACCCAATTTGGCTAGCCAAATAGAATTTCTACCCTCGCCACCGGCTAAATCTATTGCGGTAGTACCCTTCAGTGTCTCGCAGTACTCGACTACGAAGCGATTCGCGGTTTTGGTATAGATGTATTCATCGGTGGAATACTTCTTATCCCAGTTTCGGTTGGACACTAAGGGGTTACCCCGAGCGGGAGCAGCCGTTTGGCATCCTCAAAGCTACCGATATTAGTTACGTTTACAAATCCCATCATGTTCAGATCATCCATTGCCTTAGAGACCTGAGCTTCATCCTTGCCATAAATGTAATACTTACCATTTCGTCGAAGGTTTGTGGCTTGTGCGGCGAAAGACCCGGCATCAAAATCAAGGTTAATTGAGCCGACGATGTGGCTCTTTTCAAAATCAGAAGCGGATCGGATGTCAACAATAGCCGTGACATCGCTAACCTCAAGTTTTACCCCACCGCAACTTGACAGGCCAAGGATTAGTGTGGCGGCAACAAATGTAGTTAGGGCCAGTTTCAAACGCTTCATAACTGCTCCAATCTCAAATCTGTTAACAACTTTACCTAAACTAAGAGTTGGAGGAATAGGAAATGGCAA
This sequence comes from uncultured Rhodoluna sp., assembly GCA_964394575.1. Classification (GTDB taxonomy): domain Bacteria; phylum Actinomycetota; class Actinomycetes; order Actinomycetales; family Microbacteriaceae; genus Rhodoluna. The sequence continues at coordinate 105,402 of CAYMYB010000001.1, read as the reverse complement.
CTGAAGTAACAGTAGCGGAATTGGCCGATGCAATAGCCAATCAGGGATTCGTGCTAGATGTTAGGGAAGATTACGAATGGCAGGATGGCCACGTCCCTAACGCCAAACACATCCCGATGAACGAGGTGCCAAACCGACTGGATGAATTGGACGATGGGGCGAGAATCTTCGTGATTTGTCTTGGCGGAGTGCGATCGCTTACTATCGCAAACTACCTTGAACAACAGGGCTATGACGTGGTTTCAGTAGCTGGCGGGACACAAGCCTGGGTTGATTCTGGCAGAGAGCTATCGATTGAGCCAAGCCGTTAGTCAAGCGCAAGACTTATAGCTCTAAGCACCTCGGCATCAATGGCGATGGCGACCTGATCCAAAACTTCTGCTGGGACCGGCGAATCAACCGTAATTACAGATAGGGCCTTGCCGCCCTTAGAATTTCTGGCAATCTGCATAGCAGCTATGTTGATGTTATTTTCTGCAAAAGCCTTACCGTAGATAGCAACAACGCCAGGGCGGTCGGTATAGATCATCATTACTAGATGCTTGGCAACGGCTAAGTCGATGTCGTAGCCATTGATGTTCACTATTTTCTGAATCAGCTTTGGACCGATTACCGTTCCAGAAACGGAATGCACTGAACCGTCTTGTAGACCGGCCCGGATCGTGGTTACATTTCGATACTCTTCGCTCTTTGAATCAACCGAAAGCTTAACTTCCACTCCCCTTGATTCGGCTAAAAGCGGCGCGTTAACGTAGGACACCTGCTCGGTGACAGCATTTTGATAGAAACCTTTGAGCCCAGCTAGTTTCAAAACCGAAACATCGTGCGCTGCAATCTCACCGCGCACCTCAACGTCGATCGAAGCAACATTGCCGCCCGAAATGCCAAACAGAATCTGACCCATATTTTCCATCAGGGCAATACCCGGGCGAACCGAAGGGTCAATTACCCCACCGGCGACATTGACCGCGTCTGGCACAAGATCTCCTGCCAGAGCCAAACGGACGCTCTTAGCAACCGAGATACCGGCTTTCTCTTGGGCTTCATCAGTGGACGCGCCAAGGTGCGGTGTGACAATGATGTTTTCAAGTTCTAAAAGCGGTGAGCCAGTTGGGGGTTCGCTGACGAAAACGTCCAGCCCTGCTGCAGCAATCCTTTTTGACTTAAGCGCTTGATAAAGCGCATCTTCATCAATAATTCCCCCACGTGAGGCATTCACAATTCTTAGGCTGTCCTTGGCCAATTCAAATTCAGCAGAGCCAATTAGTCCAGTAGTTTCCGGGGTCTTCGGGATGTGAATAGTGATGAAATCTGATCTTTTCATCAGGTCTGCTAAATCGACTAACTCAACACCGATTTGCTCTGCTCTGGCTGCGGTTACGTACGGGTCATAACCAATCAACGTTGCACCAAACCCGGCAAGGCGCTGCGCAACGAGGGTTCCAATCCGACCGAGTCCGACAATTCCGATGGTTTTTTCATACAGCTCGACACCGGTGTATTTGGATCGCTGCCACTGCCCAGCTTTCAATGAGGCATTGGCATCAGGAATGTTTCTGGCCAAGGCAAAGATATGTCCTATGGCCAACTCGGCAGCCGAGATCACATTCGAGGTTGGTGCGTTTACCACCATTACTCCAGCACTGGTGGCAGCTTTGATGTCCACGTTGTCTAGTCCTACCCCAGCACGGGCAATAACCTTCAATTTTGGCGCACTTGCAATTGCCTCGGCATCTACCTGAGTTGCCGAGCGAACCAAAATCGCCGAAGCTTCAGCCAGCTCGGCAAGAAGGGCAGCACGGTCGGTGCCATCAACATTTCTAACTTCGAAATCAGGCCCAAGAGCTGCCACTGTTGCCGGAGACAACTCCTCGGCAATAAGGACAATAGGTTTACTCAAGATTTTTCCTAAGGGGGGATTTTCTGCTACACCAGCGAAGCGTAAGACAATCTTACCTTTGCTCGCTTAGTCTTGGTTGTGTGACCGAACGGATCTTTTACGCTGCTATCTCAAGTGATGGTTACCTTGCCGGTCCAGATGGTGATATGTCCTGGGCTGAGAAATACCTAGCCAGCGGTGAGGACTACGGCTATGTGCAGTTAATCGGGTCATCTGCAGCCATTTTGATGGGCCGCGCAACCTTTGATTTTGAAATTGAAAATGGCGTCCAAGGACCAAGGCCTCTGCCCACGTACGTGCTAACCCACATTCCCGAGCTCTACGACGATATCCAAGACGACAATTTGGTCTTTACCGGTGGTGAAATAAAGCAAGTTTTAGATCTAATCGCGGCCAAACATCCAGGGAATCTCTTTGTCATGGGTGGGGCAAATGTTGTGAGGCAGTTGTTAGAAGAAAACTTGATTGATACCATGAGACTTTTTGTCTGCCCAGAAGAGTTAGGCTCAGGCGTTCTTGCTTTCGAAGACGACACTGCCTACAACAACTTCACCCTGACCGATGAAAAAGAGTATCCCTCTGGAATCATCGAAGAGGTTTACCGGCTTAGTAATTAGAACTGCTTTCCACAGCTCGGGCAAGTCCAATGCGGATCATCATCGGATACGATACAACCGCCGAGGATAAACTTCCCCTCTTCTTCCTTATCAAAATCTTCTGGTGAAGGAAGACCGTAAACAATTGGAATCAGCTCGCTTCCGCATGACACACACTTTGGATTTTCGCTCAAAACATACTCCCTTGGCTAGCAAATTGGCTGGTTGCCAATATCACCTAAACAAACCGAATGATTACTCGATTTATTCCCGAATATCCAAGCAATTTAACGGGCTGCTTTACCCTCTTGGTAGTCGTCGGAGTTTTTGATCCAGGAGAAGAGCTTTCTAAGGCTTCTTCCAACTGCCTCAATCGGGTGTGCCTCTCCCTTGGCTCTAAGTGCTAGGAATTCTGGGGCTCCAGCATCTTGGTCGGCGATAAAGCGGTTAGCAAAAGTTCCATCCTGAATGTCAGTCAAAACATCACGCATACGCTCTTTTACCTCTGGGCCGATAACTCTTGGGCCTGAAATGTAATCGCCGTATTCTGCTGTGTCGGAAACGGACCAACGCTGCTTGGCGATTCCGCCTTCATACATCAAATCAACAATCAGCTTCAACTCGTGCAGCACCTCGAAGTAGGCAACCTCTGGCTGGTAACCAGCTTCGGTTAGGGTTTCAAAACCATACTGAATTAGTTGTGAAGCACCGCCGCAAAGCACTGCCTGCTCGCCAAACAAATCGGTTTCGGTTTCTTCGGTGAAAGTGGTCTTAATGGTTCCAGCCCTGGTTCCACCGATTGCCTTGGAATAAGAAAGAGCCAGATCAAATGCGCCACCGGTGGCATCCTGCTCAACCGCAATCAGGTTTGGGACACCGCGTCCGTCGATGTATTCGCGGCGCACGATGTGGCCTGGGCCCTTAGGAGCAACTAGGAAGACATCCACGTCGGCAGGGGGCTTAATAAAACCAAAGCGAATGGCAAAGCCGTGACCAAATACCAGAGCTTTACCTGCGGTTAGGTTAGGAGCGATCTCGTTTGCATAGATATCGCGCTGCCTTGGATCTGGTGCCAAAATCATGATCACATCAGCCCACTTGGCAGCCTCGGCAACACTGAGCACTTTGAGCCCAGCCTCTTCAGCTTTTGCCTTGCTCTTTGAGCCTTCAGCTAGACCGACCACAACATTTACGCCGGAGTCTTTTAGGTTTAGTGAGTGTGCATGACCTTGCGAACCATAACCAATCACCGCAACTTTTTTTTCTTGAATCAGATTTAGATCGGCATCCTGGTCATAAAAGATTTCTGCCACTTTATTTCTCCTTATTTTTTAGTAAAACTACTTTTGAACTTTTTCAGTAATTGATTTAGAACCACGGCTCATCGCCAAAACCCCGGATTGCACCAGTTCCTTAATTCCAAATGGCTCTAAGACCTTTAAAAACGCTTGGCACTTAGCTGTCTCGCCAGTAACCTCGATAATCAGCGCATCGCCTGCAACATCGATGACTCTAGCTCGGAACAATTCAACTGCCTCTAAAACTTGGCTACGAGTTGTTGGATCAGTTCTTACCTTGATCAGCATGTGATCACGCTCAACAGTGGATAGCGGTTCAAGTTCAACCACCTTGATAACATTTATCAGCTTGTTTAGCTGCTTGGTTACCTGCTCCAATGGCAAGCCATCCACACTAACCACAACAGTGATTCTGGAAAGGCCTTCGACCTCGGTAGCCCCTACGGCCAAAGACTCGATGTTAAAACCACGACGAGCAAACAAACCGGCAACGCGAGTAAGCAGACCTGGCCGGTCCTCAACTAAGAGCGAAAGAACATGCTGTGACATTACTCTTGATCCCCCTCATCCCATACTGGTCTGGCATCGCGAGCAAACTGAACTTCATCATTGGAAACTCCAGCGGGAACCATAGGCCAAACCATGGCATCGCGACCAACGATGAAGTCAATTACTACCGGTCGGTCATTTACTTCCATAGCTTGTTTGATTGCTGCATCGACATCTTCGGCTTTTTCTACTCTGATGCCCAAGGCTCCGTAAGCCTCAGCTAATTTCACAAAGTCGGGCACCATCATGGTGTCGGTACCGGTGTGAAGGTCAGTGTTTGAGTAACGCTGGTTATAAAACAGTGTCTGCCACTGGCGAACCATGCCGAGTGAAGAGTTATTGATGATGGCTACCTTGATCGGAATGTTGTTGATGGTGCAGGTAGCTAATTCCTGGTTGGTCATCTGGAAACAACCATCGCCGTCGATAGCCCAGACTAAGCGCTCTGGCTGAGCAACCTTAGCTCCCATGGCTGCAGGAACTGCGTAGCCCATGGTTCCGGCTCCACCAGAATTTAGCCATGAATTTGGTCTTTCATACTTAATAAACTGAGCTGACCACATCTGGTGCTGCCCCACTCCAGCGGCAAAGACAGCCTCTGGGCCACTTAGCTCACCGATGCGACTGATCACATATTGCGGTGATAATTTGCCATCTTCAGGATCAGAATAGCCAAGCGGATAACGAGTGCGCAGGTCATTCAGGAATGTCCACCATTCGCTGATATCAGGTTGCTTACCCTTTAGTTCGTTAGAAAGTTCTGCGTTGAGTTCAACCAGCACCTCTTTTAGATCGCCGACGATTGGCACTTCGGCTGGTTTGATCTTGCCGATCTCTGCTGGGTCAATATCAATGTGAATGATTTTTGCATTCACCGCAAAAGTTTTTACCTGACCGGTAACTCGATCATCGAATCGAGCACCTAAGGTAATCAGCAAATCACTTTTTTGTAATGCGGTAACTGCAGGAACTGTGCCGTGCATACCTGGCATACCGAGGTTTTGCGGATTTGAATCTGGAAAAGCTCCTCTTGCCATCAAAGTAGTAACCGCCGGTGCACCGGTTAACTTTGAAAGTTCCAAGAGCTCTTCATGGGCAGCTGAGCGAATGATGCCACCACCAACATAAAGAACTGGTCGCTTAGCTTCTTTGATTAACTGAACCGCTGCCTGGACCTGCTTGCCGTGCGGTTTAGTAACCGGCTTATAGCCCGGTAGATCAACTTTCGGTGGCCAAACAAATTCAGCCTTAGCATTTTGTGCATCCTTGGCAATATCAACAAGCACTGGCCCTGGTCTACCGGTAGTGGCAATTTGATACGCCGCAGCTAACACTCCTGGAATATCTTCCGCCTTGGTAACCAAGTATGAATGCTTGGTTATTGGCATGGTGATTCCAACGATGTCGGCTTCCTGGAAAGCATCGGTACCGATGGCAGTTGAGTTAACCTGCCCAGTAATTGCCAGAAGCGGAACCGAGTCCATGTGAGCATCGGCAATTGCGGTAACCAGGTTTGTCGCTCCTGGTCCCGAGGTTGCAATGCAGACACCGATCTTGCCGCTAGCCGAGGCATAGCCTTCGGCGGCGTGACCAGCTCCCTGCTCGTGGCGAACCAGAATATGTCTGATCTTGGTCGAATCCATTAGCGGATCATAGGTAGGCAGAATTGCTCCACCGGGTAGACCAAAAACGTCGGTGATGCCCAATAGCTCGAGGCTACGAACAATCGCCTGAGCTCCGGTCAAGACTTCGTTTGTCATTTAGAAAACTTCCTTGGATAGTTATCCGCAGTAAGCACCTTCAGCTGCTGAACGCACTACCTTTGAATATTTAGCAAGCACACCTCGTGTGTAACGGGGTTCTAGCGGACGCCATGCTTCTTTGCGGCGCTGTAACTCTTCCGGCTCAACTAGTAGTTCGAGCTTGCGAGAAGCGATGTCAACTCGTATCAAGTCTGAATCGCGAACCAGAGCAATCGGACCTCCGTCGGTCGCCTCTGGTGCTATGTGGCCGATGCACAGGCCGGTTGTGCCGCCTGAAAATCGTCCGTCAGTCAAGAGTAATACATCTTTACCCAATCCCGCACCCTTTATTGCCGCGGTAATAGCGAGCATCTCGCGCATACCGGGGCCGCCTTTAGGGCCTTCGTAGCGGATAACCACCACATCCCCAGCCGAAATCTTGCCCTCAGTCAGAGCCTGCATAGCCTCAGCTTCACGTTCAAAGACCCTGGCTGGGCCTGTAAAGCTCTCCAAATCAAATCCAGCAGTCTTTACCACTGCGCCTTCTGGAGCAAGCGATCCCTGCAGGATAGATATTCCTCCGGTACGGTGAATTGGATTTCCAATAGCACGAATGATCTTGCCATCTGGATCAGGCGGATTAATGCCTTCCAGATTCTCCGCCATGGTCTTACCGGTAACAGTCAGCACATCTCCGTTGATTAGACCGGCATCAAGAAGCGCTTTCAAAACAACCGGTACGCCACCGACCCGATCGACATCTGCCATGACAAATTGTCCAAATGGTTTTAGATCACCTAGGTGTGGAACTCGATCAGCCACCCGATTGAAATCATCTAAAGTCAAATCAACTTCAGCCTCACGCGCCATTGCCAAAAGGTGTAGGACGGCATTAGTTGAACCACCTAAAGCCATCAATACCGCAATTGCATTTTCAAATGCTGGCTTGGTCATAATTTGTCTAGCAGTAATACCTTGAGCAATTAGATTCACCACTGCTTCACCCGAACGGTGAGCCCAAACATCTCTTCTTCTATCGGCAGAAGGAGGGGAAGCAGAGCCCGGCAAGCTCATTCCAATAGCCTCGGCAATTGATGCCATGGTGTTCGCGGTATACATTCCACCGCACGCGCCTTCGCCAGGACAAATCGCTCTTTCGATTCTGTCTAGATCCTCAAGACTCATTTTTCCGGCTTTGCAGGCACCGACTGCTTCGAAGGCATCGATGATGGTTACTTCTTTTTCAGTGCCGTCGGTTAGCTTCACCCAGCCTGGAGCTATCGATCCGGCATACAAAAACACCGAAGCAACATCTAATCTGGCTGCTGCCATCATCATGCCGGGTAGCGATTTGTCGCAACCGGCTAGAAGCACTGCACCGTCTAAACGCTCAGCTTGCATAACTGTCTCCACCGAGTCAGCAATTACTTCTCTAGAAACTAAGGAAAAGTGCATGCCCTCGTGGCCCATGGAAATACCGTCAGAAACCGAAATAGTGCCAAATTCAAGGGGATAACCATTAGCCGCATGGACACCTTCTTTGGCGGCATCGGCTAGACGATCAAGTGAGAGATTACAAGGAGTGACTTCGTTCCAAGATGAGGCAACGCCGATTTGCGGTTTTTCCCAGTCCTCATCCCCCATACCAACAGCCCTGAGCATACCTCTGGCTGCGGTTCGTTCGATTCCGTCTGTAACAACCCGACTGCGGGGCTTCATGTCCTTGTCCATTAGACAAGTTTAGGCGAAATCTGTTTGTTATAAATAGTCGCGTGATTCTGTGGGCTAGCCTAGAAGAGATGAACAGCCTAGATTTAGACAGAATAAGCCTTGAGAAATACTCCAAGGCGGCTATCGCCTCCAGCCGAGAGGTGATCCGCTCCTATTCGACCTCATTTGGGCTGGCTACTAACCTTCTAGCCCAGCCGATTAGATCTCACGTCCAGAACATTTATGCCCTGGTTAGAGTTGCTGATGAGATTGTCGACGGTGCAGCGGCGGGAGCACTAGGGGCTAATAAATTTGCTGCAGCTGGAGAGCTCAACAAACTGGAACAAGAAACCTATAAGGCGATGAATCTAGGCTTTAGCACCAATCTGGTGGTGCACGCCTTTGCTAGAACTGCCATTGAAACCGGTATTTCCAGAAAAATAGTTGAGCCTTTTTACTACTCGATGCGCTTGGATTTACAGCAAACCAAACATGACCAGAAGTCGTTTGATAAGTATGTTTACGGTTCAGCCGAGGTAATTGGGTTGATGTGTCTGCAAGCTTTTATCCAGGGCAAAAACTACACTCAGGCTGAGTTGGATATCTTACGAAAGGGTGCCCAAGCGCTTGGTGCGGCATTCCAAAAGGTTAATTTTCTTCGCGACCTAGCCCAAGATTTTGAGCAGCTCGGCCGCAGCTACTTCCCGAATCTGAATGTCAAAAACTTTGATGAAACCAAGAAAAAAGAGTTGGTCGAGGACATCAAAAACGATCTTCGGCTATCGGCTAAAACCATTCCGTTGCTACCCAAGAGTTCCTCAAAGGCGGTAGTGGCAGCACAACTGCTCTTTACCGCCCTAAATAACAAAATTGAGCGGACTCCTGCCAGCGAAATCATCAAAGCCAGAATCAGAGTCAGTGATTTTGCTAAAGCACTAATTTTATTCAAAGCATGGATCGGAGTAACACCAAGATGACACAAAAGCAAGCGATAGTAGTTGGCGGCGGTATCGGGGGATTAGCCACCGCAGCTCTACTAGCCAAGGCGGGTATGAAGGTCAAGCTCTTCGAAGCCAGAGAGAAAGTCGGCGGCCGAGCCTACATCTGGGAAAAAGACGGCTTCGTCTTTGACATGGGTCCATCCTGGTATCTGATGCCCGATGCCTTTGACCAATTCTTTAAATTGATGGGCACCACCGCGCAAAAAGAACTAGATCTGGTCAGGTTGGATCCTGCCTACCGCACTGTTTTTGAAGGTGAAAAAGAACCTATTTATATGTATGAATCGCTTCAGAAAAACCTTGAGGTGTTTGAAGCTATTGAACCAGGTAGCGCAAAGATGATCCAAAAGTATCTTGATAGCGCAGAAGATGCCTACAAACTTGCTAATCGACACTTTCTCTATACCAACTTCCAAAACCTAAAGTCTTTTACCCACCCGGAGGTGGTGGCAAGAGCTGGAAGATTTATCAAACACCTGCTCACCTCGCTACATGCTTATTCGTCAAAGCACGTAAAAGATGAGCGACTACGTAAAGTTCTAAACTTCCCGGCGGTGTTTCTAGGCGCTTCTCCCTATGAGACACCGAGTATGTATCACCTGATGACCCACATCGATATGAATGTGGGAGTTTTCTACCCACAGGGTGGAATCTACAAAATCATCGAAGCGGTAGAGCGCTTGGCTAAAGCCCACGGTGTTGAAATACACACCAATTCACCGGTAACAAAAATTGATGTTGAAAATGGCAAAGTCGCAGGAATTCAAGTAAACGGTAAAAAGTATTCTGCCGATGTAGTGATTGCTAATGCTGACCTGCACTTTGTGGAAACTAAATTACTTGATCCCGAATATCAAACTCTTCCTGAGAAATGGTGGGCGGATAAAGTTCCAGGCCCATCAGCCCTACTGATGTATCTAGGCGTAAAAGGTAAAATCCCAACCTTGGATCACCACACCTTGCTCTACACAGAAGACTGGGAGACCAACTTCGGTGAGGTATTTCATAAAGCCGATGGCAAGAGAAAAGTTCCTAACCCAGCAAGTCTCTATATTTGTGCACCAAGTAAAACCGACCCATCGGTTGCTCCGGAGGGCTACGAAAATCTTTTTGTCCTAGTTCCAGTCGCTGCTGACCCGAGTGTTGGTCGCGGCGGTGTTGATCGAAGCGGTGACCCGGCTTTTGAAGCAGAAGCTGATCGCATCATCGAGCAGATTGCCACTTGGTGTGATATTCCAGATCTTGCCGAAAGAATTGTGGTTCGAAGAACTATGGGTCCAGCTAACTTTGCCGATGAACTAAATGCTTGGTCAGGAACTGCCCTAGGTATGGCACACACCCTGCGTCAATCAGCCTTCTTCAGACCAAAAAACCAGAGCAAGAAAGTCAAAGGCCTCTACTACGCCGGTCACCACTCAATTCCAGGAATTGGCCTTCCGATGTGTCTAATCGGAGCAGAACTTGTATACAAGCTGCTTATTGATGACCGCTCCAGCGCCCCGACTCCAAATGAAATTCAGCCAGTTCCAGCTGAAGGTTGGAAGGGTTTGCAGTAGTGCTCGGTTCGGCAACGTATCTGTCAGGGCTACTTTTCTCAATCATCGGATTGGGATTACTCGACTGGCGTTTCCGAATTGCCTTCACGGTAAATAGAAAAGCTGCACTAGCTGCAACGCTAATTCCAATGATTTTCTTTCTGATCTGGGACGGTGCTGGGATTGCCCTGGGAATCTTTTTCCGCGGCGACACTTCACATCTAACCGGCTGGCTGGTGGCTCCGGAGATGCCGGTAGAAGAGATTTTCTTCCTGTTTCTTCTAAACTACAGCGCGCTAACGCTATTCAGCGTGTTAAGCAGAGTCAGGAGAAAAAAGTGAATTACCTTCTGATGAACCTGGCATTCATGCTTATCGCCTTTGTAGTCTTGAACTCTTTTGTGAGAAAAACTCCTTGGCGGGTAGTGCTCTGGACCATGCTCTGCATGCTCGGGCTCACCTTGATCTTTGACAACGTAATTATCGCTTTAGACATAGTGGCCTATGACCCCGAAAAAGTCAGCGGCATCTATCTCGGCTTAGCCCCAATCGAAGACTTCGCTTATACAGTTGTAGCGGTGCTAGCCGTGTCAAGCATTTGGCACAGGATGACGGGAAGCAAAAAGTGAATGCGATAAAGCAGCTGTTCTGGTCATCAAGACCGGTATCTTGGATAAACACTGCCTTCCCTTTCGCCGCAACTTACCTTTTTGTAACCCACCGATTTGACCTAACCCTGATCATCGGCACCATCTTCTTTCTGATTCCATACAACCTGTTGATGTATGGAATAAACGATGTTTTTGACTATGAGAGCGATCTGAGAAATCCGCGTAAAGGTGGAATCGAAGGAGCACTGCTGGATAAGAAGTATCACCGGCTCACTATCTGGGCTTCAATTCTGCTGTGCTTACCCTTCTTGGCTTATCTATACGCAGTGTCAGATTTAAACTCGAGTATCTGGCTGAGCCTGTTTGTTTTTACCGTAATTGCCTATAGCGCTCCAGTGTTGCGCTTCAAGGAGCGTGCATTTCTAGATTCGCTAACCTCATCAAGTCACTTCTTCGGTCCAATGGTTTACGCGCTCTCATTGACCAAGATGGACATGACAACTAGAGAAACGCTCTCCTGCATTCTGGCCTTTGCTCTTTGGGGAATAGCCTCACATGCCTTTGGCGCTGTTCAAGATGTTCAAGCTGATCGTGAGGGAAAAATCTCTAGCATCGCAACTGTGATTGGGGCAAAGGCAACAGTTCGGTTTGCTTTTGGCAGTTACCTACTAGCTGGCATCTTGATGCTCAATACTGGTTTTCCAGGTCCACTGGCCGCTATAGCAGCAATTCCCTACCTGGTAATACTCAGCCCATACCTAAACATCACCGATGCTGATTGTGAGAGAGCAAATGGCGGTTGGCGAAAATTTATTTGGCTTAATTTCTTCGCCGGATTTGTTGTAACAATGCTTTTGATTTGGGCTAGCTTCTAGCAAACCAATCAATCAGATATGCCTTGTTGAATCCCCTGGCACAGTGATGGCAACTGTAAAGCCTTTTAGGCCGCTGGTAGCGGTAATGCTGGTGACCGCTTGGACATACTCCCCGGTAAGGAGCAAACTCCTTAGCAATCTCATCCCCCGTATAGGTTTCATTACGGTAGCCGAGTCGCTTGGCGGTAGCTAGCCATTTCTTGCCATGGCCTTCCTTGGGGCCACAGAGGGCATGCGCAATCTCATGCAGCATGGTCTGCCTAACATCATCGATGGAGTGAACTAGGGACAGATACTTACTAACCGTAATTTTCTTATCGGTATAGGAACAAAGCCCCGCCCTTCTTCGCCCATTATCAAAACCAAATCTCCACTCACGATCCTCGATGTGCTCCAACATCAAGGACTGAGCCATAGCCGCTATGTATTCGTAGCGAGTTGCTTGCAGGCGAATCTTGCTGCCTCCAGCGGAACGGGCTTTTTCGATAAATCCAAAATCCTCTAGAGCGGCCATGATCGAAAGTTGATCTGGATGAATACGTGCAGAAATTTTGGACAATTTCATCTCGTCAAAACCGTAATCTAGCGCAGAATTTATGGCCTCAACCAGCCAAGAAAATGACCCTGCCTGTGCTTGCTCGATGCGCAAGAACGCAGAATTTCTGTTCGCACTGAACTCCTGAAAGCTGAGGCTACCTATCACTAGGGCATCTGGAGAATATCTAACTTGCCAAGAAAACTCACCAATACTTAGAAACTCCAACTTGCCAGTTTGGCTGGTTGGGGTGAGAACGGGATTCAAGGTAATCATCGCAAAGACAGGCTAACCCTGAGATGGCCTGTCATGGCGTATTGCAGGCAAAGTTGTTGAAAACTAAAGTTTGCCCTGTTAGAAGCGCTCTATTTACTAGTCAAGTGTTGCGAATGGGACTAGGGCAGATAAAAACGCTGTGACTGTGAATATGACCATGGCAATGGCTGAAATCGAGAACTTTGTCGTCGTTTTCGCTACCACTGCAGCAACACCGAGAAGGAACAGAGAAAGAGCCATCAGTACGGTGTAGAGAATTAGTTTGTCGCTAAGCGAGTTAAAACTATCTCCGGATTTCATCTTCTCTTCAGCTGCAACATTCTTCTCGGTATAAGCGCCAAAGAGATCCTCTAAATACGCTTCATCCTCCTGAGGAGAGACATACTCTGCCCCCGGTTGATCGTTGGCAGCTGAGGCTCGGTCAATGGCCTCACCAAAAACTTCAGAAACGCCACCGTAGTAGAGAGCGTCGTATTTAGCCTCAGCCAAGCTAGCTATCTGCCCACTAGAAGATTCCATCTCCACGGCTAGCTGGTCAAGAGCCACAAGCGTTTGAGCATCCTGGGCATACTGCTGGTTTGCTTCAAGATACATTGACTCCGCTTCAGTCTTCAGGCTCTGCCCGACCGCATATTCTTGAAACATTTTTGAGTCATATAAAGATGCTTGAAAGGATACGTATGCAGTTGCAACTGACACGATACCTAGCAGTGTGACGATAATGAGTTCAGCAAATCTCTCGAACCAAGCCAGCATTTCAGATCCTTCCAACGCCTAAGTACTTTATGGGGATACTAGCACCCGAAGTTCCCAAACTTGGGACTACCAGGTTGCGGTTTGATTAACCCAAATAGGTGAAACCCCGGTCCTCGTGAGAAGGAACCGGGGTTTCGTGCGCCCCCCGGGAATCGAACCCGGAACCCACTGATTAAGAGTCAGTTGCTCTGCCGATTGAGCTAGAGGCGCATTGCCTGTGGCAACGATTTCCAAGAATAGCAGTTAGTTAGCGGGTATTCCAAGTTTGACGCTGAGTCTAGTTTTACTAGATTAGAGGCATGACTGAACTAAAGACTGGCTCTAAAGCCCCCGCATTTAAGTTGAAAAACCAAGACGAGGCAGCTGTTTCGCTGGCTGATTTCAAAGGTAAGAAAGTGATCGTCTACTTCTACCCGGCAGCCTCTACCCCAGGTTGCACCAAGCAGGCATGTGATTTCCAAGAGAACATGAATGTTCTCAAGAAGGCAGGCTACGTAGTGGTTGGCATCTCCCCAGATGCTCCAGCTAAGTTGACCAAGTTCCGAAAGGCCGAGGGCCTAAAGTTTGACCTTCTCAGTGATCCTGAGATGAAGGTCATCAAGGCCTACGGAGCCTTTGGTGAAAAGAGCATGTATGGAAAGATCTACGAAGGTCTAATCCGATCAACTTTTGTTATTGATGAAAACGGCAAAGTTGAGCACGCTCTATACAACGTAAAGGCAACCGGTCACGTCGCAATGCTACGTAAGGTTTTGGAAGTTTAGTCTCTCGATTCCGAGGTTGCATCGACCACCTGTTTGGTAAAAAGCGTAAAGAAAACTAAAACAGATGGGATGGCAATTGCTAGGGCACCGAGCAGGCTTGCCTCTAGTGTTCCAAATGCAATAGCAAGCTGGATTAGTTGCCAAAAAACTCCGGCACTTCTAGCCCAGCGCTTTCTTCTGAGAATTGCCCGTGCCGCAAAAGATAACCAAACTGCTGCCGATCCGGTTAGTAGGACTAGAACCAAGTCCGTGACAATAGCGGTTGCCTGACCAGTTGCCATCGCCCAAATTATGAACCCCGTGGCAACATACATAACCAGGGCTTCCAGGGCAAAAGCTACTGCCAAACCCTTTAGGGTCAGCTCGAGATTTAACTTAGCCATAGCATCAAGCCTAAATGGGGTATTTACAAGCCCCCTCGGTTATGCGAAAATAGACCTATCGCGCCTCGCGCATTTATTTCTCGCCCCGCCAATTTTCTGGTTTAGTGAGAGTAATTTTCGATCTAAGGAACATGAATATATGGAACTGCCATGGCTAACAGAAGCTCGCTGTCGAACAGAAGATCCAGAACTTTTCTTTCCAGTAGGTAACACGGGGCCAGCAGTAGACCAGATCGAACAAGCTAAATCAATTTGCCGTGAGTGCAAGGTCTCAGCAAACTGTCTTGAGTATGCCATCAAAGAAAACCAAGACAGTGGCATCTGGGGTGGACTAAGCGAAGAAGAGCGCAAGTCACTGAAGCGTCGCTACGCCAGAGCTCGCCGCTCTGCCTAAGCCACTGAAATTTCTACCGTGACGGTAGTTCCTGATTTGTCTGATTTATAAGCTAACTTTCCGCGCAGTTCTGATTCCACGAGAGTTGCAATAATCTGCGTTCCAAGGCCGGTCATCGGTTTGCTCGGATCAAAGCCAACCCCGTCATCAGCAACGGTAATTATCAACTTCTTGGCTCTTCTTGCAGCCGTCACAGTCACATGGCCAACCTTATTGGCCAGTCCGTGCTCGTAGGCATTGGTAACAATTTCAGTCAGCACCACAGCTAGCGGGGTCGCTAATTCGCTGGGTAACCGACCGAATTTACCGATCCGAAGATTAGTCACCTTGGCGTTATAGCCAGCCGCCAACTCGGCGACCATGGCAACAATTCGGTCGAAGACTTCATCAAAGTTCACATCCTGAGCGAGCCCCTCGCTAAGCGAGTCGTGCACCACGGCGATAGCGGCCACCCTTCGTCCAGCATCGCTAAGTGCTTCAAGAGTCTCTGTCGATTTACTGCGGCGACCTTGAATTCTTAGCAGCGAGGCCACTGTTTGCAGATTGTTTTTCACTCGGTGGTGGATTTCTCGGATTGTGGCATCTTTTGTGACTAGTTCCCTCTCCTGGCGACGCAGCTCTGTCACGTCGCGACAAAGCAGGATTGCCCCGGTTCGTTTGCCGTTTTCAAAAATAGGAATTGCCCTCACCGAGAGCGCTGATGAGTTCCCTTCAATATCTGCGCGCCAAGGAACCTTGCCGGAAACCACCATAGGAAGATTCTCGTCCACGTTTAGCCGACCCTTATTTAGTTGATCGGTAATTTCAACTAGTGATCGACCTTCGAGCTCACCGTCAACACCAAGTTTTTGAAAGGCAGAGATTCCATTAGGTGAGGAGAAAACAACTCTGCCTTCGGCATCTAAATGCAAGAGCCCATCGTTTACACGCGGTGCACCTCGTCTAGGCGCGCTCTGTGCTGAAAACATCGGATAGCTGCCATCGGCAACCATGTTTAACAACTTATCGCCCAGTGCTGAAAGATTGATTCGAGTTTTATTTGGAGCTGCCGCCTCACCGAGATTTGTGTGTTTGGTTACCACGGCAATTGGATTTGGCGTAATGTCATCACCGCTGTTAACATTTAGTCTGCGAAACACTGGGACGGCACTTAGCCTGGCTGGCACTCCTTGATAAACGTCTGGTTCACCATACTCAACAATTTCGCCAGAGCTAAACGCCTGACCTACGATGTTGGCCCAAGCTTTCTCAACATTCTTACCTGTGATGTCCCGATAAAAAACTGTTGCGGCACTGGATGGTCTCGCGTGCCCAGCGGCGATGAAACGCTTTTTACCATCGGATATCCAGAGCACCAGATCGGCAAAACTCAAATCGGCAATAACCTGCCAATCGGCCACTAGGGCGTGCAACCACTCAACATCGGGCTCATGCTCCTGCCCATACTGTTTCATTAGATCCGAGAGTGTCGACACCTAAGAAAGTTTAGCCACGGCTCTCCGATTTTGCTGAACTGAGCTGAATCTGCTCAGCTAACTGTCTGATTGCTTGCCGAGCCGCAGATGAACGCTTGATCAGGGCTAAAGGTAGCCCGTTTCTAAGGCTGCGATCCATGTTCTCCGGCTCATCCGGAATAAATGCCGCTATCCGCAATTTGGCTAACTCAAGGTAACTCTCCTCCAAATCGTCCTTTGCTCTAGAGCCTAGAGCGGCGGTTCGAAACCGATTCACAATAACCAATTGGTCTTCTGTCCTACCTAACTCGACAAGAAATTCCTGGGCCTGCAGAAAGCGCTTGGCAGAGACTGGGTCTGCTCCAGAGACTGTTACCAGGGTCCTCGTTCCAGAGAGCACCGATCGGAGCAAACTGTCTCGATCCGTAGCTCCGGCAAGAGCGGGATGGGCCAACCTTGAACCTGAGTAGCAGGCTTGAGCCAGATCCAAAACCACATAATCAAACTGTTCAGCTATGTGACTGAGAAATTTTTCAAACCGCTCCGCGGTGATCTCCTCCCAGCGCGCTGGAGAGATCAGACCTGGTAGGAACAGCAATTCAGCTTTGCCTAAATCAAGTGCAACGGTGAGCCTAGTCAGTTCCGCTCGGGTCAGTCGCTGTTGCTCAAGTAGTCGCAACACCGCTGATAAACCTGCCGGCGTTTCAGCTAGACCAAGGGCAAGCGGTATCGCTGGAGCTAAGGTGTCTAAATCGATTAGGAGCACCCGATGGCCATTTAGCACTAACTCGGTGGCGAGATTGATGGCGAGGGTTGTCCGCCCTGGTGAACCACTGCCTGACCAAATGGCAACGGTATTGGCTGCAAAACTACTCTGGCTTTGAACTGTTATCTGGTCACTAACTACCGCGAGATGCGATGGCCTAGCCTTGGGCGAATATATTGTTGTCACAGTGTTAAGACCCCGACTATTAGGTCTTGGTTAGCCAGCGAGTAAACCACGGATCTGATTTCACCAGGAGAGATACAGATTTCAATCTGCTGATTTGACTGTCCTAGAGAATCGCTAGCACTAAAAATATCAACTACCAAACCCGCAGTCACTATTTGCACAGGAGCTGATTCAAGGCCATTACCGTTAACACCTGCCCAGAGATCAATAAAATCACCCCGATGTATCGTTTTACTGAGTTCAATGCCAAGAGCAATTTTTATTGCTACGCAATCCGACTGAGCCTGACTTGTCAGAGCAGATAGTGGAATTAGTTCACCTGCTCTGACCGGTCTGGCTAAAATCCAATCGGATACTTTGCTGTCTGTTTGGAGATAACGATTGGACTGGTCTTTGAGATCAAGTGCAATAGAAGTTACATTAACTTCACTCAATTCACTATCTTTGGCAAGATCACCAAGAGCGACATAGTAACTTGTCTGGTTCGTGGCCGCATCGGAACTGAGTAGGTATGAAGCACAGGCAACCAGCGCGAATGCCATAGCCAGAAGTATCCTGGTTCGTCTTGAACCCATGCGGTTGGCTAGGCGCACTCGTCTGCTGCGTTTTCTAACGAACATCGCCATTGTTTTATGGTGCTGAAATTCTTTGCAAACTGCTTAGATTTTCCACAACCAAGGACTCGATTGCCGAAAAACTCAGGTAGGAAATTCTTCCATCGTAGAGGATCTCCGCAATCGAATTGGTTACTGCAGTGAAAATAGCGGCATCTAGATCGCCATGCCTCGTTGTAATTCTTAGCGGTACGGAAAGCAAGGTGCTCTCTATAAGATCTATAAAGCCGAACTCGGTTTTGGCCAAACTAAAACCGCCATCTAAAAGTTCAACTCGGCTAAAAGAGCTATTGGGCAGCACTATCCAGCACGGTGCGTTTTTATTAGTGAAGCCGGCTACAAAGTCAAGGCCCAGTAGCGGAGAGCTGATCACGAGATTGGCTTTGCCATGGGATTGACCAATAACCAAGGCTAGTTTTGCCGCGGAACTTTCAACTCTGGGCTCTTGTATTGATTGAAAGTAGGCTTGAGCCTCCAAATCCTCGAAAAGGGCATCTAGGTTCATTTAGCCATTTTGCTTCAGCTTGGAAAACACAAAAGCTCTCTCCACAGGCCCGAATCTTCCTAGCCTCAGCGTGGATTATTGGGTAATTTGTCTTTAGTCATGTGCGGGGGGAAGTATCGGTGTCATGCCAGTTCAAGCAAAAGCCGCTACAAAGCGGAATGTTTCAAACCCGATAGAAGCAGACGACTTCTTTGGGGCGCAATACACCTCAAGCGCCGATTTAGGCGATCCCCGGCCAGTGCTAGCCTTTTTAGCTCAAGCCGTGATTGAGACTCTAGCTGGAATTAGAGATGTCGAACAGACTGCTCGGTGGCTAAGCGATGGTGTTTACCAGCAGTTAAAACAGCGAGCGCTAACATCCAACCGGCAGCGAGCAGCCGCTCAGGCTAAACAGTTAAGACCGAATCTGGCCATCGGCAAAATATCGCAATTTAGCCCACGCGATGGAGTAATTGAAGGCGTAGTTATAGTTCACAACCGTGGAAGATCCAGAGCAGTCGCAATCCGCCTAGAAGGCTATAACGGCAGATGGCGTGCGAAAAGCCTGGCAGTTCTCTAAAGCAAATTACTTTTTGAAGAAAGAACTACCGGGACCCTCATCCTTGGGTTTTTGCTGATTAGCTGCCTTTACCTCGGTGTCACCCGATTCACTAGGTGCGCTAAAGGTCAGGTTGCTCGGCGCTGAAGGTAACTGCGGCTCAACTTGAACATCTAGGTTGAACAGGAAGCCAATTGATTCTTCCTTGATTGCACCCATCATCTGGTTGAACATGTTGTAACCCTCACGCTGATACTCAACCAGCGGGTCACGCTGTGCCATGGCTCGCAGGCCAATTCCTTCTTTCAGATAATCCATCTCGTAGAGGTGATCGCGCCACTTTCTGTCCAATACTGAAAGCACTACGCGACGCTCTAATTCGTGCATTGCAGCTTCACCGACTTGGTTTACCCGACGTGCGTAAGCCAGTCTGGCGTCTGAAACTATCTCATTTGCCAACCATGCTCTGGTCAGTTTCGATCTTGAACCAGCTTCGGTCAGCACCTCTTCAACAGTTAGCCCAATTGGATAGATTGTTCTTAGATCACCCCAGAGCGCTTCAAGATCCCAGTCACTTCCGGCGTTGTCGGCAATGTGACCGTTCACGATGTCGTTGACTACATCAACTAAGAAAGTATCGACGCGTCCGGTTAGATCATCGCCGGCAAGAATATGTCTGCGGTCAGAGTAAATTGCCTCACGCTGACGGTTTAGAACATCGTCATACTTCAGAACGTTCTTACGAATTTCTGCGTTGCGAGCTTCGACCTGGGCTTGAGCGCTGGCAATAGCCTTGCTGACTACACCAGACTCGATAGCCATGTCATCTGGAATACTGCCACGGTTCATCAGGGCGGCAGCCGCACCGGAATTGAACAATCGCATCAAGTCGTCGGTTAGCGAAAGATAGAACCTGGATTCGCCCGGGTCACCTTGACGGCCTGATCTACCGCGAAGCTGATTATCGATTCTTCGAGATTCGTGGCGCTCGGTACCAAGGACATAGAGTCCACCTACCGAAGTAACCTTTTCGGCCTCTGCAGCAACCTGAGCCTTTACTTCCTCGTAAGCAGTTGCCCAGGCAGCTTCATACTCTTCCGGCTTTTCAACCGAGTCATAGCCTTTTTTAGCCAGCGCCTCATAGGTAAGGTACTCGGCGTTACCACCGAGCATGATGTCGGTACCTCGACCCGCCATGTTGGTGGCTACGGTAACCGCACCCAACCGTCCAGCTTGGGCAACGATAGCGGCTTCCCTGGCATGGTTCTTGGCGTTGAGCACCTCGTGGCGCACCCCACGCTTGGCTAGAAGTTTGGAAAGATACTCGCTTTTTTCCACGCTGGTGGTTCCAACCAGAATCGGCTGACCAGTGGCGTGACGCGCAGCAATGTCCTCAACCACCATGGCAAACTTCACAGCCTCGTTCTTGTAAATCAGATCCGACTGGTCAATGCGAATCATCGGCTTGTTTGTAGGAATCGGAACTACGCCGAGTTTGTAGGTAGACATGAACTCAGCGGCTTCGGTGGCTGCAGTACCGGTCATACCGGCGAGCTTTTTGTAGAGCCTAAAGTAGTTCTGCAGGGTAACGGTTGCTAGCGTCTGGTTTTCAGCTTTTACCGGAACACCTTCCTTGGCTTCGATGGCCTGGTGAATACCTTCGTTGTATCGGCGTCCTTCGAGGATACGACCGGTGTGCTCATCAACAATTAGCACTTCGCCTTTCATAACCACGTAGTCTTTGTCACGCTTAAATAGTGCTTTAGCCTTGATTGAATTGTTTAGGAATGAAATCAGCGGAGTGTTAGTGGATTCATAGAGGTTTGAAATGCCTAGGTAGTCTTCAACCTTGGTAATTCCTGGCTCCAAAATTCCAACAGTGCGCTTTTTCTCGTCAACCTCATAGTCAATGACCGGTTGTAACTTCTCGGCAATCTTGGCAAATTCGGTGAACCAGCGGTTAGCTTCGCCAGAGGATGGACCAGAAATAATCAACGGTGTTCTAGCTTCATCAATCAGGATTGAGTCAACCTCGTCCACAATTGCAAAAAAGTGTTCGCGCTGAACCAAATCCCCTGAGCTCTGCGCCATGTTGTCGCGCAGATAGTCAAAACCATATTCGTTATTGGTTCCATAGGTGATATCACACAGATACTGTTCGCGGCGAACATCCGGAGTTTGACCAGAAAGGATAATTCCGGTTGACATGCCCAGGGCACGGTAGACACGACCCATCAATTCACCTTGATAGCCAGCTAAATAGTCGTTAGTGGTAACGACGTGGACACCTCGGCCAGCAATTGCATTTAGGTAAGCCGGTAGCGTTGCCACCAGAGTCTTACCTTCACCGGTCTTCATCTCAGCGATGTTACCCAGATGCAGCGCCGCTCCACCCATGATCTGAACATCAAAGTGGCGTTGACCAAGAGTTCGCTTAGCCGCCTCGCGAACAGCGGCAAAGGCCTCAGGCATAAGTTCATCTAGGGTTTCACCGGCCACGTAGCGCTCTCTGAGCACTGCGGTTTCGTGAAGCAGATCTTCGTCGCTGATGGCGGCAAAATCCTCTTCGAGATCATTTACTGCCTTGACTACCGAACGCAGTTTGGCAAGAATTTTGCCCTCACCGGCACGAAGTAAACGGTCAACTATTGACACCAAAATGAGCTCCAAACGCTAAGCGGTCATACTCTTCCATCTTAGACTGCCAAGCCATTGGCCTAAAAAGCCTGTGATTAGGCTGATTTAGGCGAATCAACCAGGGCGATGACCCAGCCCCCTAAAACCACAAAGCCAGCCGCCTCCAAAGCCTCTCGAGCAGAGGCCATGGTAGCGCCAGTGGTGTAGACATCATCAATAAGAATCAAAGGCTTAGAACTAGCAATGCCAAGACGGCAGTCAAACGCCTGGGCTAGATTCACCTGTCGCTGTCTTTGACTGAGGCCTGCTTGATCTAAACGCCTAGTCTTGCTGCGCAGGATTTTCTTGACAGCTAGCCTTTGATATTTTGCAGCAAGTTTTCTTGCCAAAATCTCGGTGTGTGCAAAACCTCGCTTCAACTCGTTTTGAGGGGCTGATGGAATTGGCACCAACCAGACATCAAGCCAGCTATCGGGCCATGATTTTTGCCGGAGCACCTCCGCTATCAATGCTGTTAGCCCTTTTTCTTTAATTGCGGTGATGACCTTGGCGATCTCAGAGCCGTATAAAGTCAGAAAATAAATTTCTAAACCGTTTCTTTCAGTTTTATCAAGGTGAAGTTCAAGCGAATTTAGGCAAGTGGAGCAAATAGGCTTACCGTTTTTATCGCAAAGTAAACACGGCGAGGGAAAAATAAAATCAAGCACGATAGATTTTGCTTTAGATCCCGCAAAAACCAGATGGAAAAGCTAGCGCTGTTTACAATTCAATCTTTTCAACAGCCAGCGGCAGTGGCGACTCAAATTCAGTGAGGTCTTGGCGCTTTGGAATGGTTAACCTAAAGCAAGCACCAAGCCCGGGCGAGGCTGTGACTTCCAAGATTCCGTTATGGACCATGGCATCTTCTATCGAAATTGCTAAGCCCAGCCCGGTGCCACCGGTGGTTCGTTTTCTAGAAGGATCAGCTCTCCAGAACCGATTGAATGCTTGTCTTACTTCGCTTTCATTCATACCAACACCGTTATCCATTACCGTGACGGCAACTGCCCTCTGGTTCTGTGCGACTTGAACACGCACCGGCCTACCCTCGCTGTGCTCAATGGCATTGGTAAGCAAATTATTCAAGATTCGATCGATGCGCCTAGGATCAACCTCGCATTGAACGGCACCGCTCGGGATTACCGCGTCAAGGTAAACGTCTTTGGAATCAGCAAACTGCTGAATTGCCGCAAGAGCGGTGCCAACTAGGCCGTTCATGTCGTGGACACCGTATTCGGGAGTGACCGAAGCCGCGTCGTAGCGGGAGATTTCCAGCAGGTCATCCAGTAATTTATCGAAGCGATCCATCTGGGCATGCAGAATTTCAGCAGAACGCTTAGCTGCTTCAGAAAAGGAATCCTTTTCACTGTGGAGAAAATCCGCCGATAGGCGCATCGTCGTAAGCGGGGTTCGAAGCTCATGGGAAACGTCCGAGACGAAACGCTGCTGCATCTTGGACAGCGAATCCAAGTCATTTATTTTTTCTTTGAGGCTATCCGCCATGTGGTTAAACGAAGTTGCCAAAACCGCTACCACATCAGTACCTCGAACCGGAAGACGTCTGGATAAGTCCCCACTAGCCATAATCTCACTTGCCTCGGCAGCTTCCTGAACCGGCCTAACCAACCAGCTGGTTACCAAGAAGGAGAAAAAGCCGATGATTCCTAGCGTGACCAAACCACCTATAACCAGAGTTCGTTGAACAAAGCCGAGCGTCTGCTGTTCGTTAGACATGTCATAGATTAAATAGAGTTCGTAATCGTGATCACCCGGCAGTGAAACTTTCTGCCCGGTCAAAAGTGCTGGAACAGTATCGCCGCCGCGAATAATCTGTACTGTCAGCGACTGAATCTCCGGGTTGGCCATAACCAGTTTTCTAAAATCATCGCTGATTAGATTTGTGTCCATCCCTTCCGAATTAACATTTATAAGTTGATTCGCGTTTGGTCGAGACGAAGCATTCAGGAGTGCAACATTACGAGACTGAGTGACGCCGCTGGATTCTAATTCGCTGATTGCCTGTTTGATCCCCTCGTTGATTGACCAGGTGCTATCGGAAACAACATCCTTGAGAATTCGGGGTAGCGAGTTTTTAGCACGTTCAGACTCTTCTAAAGCATGCTCGGTTCTGGTGTTGAATAAACCATTACCGATAGATACGCTGAGCACTCCGCCGAGCAGGATTAGCGCGGAGCCAGATAAGGCCACGGTGAGAACCAGTGCCCTAATCTGCAGCGAAGACCGAAATAGGCCTAGAGCCGCTTTAACCAGGCGGCCAAATAGCATTTACTCTGGTCCAGCCTTGTAGCCCCAGCCACGAACGGTGAGCACCAATCTTGGGTTTTCTGGGTCGTCCTCAATCTTGGAACGAAGTCGCTGCACGTGGACGTTGACCAGTCTGGTATCTGCCTTGTAGGTGTATTCCCAGACCTGCTCCAACAGCATTTCACGGGTAAATACCTCGTTGGGGTGCGATGCCAAAGTAAGTAGCAGCTTGAACTCAAGCGGAGTAAGAGAAATCTTCTGATCACCTTTGCGCACTTCGTGGCTCAAGGTGTCCATCTCCACCGGGCCAATGCTCACAATCGGGTGGCTGTTGGCTTTGGACTTGATTGGGCGAAGTCTTGCCCTAATTCTTGATACTAAAACTTCCGTTTTATAAGGCTTAGTGACATAGTCATCAGCTCCAGCTTCGAGACCACGAATCATGTCATTGTCATCGGTTCGTGCAGTGAGCATAATGATCGGGACACCAGATACTTCCCTGATTTCTTTGCAGATCTCGATGCCGTTTTTGCCAGGGAGCATCAAATCGAGTAGCACCAAATCCGGCTGATGCTTTTCAAAGGCAGGGATAGCGTCAGTGCCGGTTGCCGAGAAGCAAACTTCATATCCGCTTGCGGTTAGACCGATTTCGAGCTGCTCTCTTAGAGCGTCATCATCTTCGACAATAAGAAGTTTTGACATAATCTCAAACTTTCTAGTATCTGTAGTGTTCTGGTTTGAAGGGTCCGTTTTGCTCGACGCCAATGTAACGACCCTGGTCTCGAGTAAGTTCGGTAAGTTCAACTCCCAATGCAGATAAGTGTAGTCTGGCTACTTTCTCATCCAAATGCTTCGGAAGAATATAAACACCAACCGGATATTCATCCCGTTTGGTGAAAAGTTCAATTTGGGCTAGCACCTGGTTGCTAAATGATGTACTCATCACAAAGCTGGGGTGACCTGTAGCATTACCCAGATTCATCAGACGTCCTTCGGAAAGAATCAGAACTGAATTACCATTTGGTAGCTGCCATTCATGCACCTGCGGCTTGACTTCGATCTTTTTGATGCCTGGAATTCTGCTGATGCCGTCCATGTCAACTTCATTATCAAAGTGCCCGATGTTTGCCACCACGGCTAGATGTTTCATCCTAAGTAGGTGCTCCGGCCTAATGATTCCAGCATTTCCGGTACCGGTGATAAAAAAGTCGACCTGCTCAACCACCTTTTCCAAGGTGGTCACCTGATAGCCATCCATGGCTGCCTGCAGAGCACAAATGGGATCAACCTCGCTGATGATGACTCTAGCTCCTTGGCCGCGCATCGCCTCAGCGGCCCCCTTGCCAACATCACCGTAACCGGCAATAAACACAGTCTTTCCGCCGATTAAGATATCGGTGGCTCGGTTCAAACCATCAGGTAGTGAATGCCTAATTCCGTATTTGTTATCGAACTTGGATTTGGTCACTGAGTCATTTACGTTGATGCCGGGAAAAAGTAATGTGCCGCGCTTAAACATTTCATAAAGGCGCTTAACACCGGTTGTGGTTTCTTCAGTTACTCCGTAAATATCGCCAATCATGTTGCTAAAGCGTTTGTTGTTTTTGCTGAATTCTTTTCTAAGCAGTTCGAGAATTACCCGATACTCCTCGTTGTCTTCTACCCCTGCCGGCGGAACTGATCCAGCTTGTTCAAATTCATATCCCTTGTGCACCAGAAGTGTTGCATCGCCACCGTCGTCGAGAATCATGTTCGGACCGGTGTAATCGGCTCCTTCAGCGAGTGCTTCCTGTGTCCAATCAAAAATCCGCTCAGTGCACCACCAGTACTCCTCAAGTGATTCACCTTTCCAAGCAAAAACTGGAACACCAGCTGGAAGTGAAATCGAACCGTTTGGGCCAACTACTACCGCTGCAGCAGCTTCGTCTTGAGTAGAGAAAATATTGCAGGAGGCCCAGCGCACCTTTGCACCCAATGCGACCAGCGTTTCAATTAGAACGGCGGTCTGAATCGTCATGTGCAGAGAACCAGCGATTCTGGCACCTCGAAGCGGCTGGGCAGCGCCGAACTCTTCACGCAGCGCCATCAGGCCAGGCATTTCGTTTTGTGCCAAGCGCATCTGGTGGCGACCGTAATCGGCTAGGGCTAGATCGGCTACCTTGTAGTCAAGGCCTGCTTTGGTCTCTGCAGTCATGAACTCTATTATCGCCCTATTTGTAATGCTTTAGAAACCAAAATGTTACCTACGGATTAGGCCCAAAACTTCGTCCCGAAGTTGCTGCATGACCGTTTCGCTTGAAGATTCGACATTCAAACGCAGTAGCGGTTCGGTATTCGAAGCCCGAACGTTAAACCACCACCAAGCATCGCCCATTTGGCCCTTGGCCGTAATGCCATCAAAGTCATCAAATTCGGCCCGGTCGGCAAAAGCCTCAAGAATTCGCTGTTTGGCTGCGGGGACATCACGCACTGTTGAGTTGATCTCTCCAGACAGGAAGTAGGGGTTGTATTGCCTAGCAAGTTCAGATAGCGGCCCAGCTTGAGCACCATATTCGGCTAGGACGTGCATCGCCGCTAGCATGCCATTATCGGCACCCCAGAAGTCCCTGAAGTAATAGTGAGCCGAGTGCTCTCCTCCGAATATGGCATTCGTAGCTGCCATCCGATCCTTAATCAACGAGTGCCCTACCTTGGTTCGCTCCCCCTTAGCACCATCGGCTGCGATAACCTCGGCAACCACTCTGGAAGTAATCAGGTTATAGAGCACAGTAATCTCGTCCTGCTCACCAGAATTTCTGACTCTGGCAATTTCTCGTCTTGCTACCATAGCGGCCACTGCACTCGGTGTGACTGGATTTCCTAACTCGTCGATAACAAAACAGCGATCGGCATCGCCATCGAAGGCAAGTCCAAGATCTGCTTTATGTTCGACCACGGCTTTTTGTAAGTCAACAAGATTAGCTGGTTCCAGCGGGTTGGCTTCGTGGTTAGGGAAAGAGCCATCTAATTCAAAATACATTTCAACGATTTCGATTGGAAGTTTTGCTAAACCTACCTTTGTTGAAAGAACCGCAGGAACAGTTAATCCGCCCATACCATTGGCGGCATCAACAACCACCTTCATCGGCTTCACTGTTGATAAATCGACCAGCTTGCGAAGATAGCTTGCGTAATCAAGCAAAACATCACGCGAAGAAACTGTGCCTATTTCGCTCACCGAAGGGATTCCTTCGGCTAGATATTTTTTAGCCCGATCGCGAATTGCCGCCAGCCCGGTGTCCAAGCTAATTCCTCTAGCTCCCGCACGAGAAAACTTAATCCCGTTGTAGCTAGCTGGGTTGTGGCTTGCCGTAAACATTGCGGCAGCTAGGTTCAAGTGCCCTGAGGCAAAGTACGACTCATCTGTGGAGCAAAGCCCAAGGTTTATGACTCTTGCACCGCGTAAGGTCGCACCTTCGGCAAAGCTTGCGGCAAACCGTGGTGAAGAATCCCGCATGTCGTGGCCTACGACCACAGCTTGTCCAGCTAGGCCGAGCTCATCGACGAAACCGGCGGCCAATGCTCGGACCACATCATCGGTAAGATCAACATCGACCAGACCCCTCACATCATAGGTCTTTACAATCGCGTCCCAATTAACTTGCATCAGCCACTTCTCCCATCAGTCAAGAATACAATGTCTGCATGTCTTCGAAATCCTCGGCAAGCTCGCAGCGCGACCGCCACGGTCGCGGAGTTAGGCATTCACTAACCGGGAGCCTATACAGAAGCGGCGGTTCTAGCCAGGATCAATTCCGGCAGATTGTCGCCGCTGCGGTTGATTACATAAAGGAGCACTGGCCAGATGAGTTGGGAGATCTGACTGCATTGATTCTGGATGCGCCGATTGTTGGAGTTAATTCAACTTATGTAAAACGCTGGGCAATCAGAAAAGAATCCAAGACAATAATTCTCTACCGATTACCAATCCTGCGACTAGAAAGCAGCGCCAACCCTAGCGATGAGCGAATTCGAATCGAACATCATGTCTTTGAAGCCGCTGCCGCGCTTATTGGCAAAGAGCCATGGGAGCTCATTCTCGGCGATGACGATAACTAGTGAATGTAAACTTCGACCTGACCGCTGATATTTTTCTCATCCAAAACTGGTAAAGCCGCTAACCGCCCATCAATATCAATTATTAGGTTTGCGTAAATTTCCGCAGAACTAGGAATAATTCCAACTCCAAGACCAGCTCCAACAAGAACAACCTCAGCCGATGCCGCCTGGACAGATCGCTTGATTGTCGCTGCACCAAGTTTCAATGTGACCGTAGTGGGCTTAGACCCGACATTCACCAGGGAAAGTTTGGTGATACCCGAATCTGGTACCGCTACATACCTGGTGTTAGTAAAACCAGCCGCTCGGTTTAGCCATGCGAAATCAACAAAACGATCGGTCGTCGCCCGAGCTCTAACTAGGCGAAGTGAAGACAGCACTTCGACATCTGAATTTAGAATCCCGAAATAATCCCCGTTTTGAAGGCCTTGAATAGCAAAGTCCGAAACTTTACCCGCTGGAGCGGTTACTGATAAAACTGTGCCGAAAGTCTCAACGTCGGTACCGAGAACCTGGAAAGTTATTGTTGCATCTTTTTCACCCGGCACAAATACTCGGAGCATATTCTGCACATCGCCATACTTGGAACCGGTTTTCCTGAACTTGGCGGTATCGCTTGCCCCTCTAACCAGAATGCCGGGAAATACCGCCTCTTTTGTGGCAATATCACTCGGTGCAATATAGTCAGCTCCGCTCGCACTAGTGCCGCGAATAGCTTTCTGCTGAATCAGAGCGGTAATTGAACCACCCTGACTCTTGACATGCACCGCTATGGATTGGGCTCTGAGCACAAAGGATGAAAGGGGAATAACCGTGGTCTTTGATTTAGGTACCGAGATTCCCGATAGACCAGCCGAGTATGAGACCCCGTTCTCGGTGAAAATGTTCAAATCCACCGTGGCATCGACTGGCGATGGATTAGTCAAAATTAGCAAAGCCTCGCGACCAATGCTGGTTGATCCGCCAACGAACCAAAATTCTGACTGTGGTCGAAGACAAGGAGCAGCAAGTAGTCCGCTGATTGATTTGTCTTTCGCTAACTGCAATTGATTTGCCGTTAGTAATTCCGATCCCTGCTCAGTAGTTCCACTGGCATCGAGCACCCGCACCGAAGCTGGATTTTTGATTCGATCGCTTAGGTCCTGTCTAACGCCATATCCCAGGATTGTATTTCCGATGAAGCCAGCCAGCTTGGTGTTTTGGATAGCCGAATATGAGATCGAGGTCAGGGCATTGCCCACTCTCTCAAAATTAGTCACCGAGGTCCCTGATTCCCCACCGGCAAGCACGGTGGCCCCATTACAACTAAGTTCCAAATCTTTTGCGCTTACCTGGTAGCTGGCAAATTCAGGTTTGGACCCAACAGCGAGGTTGACCGGTTTTAGATAGATAAGCCCGGCTGCAATAACGGCAACCACAATTACTAAGCGCAGCAGTCGAGCAAAAATCATTCGCTTTCCTCCTCGACAAATTCATTGGAAACTCGCTTCTTCCTACCACGGGATGTTGGCAGAGCTAGCAGGATGTAGCCGAATATAACTGCAAGTTGCAATGCCTTGGTAATAGACCAATAACTCAAATCACGATTTGTGGTGATTTCCTTTGGATCGATGACCCGCCAGAACTGGCCAAACTGGGTGGTGCCAACCTGATCGAGTTCCGCCGAAGTATTCAAGGCAACTTGGATATCGCCATTGCTACTTGTCTCCGGTACCAAAATGAAGCCAACACCAGCGCTTTGTAATTCACTACTTAGATTCTTACCGTTAGCTGATACGAGGTTGGCCACCAGCTTAGCTATTTGCTCTTTGCCAGGATAGGAACTAGACAGATTTACCGGACTCAGGCGATAAGCCGTCGAGATGGTATCTAGCTTTAGCCCCCCGGCTTGGACCAATTCCGCGCGGAAACTCTGTTCAGCGTTTCCGGTGATTACCAGTAGACGCAGTTGGCTACCAGATTTTGCCTCAGCGGTAAATATCGCTGGCAAAGTGCGACTCTCGACAAATCTCAGTTGACTCGGTTGCAGCAAACTTGCTACCCCCAAGGGAAGCACAGCCCCAGCGAGTAGAGCTGCCACGGCAAAGATTCGCAACCGGGGCAAGGTTGAAGCTTCTAGCCAGAAACAGATAATTGCAAGCACTACCAACGCTAGAAACATCGAGGCAGCCGAACTGGACTGATAAACGGCATCGGTTAGTTCATAATTTATTGACCCTACCCCGGCTGCGGGGAAGCTCAGTGACGCAACCAGCCAGATGTAAGCCAAGCTAATTAGCGCGACTAGCCACAAGCCGAGTATCTTCTTTGATCGGCTAAGTAGCGATAGCGCGGCAAAACCCAACAACCCAATGGCAAACCAAATGAACAAATTCTCTGGCCCAAAAACTGCAGCGAGAAATGTCTTTTGCTCACCTGGAATAGCCAAAGTCGGATCAGCAAGCGCAAACAGACCATTTTGATTTACGAATAGGTGATACAGGAAGTATGGCCCGAATGCTACAACTGCTGGGACTAAAACAAAAAGCCCAAGCACAAAACGTTTCCCCATCAGGGTTAGAAAGACCAAGTAAACCAGAGCAATCAAGCCAACGCTGCTTGGCGAACTAACTAGGCAAACGGCAAACAGCAAAGCACTGGTGGCTAACCATGACCAAGCCTGTGAAGTTGATTTCACCGAAGAGCTGATGCCAACTCTGGCTAGTCGCACTAAACAGAAAATAAGCCAGGGCAGTGAAATTGCAAAAATTACGGCGGGAAAATTTCCTTCGTTTTGCGCGTAGGTGAAACTTGGCCAGAAGACATAGCCGACTGCCAGGATTAACCGAAGTGAGTTACGCGTGCTGATTGTTGAAAGTAAACGCCAAGCTCCGAAGAAGGCAAGCGGTTTAGCAAGTAGCAGTAGCCAACTCAAAGCAAGATTAGGCGCGAGGAAAGTTATTGAACCGACGGCGAGCAAAACCCAATTGAAGGGATCGCTTGGTGCGGCTAGCCCAAAGCCAACGTGCTGATAACTCGAGGCGGTGTTGGCAAAAAGGTCTAGCCAACTATCACTAACCGGTAGTGCATAGCCGCCGATAACCGCTTGCCCAACTGGGAAATATTGAAATGAAAGAAGAGCCAGTAGCAGCATCACCCAGAGACCTCCCCCGGCTGCAAAGCTAAGTTGACTTACCGCTCGTTGGGTCTCAAAACCCTCTAGGTTTTCTCTTTGTTCTTGGATTTCAAGGGCTAGCCGAGCTCTGGATTTCAGTTGTTCTCTAGTTGCAAATAGCGGTCGCAGAGCCTTGATTGCTGCCCCGGTTCGATCTCTAAGTCTTGCCCTGAAAGTAAAAAATGCCCAAAGGTTGGCTCTTAGGGTAAAGCCGATCCGATCGGGTCGCTTGACCAAGAGCAGCCAAAAAATCTGAAAAATCGAGATCAACGGTAAACCAAGCCAGTAACCGAAGGCGAATAGGGCCGGCCACTGTGAGAGACGGAGGTGATTGGTCGCTTTGGCAACTGCATATTTGGCGGAGCCGCCCAGCCACTTTTTTGCACGTTTATTGTTTATGGACAGTTCGCCGTGTCGAACCCTAGCTGTCGGGACTACAACTACCCGAAATCCCAGTTGATGCGCTCGAATTCCAAATTCGAGATCCTGGGCAAATTCTGGGGCGTGCAACGAAAGGCCACCCAGCTCTGCCCACAAATTGGCCCGCACCAGCATGGCGTTGGTGCTCACCGCCAAAACATCACTCATGCCATCATGCTGCTTCTGATCAAGTTCGTCGTTGACCAATGAGAACGGACGCAGGCTCTTTGAAACACTCAATCCTTGCTGAACGATTATTTTTGGATTTTCGATGGCAAGTTGTTTTGGTGAAGCTATGCCCACCAGAGGGGAAAGTTCCAAAGTGCGAACCAGTTCAGCCAGCGCGTGAACCTCGGCGATGCAGTCATCGTGGACTAACCAGATGGCTAAATCATCGAGCTTGTCAAAGCCAAAAAGAGACTGTTTGATACCCAGTGCCGCCAGCTCGGCAAAATTGGCTCTCTCCTCAACCTTGATTACAGCATGCTTACTTGATCTAGAAACAAACTCGTCTAAAGTTTTGCCAACATCCAGATTGGTCGAGGTGTCGACTACAAGAATTCTTTCGCAACTAAAACTTTGCCGTTCAATTGCATTTAGCGAATTAGCGAGGAAATTTGGTTGATCGTTAGAGATTACGACCGCAACCACACGCAGGCTCATGCTGTGGCCTCACTCGTAACTAAGCGCGTCGCTTTAGTTTGCGACGCTCCCGCTCACTCAAGCCACCCCAGATTCCAAAGCGCTCATCATTCTTTAGGGCATATTCAAGACATTGCGCCTTCACGTCGCAGCCTGCGCAGATTCGTTTGGCATCTCTGGTTGAGCCGCCTTTTTCTGGAAAAAAGGCCTCTGGATCGGTCTGCGAACAAACTGCGTCTCTTTGCCAAGCTAGCGGTGCAGTGTCTGAGTTTTCTTCGTCTCCGAAGAGGTCTCTGAGAAGCGGGTCAACAAACCAGTCATCGGGAACCCCCTGGCGATCTTCGTTGAAACTCATTGCATTCCTCTCAAAAACCTCAAAGCAACCTCTCAGGGTCGCACTCATGTAATTACACCAATGTAAGTAATGTCGTGTCAAGTTGAGATAAGGGCAATTCAAAACTGTTATCAAGGCGAAACAAAGCCAAATTTTGCCATTTAGCAACCAAATTGCGGGGGTAGTCTTAATCCCAATGAAGATCTTAGTTACCGGTGGCGCTGGGTATATCGGCTCGCACGTGATTCGTGCCTTGCAAGTTGCTGGGCACCAGGCCATTGCTCTGGATGACATGAGCTCGGGAATCGGCTCACGTCTTGGCGATACGGAACTAGTCAAATTCGACCTTGCCGGCCCAACTGCCGCTGCAGAACTTGAAAAAGTCTTGGTGGATAAAAGCGTTGACGGGGTAATCCACCTGGCCGCTCGCAAATCAGTTGCCGAATCGGTGGCTAAACCTGAGTACTACTATCGACAGAACGTTGATTCAGTAATCAACTTGCTGGAGGCCATGAAAAAAGCTGGACTGACAAAATTGGTGTTCTCATCCAGCGCGGCAACCTACGGATCGCCTGATTTGGCAAAAGTCACTGAGGACTATTTGTGCCAACCAATTAACCCCTACGGCGAAACAAAATTAATTGGTGAGTGGCTAATTAGGGCCGCGAGCAAAGCCTGGCAACTGGATTCGGTTGCCCTGAGATATTTCAATGTCGCTGGTGCCGGCTACCCGGAACTAGCCGATACCTCGGTGGCGAATCTAATTCCTATAGCTCTCAACTCAATTAAACAAGGACAACCGGTCAAGGTCTTTGGCACCGACTGGCCAACTCCCGATGGCAGTTGCGTCCGCGATTACATCCATGTCTCAGATCTAGCCGATGCCCACGTAGCTGCTCTGGATTATCTAAATCAGGAAAACCAGCCCTACCAGATTTTCAATGTTGGCACTGGGACCGGATCTTCGGTTCTTGAGGTTTTAGAAACGCTCAAGCAGGTTATTGGCGAGGAATTCTCAATCGAACTAGCCGAGCGCCGAGCCGGTGACCCAGCCGCACTCACCGCAGATGTGACAAGAATAAAAGAGGTGCTGGGTTGGCAAGCCAAATACGATTTGCTAGCCATCTGCGAAAGTGCTTATCAGGCTAATTTGAAGCAATAACCATGTAGCCAATACCGGTTCCGGTAAGGCTAAACGTCCTGGCATCACCAGATATGAAGGCGGCCTCCCCAGCCCTGAGCAGTTCAAGTTCGGAAAGGCTGTTAGCGACCGCAACCGAGCCTGAAGTACAAAGTAAAATCGCATCGCCCGGTAGCTCAATGTCAATAAGCATATTTTGCGGGCTTAGCGAAACCTCATAAAAACTAAAATCGGTCGTTGGTATTTCAAATCTTTTCAAACCGTTGGCAAGTTGAATTGTTTTAGTCAGCTCTACCGCAACCGAACTAAAGACAACCACATTCGCCAACTCGGCAACATCGACATGCTTTTTAGTTAATCCCCCGCGCAGCACATTATCGCTAGCTTGCATCACTTCAACACCAAGACCAGATAGATAGGCATGTGGCATACCGGCTGGAACGAACACCGCCTCACCAGCTTTTAGCGTTACCCGATTCAGCAACAGAGCAGTTGCAATACCTCGATCCCCCTCGTGATAGGCATTCAAGTGAGACACCAAATCGACAAGGCTCGGACACTGCTCGGCAAGATCAACCAATTCCGCAATAAACTCGGAATCAATCTCAGCTGCGGTAAGTGAATCCAAAAAGACTTTCCTGATTCCGTCTTCCTGTTCCAACCAGACCAGCCAGCTTTTTAATTTTTCTTGCAATACGCCGGCTTCAGAGATTTCCAGAATCTCCTGCAACTTCTCCGCAATCAATCTGGAATCGGCAAAGCCAACCAGCGCATCAAAATTCTCGCTGAGGGCGACGATTAGTTCAGGTTTAGCACCATCGTCTTTGTAGTTTCGATTCTCTGCCGTAAGTGTTAGGCCAGCACTGTTTTCTTTTTCAAATCCCGATTTTGCCTGTTCTGGATTCGGATGCGCTTGAATCGACAACGGGGCTTCCGCCGCCAAGATCTTTAGTAGAAATTTGAGTCGATCAGATCTCCCCGATTGCTTGAGTAAATCCCATAAGTTAACGCCGCGACCGAGTACCTCAGTCGGTGAGCCATCATGAGTGCCAAACCAGATTTCAGCCATCGGTTTTCCAGTTTGAGCCATGCCAAAGTAATCACTGATTAGATTCTTTGAACCCCAGGCGTAGTCAAGGGCTTGATTAGTCAGTTTTACCAGCACCCAACTAGCCTAACCAAAGCACAGTTCCCGCATGAGACGAGAGTGTCTAGACTTGAGAAACTGATGAAAAAAGTGAATGTATTTAGAGCCAACGGGAAAGCCCGAATTTTCGCCTACCTAAGCCTGCTCACTCTTATTGCCGGCGATAGCATGTTCGCCGAAGATTACCTCAGGCCGTCAGTGATTTGGTTCAGCTGGCTTGCGCTGGCCCTGGTTAGCCTCGGGGGTGCAATCTACTTCCTGCTAAAAGCCGACTGGTTCAGAGTAATCCGACAGCTACCGATTGAGCTCATTCTGCTACTAGCGCTGATGATCGGTAGTGCGCCGTGGTCGGCTTATGCCAGGGATACGGTAAGTGGCTTTGCCTTACAGCTAGGTGTTGTGGCTATTGCGCTATTTTTTGTTGCGGTTTTTTCCTGGCGTGAGATTCACGGTATTTTTGCCAATGCCATCAGGGTAATCATCTTTAGCTCATTTCTAGTTGAACTTATTGCCTCCTCGAGCAAAGGCATTCTTGCCGCAATTATCCCCGCATCAGAAACCAGTTGGCAGCAAGCAGTGGCAAATGCCGGGCACCTATTTGACGGTGGGCGAATTCAGGGAATTTTAGGTAACGCCAATCTGGTAGCGGCTTGGGCACTGATGGGTGTGATCACCTTTGCCATTGAAATTGCGATTAAGAAAGATAGTCGTTGGTTAGCCATCACAAGTTTGGTGGCATCAGTGAGCATGATTGTGGTTGCTAAATCAGCCGGAATCATCTTCGCCTCGATTGCCGTATTGCTTGCCGCGGCAGTGTCACTGCTTGCTGAAGGAAAAGATAAAGCGACCAGACATCGCTACTACCGTTACGCCTGGAGCATTGCTGGCATTGCCGTATTCTTTGTCCTTGTCTTCCGCCGACCAGTATTCGAATTTTTGGGTAAGAGCCCAGACATGACCCACCGCTCCGAAATTTGGCGTCGAGTCTACTCGCTGATCAGCCAACGACCGCTAGAGGGCTGGGGCTTTACTGGGGTTTGGGTGCCTGGGGTTAGGCCTTACGAGGGTTTGGTGGTTATCAATTCGGAGAGTTACTACCAAGCACATAACGCCTATCTCGATGTTTGGTTGCAACTAGGTGCAGTAGGGGCGATCCTTTTCATCACGCTTCTGGCCAGAACTTTCGTGAAAACCTGGCGTCTCGGCGTTCACCACAGCAACCCGCTCTACCTCTGGCCACTGTTGCTGCTAATTACCCAGCTGGTTCGTGGGGTAACTGAGTCCAGGCTATTGATCCAATCGGCGATGATGATGCTGATCATATTTGCTGTGAAGGCTTACGACCCCGAGGAATTGCTGGAAGAGAATACCAAGACCCGAAAAATAAAGGCTCTAGATGCTCTTCGGAAGCGGCCAATTACTAGGGCTAAATTACTAAGGTAACTTCAAGACTTGGCCGATGCTGATTCGATCGGCGTTGACGATGTTATTTAACTGCATCAGCTTAACCACGGTGGTACCAAACCTGGTGGCGATAGATGAAAGCGAATCACCGGCGACAATGGTGTATGTCTTCGGATTTGGTTTTGGATCGGGATTAGCTCCGCTACTACTTCCGCCGATTTCGCTTCCAGTTACCAAGTTATCCGCAAAGGACTGTTCCACCCAGATAAGCGGTGGTTCGGTTTTATTGTCATTCTTATAATCAACAAGCGTCCTAAATGGTAGCTTCTTACCCTTTTGCACTTTGAATGCGCGCAGTTTTAATTTTCCGGTAGCCGGATCAACAGTTTTGGTTCCGATGTATTTACCAAAGCTCTCATTGGTGATAGTCAGTTTGGCGCAGACCGGATCACTGAGGGCAGTTGCCTTACCTGGAAATTCTTTGGCGGTGGCGATGGTTGTTTCATAAAGAAGCGAGTTAGCGGCGATATATATCTGCCCAGCACAAGAAACTTTGAAAGAGTTCAGCTCTTCGATATCTGGATAACCAGATAGTTGCAGGTTGCTCATCGGCCTAGGCTCGGCAAGAGCAAGTTTCGCTGATTTCGTGCCAAAGCTAACCAACCTACTGTTGCCGTCAATTACCCCGACCACCTTGGTTAGCCGGTTTCTTACCGTCAATCCGGCTGGCAATACCATTACCCCCTGCGGAATCATTTTTAGCGCACTCGGACTAATTATGATTACATCGGTCGAGGACATCCCAACACCTAGTGCCTGTCGATCAGCACTATTGAAAGTTGCCCTGAGTAATCCATCTTTTAGTCGGAATATAGTTTTTTGCCCCTCCGCTCGAACGAAATTAAATCCAGCCAAGGTCAGATTCTGATTTGGGAATCGCTCTACCAGCGCATTTGGCAAACTAACTGCCTGTTTAGTCCAATCCGATTGATCATCAGCTTTCACCCTGCCGGATTTAGTCAACAGCCAAACCTGATTTGCTTCATCGCGAACCAGCGAACTAATCACCGTGCTATTTGGAATACCACTTAGACCAGCTGTCGATAAGGTGCCGTTGGTTTTTCTAAACCATTGGTAGAAATCTAGATCTGATCTGGTCTCTGGATTGATGTCATAGAACTTGCCATCCAAAATCACACCTTCTCGACCGGTGTCCTTATTCAGAAAGATGCTTCCGTTAAGTGCAATCGGTGGCCCCCAGGGAAGATACTTGTAATCATCAAGGCTTAGTGGAGAGCTAGCCATAGTTGGCACTTGAGCGTCAGTTAGAGAAGCGTCATCTAGAATTTGTCGCTTGAAGCCGTCTTTTATAAGTACTCGCGTTCCATCTTTATCAACCAGCATCGACGAAAGGCCAAGTGCGGCAGCAGATAGGCGGATTGTGGTCAGCGCATCTAACTGCGCTGTTGTCCAAGTAGGTGCGTTGGTGCAACTTAGACCCAGGTTTGCTGCCTTAGTGCAATCCAATGGATATTTCTTGGAGCCAGAAACCATAAAGTAACTAGGCGTAGCTGGTGCCACTGCGGCAGTTTTGACCACAGTGGTTATATCTGGCCGGAATACTCCGGTGGGAAGTGCATCTAATTGCACCCTGGTTAGTTCAACGGCCTTTGTGCAATCCAAGCCCATGTTGGTCGCCTGATCACAATTCGAGACTAAATATTTTTTACCCTTACTTACAAAGAAATATGCACTTACCCCGTTATAGGCCGGTGTCTTTACCAATCGAGTAATCGGGATACCGGTTGCAAAAGAATTCAAATAATCCTGCGATATTTCACCCAGTGGGCCAAGCGGAGCAAGAGCTTCAACCAAGCTTGGATCTGCTAGAGGATACTTCACGTCATTTGAGATGAAATAGGTGTCACTGGTTGAACTCTTCAGTAGGAATCCCCCACCGATTGGTGAACCAAACCAGTCCCAGTAAAATCGCCAGAAGTTTCGGTTACCGTAGGCCGAGCATTTATCGCCTAAGCCGCGTAGGTTATCGAGGGCGGCTTTATTGGGAGTGTACGGGGTGTAGTAGTAGAGATTCGCTGTGGCTTGACTTTTCAAAAGAAATGTTTTACGTCCACAGTTCTTGCTGGCAACCTCGTTGTAAGCAATAGAAACTTCACGACCTGGTCGAAGGTATGTAAAAGAGCCGTTTGGATCGCCGTACCACTGGAATTGGCCGGCTGCCTTGTATAACTGGTTGAACAAACCAACCCAAACCTTACCGCAAATGGCTGGATCATTATCAGGACAGCCATACCCCATGGCCGCTCGATACATATAAGGTGATGGGATTGTTGATTGCACCAAGCCCTGCTCTTTTTGCAGGGTAACCAAAAGCACCCTTGGGTTTATGCCACAGGCTCTGGCCACGTTGTATATAATCTGAGCGGCTGAGATATTGGTTTGAGCTGGCATGTATGCGCACTTGCCGGGATCAGCTGTCTTTTCTGGGGTATCAGTCTTGTAGTTGCGAAGACAAGGCATCCCATTCGAACCAGATTTACAAACCGGAACTTGAGATTCTAGGAATCGTTGAATCTCTTCAACCGTCATGGAACCAAAGTCAAAAAACACGCTGTCACTGATAATCAGCCCAGGGTCGAACTTGCTGCCGTCTAAGGCTTGACTTGATGGGATATAGGTTAGGCCAACTATGGTCAGTAGCGAAGATAAGGCTACGACCAGAAGTTTTCTTAACCTAAACTGCCTCACTCGATAGTTACCGCAACAGATTCAGATGTACCGTAGTAGGTTTTTGACTCGTAACTCACGGTGACTACTCCAGCTCCCCTAGGTAGACCACCGAGTGGAATTTCTATGGGTTTGCACTGGGTGTTGCTGGCATTTGACTCAGCGGTGGTTGAAGCCTTTACAGTCTTACCGCCTCCATTAAATGTTGCCGTGCAGGTGCCACCGTCTTCACTGAAATTGTTAGCCGAGGCAATTACCTGCAGGATGCCATTTGGGGTATCGACATAGGCATCGAGAATCTCAACCTCGGCTTTTTCTTTGTCCGTTGGCTTTGGCGTTGGGGTCTCAGTCTTGGTTTCGGTTGGTGAAGGACTCGGCGTATCGCTTGTGCTAGGGCTATCGGTTGGCTTACCCCAGTTTGGATAGAGCAGCGTGCAGCCACTTAGTATGCCGATCAAGCTAAGGCAAACAAGTAGAAATCTAAACTTTTTCATATTATTCAGACTAACTTTTCTTAGCCGAAAAAGGTCTCTTTGAAACTGAGAGAACGCTTAGTTATACTTTCTGAACTTCTCGGCAATTAGGTGACGCATCAACCAAAAATCAGGATTATCGGCCTGAATCACCGGATAGCTCAGTTGCAAACTCTTGATACCTTTGCTTTTGGCTTTGAAGGCGAGGTCCATAAGCTTTGGAACATCCCCGGCTGGGATATCGGTAGTGACCAACTTCGCACCAGCTCCAGCAATTGCTCCAAAACGGAATAGCAGCGTTGGTAAATCAATCTTTTTCAACACAATATTTTCGACTTCTCGCTGCCGGCGCATTCGGTCATAGTCGTTGGTGTTGTGCCTTGACCTGGCATACCAGAGTGCGGTTCTTCCGTCCATGTGTTGCCGCCCTTTTTCGATCCAACCCATGGCATCCGGGCAGATTGATCCGCGCTCATTATCAGCATCAATGCAGTCTTTTTGGCCGCCGATGGGCAGCGCCTTTTTGACATTCACTTCAATGCCGCCGATGGCGTCAATCAAGCCGACAAAGCTCTTCATGTTGATCATCACGTAGGCATCAATTTTTAGCCCGGTAATCCACTGAACTGCTGACTTGGTAGCCTCCATCCCAGCAGTCGAGCCTTGCTTTTTTGCAGCCGGATACAAGTAGGCGTAGTTATCCATCGTTGACTTGTAGATGGCATTTAAAAGGCACGGACCACCGCAGTCGTGGTTATAGCCGTATGGGTAAACCTTTTTGATTGGTGTTCCTTGGGTGAATTGAATTCGACTTAAATTTCTAGGCAGTCCAATATTCACCGTATTTCCAGTTTCAGCCGAAATAGAAATTACCGAGATGCTGTCTGGCCGAAGGCCAAATCGATTAGATCCTGAATCAGCCCCGATTAGCAAAATGTTGTAGCGGCCCTTGTGCGGTTCGAGTGAACCTGAGTTTACGAACATCTTGTTCACTAAATTGCTGGCCGTGATAGCGGTTGAACCAATCGTTCCGGTAGTAAATGATGCCACTAAACCGGTGATAGCAAGAAAGGCAATGATAACCGGCTTAGCTCTGCTAGTCACTGCTGGCAGATTCATCAGCCGCAACGAGTCAAGTGTGAAGAAAACTATTAGCGCAGCGTAACCGATGAAAAGCACGCCGACAGGAATAGCAAATAGCGGATTTAGCAATAGCGTAAAAATTGCAATTTTCGAAACAAGGGCAAAGAGTATTGCCAAGATTGCTAAGGCCCAAAAGCCTAAAGTAAAAATAATTCCAATTCTGCCAAGCCGTCGATTACCCGCCAGCACCTGGACCGAACCTGGAATTACAAAATTCAACAGAATAATCCACCAGGCACGCTTTACCAATTGGCTTGAACTGGCCCGACGCGTATCGCGAAACGGGGTTAGTGCTTCCGGCTGGTTGCGATCTGATCTCATAGTTGAGATTTGAGATTCTGATTCTTTGCAGCAACTTGCTTTTTGAGCGCTTGGCTAAACTCCTCCAGCGCTTTAGCAACCCGATCGTCAAAAGTTCCAATTATTCTTGCCGCAAGTATGCCAGCATTTCTGGCACCGTCAATCGAGACTGTGGCTACCGGAATGCCCGCCGGCATCTGCACAATTGACAGCAGCGAATCCATGCCATCCAAACTCTTAAGCTTTACCGGCACGCCAATCACCGGCAGCGTGGTAACTGAGGCAATCATGCCGGGTAAATGAGCGGCTCCCCCAGCCCCAGC
This sequence comes from uncultured Rhodoluna sp., assembly GCA_964394575.1. GTDB lineage: Bacteria > Actinomycetota > Actinomycetes > Actinomycetales > Microbacteriaceae > Rhodoluna. The sequence goes on along the minus strand of CAYMYB010000001.1, from coordinate 64,147 downwards.
GATTATTACTCGGATACCTCTGGAGGCAGCTGCCTTGCCCCACTCCATCATCAGTTCAGGGGTTCGATGAGCAGAAAGCACTTCGACTTCGTATTCGATGCCAAACTCTTTTAGCGCCTGAGCGGCATCACTCATCACGGACCAGTCTGAGTCTGAACCCATCACAACACCAACAAGCGGCTTAGTCATGGTGACTCCTAATCATCCGATACAAGCCAATTTTAGAATGCCAAGGCTAAAAACTGGTTAGGCGTGCAACGCCTGCTTAGCCGAATTAGCAATTGCCATGGCCTGATCCACTGATTCATCAGATAAAGCTGTGATGTGTCCCAGCTTTCGTCCCTTGCGTGCTGACTTTCCGTAGCTGTGGATATGGGCCCCAGATACTTTTAGCGCCTGAGGGTAATTCTCAACGAAGTGATTCTCATCATCCACCCCGAGAAGATTTAGCATCACAGCAAACGCCTTGGTCGCATTGGTCGCACCAAGCGGTAAATCTGCAACCGCGCGAAGATGCTGTTCGAACTGCGATGTCAGTGATCCCTCGATACTGAAGTGTCCAGAATTGTGTGGTCGCATTGCCAACTCGTTTATTAACAACCTGCCATCGCTGCTCTCAAACATCTCAACGGCTAACACGCCGGTGACCCCAAGCCCCTCGGCGATTGATTTACCGATACTTGCGGCAAGTTCGAAGTTAGCATTTGGCGCAGGTGAAATTACCTCACTACAAACTCCATTTTTTTGAATCGTTTGAACAACAGGCCAACTCGACCATTCGCCGCTTATGCTTCGCGCTGAAAGTTGAGCCAGCTCTCTGACAAAGTCAACTTTCTCCTCAATCAATAAAACCTCAAACTTTTCAAACCACGGCATCGCCTGGGCTGGATCGGATATAACCATTACGCCTTTTCCGTCGTATCCCCCGGTTGGCGTTTTTAGAACTGCAACTTCACCAACTTCAGCTAAGAACTCTGCTATCTCGTTGCGATTTCTAACTGCTCTCCAACGAGGCATCGGTAAATCAAGCTCTGCCAACCGTTCACGCATAAGTAATTTATTCTGAGCGAAGATTAGCGCTTTGCTGGAAGGCTGAACGTTAAAGCCTTCGGCCTCAAGTGCTTGAAGAATGGTAACTGGAACATGCTCGTGATCAAAGGTAATCACATCAACGCTTTCAGCAAATTCCCGAACGGTGGCTAGATCCCTGTAGTCGCCAACCAAGCTGGCCCCCAAATTCGCCGAAGCCTCGGAATCTTCAGCCAAAACCTTTATTTCCAAGCCCAGTTGCTGAGCGGGGGTAATCATCATGCGTGCCAGCTGGCCGCCACCGATGACCCCGAAAGTTTTTACCACGCCTTATTGTCCCACGCTGACACGCAAGGAAAGAAATCGCTCTAACTCTTTGGTGAGCCGTTTGGCATTTGGGACGCGAGGAATCACCAGGTCAACTCCAAATTCACGATGCAGGTGAATATTTCCAACCTTAAGTAATCTCGCTAAAAAGCCTCTTTGTAAACTGACCCCGGTGAACTCTCCCCAGGCTCCCGTTTGCTGTTTGCTGCCAAAAACTCCGGTATGGATCACAATCCGGTTTCGGCTCAGAACCGTGCGGTTGGTTAAGTATCGAAGCGATGGGATGAGCCAGAAAAATAACACCAGAGCCGCACTTACAGCTAAGAGGATTTGCTGTTGGAGTATCTCGGTAAATCGGCTGGATAAAAATATGTAGAGAGCTGCACTAATGGCCAAAGCTAAAAGCGGCAGCACTAGTAACCCTGAGCTAGATCTAACTACCGCGTACTGCTCATCGGCAAAGTTTGAGTTCACAGTGTTTATTGTCGCAAGTGCTGAATGTCTGCCGCTGCAACGGCACGAATTTCGGTTGGGTTATCCATGGCAATTAGGAGCCTGCCCTGCGGGTCTAAACCAATCGCTTTACCTGAGAAAGAACTACCGTCGGGCAGTGAAACTAGCACCACCGAGCCGATGGTGGAACTGGCGGAAATCAGTTCGCGCTTCAGCTCTGAACCCTCCACGGCACCGGCTAAATCTGAAAGTTCCTCGTAAATTCTTTTTAGGCTGGCTAAATAGCGCACTAAAACATCGTCTAGCTGAAAACCAGTGACTCCTTGCAACATCAGCGAGGTTGCGCTTGGAATTGGCAGCTCTTGTTTTGACTGACTCAGATTTAGCCCAGCACCAATTACCACTGCGCTGCCATCGGGCGTAACCTCAGCTAGAATTCCCGAAATCTTCTCACCATTGACTAAAACATCATTGGGCCATTTCACACTCACATTTGCATCGTGAATCAGGCTGGCAACCGCATTGCGCATGGCTAGACCAGCAGCCAGCGGAAGCCAACCGAAACTTTCTATGCCAAACCCACTTGGGCGAAAGAGCACAGAAACAGCCAGAGACTGGCCGGCTTTAGCCTCCCAGACTCGATCTAACCGCCCGCGTCCGGCGGTTTGATTATCAGTTAGCACCACCGAGAAATCTGGCCATTCGACGGTATTTTTGGCCTGGGTCAGTAAATAGGTGTTGGTTGAGCCAATTTCGGCTAGATATAAGAGTTTCGAGGCAAATTCTCGGCTGGCAGTTAGTTCCATAGCCTTTAGGTTAGCCCGTCCAACCGACACCTCTTGGATAGAGTTGCAGTGAGCCTTTCAAGTATTGGAGAAGAAGCCGTGACCGAGAAAGACACACCTGACCTTGCCACGACCGCGGGAAAGATTGAAGATCTTCGCCAGCGTTATCACGAAGCCGTCTACGCATCCGGTGAAGCCGCTATCGCTAAGCAACATGCCAAGGGCAAGAAAACAGCCCGGGAACGCATCGAATTGCTACTAGATCCGAACTCTTTCGTAGAGATGGACGAATTTGTTAGACACCGCTCCACTGCCTTCGGTATGGAGAAAAATCGTCCTTACGGAGACTCGGTAGTTACCGGGGTCGGCACCATCGGTGGTCGGCAGGTTGCGCTGTTCTCTCAAGACTTCACCATTTTCGGTGGATCACTTGGAGAAGCAGCTGGAAATAAGATCATCAAAATTATGGACTTGGCTATTGCCACGGGTGTGCCACTAATTGGAATTCTTGATTCAGGCGGCGCTCGAATTCAAGAAGGTGTTGTCGCGCTGGGTAAGTATGGCGAAATCTTCAAACGTCACACCATGGCTTCTGGAGTTATCCCGCAGATTTCAATCATTATGGGTCCGGCTGCCGGTGGCGCGGTATACGGACCGGCGCTTACGGACTTCGTGATTATGGTTGATAAGACCTCAAACATGTTTGTTACCGGCCCCGACGTAATTAAGACAGTTACTGGTGAAGAAGTTGAGATGGAAGCCCTCGGTGGTGCACTTGCTCACAACCAGGTTTCCGGTGTTGCCCACTACTTAGCTTCCGATGAAGATGATGCCTTGGATTATGCAAAATCACTGCTTAGTTTCTTACCAGAGAATAACCTCAGCGAAAGTGTGGTCTTTGATACTGATTCAGATTTAGAAATCACCGATGCCGATCGAGTGCTAAACAGCATTATCCCCGACTCCCCTAGCCAGCCCTATTCGATGATTCAAGTGATTGAATCAATCGTTGACGACGGCGAGTTCTTAGAAGTACAGCCACTTTTTGCACCAAACATAATCATTGGTTTTGCTCGTGTAGCCGGACAGTCAATCGCGATAATTGCAAACCAGCCAAGTCAAATTGCTGGAACGCTAAATATTGATGCTGCTGAGAAAGCCGCTCGATTTGTCCGCTTCGCTGATGCCTTCTCAATTCCAATTCTGACCCTTGTTGATGTCCCGGGATACTTACCAGGGACTGATCAGGAGTGGGCAGGTGTAATCCGTCGCGGTGCAAAACTTTTGTATGCCTACGCGGAAGCAACGGTTCCACTAGTTACCGTTATTACCAGAAAGGCCTACGGTGGTGCATACATCGTTATGGGCTCCAAACAACTCGGTGCGGATATCAACCTGGCCTGGCCAACAGCAGAGATTGCAGTAATGGGTGGCCAGGGTGCAGTGAACATCCTGTTCCGCGACAAGATCAAGCAGGCCGAAGAAACCGGACAAGATGTGAATGCTGTGAGAGCGAAACTTGCCGCCGAGTACACCTACAACGTAGCTAGCCCCTACTTGGCTGCCGAACGCGGTGAACTTGATGGCATCATTGAGCCGGCTGCTACCAGAGTGAGCGTTATCAAGGCCCTGGCCGCGCTTCGGACCAAGCGCGCCGCAAGACCTCCTAAAAAGCACGGAAACATCCCACTGTAATGAGCGAGAAGTCTCTAGCCGAACAAATCAAGGTGGTTGCAGGCAATCCCAGCGAGCAAGAGCTGGCTGCCGTAATCGCCATCCTGCAGGCAAGCTTTACTGCAGAGCAGGCCAAGGCTAAAAAGCAACAGCCTAGTGGTTCTCGTTGGCATCGCAATCCCAGCCAACTGCGTGGAGAATTACGGCCAGGTCCGAGCCAATGGCGCAATGCCTTCAGATCGGGCCTGAATTAACCCAGCGTCAAATAAGGCACTAGATTTGTCCTATATCCATTGCGTTTGAAAGGACAATCAATGTCACGCGAGCAATCCAAGTTAGATGTGCTAGCTGAAGAGTGGGTCAAAAAACTAGTTGAACTATCCCCAGATTTTGCAACCTATGCCGGTTTCAAAGTTGGCGAGGACCGCCTAGAAGACACCAGCCCTGAAGCAGCAGCCGAATACAACAGGCTAGAAAAAGAAATGTTAGCTAAGGTTGAGGCCACCGAAGTAGCAGATGAAGTCGATAGCGTCACCAAGATGGCGATGACTTCAACGCTAAAACTAAGTAACGAAATTTATGAAGCCGGTTTGTGGAAGCGCGATCTCAACCCAATCGCTTCTACCGCCCAGGGCATCAGAGACATCTTTGATATTTCTCCAACGGCGACGGTTGAAAACTGGGAGAACCTAGCCAAGCGAATGCGGGCAGTCGACGGAGCTGTCGAAGGCTACATCGCCTGTCTTCGTGAAGGAATCAAAGCTAATGACACCCCAGCGGTGCGACAAATCAAGATAGCCATCGAACAGGCAGAGCAGTTACTTACTCCGGATGGCTTTTTCAGAAAGTTTGCCGCTAATGCAAAGCCAGCCGAAGGTGAACTTCCCGAGGCTTTGAAGAAAGAACTAATTGAGGCGGCTGAGGCAGCCACCGCCGGCTACGGAAAGATGGCTTCTTTCTTCAAAGAGGAACTCTTGCCTGCAGGAAACTCCGAGGATGCAATCGGTCGCGAGCGTTATGCATTGCTCTCAGCAAGATTCCTAGGTAAGCGAGTTGACCTCGATGAAACTTACGAGTGGGGTCGTGAAGAGCTGGAGCGAGTGATTGCCGAGCAAAAAGCAGTGGCTAACGAAATCAAAGCCGGCGCAAGCGTAGAAGAAGCAATCGAAGTTCTGGATTCAGATCCAAAGCGCAAACTGCACGGCACCGATGAGTTGCAACGCTGGATGCAAAAGCTAAGCGACGCAGCTATCGACAAGCTAAGTGGAACACACTTCGATATCGCACCGGAGCTGAAGAAGCTGGAGTGCATGATTGCTCCAACTCAGCACGGAGGTATCTACTACACCTCGCCTACCGATGACTTCTCTCGTCCAGGCAGAATGTGGTGGTCGGTTCCAGTTGGAGTGACTGAGTTCAACACTTGGCGTGAAACTACCACGGTTTACCACGAGGGAGTTCCAGGTCACCACTTGCAAATAGGTCAGAAGGTCTATAACAAGAAGGATCTGAATTCATGGCGAAGACTGGCCTCCTGGTCTTCAGGTCACGGTGAAGGTTGGGCACTCTATGCTGAGCGCTTAATGCAAGAGCTCGGCTTCCTCGATGATCCAGGTGATCGTCTAGGAATGCTCGATGGTCAGCGCATGCGTGCTGCACGTGTGGTGCTGGACCTGGGTGTTCACCTCGGCAAGCCAAAACTTGATGGTACTGGCAAGTGGGATTTTGATTACGCACTTGATTTCATGCGCAAAAACGTAAACATGTCAGATCAGTTCGTCAACTTTGAAGTACACCGCTACTTCGGTTGGCCAGGTCAAGCCCCTTCATACAAGATCGGTCAGCGCATCTGGGAGCAGATTCGTGATGAATACAAGCTTCGCCAAGGTGCGAACTTCAACATCAAGGACTTCCACATGAAGGCACTAAACCTTGGCAGCATCGGTCTAGACACCCTGGAGAAGGCTCTGCTCGGCTAGAAAATTAGCTAACCTAAGTGTCCCCACCTTCGGGTGGGGACACTTTTTTGTCCCCCATATTGGGGACTGAGTTCACTGGCCCTATGACGGCAGATTTGTTTTGACGAAACATAGATTTGATTTGTCAGATGAACGATTACGGCAAAGGGGTATTTAGTTCATCTCCAGGGGACGGGCCAACGGGTTGGAAACAACCCCAAGGCCCGTTGGGGGTTAAAAGCGTAAATTCAAAACCGGCGCTGCCTGACCTGGAAGTGTCGCCACCACTGTAAGGCGGAAACTTTCATTTTTCGGACTTCTTATAGTTACCCGACCGGCGCTAACTACCTGCAAAGCCGCAATTGCTTTTTCAAGTAACTCGGCTTTAGCTTCTAGTGCAAGATCATCCATGCCACCTTCATCCAAGACGGCAACTTCAACGCCAAGCTGTCGTAGCCTTGCCACCTCGAGTTTTAGAGTTGGGATCATCATGGCTCGACCGCGCATTTCATCTCTCAGGGTGAGTTCAAGTAACTTAGCCTTACTGCGGTCGGTTTCAGTCATCGGTGCATTAGCGCTGGCAATCTGCTCTAGCATCGGAATTGCTTGCCTCAGCACTTCCTGCAATCGCTCTTGTCTAGCATTCTGTGCTGCCTCCAGTGCAGCAATCGTTGCCAGCGAGTTGGTTTGTTGAGCTAGATATTTTTCGGATTCTTCATTGGCTTTTCGAATTCCTCTTGAAACTCCAAGCCCGGCCAATACGAAAACTATTGCACCGACCAACCCGTCCTTGATGAAGGCAATCGGCCCATAGCTTAGAACAATCTGAGTGACCATTGCGGCTAAACCCAAAAGCGCTAGTCGCGGATGTTGGCGCACCGCTGTTGCAGTCAGAATTACACCGGTACCCATTACCACCCAAGCGCCGACTTTATCATTCTGAATCACTTGCCGTTGCAGAATTACCAAAGCCGGTAGAGCAATGCTCGCCAAAAGATTTATCAGCGCTAGCCAGATTGGAATGCGTAAACCGCTAAAAGCAAAAAGGGTCGGTATGCCAACGGCAAGATATATAACTAGCGCTGCTATTTCGATTGTCCTGGCTGGAAAATTTGGAAGCAAAATAGATTGAATTGGCAAATAAATCAGATAGACCAGCGGAATACCGGCAACAATCAAACGTCTAATTGAGATCATGTGCGGGGCCATTCCAAAACCACTGTGCTGCCCTGACCGGGCTGTGATGAGATGTGTACGGAACCGCCGACCGCTTCAACCCGAGCGATAATCGACACTCTAATTCCCAGCCGTCCTTTAGGTATTCGATTTACTCGGAACCCTCTTCCGCTATCCCGAATTACAATTTTTATTTCGTTTTTAGTTGCCTTTAGAAAAAGCTCTCGTTTAGCCCGTGGCCCGGCATGCATGACCGAATTTTGTACGGCCTGCAAACTCGCTTCGGTTAGCGCTGATGCCACTTCCCGCTCGACTAGCCAGTTCTGCGCCTCACTTATATTTGCCGTGAGATCAGAGTCGATTTGCTTGGTCGCGGAAATAATCGAGTCGAATAGGTCTTCGGTGAAAACTGGCCCCTGTGGCTCACCATTAGCCACCTCGTTCAACTTGCTTATCGCTGACTGAGCCAGATCCCCGGCCGCCTTAACCTCGATGCTGGTGGTTGCGTTGGCGGCACTAATTAGGGCAGTTAGCACCCGGTCATGCACCAAAGCATCTAGTCGTTGCTGCTCGCGAGATGCGGCTTCGGCTCGCGCCTGAAGGATAGCCGTTTCGATGGCTTCAGCATTGGCCGCATCTGTTCTTTCGGCGGCAGCTCTAAGCATCAGTGCAATTACCGAGGCGGTGCCGTTGGTGAGAACTGTAAACCAAAAATCAGTAACCAAAGCAACCGGTCCATGTGAACCGCCTAACGGAGTTGAAAAAATCAATTGAATCACCAGGTTGAGTCCGAGAAAGTAGCTGATGGTCCAGCGAATTTTGAAACTCAACGCGGCGGCAATCCAAGCAGTATCCACCGACCACCAAATCCAAGGATAAAAACTGCCATCGTTTGGTAGCGGCTCATTTACAAGAAGCGGCCAGACAAAGACCAACCCGATCACATAGATAGCGTGAATCCGTAAATAGTTGTATCTGGCAGCTCCGAACCAGAAGCTGTAGAAGAAAAGGGCAGTTGTGCTCCAGAGCCCAATCGCCACTATCCAAGCAAACAGGTCATTCAAGTATTTGAGCTGACCAAGAAAGTTCAGGGTGCTTTCGGCGGTAAGCAATAGTGCGGCAGCCGAAAACGCTCTACCGATAAGTTTGTTTACCCTAGCGGTAGCAAATGTAGATCTGATGTTTTGCATCAGATCAAGTCCTCGCCGTAAAGACCATCTTCAATTAACCGAATTAAGAGTTCGGATTTATCCTGGGCGGGCCTACCGACATCGGCATACTTTTGTCTTACTCGGTCAATGTGCTCTTTGGCGGTGTGTTTGCTGATTTTCAGCTCGTACGCTACACCCTTCAGAGTCATCCCCGAGGCGTAGAGCCTTAGCACCTGTAGCTCGCGGTCGGTTAATTTTGCTTTCAATTCCTGATCGGTATCGATAGCGGCAACAGTTTCCGGCGTGTTCACAATAATTCCGTTGGCTACTAACCTGATGCACTCAAAGAGTTCTTTCATCTGTTGACTTTTGGTGACTAGTGCTGCGGCGCCTTCTTTTAGTGCTTGCTTCACCTGAGTTTTCTTATCAGCAATAGAGAAGATTAGAACTTCTGCGCCATAGTCAATCAGTTCCCGAACATTACTTGCCGGATTGCTGCCATCAGCTAGAGATAAATCTAGGACTACCACCTGAGGTTTCTCTTTTAGTCTGGCCTTAAGCTCGGAAACACTTTCACCTTGGGCAAGTAATTTGAACCCATACTCTAAACAAGCACCTGCAAACCCAAGCCTGATTGCCTCATGATCATCAATGATGGCAACAGTTATCTCTTCCGGTGATTTGGTCGAAGTGCTCACCGAACCAGACTAACCACAGTTTCGAAGTGATGAGTGTGAGGAAATAGGTCTAAAGCACGAATGTTATCTATCCTGTATCCGGCTGGTAGTAGTAGCCCCAAATCTCGGGCTAACGCCACCGGATCGCAGGCGATGTAGATTATGCCGCTTGGCTGTAGCCGAATTAACTCGGCAATTACCTTGTTACCAGCGCCGGATCGCGGCGGATCCAGCACTACAGTGCTGTTTGGCGCTAAGTGCTCTAATCGCCTCAAATAGTCCTCGGTACCGGTAGCAACTACCCGAAAACTGGCCAGATCAGCCAAATTCTTTTTGCTATCCGCGGCGGCTATCTTGCTTGCTTCGACCGCAGTAAGTTTGGTATCCAAACCAAAGGCTCCTGCCAATGCTCCGCTAAATAGACCCGCACCCGAATAGAGATCGAGGTTCTCCCCGCGCTTATCAAAACTTATTGAGCTAACAAATTTAATTACCGTTTCACTAAGCACTGCTGCTGCATTTTTGTGAACCTGCCAAAATCCACCTGGGCTCAGTCGATAGGTTCTACCTAAAACCGACTCAATGAGTTGCGGATCTCCTTGGACTTTCCGATCAACCAGCCACTGCAGGCCACCGGTGTTTGAACTGGCTATGCTGATTTTTTTAACCGACTGCCAATTCTTTAGATGCAAACCCAGTTCTTGGATTTCTGGTACTGCCAGTGGAAGATTCTTTACCTTGACCACTTCGTGGCTTCGCTCCCGATATGGTCCGGCTTCACCAAACTCGTTGACATGAAGCTGCACCCTGGTTCGATAAGCCAGTCCAGTTAAGTCGCTATCAATACTTTCAACTTTCGTTGCAAGATCAATTTTGGCAAATCTCTGCATTGCTTCGGTAAGTACCTCAGCTTTTAGTCGGCGCTGAGCTTCTAAAGCGATGTGCCCGAATTCAGCTCCACCAGCCACCGCAGATTTTTTCCAGAAGTGCTCGACTCTATCTTCCGAGGCTTCAATAACTTGAATTGTTTCGGCACGAGCAAAAGATCCGCCCTTATCTTCAAAAATTCTGACAATGACTTTTTCGCCCGTTATCGCACCCGATACAAAAATCACTCGGTTCTCGTGCCGAGCAACAAAAACTCCCCCGTGGGCAACCTTCCCCACAGTAACTTCAATTTCCCGGCCCAACCAATTTATATTCACTTACCAAGTGTTTCATAACTCAAATGTGTAGTCTGTCTATGTGACCAAACTAGTTCTAGCCTCAACTTCACCAGCCCGACTCCGTCTGTTACGAGATGCCGGCATTGATCCGATAGTTATTCCCCCAAATGTTGACGAAGAACACGTTGCCGAACTAGCACTAGCAGCCGGCCAGATTGCATCCACCGAAGATCTAGTTTTACTTTTGGCCAAGTGCAAAGCCGAGGCCGTGGTTGCAAACCCCTTGGCCCAAGATGCGCTGATCATCGGCTGCGATAGCGCATTGGATCTTGATGGCGAATCCCTCGGCAAGCCACTGGAACCAGAAGTTGCCATTGAACGTTGGAAAGCAATGCGGGGCAGATCCGGACGTCTCTACACCGGGCATTGGCTAATTGATAATCGAGTCAGCACTCCGATGCCGCCTGCAAGTGGCCGAGCAACCAACACCACAGTCCACTTTGCCGAGCTATCTGACAGTGAGATTTTGGCCTATGTGGGGACGGGAGAACCCCTCAAAGTAGCTGGGGCATTCACCATCGATGGCCTGGGCGGAGCCTTTATTCGGGCCATCGAGGGCGACGCCCATACCGTTGTTGGCCTTAGTTTGCCTACTTTAAGGGAGTTAACGATCAGTCTCGGGGTAGATTACCCAAGCCTATGGCGGCCATAACTGGGTAGGCTTAATAACTATGACTGCCTCAAAACCAGCCAAAATAACTAAAGTCCTTGTTGCCAACCGCGGTGAGATTGCCGTCAGAATTATTCGTGCAGCTAAGGACTACGGTATCGGCTCAGTAGCTATCTACGCCGATCAAGACCGTGATGCCATGCACACCAGAATGGCTGATGAGGCATACGCCCTAAATGGCACCACCAGCGCAGAGACCTACTTGGTAATCGACAAAATCATCGATATTGCCAAGCGATCAGGAGCTAATGCGGTTCATCCGGGTTATGGCTTTCTTGCCGAAAACGCTAGCTTTGCTCAAGCTGTTCTAGATGCCGGGTTGATCTGGATTGGCCCATCTCCTAAAGCCATCGACCAGCTCGGCGATAAGGTTTCAGCCCGACACGTGGCCGAAAAAGTTGGTGCACCGCTAGCCCCAGGCACCCTAAACCCAGTCTCTGGCGCAAAAGAGGTCTTAGATTTTGTGGCGCAGCACGGATTACCGATTGCGATCAAAGCTGCCTACGGTGGAGGCGGTCGCGGCATCAAGGTTGTCTATGAAAAAGATCAGGTTGAAGAGAGTTTTGAATCGGCCACTCGTGAAGCAGTTGCGGCATTCGGTCGTGGCGAATGCTTTGTTGAGAAGTATTTAGAAAAACCTCGTCACGTTGAAACCCAGTGCCTTGCTGACGGCTACGGAAATGTCGTGGTAGTTTCCACCCGCGACTGCTCACTGCAGAGAAGACACCAGAAACTTGTTGAAGAAGCTCCTGCTCCATTCCTGACCGATGAGCAGATCAAACGGCTTTATGAAGCATCCAAAGCAATTCTGAAAGAAGTTGGTTACCAAGGTGCTGGCACCTGTGAATTCCTGGTTGCCCAGGATGGAACTGTCTCATTTTTAGAAGTTAACACCAGATTGCAGGTGGAGCATCCGGTTTCTGAAGAAGTTACCGGCTTAGATCTCGTTAGAGAACAGTTCCGCATTGCCGAAGGTGGCAAGCTGGATTATCCAGACCCGGTAATTTCAGGGCACAGCATTGAATTCCGTATCAACGGTGAAGATGCTGGTAGAAACTTTATGCCAGCTCCAGGCCGAGTCAGCTCTTTTGTTGTCCCTGGCGGCCCGGGGGTTCGAGTCGATACCGGAGTCGAGTCAGGTTCAGAAATTTCTGGCTCTTTCGATTCGATGATTGCCAAACTCATCGTTACCGGAGCTACCCGTGAACAGGCTTTGGAGCGCTCTAGAAGAGCGCTAGCGGAAATGCAAGTTCTCGGCATGCCCACGGTTTTGCCATTTCACCGAAAGATTGTCGATGATCCAGCCTTTATTGGCCAGAACGGCAAATTCGGAGTCTATACCCGGTGGATTGAAACTGAATGGGTTAACGAAATCGAGCCATACAGCGGGGTTGACCAGTTAGACGAGCCTGCGGTTGATCGCAACAGTGTGGTGGTTGAGGTAAACGGCAAACGAATCGAAGTTAGCCTGCCAAAGAGCCTTTTTGCCTCTGGCGGTAATACCAAAGCTGTGCGAGCACCAAAGCGCAAGGCGCATGAGAATGTCCAAATTGACTCTGGCGCAAACCTAGTTGCGCAGATGCAAGCCACCGTCGTGAAAATCGCTGTCAATGAAGGTGACAAGGTTCCAGCTGGGCAGCAACTTCTAGTCTTGGAAGCTATGAAAATGGAATCTCCACAAAATGCCGCTAAGGATGTAGTGGTAAAGAAAATTCACGTCGCAGTTGGCGCTACTGTGCCAGCCGGTACCGTGCTTATGGAGTTTGAGGAATAACTCAATACCTACCCTTTTGGGTAGACTCCGATTATGGCTAATCCTTTAGATGATCCAATGGTGGATCCTTTCGAAATCGCAAAGCAAGCTGCGTTAGTTATCGCAGAAAAATCAGGTGTTGCTAAGCACGATATCGCACTAACCCTCGGCTCCGGTTGGGCCAAAGCTGCTGATCTAATCGGCGAAACAGTTAGCTCAATACCTGCAGATGAAATTCCGGGTTTCAGAAAGAGCCAGGTAGTCGGGCACGTTTCCACTATTCGCTCAATTGCCCTACCAAATGGTAAATACGCGCTGGTGCTAGGTGCCAGAACTCACTTCTATGAAGGCCACGGGGTAAGACCGGTGGTGCACGGAGTTAGAACCGCTGCGGCGGCCGGTGCCAAAATTATGATTTTGACCAACGGTGCCGGCGGTATCAAAACCAGTTGGGCCCCCGGGACACCAGTGCTGATCAGCGATCACATCAACAACACCGCGGCTAGCCCAATTGAAGGCGCTAACTTTGTAGACCTAACTGACCTCTATTCAAAACGGCTCAGAGATATTGCTCGAAGCGTCGACCTATCGCTTGATGAGGGCGTATACATGCAATTCCGTGGTCCACACTACGAAACTCCAGCTGAAGTTCAAATGGCTAAGGCGGTCGGCGCGCACCTGGTAGGAATGTCCACTGCACTTGAAGCAATTGCTGCTCGGGCGGCCGGTTTGGAAGTTCTAGGCCTCTCACTTTCGACAAACCTTGCCGCTGGCATTAGCGCAACACCACTTTCACATACCGAGGTATTAGCAGCTGGTAAAGAAGCTGAACCTCGAATCAGTGCTCTTTTAGCCGAGATTATCGCCAAGCTCTAATAATGAACGAGCTTTTGCATCAGGCAGAAAACTGGTTGACCCAAGACCCAGATCCGGTGACCAGAGCTGAACTACGAAAACTTATCGATGCTAAAGATTTCTCAGCGCTTTCTGAGCGCTTTTCTAAACGCCTAGAATTTGGCACTGCTGGACTGCGCGGTGAGCTCGGTGCAGGACCTAACCGGATGAATCGAGTACTTGTTAGCCAGGCCGCGGCTGGATTGGGCCGCTATCTAAATTCTGGCGCTTCTGTAGTAATCGGCTTTGATGGCCGGATCAACAGCGAAATATTTGCCAAAGACTCGGCAGAAATTCTAAGTGGCATCGGGCTAAAGGTATTTCTGCTTGATCGAATCTGCCCAACTCCGCTGATATCTTTTGCCACCAGATATCTAAATGCCAGCGCCGGCGTCATGGTAACTGCATCGCATAATCCCCCGCGAGATAACGGTTACAAAGTTTATCTAGGCGGAGCCTTTAACGGTTCGCAGATCATTGCTCCGGTGGATAGTGAAATCGCAGCTGCCATTGAATTAGTTGCAAAAACCGAAACATTCGATTCTTTGCCGAAATCCGCTAACTACGAGGTTGTAGGGAATGCGCTTAGAGAAGCCTACGTTGACTCTGTTCTTGCCTCGAGCCAATACCTAGAGAGCTTGCCAATAAAAATTGCCTACACTGCGATGCACGGTGTTGGCTATTTGCTGACCGAGGAAATTTTTACTAAGGCTGGCTTTACTGACCTGCATGCGGTTACAGAACAGATAGCACCGGATGGCAATTTCCCGACGGTAAGTTTTCCAAACCCAGAAGAAAAAGGCGCTATGGATCTGGTTTTAGCTAAAGCCAAACAGGTTCAAGCAGATATCGTGATCGCCCAGGACCCCGACGCTGATCGACTAGCCGTGGCTATTCATCAAGCTGGTCAATTCATTCAACTCACTGGCGATCAGGTTGGACTAATCTTGGCCGATGAGATTGCCAAGCGACATTCAGTTGGCACCCTAGCCTCCAGCATCGTTTCCTGTTCTGCGCTTAGCAAAGTAGCCGAGCACTACGGCTTGAAATACCAGAGCACCTTGACCGGTTTTAAGTGGATCAGCAAAGTACCGAATCTGATTTTCGGTTATGAAGAGGCACTCGGCTACTGTATTGATCCAAACCGAGTTGCCGATAAGGATGGAATCAGCTCTGCGCTTATGATCGTAAAGATTGCAGCTAAAGAACTCGCTGAGGGCAGGACACTTCTGGACCTGCTGGAAGAATTGGGTGATCGCTACGGTCATTTTGCTACCGCACAGATTTCGCTGCGGTTTGAAAATCTGCAGAGGGTAACCGGCTTGATGCATACCCTTCGCCAAAGCCCGCCGCAGGAACTTTTGCAGCAACGAGTGCGCTTTACCGACTTGAGCCTAGGCTCGGCTGAATTACCGGCTACCGATGGACTAAGGCTTGATCTAGCCGATCAATCCAGAGTAATCATTCGGCCAAGTGGGACAGAGCCTAAGTTGAAATGCTATCTACAGGTAATTGGGGAAAACTCAGCGGCGGCTAAAGCGAAGATTGAACTATTGGCTAAGGACGTTGGCGAGTTTCTGTCTGATCTCGATTAGATCAAAAACGTGCTCAATCGGAACGATGATGCCCGGCATGTGTTCCAGCTGAAAAACAAGTTCTGGAGTGGTCAGAATAATGTCTGCGTCAGCGCCTTCACGCTTGGCTTTTGCCATATCCGCTGCCTGCACCTCAGCCTTGACGCCGAGAAGCTCAAGAACTTTCTCGGTGTTCATCTTAAGTAGCACAGAGGTACCAATGCCCATGCCGCAAACCGCAATTATCTTCACCTTGAGAGCCTAGCCAAGTAGTCTGCGAACTTCGGCCTCATTATCAGACTGTAATAACATGTTTACTTTTGTTTCATCCAAGAGCAGTTCACTTAAACCAGCCATCAAATCAATGTGGCCATCGTGATCAACTGCCGCCAAACCGAAAACTATTCGAACCGGATCAAATCGCTCCGATCCAAAAGCAACGCTTTCACTTAGCAGCACCAGAGACAATCCGGTGCTCAGCACACTTACCGAGGGCCTGGCATGGGCCAAAGCGATACCAGGAGCGATAACCATATAAGGACCGAGCTCCTCAAAAGCCATGAGCATAGCCTGGGTGTATTCGGCTGTGCTTCGCCCGCTTAGCTCTAAGGCATCGCCGGCCAGAGTGATGGCTTCCGACCACGAATTAGCCGTTGCTGCTAGTTTGATTGAATTCTCGCCAAGAGCTTCACCGAGCGCAGACATTACTACTGCCTTGCAAACCAGTCGGTGATGTTTTCAATAATTTCGGTTCTGATGTCCATGTCAATAAATGCGGCGTTGGCAGCATTTAGCTGAAACAATTCGATGTCTTCCAGATCGTAACCGAAGGCTTTGCTAAGTAATTCCAATTCCTTAGACAGTGTCGTGCCACTCATCAAGCGATTGTCAGTGTTGACCGTGACGTTGAAACCTAGGCGGTACAGATCATCGAATGGATGATCGCGCATGGTTGGCTCTGCAATCCCAGGGATAGCCCCGGTCTGCAGGTTAGAGGAGGGTGAGAGTTCTAAAGCAATTCCACGTTCGAGCACCCAGGTGGCAACCTCACCAAAGCCGTATTTACTCTCATCTGAGGCATCAACAAAGACGTCCTCGATGATCCGCACGCCATGGCCGAGCCTTAGCGTCCTACCAGCAACAATCGCATCTCTGATCGAATCCTTGCCAGCGGCTTCACCGGCGTGCAGGGTTACCGGCATAAGCTCTTTGTTTAGCCAAGCAAAAGCTTCAGCGTGACGTTGCGGACTAAAACCTTCCTCCGGACCGGCATAGTCAAATCCGACTACACCCTTGTGTCGGTGCCTTACCGCAAGTTCGGCAATTTCCTGAGCTCTGTTGTTTTGTCGCATAGCGGTAATAAGTTGACCGGTGGCTAGGTAGCCGCCTTTAGACTGGACCTCTTTTCTGGCTTTTGCCAGTCCAGCCTCAACCGCTTCAACAGCTTCATCTAAACTCAGCCCATTACTCAGATGTTGCTCTGGGGCCCAGCGCACCTCACCGTAAATCACGCCATCAGCGGCTAGGTCCATAGCAAACTCGTAACCAACTCGAAATAGGTTCTCGGCCGACTGCATAACCGCGATGGTGTGTTCAAAAGTTTCTAGATATCTAACCAAGGAACCCGAATCGCAAGAATCCAAAAACCACCGGTTGAGATCCTTGGCATTATTTTTTGGTAACTGATGCCCAATCTGTTCAGAGAGCTCAACAATAGTTTCCGGTCGCAGACCACCGTCGAGGTGATCGTGCAGCGAAACTTTGGGTATTGCCCGATAGTCTGTCATTTACTTTTCCTAGTTAGTTTTGGATTCGATCAAGAATTATTTCTGGCTGCTTTTCACTTATTGCACTAATTTCGATTCCGCCGTCAAGAGCCTCCAAAGCCCTTGCGAAGCGGCTTTCTTCATCGGTAAAAAGCGTCAACAACGGCTCACCCTTGGTTACCGCTTCGCCACGTTTAGCATGCAGTATGACTCCAGCACCAAATTGAACGGGGTCTTCCTTCCTTGCTCGGCCAGCGCCTAGGCGCCAGGAAGCTGTGCCGACTGCCAAAGCGTCAAGCTTATTCAAGAAACCAGTGTCTGTTGCGTAAACCACCTGCTCGTGTTTTGCTTTAGGCAGCGGCGCTTTCGGATCTCCGCCCTGAGCTGAAATCATCTGCACCCACTTGTCCATGGCCCTTCCATCGGAAAGTGCAGCCGCAACATCAACATCGCTTTTGCCGGAAAGTCTGAGCATCTCGGTAGCCAAAGCAACAGTAATCTCAATTAAGTCTTTTGCCCCGCCACCGGCTAGCACTTCGATAGCTTCCTCAACCTCAAGTGAATTACCAACCTTATTACCCAGCGGTGTTGACATGTCCGTTAGTAGTGCGCTGGTCTTCACTCCGGCGTCTGCACCGAGTTGAGTCAACACCTGGGCTAATTCCCTGGCCCGATCAAGGCTCTTCATGAAAGCTCCAGAGCCAACCTTCACATCCAAAACTAGGCTGGCAGTGCCCTCGGCTATCTTCTTGCTCATAATCGAGCTAGCAATCAGTGGAATCGCCTCCACCGTACCAGTCACATCTCTTAGTGCATAAAGCTTCTTATCGGCTGGAGCCAATCCGCTACCAGCAGCGCAGACCACCGCGCCGACTTTCTGCAATTGCTCGAGCATCTGCTGATTGGTAAGATTTGCCTGCCAACCGGGAATTGATTCCATCTTGTCGAGCGTGCCACCGGTATGCCCTAAACCACGACCAGATAACTGCGGGACCGCAACACCAAAAACTGCAACCAGTGGCGCGACCATTAGCGTGATCTTGTCGCCAACGCCACCGGTGGAATGTTTATCCGCGGTAGGCATAGCCAGCGAACTAAAATCTAAGCGTTCGCCGCTATTGATCATAGCCATGGTCAAATCTTTAATTTCTCGGCGATTCATGCCGTTAAGTAAAATCGCCATTGTCATGGCTGACATTTGCTCATCGGCCACCACACCGTTGGTGTAGTTATGAACCAACCAATCAATTTGCTCGGTGGTTAATTCCTGCTTTTCACGTTTTGCAATTATGAGCTCTACTGCGGAAAATTCTTTGGCCACGGCTAGCCCCTCTGTTCAGATCCGAAACCCTCGGCTAAATCTCGAGGGCCGAAGGCATCGGGAAGTACCTCTTCGATAGTCTTTACGCCACTGACGGTTTGCAAAAGCATTCCTTGCGCGGAGTGCTCAAAGAGTAATTGCCGGCATCGACCGCAGGGCATAAGAATATTCTCTGCACCATCAACACAGTAAAAGGCAATCAGTTTTCCGCCGCCGGTCATGCTGAGATTACTGACCAATCCGCACTCAGCACACAGTCCCACCCCGTAGCTGGCGTTTTCAACATTGCAGCCCGAAACAATCCGACCGTCATCGACCAGTGCAGCTGCCCCGACCGGAAAGTGGCTATAAGGTGCATAGGCCTTTTGCATGGCCGCTACAGCGGCCAGCCTTAATTCTTCCCAATTGATTTGCATCTGTTATCCCTTCACATAGGGTTGGCCGGAAGCCGCAGGAGGTCTTACCTTGCCAGCAAAACCAGCAACAGCGATCAGAGTCACCAGGTACGGCACCATCGTGATGAAATCCACTGGAATTCCAGGAGAAACCTGGTTAGCCCAAACGCGCAGGATGATGGTAAAGCCGAACAGCAGTGCTCCAAGCGTTACATATATAGGTTGCCAACGGCCAAGAATTACAACCGCCAAGGCGATAAAGCCCTGACCAGCGGACATTTCGCGACCGAACGAACCAACGTTTCCGATAGTTAGCGCCGCGCCACCGAGGCCAGCAACCATACCACCTAGAGTCACCCACCAGAATCTGGTTCGAGCCACGTTAATACCAACGGTATCCGCGGCCAACGGGTGCTCACCCACCGCTCTGGCTCGCAATCCGAGTTTGGTTCGGAACAGCACATACCAAAGAATAGGAACAATCAAGAACATCAGATAAACGGTGATTCGATTATTAAATAAGGTTTGTCCGATGATCGGAATATCCGATAGCAGCGGGATTGGAAGTTTTTCGAAGGTACCGGGGAAATTAAGATTCACTCGATCTTTATCCACCCAGGCTGAGTGCAAGAAGTTGGTTACGCCTATTACCAAAACATTCAAGAGCACACCGACGATTATTTGCTCAACTAAATATTTGATTGCCAGCGAAGCAAGCACTGTGCTGACTAGAGCGGCAGCCACCATAGCGGCAATCATTCCGACATACAGATTTCCAGTCATGGTGCCAACCACGGAAGACACGAAAGCGCCGGTGAGTAACTGTCCCTCGATGGCAATATTCACAACACCAACTCGCTCCGACATGATTCCAGCCATACCACCGAGAATCAGAGGAATAGCAAGAACTATGGTGTTACTCAATATGAAAATCATTTGAACGCCCTGAGCGGCACCGGTTGCCAGCCAAGCTAGAAGCGCCATAATTGCAAAGAATCCAAAAACACAACTCAGCCAAATTGGGGTTACCTTCTTCATCCGGTTGTATATAACCGAGAGCAAAGTCAAACCAATTAATAAGGCGGCAACTACTGTACAAAAGAGCATTGAGTTAACAGTTAGATCAGGTAGCTGAATTACTTCTCGTTTATCGCTCCAGACAAAGCGGACATCGCCTGGCTTACCAAAAATTCCGAAACTGAGTAGTACCACCAGCGAGATAAAGGCCATGGCGATTGTTGCCTTTAGGCTCGGCTTTAGCTCAGCCTGAGAGAACATGCCGGGAGTGATTTCAAGCTTGGACACTATTTACTCACCTTCTCGGCCTTCTGCATAGCCTCGATCATCTTTGGGCCGGGCTTAGGCAATCGGTAAATTGCCCGAATAATTGGTGGGGCGGCGATGAACAGAACAATCAGTGCTTTGACCACACCGAGCACCTCTGGTGAAACCCCGGCAACCTGCATCGATGAAGCGCCAGCCTTGAAGGCACCGAAGAGTAAACCGGCCAGCACCACGCCGCCAGCACGTGAGCCACCGAGTAAGGCTACGGTAATCGCATCAAAGCCAATTCCCGCTTCAATGCTGGTGGTTAAACCACCGCTGATGCTTAAGCCTTGGTTCGCCGCGGCCAAACCCGAGAAAGCAGCCGAGATAGCTAGGGCCCAAATAAAGGTATTTTCCACCTTGATACCGGCTGCCCGCGCGGCGGTTGGGTTGTGCCCGACCATTCGAAATCTAAAACCAAAAGTTGAGCGCTCCATTAGCCACCAGTAGGCGATAACCGAGAGCACTGCAATTATCAAACCGTAGTGCAGATTGAAATCTTCACCTAGCAGCGCGCCGAGTCTGGCAGTCTCAGCAGGCTTGTCGGATTTCGGCGTACCGCCTCCGTTAGCTTCAAGTAAGAATGCCGGTTCACGAAGAAAGAATGTGAAAAGTGCGGTGGCAACATAATTCATCATGATTGTCACGATTACCTCGTGAGCCCCGAAGCGCGCCTTTAGAATTCCAACAATTATTCCCCAGACCGCCGCTGCTAACACCGCCGCTGTAACGGCAAGCAGCATGTGCACTATCTGTGGCAGTTCAATCCTGGTTGACACAAAAGTAGCGCCAGTCAGACCAATCATTATTTGACCAGTTGCACCGATGTTGAATAGTCCGACTCTAAAGGTTAATGCAACACCGAGCCCGGCCATGATAAGCGGAGCTGCGAATCGAAGGGTTTCAGTGAGCGGGCGTATTCCAGAAATGAAATCGTCCGCATTGAAGTTATAAATTGATCCATAAAACAGCGCACCATAACCATCCTGGATACTCCACCAAACAGCAGAAAATGCCAGATTCGGATCAGCTCCGAAGTTAGACCAGGAATCGACTACATCTTCGGAGAACACGATCATGAAAATTCCACCGATAATAAACCCGAGCAGAATGGAAAGTCCGATTCGCACCGGGTCACCGGACATAATTTCACGAAGCACGGAATCCGCTTTTGAGTCTGCCACAGGCAGATTTTTCACCTTTTTGCTCATGCCGCAATACCTGCCATCATCTTGCCTAGTTTTTCTCTAGAAGTCTTAGCATCGACAATTCCAACAATCTTGCCGCGATACATCACCGCAATCCGATCTGCCAAAGCAAGCACCTCATCCAGCTCGGTAGAGATAATTAGCACTGCCTTGCCAGCATCCCTAGCCGCAATCATCTGCTCGTGAATGAACTCGACAGAACCGACATCAACTCCTCTTGTCGGCTGGGAAGCCACCAAGACCTTGAGTTCACGGCCTAATTCCCTGGCTACCACTACCTTTTGCTGGTTTCCACCGGATAGTTGCTTAGCCAGTGTTTCCGAAGACTGTGTCCGAATATCAAAACGTTGAATTAGATCGTTGGCGATTTCATTGCGCTTGGCAAAATCGATCTGGATACCCTTGGTAAAAGGTGGAGTGAATGAACCGTCAAGCATCAGGTTCTCAGCAATGGTGAACTCGGCAACCAAGCCATCCTTCTTGCGATCTTCAGGAATATAGCCAAGACCTGATTCAAGAACCTGTCGCACTGTGCTCTTAGTGACATCATTACCGGACACCAAAATCGAACCAGAGTGGACTTTACGAATTCCAAGAATCGCTTCGGCTAACTCGGTCTGCCCGTTACCCTGCACACCGGCAATTGCTAAAACTTCCCCGTCGTGAACTTCGAAACTAACTCCGTTTACCATCTGGTGATTTCGATCATCTAAAACGGTGAGATCCTTAATTACCAAACTCGCTTTACCGATTTTTGCCGGCTTGTGTTTAGCCTCTAAGTCAACTTCGCGACCAACCATCAGTGAAGCTAGTTCACTAGCTGAGGCTTTAGGTGAAGGTGAGGCGACAACTTTACCTTGTCGGATAACTGTGATTCGGTCGGCTACCTGTTGCACCTCGCGTAATTTATGAGTGATAAAGATAATTGAGGTTCCAGATTTAGCTAGCCCTCGCATGATATCCATCAACTCATCGGTTTCTTGAGGAGTCAATACCGCAGTTGGTTCATCAAGCACTAGGGCTTTGGCATCCCTAGCCAAAGCTTTGATAATCTCAACCCTCTGCTGAGCACCCACTGGTAAATCTCTAATTAGGGCATCGGGGTCTATATCAAAACCAAATCGGTCAGAGATTTCCTTGACAAGTTTTCTAGCAGCAGCAAGATCCAACCGACCCAGCTTGCTAGTAGGTTCATTTCCTAAAACCACGTTCTCGGCAACTGTGAAAACCGGGATCAGCATAAAGTGTTGGTGCACCATACCGATTCCTGCCGCCATGGCATCGCCTGGGCCAGAGAATTTCACCGGTTTATCATCAATTAGGATTTCGCCAGCATCAGGTTGCAATAGGCCGTAGAGCACGTTCATCAAAGTGGACTTACCTGCGCCGTTTTCCCCTAGCAAGCTATGGATTTCGCCCGGCTCTAGGGTCAGGCTGATGTTGTCATTAGCCACTAAAGTGCCAAAACGTTTGGTGATGTTGCGCAGCTCTAGCTTCATTACTCCCAGTGGCTCCTTTGCACTTCACTCACCTAATAATCTAGCCGAATTAGGGAACTTACCAAAAAGAGAACTGCCGAGGCTTTCACCTCGGCAGTTCTACTTCTTTACTTAGCGTTAGCTAAGCGGGTTGATTGAACCATCAATGATTCCAGCCTTGAGTTCAGCAAGTTTTGCCTTCAAGTCTGCATCGATAAATTCAGTCTCCGAAATGTCGGTTCCGTTGTTAGCCAAGGTACCTACATATGCTTCACCTGAGAATGGAGTCTTGTCTACAACCATCGCGTTGATGATGTCGAAGACAGCAGAGGTCATTCTCTTTTCAATTGAGGTAAGCATCATGTCTGCATACTCTGGGTTAGCTACGGTCCAGTTCTTGTCAACACCAATCATCTTGGCGTCAACACCGGCTTCGCTAATTGCCTCAGATAGAGCACCGTACTGGTCTCCACCGATTGGAACTAGAACGTCAGCACCCTGAGCGATCTGTCCAGCAGCAATAGTCTTACCAGCTGGGTTGTTTGGTGCGAAGTCACCGATGAAGTCACCTTCCTGGGTGACGGCGTTCCAACCAACAACGGTTACTGGAGTTCCGGTCTCTGCCTCGTATGCCTTAGCACCGTAGTAGAAACCATCCATGAATGCAGTCACAGCGCTAATCTGCATACCACCGTAGACACCAACGACTTTGCTGGTTGAGTAGTAAGCAGCTGCATAACCGGCAAGGTAGGAAGATTCTTCCATCTTGTAGTTAACTGGCTTTAGGTTTGTTGCACCGTTTGACCAACCATCGATGGTTACGAAGTTGACCTCTGGGTTAGCTTCAGCAGCAGTGTTCACTGCATCAACCAAGTTAAAACCAACTGCGAATGTGACATCACACTTTGCGTCGATCATGGACTGTAGGTTTGGTGCGAAGTCTTCAGAAGAGTTTGATTCGGCGTCTTTGACGTCAACTCCCAATTCATCCTTTGCCTTCATCAAACCATCCATAACTGACTCGTTGAATGACTTGTCAGTCCAAGAACCTTCGTCAGAAACACCACAAGCGATGAATCCTGCACCTGGCTTTGAAGCACAGCCCGAAAGCACGAGAACGCTGGCAGCTACCATCGCAACTCCTGCTAGGACCTTACGTGAAACGTTGTTCACTATTTCCTCCTGGATATTTGGGTTGGTGCCAATCACCAACCACATACAGTTAGACACTACCCCTAGCCACGACCGAAATTGACCTTAAGCCATCGTGTTTATCTAGGCGTTATCTATTGTTGACCTTCAAGCTCCAAGAAGTAGTTGCTGTAGATATCGCTCGGTTCGGTGAGGTTTCGGAGTTGGGCCAAGCCGTCGGTTAATGATCTTTCGCTTCGAGTCGGGGGATTATTAGCAAAATCCCGATTCAACAGGGCCGAAACAGTGCGTAGCAGGTGAATGCCAGTCCCCCGCTCGATGGAACCAATAACATTTTCAGCGGTTGCTTTTGTGGTCTGACCAAACTGCAGGTCTGCACCGATGAACTTGAAAGCAGGGTAGTCTGCTGCCACATTCCAGATGGCTGGTCCGGCCAAAAGAACAACTAACTCAGGTTGAGGTTGAACTTGAAGGTTTGCCTCCAATCCGGCACGATTCTTGAATCGCTTAGTAATTAGAGTGCGATCTTCGCCACTGACCAGTTCATACTCGCGCACTCCCTCGGCGATGGCTGCAGCCAGCGAGGAAGAGTTCTGGTAACCGCTTTGCATTAATAGGGAAATGTTTTGTGCCGTTTCGGCAGCATAGAAACCGGCTAACCTAGCCGCCAGAGTCAAATCATCCTTAAACCAACGTAGGTTGGCTGGTTGATCGATTTCAGCTAACTGGCCTCCGACAAAAAAGACCATCATCTTTGAGTGGCCCTTGGCGAAACTGACCAAGTCCTGCAGATACGCTGTTTCAGCTGAGGCCATCAGAACACACCCTGCTTGCAGAGCTTGCAGCAGTCTGTTTGGTACTGATTCGACAGCCCTAATTTCAATAACCTTCGCCCGAACTCCAAAAACTACCTGAGCCTCAACTAGGTTTGCAGCTAGCTCCCTCGTTGGCGAACCCGCAACGTTTTTTTCGGATTTGATTAGGCAAATTGAAGTTGCCTTTTTATGGGTGGGTTTATTCTCCGTAGTTGATGTGCAGGCGGTGATAGAGAGCAGCAAAGCTAAACTACCCAGTGCCGCTGCTAGGCGATTAAACCTCTGGGTCATAGGACGTCGCTGTGTCCTGTGCTTTTCAACGAATCAACCAAATTCTTGACTCTTTGGGCATGCTCTTTTGTAGTTACTAAAAGTGCGTCAGGGGTATCAACGACGATTACGTCCTCAAGCCCGATCAATGCAACGAGCCTGCCAGTTTCACTTACCAGAATCCCGTTTGACTTATCCGATAGCACAGTGACGTTACCAAGCACAGCTAGGTGATTTCTTTGGCCGCCACCTTGCAGTTCAGCGATAGCAGCGAAATCACCAACGTCGTGCCAACTAAATTTAGCTGGCACAACAGCCACCAGTCCTTGCTCGGCTGCTGGCTCGGCAACCGAGTAATCAATCGCGATCTTTTTTAGCGTTGGCCAAACTGATTCAAATACATTTTGCTGGCTATCGGTTCCCCAAGCATCAGCTAATTTTTGAACCTGGTCATGCAACTCGGGCTCGCTCTTGGCTAAAACAGCAAGTAGTAGTTTTGCCGGAGCAATAAACATTCCGGCGTTCCAAAGATATTTCCCCGATTCCACATACTTTCGAGCACGTTCAATGCTGGGCTTTTCAACAAACTTATCTACTTCCCTAGCGTGTAATCCATCGGCAATTTTTTCGCCGGTTTTGATATAGCCAAAACCCACTGAGGGCTCAGTTGGTTCAATACCGATGGTCACAATTTTTCCGGTGGCTGCAACTTCAACTGCCTCGGTGACATTCTTTATAAAGGCGTCCTGACCACCAATTACGTGATCGGCGGCAAAAGAACCAATAATCACATCGGGTTCTCGGCGAACTAAAATGGCAGCTGCTAAGGCGATCGCTGCTGTCGAGTCCTTCGGGCTTGGCTCTAGGACTAGGTTGTCGCTGGACAGATCGGGACATTGCTCCTGAACGGCAGCTTTGTGGGCCGAACCTGTGACAATAAGTATTCGACTTTTACCGGCAATCGGCTCTAGCCGATCAACCGTATCCTGTAACAGTGTTTGACCCGAGCCGGTCAGATCGTGCAAGAACTTCGGTGCCGATGCTCGAGAGAGCGGCCAAAGTCGACTACCAATTCCGCCAGCTGGGATTACCGAATAAAAGCGCTCGAGAGGCGCACGATTTGTGTTCATAACCTTACAAAGCCTAGCCGAGATGGGGGTTTTGGGCATTTTAAGTTCTCGGCACAAGTTATCATTGACTATGTAACAGGCAGATAAAGACCCATCAAGGAGGAATAATTGCCAACTAGACCTGCTGGAACCCTATATAGAGGGAAATTAGGCATGTGGTCCTGGGTCTTGCACCGAATTACCGGTGTTGGAATCTACTTCTTCCTGCTTGTCCACATTATGGATACTGCCCTAGTGCGGGT
Source organism: uncultured Rhodoluna sp. (assembly GCA_964394575.1). Taxonomy (GTDB): domain Bacteria; phylum Actinomycetota; class Actinomycetes; order Actinomycetales; family Microbacteriaceae; genus Rhodoluna. The sequence continues at coordinate 37,697 of CAYMYB010000001.1, read as the reverse complement.
TAGCCCAGAAGCTTATAACGCGGTAATGGCAACCTACAAAACCACCATTATTGGTTTAGCCGAAATCGGCTTGGTTGGAGCAATTCTTTTCCACGCCTTCAACGGCATCCGAGTTACCCTGATCGACTTCTGGAGCAAGGGTTCTAAATATCAGAACCAGATGTTCTGGGTAGTTCTAGCGATCTGGGTTGTCTTGATGGCAGCCTGGATCCCACGTCAACTTATGCACACCTTCGGAGCGTAAATCATGGCCGTAATTATCGAACAACCTAACGCACCGAGATCTCGTAAAGGTGCCCAATGGGAAAAGCGCGCTTGGATTTTTATGCGTGTCTCCGGAATCATTCTGGTTGGAATGATCATCGGTCACCTGATGGTGAATCTAGTTCTTCCAGAGCGTGGAGTAAAGTCAATCGACTTTGCATTCGTTGCCGGCAAGTGGGCTAGTCCATTCTGGCAAGTTTACGATGGCATTATGCTTTGGCTTGCCCTAATTCACGGCACCAACGGTATGCGCACTCTAGTCAACGATTACTCCGAACGCGAGTGGCTAAGAAAAGCTTTGAACGTTACCCTTTGGGTTGTTGCTGCCGCTCTGCTACTGCTTGGAACTTTGGTTATCACAACTTTTGATCCATGCATCGACCCTAATGTTCACGAATACCTACCTGAACTTGTCTGCAAAGGCTAAAGGAAAAAATTGAGAGAAGTCAAGGTTCACAATTACCAGTATGACGTTGTCATCGTCGGCGCTGGTGGAGCTGGTATGCGCGCTGCAATTGAAGCTGGACCGCATGCCAAGACTGCAGTTATTTCAAAACTTTTCCCCACCCGTTCACACACTGGCGCAGCTCAAGGTGGTATGGCGGCTGCTCTTGCCAACGTCGAAGAGGACAGCTGGGAATGGCACACCTTCGATACTGTCAAAGGTGGCGACTACCTAGTTGATCAGGACGCTGCCGAGATTCTTGCCAAGGAATCGGTTCAGGCGGTAATTGACTTAGAAAACATGGGGCTTCCTTTCAACCGAACTCCAGATGGCAAGATTGACCAGCGTCGTTTCGGCGGTCATACCCGTGATCACGGTAAAGCTCCAGTTAGAAGAAGTTGCTACGCGGCTGACCGCACCGGTCACATGATTTTGCAAACTCTGTATCAAAACTGTGTGAAGTTGGGTATCGAGTTCTATAACGAGTTCTATGTCCTAGATCTAGTTATGAATACGGTTGACGGTGTTGAGCGACCAGCCGCAGTGGTCGCCTACGAACTTGCCACCGGTGATTTGCACGTCTTCCAGGGCAAGTCGATTGTTTTTGCTACCGGTGGCTTTGGCAAGATTTTCAAAACTACTTCTAACGCTCACACGCTAACCGGTGACGGTGTAGGAATTATTTATCGTAAAGGTCTTCCCTTAGAAGACATGGAGTTCTACCAATTCCACCCAACCGGTCTTGCTGGACTCGGCATCTTGCTCTCTGAAGCAGCCCGCGGTGAAGGTGGAATCCTTCGCAACGCCTCTGGTGAACGCTTTATGGAGCGCTATGCCCCAACCATCAAGGATCTAGCACCTAGAGACATGGTTGCCAGAGCGATGGCTAACGAAGTGCGTGAGGGCCGTGGAGCAGGGCCAAACAAGGATTACGTCCTCTTGGATCTAACTCACCTTGAGCCAGCAGTCATCGATGCGAAACTGCCAGACATTACCGAATTTGCCAGAACCTATCTCGGTGTTGAACCTTATACCGAACCGGTTCCAGTATTCCCGACCGCGCACTACGCGATGGGTGGCATTCCAACCAACATTAAAGCTGAAGTGCTGCGCGATAATGACACGGTCGTGCCGGGGCTTTATGCTGCCGGCGAATGCGCCTGTGTTTCGGTGCACGGAGCTAACCGTCTTGGCACCAACTCGCTTTTGGATATCAACGTCTTTGGTAAGCGTGCCGGCATCTACGCGGTGGAATATGCCAAGACGGCTGAATTTGTCGATGTGCCGCAGGATGCTGTCAAAGAAACCGTGAAGCTGATTGAAAAGATGCGTAAGGCTAACGGAAAAGAAAAGATTGCCGTAATTCGTAAAGAGTTGCAAGACACCATGGACAAAAACGCTCAGGTATACCGCACCGAAGAATCGCTAAACGAAGCACTGGACAAAATCAAAGAATTGCGCAAGCGCTACGAGAAGATTCACGTCCAGGATCGCGGAGTTAGATTTAACACCGACTTACTTGAAGCAATCGAACTTGGCTTCCTATTAGATCTTGCCGAAGTGCTCGCCTATACCGCCAGAGAGCGGCGTGAGTCTCGCGGTGGACACTTCCGTGAAGATTATGAAGAGCGAAACGACGAGAAATTCATGGTTCACTCAATGGCTTACCTAGACGGAGACCAAATTCGAGTGGACTGGAAGCCAGTGACCATCACCAACTATCCACCGATGGAGCGCAAGTACTAATGAGCAGCCAAGTTGAAAGCACCAAGGAAATCGCCGAAGTTCCATCATTTAACGTGACTCTGTTTGTTCGTCGCTTTAATCCAGAAACCGATACCGAGCCAAAATGGCAAGACTTTGACGTTCAGGTTTACGGCACCGACCGTGTTTTGGATGCGCTGCACAAAATCAAGTGGGAAATCGACGGAACCCTAACCTTCAGACGTTCCTGTGCTCACGGAGTCTGTGGTTCCGATGCCATGCGCATCAACGGTAGAAACAGACTGGCTTGTAAGACGCTGATTAAGGATCTGGATATCACCCAGCCGATTTACGTTGAACCAATCAAGGGCTTGAATGTTGAAAAGGACTTGGTGGTGGACATGAACCCGTTCTACCAGGCCTATAAAGATGTAAAGCCATTCCTTATTGCATCGGATAATCCTGAGAAAGAACGTTTGCAGTCACCTGAGCAACGAGCCAGATTTGATGACACCACCAAGTGCATCCTGTGTGCCGCCTGCACCACCAGCTGCCCGGTGTTCTGGACAGACAACCAGTACTTCGGACCGGCCGCAATCGTCAATGCGCACCGCTTCATATTTGATTCACGTGACGAGGCTGCCGAAGTCAGACTTGAAATCCTGAACGACAAAGAGGGCGTCTGGCGCTGTCGTACCACCTTCAACTGCACCGAAGCCTGTCCACGTGGCATCGAAGTGACCAAGGCCATTGCCGAAGTAAAGCAGGCTGTGCTGCGCGGCAAACGCTCCTGAGAGTTTTCCGACAAAGCTCTAAATCACCAAGTTAAAGCCAAAACTTCTATTTAGGCTTTAAACATGTCCGAACTCAATTGCCCTAATCGCAGGCTGACCGAAGTTAGCGAGGGCAAGTTAGCACTTTCCAGGCGCAACTTCTTCGCCGGTATAGCTATTGCCGCTGGATCAATTGGACTTTCTGGAATTGCCCAAAGTGCTGAGGCTGCAACTAAACGTTACAAGGTCTGCTCTACTAAAGATGTCCGAGTTGGTAGCGCTGTAATGTTTTTGGTGAAATCAGCCAACATCATGGTTCTAATCACTCAACCAAAGGCTGGAACCTTCCGAGCCTTTAACCCTGCCTGCACGCACGAGGGTTTCCAAATTGATGGCGTTCAGGGAAAAAATCTGGTTTGCCCGGTGCACCAAGCTCAGTTTGATATGACTACCGGTGCTGTGAAGCGAGGTCCGGCAAGAAAAGCCCTGAAGCAATACAAGGTTACAAAAACAGGAACAACCATTTATATAAATGCATAGGTCTAAACTTGACCCATGCCAGCAAAAATCAGCGTTGCCACCATTAACGTAAATGGCGTTCGTGCTGCAGCCAAAAAAGGCTTGGTCGAATGGATTGTCGAACACTCCCCTGACATCATCGCCCTCCAAGAAGTTCGTGCTGAAACATCTGATCTAGTTGAGATTTTCAATCAGATAGAAAAACTAGACGGTAACACTTGGCACATCCTGCACGATGCCGCCTCGGCAAAGGGACGAGCTGGCGTGGCGGTTATCGCCAAGATGAAACCGCTTTCACATCGAGTAAATCTTGGGCCAAAAAGTTTTGACAGTGCAGGACGGTGGCTTGAAGTTGATTTCAAGTTCAAAACAAAGACACTAACGGTTATCAGCACCTACGTTCACTCGGGTGAGGTTGATACGCCAAAACAGGTTGAGAAATACAAGTTTTTAGATGCGATGACCAAGAGAATGGCCGAGCTTAGAAAAGCTGACGGTTTAGTGGTTGTCGTTGGCGATCTAAATGTTGGTCATACCGAACTGGATATCAAAAACTGGAAAGGCAATCTCAAAAACGCTGGATTCCTTCCAGAAGAGCGCGCTTACTTCGATACCTGGATGCACAAACAAGGCTGGATAGATCTAGGAAGAACTTTCCACCCAGATGTCCCCGGCCCATACACCTGGTGGTCATTCAGAGGGCAAGCCTTTGACACTGATACCGGCTGGCGAATTGACTACCAGATTGCCACCCCGAAGTTAGCTAAACTTGCGCAGAGTTATCTGGTGCATCGCGCAAAAAGCTATGACACCCGTTTCACCGACCATTCCCCTGTAGTTGTTGAGTACGCTATCTAACATGAGTGCTAAGCCAAATCTGCTCAGCGGTATGCAACCGAGCGCATCCAGTCTGCATCTAGGTAATTACCTAGGCGCATTGCTGAACTGGGTGAACATGCAGGAGAGCTTCAACGCTTACTACGTAATTGTCGATCTGCACGCTATTACCGTTCCCCAAGACCCAAACGAACTCAGGACCAATACCAGAAGAACCGCAGCTCAGTATATTGCAGCTGGAATTGACCCAGACAAGTCGGCACTATTTGTCCAAAGCCATGTTCCGGCTCACGCTGAACTGGCCTGGGTATTGAACTGCATCACCGGTTTCGGTGAAGCCTCAAGGATGACTCAGTTCAAAGACAAATCACAAAAAGCCGGAACAGAATCAGCCTCGGTTGGTTTATTTACCTATCCGATTCTTCAGGCTGCAGATATTTTGCTCTATCAACCAAAAGCCGTTCCGGTCGGTGAGGATCAAAGACAGCACCTAGAACTAACCAGAGATTTAGCCGAAAGATTTAATTCAAGATTTGGTCAAACCTTCACCATTCCTGAAGCACACATTTTGAAAGAGACTGCAAAGATCTATGATTTGCAGAACCCAACCGCCAAAATGTCCAAATCCGCGGCGGACCCTAAAGGTTTAGTCAATATCATGGATGATGACACAACCATCTCTAAAAAGATAAAAAGTGCCGTCACAGACACCGAAGGCTCAATCAAACTTGATTGGGAAAACAAACCGGGAGTATCTAACCTGCTTTCAATTCATTCATCGCTATCAGGTGAATCAATTCTTTCCCTAGAAGAAAGGTTCGATGGAGCCGGATACGGTGTCCTCAAAGCTGAGGTGGCTGATGTTGTCATAAGTTCGATTGGACCAATAAGGGACAGAGCCAACGAACTAATGCGTGATCAAGCTGAACTAGATCGACTACTCGCCCGCGGCGCAGAAAAGGCCAAAGTGGTGGCAAATCAGACTCTAGCTCTCGTCTATGAGCGGGTTGGCTTTGTAAAGCCTGAGTAAATCTCGCTTTATTGCGCTATTTCTGCGAAGATAGACACCTGAAGTTCTTCGGGGTCAGTGTAAATCTGAACCGGCGGTTAAAGTCCGCGACCCGACAAGCTGCCTGCGAGGGCAACAAACATTTAGGTGTTTGGGTTTGGCGGTTGATCTGGTGAAATTCCAGAACCGACGGTAAAAGTCCGGATGGTAGAAGAACTAGAGGCTTGAGGCGTTTTTGCTTTAAGCCTTATAGGCCTTTTCGCCTATTCCCCGAAGACCTTTATACGAAAGGTTCGGGATGTTGGATAAGAAAGCTTATGAGCCGGCCATGCGCCGTGCCATGGAGCTATCCCTACTCGGACCTAAATATGGCGCTAATCCTCAAGTTGGTGCAGTGATTCTTGATGAAAACCTAAACATCATTGCCGAGGGTTTTCATAATGGTGCTGGCTCTGCCCACGCTGAAGTAAATGCATTGCAGCAACTAGAAGTTATTCCAGCTGGAGCAACAGCAGTGGTCACCCTAGAGCCTTGCAATCATCAGGGTAGAACTGGTCCATGTGCAAAAGCTCTGATTGATGCTGGTATCTCCAGAGTTGTATTTGGCGCTTCTGATCCAGGTGATGCTTCCGCAAATGGAGCGAAGACTTTGCAGCAGGCTGGCGTTGAGGTGATAGGTGGCTTATTCGCCGACGAGATTACCTCTCAGCAAAAAACTTGGTTTACTGCAACGAATCTGAAGCGCCCTTTTATTACTTTGAAATGGGCTCAGACACTAGATGGTCGAAGCGCTGCCAGCGACAAGACCAGCAAGTGGATTTCTGGAACTGAATCCAGAAACCACGTTCACAAAATGCGCAGTGAAATTGATGCCATAATCGTTGGAACTTCAACCGCAATACTTGATGATCCGGAACTGACTGCCCGCAAAGAAGATGGTTCACTCTACGAGCACCAGCCAATGAGAATCATCATCGGTGAACGAACACTTCCTGACAATCTGCGAGTTTTCAATGACTTGGCTGAAACAGAAGCTTTTGCAACAAGGGATCTAAAAGAGGTAATCGACAAACTTTACGAAAAGCAGTTCAAGCATGTCTTGGTAGAAGGCGGAGCGAAGCTGATCAGTGCTTTCTTGGAGGCTGGACTATTCGATGAAATCTTGGTTTACCAGGCTCCCCTATTAGTTGGTGGAACAAATGTTGCAGTGGACGAGCTTGGTATCTCAACTATGCAAGATGCCATGCAACTGAGCTTTACCGAAGTAAGCAGACTTGGCCAAGACGTCTTTATTCGTGCAATCAAAAGAGGTGAAAACTAATGTTTACCGGAATTATTGAAGAGCTCGGTAAGGTAACCGGCATTGAGGAACAACCCGATGCGGTTAGATTGACCATTTACGGTCCGCTGGTTACCAGTGATATAAAGCGCGGTGACTCAATCTGTTGCTCGGGCACCTGCCTAACCGCAGTTGAGATAGCTGATGGCTCATTCACAGCCGATGTCATGAAGGAAACCCTGAAACTAACCAGTTTGAGCGATGTTAAGGTTGGTGATCCGATCAATTTGGAGCGTGCGATGACCATGCAAACTCGATTTGGTGGCCACCATGTGCAGGGGCATGTGGATGGAGTCGGAACATTTATATCTCGCGAGAAAAGCGATAACTGGGACTGGGTCCGCGTTCAAGTACCAAAAGAACTGATGAAATACGTGGTTTTGAAGGGATCGATTACCTTGGACGGTATTTCCCTGACTGTGAACGAAGTAGGAGAAGACTTTGTCGGTCTTTCACTTATCCCAGAAACACTTAGACTTACCACCTTGGGATACAAATCCCCCGGTGACAAGGTCAATGTCGAGGTCGATGTCATGGCCAAACACATTGAACGACTAATCGAAATGAGAGACAAATAATGGCACTAGCAACTATCGAACAGGCACTAGAAGCGCTGAAACAAGGCAAAGTCGTATTTGTTGCCGACGATGAGAATCGAGAGAACGAGGGCGATGCAATTATCGCTGCCCAGTTTGCCACTACTGAGCTAATTGCCTGGATGGTCAAACACACCACAGGTTTTCTCTGCGCACCGATGGATGAGTCAAAGGCCAACGAACTAGAGCTGCCGTTGATGACTAATGTCAACCAGGATCCACACGGCACGAACTACACCGTTACCGTTGATGCATCAAATCGTGAGAGCACCGGAGTCTCGGCATCCGATCGTGCCCTAACCGCCAGAACTCTTGCCTTGGATACTGCCGGTCCGGAATCCTTCATTCGCCCAGGTCACATCCTGCCGCTTCGCGCTCACCCGATGGGAGTCCACGGTAGACCCGGTCACACCGAAGCCGCAGTCGATCTGCTAAAGCTTGCTGGTCTAAAACCGGTAGGAATCATCGGTGAGATGCTCAGCGCTGATGGCTCAATGATGCGACTACCAGAATTAATTGAAGTCGGTGAAAAAGAAGACATTCCGGTTGTCACTATTGAGCAACTGGTCGAGTATCTAAAGACCAACAACATCGATAACGTAAGTTTCCCGAATAACCGTATCCGCTTTGAAGCTGAAGCTAACGTGCCAACCATTCACGGAAACTTCAGGCTACGCGGCTATTACGATATCAAAACCGGTGCCGATCACGTCGCCATCATCAAGGGCAACCCAACCGGTGAAGATGTCCTGGTGCGTATGCACTCGGAGTGCATCACCGGTGAGGCATTCGGTTCGTTGAAGTGTGAGTGTGGTCCCCAGTTGCAATATGCGTTGGACATGATTGAAGCTGACCCTAAAGGCGGCATCGTGATTTATCTGCGTGGTCAAGAAGGTCGCGGTATCGGACTACTGAATAAACTCAAGGCCTATGCCCTGCAAGAACAGGGCCTGGATACCGTTGAGGCCAACGAGGCACTAGGGCTACCATCCGAAGCGAGAGAGTATGGAGCTGCCGCTTCGATCCTCAAGGAACTAGGTGTGAAATCAGTCAGACTAATGACAAATAACCCAGCCAAAGCAAACTTCCTAATCGAGGCAGACATTCCGGTGAACTCCTATGTGCCGGTAATCGTTGGTGAAGCTATTCAGAACCTCGGTTATCTAGAGACCAAGCGTTCGAAGATGGGTCACCGTCTGCCTGAGTTGATTGCCCAGATGGAGAACTAATGGCAGGGGCAGCACCAAAGATTCAGATTGATTCATCCGGCCTGGCAGTAACCATCCTGGTGACCAGCTGGCACGCTGAGGTAACCGATGCGCTTTTGGCGGGAGCTGAAAGAGCGCTCAAGGCATCAGGTAATGATCTCTACACCATCATTCGAGTACCGGGAGCTTTCGAGTTGCCGCTGGCCGCCAAGTGGGCAGCTGAGGATGAGGCGGATGCCATCATCGCCCTCGGTGTTGTTATTCAAGGTGAAACACCACACTTTGAATACGTCTGCGATGCTGCAACACAGGGGCTAAACCGCGTTCAACTCGATTACGGAATCCCAGTCGGCTTTGGCTTGCTAACCGTAGATAACCTTCAGCAAGCCATAGATCGCTCTGGTCTACCTGGAAGTAAAGAGGATAAAGGTGCCGAGGCAGTCGAAGCGGCTATCCACATGGCAAGGCTAAGAACCATAGACTAACCCTAAGAGCTTATTAGCGAAGGATTAGCGTGGACGATTCAACCAAAGAATTCTTAATCAATATTTTTCTAGTTTTGCATTTTCTAGGAATTGCATCGCTACTGGCAGGTTTTCTAACTTCGATGAAACAGATGCGCACCGGCATGAAGGTAAACCCCGGAGTATTTCATGGCGCGTATCTGATGCTGATATCTGGACTTGCCATGGCAGGGCTGGCAGTTGATCCAGCGGAATTAAATGTGATTGTAATTTCGTTGAAAAGCATCGTGCTAACCGCGATTTTCTTTGTCGCTTACACCTACCGCAAAAAAGAAATCACTCCGATCTGGGTAGTGCCAGCCATAGCAGGTTTCACCGTGCTAAATATCTGCTTAGCCATATTTGGTGGCGCAGCTTCTTCCTAACGTAGGAACAGAGCAGTTAGTCGCCTGGTTGTGAAATACAACCCACCGATAATCATAACCACGAAGTAAAGAACGTGACCTAGCATCGCCATGTTCATCACCCCTAGGGTAAGACCTCGAATAAGCTCGATTGCCTGCCAGAGCGGAAGTGCCTGAATCAACCACTGGACTGGTTCTGGATAGATCGTCAGTGGGAAGAATGTTCCAGAGAATAGGAACATCGGTAGCATCACCAACTGAATCCACTGCATCTGCTGATAATTAGTCAGATAGCTGGTAACCCCCATACCTATGGAGGCAAAACCGAATGCAATCAAAACCGATGCCGGGATGGCTAAGATTCCCCAACTAGAGGTAACCAAGCCCATCGGCGTTACCACTGCCATAAATCCAATTGCATAAGCCAAGCCGCGAAGCAGTGCCCAGCCAATCTCGCCGAGAGCAACATCAAGGGTGCCCAGAGAGGTTGAAAGCATGCTGTTATAAAGCTTGCCGAAATGCATCTTGAAAAATACATTCCAGGTGGAGTCGTATATTGCGCCGTTCATCGCGCTGGTAGCTAACAGAGCCGGTGCGATGAACTGAGCGTAGGTAATCGGATTGCCAGCTCCATCGGTAGTACCATCAATAAACTGTCCGATACCGTAACCAAAGGCCAAAAGGTAAAAAACCGGCTCGACAAAACCTGACAAGACAACCAGCCAGGTAGATGATTTTAAGGCAAAGAAGCCGCGCTCCAACACCACTCTGGATCGCCCGGAATACATGCCGGAGCCGAGTTTGCTTCGGCGCCGCTCGGCAATTGCGATGGCGCTATCTACTGAAGTGTTGATCAGACTCACTTGGATAACCTCTTTTCAAAGATACGGTGAGCAAGTAGCAAACCGGTCACGCCCATGCCAAGCAAAAGTGCCCAGTGCAGAAGTGAAAGCCAGGTTTCGATGGGCATACCGTAGGATAGCGATCTACCAAGGTTTGTTCCATGCCACTGCGGAGATATCCAGCCAATCCACTGCAGGTAAATCGGTAGCGAGGTAATTGGATAGAAAGTTCCAGAGAACATAAACATCGGGGTGACTACAAAACGACCAACGATAGCAAAGACTCCATCATCATCTTTTATGTTTGCTGCAAAGGCCAGCATCACCGCTGAAAAACCAAATCCGGCTGATGCCGACACTAAAAGAAGTGCCGGTATGGATTGCCAGGTAATTGCACCAAAAGCCAGAAGGCAAAGTTCATAGAGAAAAATCTGCAGAACACACCTTGTCATGGCAGCCAACATCACACCGTTGACGATTTGTCTTGCGGTGATTGAAGTTGAGTTCATAGCAAAGAAGGTGCCCTCCCAGTTGAATCCCTGAAGGGTCGGCCAGGTTACCTCGTCCATGGCACCCTGGATTCCGGCTGTTACCAATAAAGCGGGAGCTAAAAACGTAAGATAACTAACCCCGTCAATACCGGCCGAGCCAACTGAGTTATCAACCAAAGCACCAATTCCGATGCCAATTGAAAGTAAATACAGGGTTGGGTTACCTAGTCCAAAGGCGATAACTGATTTCCACCACTTTGCCATCCTGGTTAGGCGATTTTCAGCCACATAAAGAGCCCCGCGCCGCTGCGAGATTGAGGGGTTAACCAGGGTCTTGGCCCCGGTCCAACTCATCTTTGCCTCGTTACCAACCTGCATGGACATTACTCGACCAAGCTTCTTCCAGTTAGCCGAAGGAATACATCTTCCAGCGAGGATCTTCTAACCAGTGAAGTTACCGGATGCAGACCCTTCTTGACGATTTTCTCTAAAGCCTTCTCACCGTTGTCGGTGTATACCAAGATTCGGTCGGGAAGGATTTCCAAGCGGTCGCCGATACCTTGAATTTTCTCTGCCACCTTGGCGTTGTTTTCTGAACCAAAGCGAACCTCTAAAACTTCTTTGCTGGAATACTTTTTGATTAGCTGAGCAGGAGAACCTTCAGCCATAATCTTTCCCTTATCCATCACCATCAGCCGGTCGCAGAGCTGCTCGGCTTCGTCCATGTAGTGGGTGGTGATTACCAGTGTTACACCCAACTCCTTCAGGCGGAATAATCTATCCCAAAGGATATGTCTTGCCTGCGGGTCTAAGCCGGTGGTTGGCTCATCGAGCATCAGGATTTCTGGTTCGCTGACTAATGCCCTCGCAATCGTAAGCCTTCTTTTCATACCACCAGAAAGTTCATCAACCTTGTTGTTTCGCTTTTCTACCAATTGGGCGAATTCCAAAAGTTCATTTATTTTGCTCTTTAGCCATTTTCGGCTCAATCCGAAGTAACGACCGTAGACCATCAGGTTTTCCCACACCTTTAGCTCTCGATCGAGGTTATCCTGCTGCGGCACCACTCCGAGGTGAGCACGAATTTCAGGGCCGAAGTTATTCGGGTCCTTACCTAGAATCAGTAGTTCACCACTGGTCCGCTGACTGGTCGATGCAATCATTTTCATCGTGGTGGATTTACCGGCCCCGTTTGGACCGAGAAGTCCAAAGGACTCTCCACGCTTTACGGTGAAATCAATTCCATCCACCGCTTTGAAATCTCCATAGATCTTAGTTAGCCCCTTGGCTACAATCATGGCTTCAGCTTCATTGCTCTTTTTTGGCACGTTTATATCTTTCTCAAGTCTTTTGCTTGCGAATAATTAGGCACAGCCCTCCAGTCTATTACTCTCAAGTGATATCCTTGGGCATATGACAACGAAAGTCCGCCCAGGTAATCGAAGGGTAACCGGGAAGGAACAGTTCTATACTCCTGCGGATCTAGCCAAAAGCCTAACCAGTAAATTAGTTGAGCTGCTCGGGCCACTTGATGGAAAGACCGTATTAGAACCAGCCGGTGGGACAGGCTCTTTTGTCCAAGCGGCCAAAGAAGCCGGGGCTAGTAAAGTCATCAGTTTCGATATCGAGCCGAAAGCTGACGGGGTTCTGAGAGCGGATTTTCTAGATGCCGAACTAGGTGATCTGGCCAGCGCCATCACAATTTCTAATCCCCCGTTTGGCCGAAACAATTCACTGAGTATCCCGTTTTTCAATAAGGCTGCTAAACACAGCGAGGTAATTGCCTTTATCGTGCCTAGAAGCTGGCGTAAGTGGTCAGTTCTAAATCGTTTGGATCTCAACTTTCACCTGATTCAAGATCAGGATCTGGCTATCGACTACGTGGATGAGCGTGGCGAAATGGTTTGGCAAAAAGCCAGACTAAACACCTGTTTTCAAATCTGGCAGCGTAAAGATAAGCCGAGGGAACTAATCAAAGTGACCGATTTTGGGCTGGTTAGTAAGGCCTCTCCGCAGGATGCTGATGTAGCGATAACTGTCTTTGGCTACGGCTGTGGCAAGGTAAGAACGAGCTTCGAGCCTGTACCGAACAGCACGGTGATGTTTCTGAAACTACACGATGACAGAGTGCTGGAAGCGTTGACTAAAGTTGACTTTAGTAGGTTTTACCGCAACACCGCTTATACCGAAGCGCTTTCGCTTCAAGAAATACGGTATTTGCTCAATGAAGAAATCCTGGGAGATCCGGGTTTAGTAAGGACAAATAGCTAGATGAGTATGATGGGCGGCCCGAGGCGAAGACCCGGGCCTAAAGATACTGGACCAAAGGCAAAGTTCAACCAACTAATTCCGTACATGAAGGAACAAAAAGGATTATTGGCAATAGCCATAGTCTTCTCGGTAATCGGTGCTGGGGTAAACCTAGCTCAACCACTAGTTGTCGGTCAGATTATTAGCACTGTGCAAAAAGGTGAAGATGTTCTAACCATCGCCCTAATCCTGGTTGCTATAACGCTAGGTTCAGCACTTACCAGCGGCGCTATGTATTTTGTGTTAGCCAAAGCTGGTGAGGGTGTGGTCTTTTCGGCCAGAAGAAAACTCTCGACCAGATTGCTACGACTGCCGGTGCAAGAATACGATCTTCGTCGAACCGGAGATCTAGTCTCCAGAGTTGGTTCAGATACCACTTTGCTTCGAGCAGCCCTTACCCAGGGTTTAATTGATGGCGCTGGAGGAATCTTGATATTCCTCGGCGCGGTGATCGCCATGGCTATCATCGACTGGCTTCTTCTCGTGCTGACGCTAATTATGATCGCGGTTGCTGTTGCAGCTATTGGCTTTAGTTCCAGACGGATTCGTTCGGCCACCACCAAAGCCCAGGAGCGCGTTGGAAACATGTCGGCTGCGGTTGAAAGAGCACTATCTGCAGTGAGAACCATTCGTGCAGCTCGAGCAGAAACCCGAGAGTCCGAGCAGATCGAAAAAGATGCCCAAGAGGCATTTAGCCAAGGTGTGAAAATTGCCCGAATCAACGCCTGGGTGACTCCAATCGGTGGTCTGGCAGCGAACGGAGCATTTGTGGTAGTCCTTGGTGTTGGTGGCTACCGAGTCGCAACCGGCGAAACTGAGGTTGCCTCCCTGATTACATTTATTTTGCTGATGTTTCTGATGATTCGTCCGGTCGGGCAATTCTTCGGAGCATACTCATCCGTACAATCCGCTCTCGGTGCACTAGCTCGTATTCAAGAAATCCTTGATTTACCGCTGGAAGATAGCGATAAAGAACGAGCCCTGCCTTCCAAACGTAAAGCTATCAACGACACCGCAATTGAATTCCGAAAAGTCAAGTTTAGTTATCCGGTAAGAACTGAAACCAACGAAGCAGGAGTCACCACGGTCACCGAGCCTAAAGAAGTTATCAAGGGAGTTTCCTTCAAGATTAAGCGTGGATCCCGCGTTGCCATTGTCGGACCATCGGGTGCTGGTAAATCAACCATCTTCAGTTTGATGGAGCGGTTCTACGAACCGACCGGTGGTGAGATTCTGTTGGACGGGCAGCCAGTGCGATCGCTCTCCAGGGCAGACCTGCGTGGACAAATCGGCTACGTTGAGCAAGATGCTCCCGTTCTAGCTGGTTCTATCAAAGAGAATTTACTCATCGGTTCCCCTGATGCAACGGATAAGGACCTAAAAAGAGTTTTGGCCGAAGTTAATCTTTCCTCGGTGCTAAAGCGTGACAAGCGTGGCCTAGATGCCGAGGTTGGTGAGCAAGGCATCATGCTCTCTGGAGGTGAACGTCAGCGACTTGCTATTGCTAGGACGCTTTTGGCAGCGCCACCGATTCTGCTTCTCGATGAATCAACCTCCAGTCTTGATGGTCTAAACGAGCAGCGAATGCGTGAGGCTATCGATGCGGTGGCTAGAAACCGAACCATGATTGTTATTGCTCACCGTCTCTCCACTGTTGTCGATAGTGATCAAATAATCGTTATTGACGGCGGTAAGGTGATCGGTAGCGGTACCCATAAGCAACTGCTGCGCTCTACACCGCTCTATCGGGAATTAGCCGCCACACAAATGCTGGATTAGTTTGTCTGTCGCTGGGTATAGCGTTTAGTTATCTATACCCAATTGGAGACAAAATGGCTAAATCAAGCATGATTGAAAAACTAGCTTTACCGATGTTTATTTCTGGAGTACTGGCCATGTTGGCCTCGGCCAGCCTAAGTGTGACGGCGAGTGCAAATGCCGCAAGTCCGGTGCAGTATCGAAAGGTCACTCTGAACTACCTGTCCTCGGGCTATTCGGCCAGCGACAGTAACTGCGGGAGCTATCAGGATATTTACAGTTCCAGCAGTTGGAATTCCCCGAGTTTTAGGGCGAAAAGCCTGTCAAGGTCAAATTCTGAGGAGCAATTTATCTGTTCGGTAACTCTTTATGTGGTCTCGGACGTCGATATCCCTACTCCGAAGCCTGTTCCAACGGTCACAGTGATCTACCGCCCAGAACCGACAAAACCGCCAACATTTAGGCCCACCCCGACCAAAAAGCCCACTGCTTCCCCCACACCTCGGCCAACCTGGTGGCAACTGCCCACCCCAACTCCAAATAAGACCCCCAGACCCTAGATTTTCATGAGAAACTAGAACTTGGACGGTTAACCGTCGCAAAAGAAGTCTCTAGGAGTGGATCTAACAGTGAAGAAACTTGTTGCCCCTATCGTCATGTTGCTAGCCGGTGTGCTCGGCGTAACTTTAGTAACCGCCAGTTACCTGTCAACAACACCAATTACAATCAAGACTCTGCGTATTGATGACATCGACCGTAAGCCTGGTGACGAGATTACTTTGGCTACCGGTGTTGATCAGGTCTTGGTAATGGTCAAACTTGACGACCCTAACGCTTCTTACGAAATTACCGGTGACAAAGGATTCAAAGAGGGCAAGAACACCCTAGCAATTAAAGTTACTGGAGCAGACAACAAGTCATCAAAGACCTACGAAATAACTCTAATCCGTCCAAAGCTTGAGGGTTGGTGTGCACTGAATGCCGACAAGATTAAGCTCTGGAACGAAGACTATGAGCTTGCAGATATCTATATGATGCCGGAACTAGCGAACCTTGAAGATGGTCGATTGCCGATTATTCAAGAGAACCTATCCTGCTTTAGCGATCTACTGCAGAACTACATCAAAGAGAATTACTAAAAACTACTAGGTCTAACGGCTGCTGGTTCTAGTAACTAGCAGCCGTTACCACATTGCGAAGCAACATCGCTCGAGTCATCGGCCCGACGCCACCAGGATTAGGTGAAAGGTAGCCAGCTATTTCATTGACGGCAGGATCAACATCGCCAACCAACACCGCCCCATTTTCAGTCTGCACCCGAGTGATACCAACATCTAGCACGGCGGCCCCTGGCTTTATCCAACTCGGCTTAACAAAATGAGCCACACCTAAAGCAGCAACAACTATATCAGCGCGTTGGATTACCGATTCAATATTTTTAGTTGCTGAGTGGGCCAAAGTGACTGTTGCATCTAAACCTTTTTTACTTAAAAGCAGCCCAAGCGGTCGGCCAACTGTAATCCCTCGGCCAACGACGACTACTTCAGCGCCTTTCAATGGGATCTGATAGCGCTGCAGCAGTTCAACTATGCCGGCCGGCGTGCACGGTAGCGCAGAGGTCATCTCCTCTGAACCAGCTAAAACCAGTTTGCCCAGATTTATCGGATGTAACCCGTCGGCGTCTTTAGCTGGATCAATTAATTCCAGAATGGAATTGGTGTCAAAGCCAAATGGCAGCGGCAACTGAATGATGTATCCGGTGACGTCTTTGGCTTGGTTGAAATCCCTGATGGCAGCTTTAAGATCGGCGACACTGGCGCTGGCTGGCAAATCAACCCGAATGGATTTGACTCCGATTTGCTCGCAATCCCTGTGCTTACCAGCCACATAACTGTGTGAGCCCGGATCATCACCAACCAAAATGGTGCCGAGTCCAGGCACAATCCCTTTTTGTTTTAGCCCGATAACCGTTTCGGCTAGCTCTGCCCTTATTGTTGCCGCAGTGGCTTTGCCGTCTAGAAACTGTGCAGTCAAATCACTACCAGTTCTCTAGATTGCTATAAAGCGGGAAAGCTTCGGTTAGCGCACGAACTCTAGACTTCAGAGCTGCAATATCAGGATTTGGCATCAGCACCGCCGCGATGATGTCGGCTACTTCGGTAAATTCTTTATCTCCGAAACCACGGGTGGCCAGAGCGGGGGTTCCAATTCTCACTCCGGAGGTTACCAGAGCAGGCCTAGGATCATTCGGCACCGAGTTTCGGTTTACCGTAATTCCAACATCGTGCAGCAGATCCTCAGCAGTCTTTCCATCAATCGGCGAATTTCTAAGATCAACTAGAACTAAATGAACATCAGTTCCACCGGTTAGTACATCAACACCATTAGCTCTCACATCCGCTTGAGTTAATCGGTCGGCGATAAGCCGTGCCCCGTTGATGGTTCGCTGCTGCCGTTCCTTGAACTCATCGGCCATCGCGGCTTTGAAGGCAACAGCTTTAGCTGCGATAACGTGCATCAGCGGTCCGCCCTGCTGACCTGGGAATACACTCGAGTCAATCTTCTTAGCTAGTTCCGCCTTGCACAAAATCAAACCAGATCTTGGTCCGGCTAGGGTTTTGTGCACCGTGGTTGAAACCACATCGGCATAAGGGACCGGATTAGGATGCACTCCCGCCGCTACCAGACCGGCAAAGTGGGCCATGTCAACCCAGAGTTTGGCACCAACCTCATCGGCAATTTTTCTAAATTCAGCAAAGTCCAGATGGCGAGAGTAGGCAGACCAACCAGCAATCAAAACTGCTGGTTTAACTTCATGTGCTCTGGCTCGGACTATATCCATGTCAATCAAAAAAGTTTCTGGGTTTAGGCCGTAGGCGTGAGCCTCATACATCTTTCCAGAAAAGTTCAGCTTCATACCGTGCGTCAAGTGACCGCCGTGCGCTAACTCAAGACCCAAAATTCGATCCCCCGGATTTGCTAACGCCATCAAAACGGCAGCATTAGCGCTAGCACCGGAATGCGGTTGAACGTTCGCGTGTTCAGCACCGAAAAGTTCTTTAGCTCGATCCCTAGCCAAATTTTCTGCAATGTCGACTGCCTCGCAACCACCGTAGTAGCGCTTTCCCGGATAGCCTTCGGCATATTTATTTGTAAGTACCGAACCCTGGGCTTCCAGCACTGATCTTGAGACAAAATTCTCACTGGCAATCATTTCCAGGTAATTGCGCTGGCGATCCAGCTCTGCCTGCAATACTGCAGCAATCTCTGGGTCGGTGTCCTTCAGCGAATCATTGAAACTCGATGGCAGGTTATTCAATTGGGAACTCCTTTATAGGCGGTTTATTTGGCCCAGGCGCACGACCAAATGCCTTCGCTCCCTGATGGATTCCCATCTTTAGCGCCAGTTGCGATACCAATAGTTTAGCCGAGCCGACACCGACCCCGATTTCACCTGATTCTAGACACTCCAAGACAGAACCAGGTTCAGATAACCGAAGGGTTTATAGGATTCATGTAGTAATCCGAATAGGGGCAAATAGGTGTCAACAAATCTGGTGATTGGTCTAGGAATGGTTATTTCCGGGGTGATCCTGGCCGGTTACGTCATTTGGATGGCTGTCAAATACCGCAACCAGCAGCGTGATTCCAGACGGAACTCCTGATTAGAGCAAAATGGGCCTTCCGAAGAAGGCCCACAGCTTCTAGTGTCTTCGTCTAACCTTGCTTCTGCCACTTCTAAGGGCAATCAGACCGAGAATGAGCGCAAGCCCAAATAATCCCAGCGGGTAACTTTCCGATTGAATCAGCACCGGCTGTTCCGGTGTGACCTGTTTTGGCTTGATCACCTCAGCTGAGCCTTGATCGATTGGGGTAGGCAGAATCTCTGGCTCAGGCTCAACGGTAACCTTTGGTACTGGTACAGGTTTTTCAACAACCTTTCTAGGCTTATCGCTCACAGCGGCACCCTGGTTTCCACTTGGTGGATTCACGATCTGATTGACTACTTCATCCGGGGTTATGGTTAGTTGATTTGATGAAAGCGCGGTGCTCGGTCCAAGGTTGTTCGCAGCATCGCTAACCGCATTTGCCACCAGCGTTACCTGTGCTGTTCCAGTGCTGCAGTTAGTCAAAGTGATTTGCCAACCTAGTCCAGTTCGGAGCACGGTGTAGTTCAATTGGCAGCCGGTTGCTGTACCTGAGAAAACAAACTTGGCGGCAGTCATTCCGCTGACCGGTTCCTCACTGTCAAAAACCCAACTCGGAGTTCCACCAACTCCAGGTGCCGTGACATCAAAGACCGCAAATTTCGGCGCGGTCGTATCAATCTTGGTTACTGGAGTTTGATTGGCAAGGCTGGGGCCGATATTTCCAGCGCTATCGCTAACGGCAAGAGAGTTCAGAACCAAACCAGCTAAGTTTCCATCCAAACAACCAGCAATCGTTATGACATACTCGTTAGCTGAGCCGGTCATCGATTGGATTGTGCAGCCATTACCTTTGACCAGCCAGTCTGTACTGTCTGCAACTAGACCGGTAACTGCTTCGGTGAATACCGCTTTGTAAATTACCAGATCGTTGCTACTTGGTTGTTTAGTCAAACTGTTGATCTCAGGAAGAGTCCGATCCAAAGTAATTGTGTTGGTTGCCACAGCTCGAACCGGACCAATCGCATTTCCAAACACGCTATCTGCCTTGAGCGATAGCGCCATAGTTCCATCAGTACAGCCAGATACGGTTATCGCGTAGCTAGCTCCCGAACCAGTAACCTGCGAGACATAACAGGAAGTTGCTGTTCCGGTGAAGGTGAAATCATCGGCCGTCAAACCAGTTACCGACTGACCAAAGGTTAGATTGAATACTGGAGTCTGGGCCTTGCTCGGCGAAGTTGGCGTAGTGAAAGAACTCACACTGGGGCCGAAGTTGTAGGTTATTGTTGCCATGCCATCGCTAGCTTGAAAGGCGCTGAAATAGGTAATCGACTGAAACTTGGTCGAGTTCATGTAGCTCGATCCTGCTCCACCACCGCCACCGTCAAGGCCAGAGGCCTCAGTATCAGCTCCACCGCCACCACCGCCGTAGTAGCCGCCTCCGCCGCCACCACCACCGGCCACGGTGCTGCCAGGAGTATTAGCACTTCCACCTTGGCCACCTTGACCTAAAGATCCAGCTGTACCGGGTGTAGTGGCAACACCGTTTGAACTTCCACCAGCGCCACCCGCCGATGCTGTTCCACCGCCACCCCCTGCTCCCTGTCCGCTGGCTCCAGCGCCACCGGTTACCCCACCAGCCGAACCACCGATAGCACCTACCCAACCACCAGTTCCGCCACCACCACCGGCAACAGCGATACGATCGGCTAACAGAGTGCTGGTACGAATATCTGTGGCACCACCACCGGAACCTTCATCACCGTGACCTGAACCTGCCTGACCACCACCGTTAAAACCTCCGGCTGCTCCGTTACCGGAAGATCCCTGGCCGCCAACGTAGATGTAGAGCGGAGTGGTTGGAATGGTTCTGAAAGTACCTTGTGTCTTCGAACCGTTTCCGCCGGATCTGCCACCTTGAGCTCCAGCCAGAACAACCGACATGGTCCTCACATCAGCCGGTGGCGTCCAAATGTAATAATCACCAGAATAGGGAAAGCTAACCGTGCAGCTGGTGCGGCTGGCGTTACAGTTTGCCGTGGGAGTGGTTGATTGCGCTCGAACTCCCGGTACCAGAAGTATTCCCAGCGCAATGGATATTAGGCCAATCAGTAAAAAGAATTTTGGCCATCTAACTTTTTCAATCAAATGCATGCCGATAAAAGTAAAACTCCAGCGTATTTATCGCTGGAGTTTTACACAGCTCAAGATTGAGCCAAGTTACTAACAACTAGCCAAGACGTGCTTTTAGATTCTCGGCAAGGGTAGCCATAAACTCATCGGTTGTTTGATAACCCTGTGATCCGCCAACCAACAGCGCTAGATCCTTGGTCATATTTCCCGACTCAACAGTTTTGATGACAACATCCTCCAGAGTTTCGGCAAAACGTTGAACCTCTGGGGTGTTGTCCAACTTTGCGCGGTGCATCAAGGCTCTGGTCCATGCATAAATCGATGCAATCGGGTTGGTGCTGGTTTTCTTACCTGCCTGCCAATCGCGATAGTGTCTGGTCACAGTTCCATGCGCAGCCTCAGCCAATGCGGTTTTGCCGTCTGGAGTAGTTAGCACTGAAGTCATCAATCCAAGTGAGCCGAAGCCCTGAGCTACGGTATCGGACTGGACATCGCCGTCGTAGTTCTTGCAAGCCCAGACGTAGCCGCCCTCCCACTTCAAGGAAGCGGCGACCATATCGTCAATGAGGCGATGCTCGTAGGTGAGTCCAGCCGCCTCGAAACGATCCTTGTATTCGGCATCGAAAATCTCTTGGAAGGCATCTTTGAAAGCACCGTCATAGGCCTTCAAGATTGTGTTTTTAGTTGATAGGTATACCGGGAAATTTCTCGCCAGACCGTAGTTGAAGGAGGCGCGGGCAAAGTCTCTAATGGAATCCATGTAGTTATACATACCCATTGCCACTCCACCGTGCTCTGGATACTCCGCTACCGTCATGGTCTGCGCTGGTGAGCCATCGGCTGGAGTGTAGGTGATGGTAACCGTGCCGGCACCAGGAACCTTAAAATCAGTCGCCTTGTACTGATCACCGTGGGCGTGACGGCCAATCACAATCGGCTTAGTCCAACCAGGAACCAGTCTTGGCACATTAGAAATAATGATTGGTTCACGGAAAACTACACCATCAAGAATGTTTCTGATCGTTCCGTTTGGTGATTTCCACATCTTCTTCAAGCCAAATTCTTCAACTCTGGCTTCATCCGGAGTAATCGTCGCACACTTAACCCCGACACCGTGCTTTTTGATTGCGTTGGCGGCATCGATGGTTACCTGGTCATCGGTCTCATCGCGATACTCAATCGATAAGTCGTAGTATTCAAGATCAATATCTAGAAACGGCAGGATGAGCGAGTCTTTGATGTTCTGCCAGATGATTCTGGTCATTTCATCGCCGTCTAGTTCAACAACTTTTCCGACAACCTTAATTTTCTGCATAGTTATGCCTTACTTTTTCTTTCCTTGGATTTCTAAATCAAGCCTAGACGAGCGAATCCCGCCAGGCTTTGTGCATCTTGGCAAATTTGCCGGTTCCGGCAATCAGCTTGGCTGGAGTATCGTCCTCAATAATCTTGCCATGTTCCATCACGATAACCCGATCAGCGATGGAAACTGTCGACAGCCGGTGCGCGATGATGATTGCTGTTCTACCAGCTAGTAGTGTCTGTAGCCCCTTCTGCACCATACGCTCGCTCGGGATATCAAGCGAACTGGTGGCCTCGTCCAAAATCAGCACCGTTGGATCGGCGATGAACGCTCTGGCGAAAGAGATCAGCTGACGTTGTCCAGCCGAGACCCTACCGCCACGCTTATTAACATCAGTGGCATAACCATCTGGTAGCGACAGGATGAACTCGTGGGCACCAACTGCCTTGGCCGCGTTTTCGATTTCCTCCTGGCTTGCCGTGGGCTTTCCTAGAGCAATGTTTTCACCCACAGTGCCGCTAAATAGGTAAGCCTCCTGGGTCACCATTACCACGGTTTCACGCAGCTGGGCATCAGCGATGTTACGCAGATCCACCCCGTCGAGTTCGACGCTACCTTGGCTTGGATCGTAGAACCGAGAGATCAATTTGGCCAAGGTCGACTTACCTGCGCCGGTGGTGCCAACCAGCGCAACCGTCTCACCAGCTTTTATTTCAAGATCGAAATTCGGCAGCACAACTTTGCCATTGCTATAGGCAAATTGAACGTCCTTGAAATTTATCTTTCCGCGACGGTCAGTAAGCGACACTGGATTTTCTGGCTCTGGAACAGAAGGTTGTTCTTCTAAGACACCGGAGATTTTCTCCAGTGCCGAGTTAGCCGATTGGTAAGCGTTGTAGAACATCGCCAAATTTTCCATCGGGTCATAGAAGCTTCTGGCATACAAAATACAGGAAATCAACACACCGATACCGAGATCACCCTCAAGCACTCGGAATCCGCCCCAGAGCAATACGAAGGCAACGGTGATGTTGCCAATCATGATCAGTCCCGGATCATAGATACCGAAGAGCTGGATTACCTTGGCGTTTACGGATCGGTAGTCTTCAACCAGTTCACCGTAGGTATCCTGGTTGCGCTTTTCCTTGCGGAAAGCCTTTACGGCGCGAATACCGGTCATGGTCTCGACGAAGTGAACAATCAATTTTGCCGATGCGACTCTAGTCTTACGATAGTTAATTCTGGTATTGCGCTGGAACCATCTGGTTAGGAAGAACAGCGGGATAAAGCTAACCAGCATGATCAAAAATGATGTTGGATCAAGGGTTACCAGTGCAACTGCGGTAAAGAACATAAACAGAATTCCAGAAACCATTTCATTGCCACCGGAATCCAAAAGTTCTTTGATTGAATCTAGGTCGCTGGTTTGTCTAGCGATGACTCGACCAGAGGTGTATGTCTCGTGAAACTCAACAGAGAGTTTCTGCGTGTGACGGAACAGCCTGCGCCTAAGACCAAACATGATGTCTTGGCTGACCCTGGCTGCAAATCTCATAAAGAATGCGATGGTGATACCGGCTAGGATGCTGGTGCCAAAGTATGCGCCGACCATGAGATATAAAGTGTTGAAATTACCGGCCAGGGCATCAGGAAGAGCCTGATCCAAGATCAAAGCAATAATCCAAGGGCCGGCAACTCTGAGGGCTTGGCTGGTGATAACCAGGGCAAGGCTAATAAACAGTCTGGCTCTAACTGGCTTTACAATCTCACCTAGAAGTTTGAGGCTGCGCTGACGGATGCGCTTTTGCTCTTCTTTGTTGAGGTGAATCTTCTCTTCGTTTTGAACGCCGTGCATGCTCATTTGTCGTTCACCTCGATTAGCTCTCCGGCAGCATCGAGGCTACTGATGACGTACCGATAGTGCTCGTTGGAAGCCAGTAGATCACTGTGCTTGCCCACGGCGGTAATCTTGCCATCCTGTAAAAGGGCAACACGGTCAGCTAACTGAACGGTGGATGGGCGGTGAGCAACAATCAATGCCGTGGTTGCCTTAAGTACTGTTCGAAGGGCATCCTCAACCATGGCTTCGGTATCAACATCCAAAGCCGAGAGCGGGTCGTCTAACACTAAAACTGCAGGCTTTGCCGCAACCGCTCTGGCCAAGGCAAGCCGCTGACGTTGGCCACCAGAAAGGGATAAACCTTCTTCGCCAATCTTGGTCTCCAAACCATCTGGCAGGTCATAAACAAAGTGCGCTTGAGCAATCTCTAAAGCTTGCTTGAGATCTTCTTCCGTGCTATCCGGCCTACCGAGCAGCACGTTATTGCGCACTGAATCACTAAACAAAGTGGAATCTTCAAATGCCATGGCAATGTGCCTGCGCAGTTCTTCTCTAGTGAAATCGCGGATGTCAACACCGTCGAGCTTTATCGAACCATGAGTAACTTCATACAATCTGGTCGCCAAGGCGGTCAGCGAAGTCTTACCGCAACCGGTAATGCCGATCAGGGCAATCGATTCGCCCGGCTCAATCTCTAGGTCGATACCATTTAGCAGATCTTCCTGTTCCGCTGGAGCATCGGCGTATCTAAAGTGAACGTTTTCAAAAACCAATCGACCGGTTGGCTTTTCTAGCTGCTTCGGGGTTTCTGGGTCAGCAATATCTACTTTGGTGTCAATTACTTCAAAGAAACGTTCAACCGCTGTTCGGGCATCAATAGTCATCGAAAGCAGGAAGCCGATCGAATCAATTGGCCAGTGCAGTACTCTGGTGGTCAGAATAAATGCGGATAGCGCACCAAGGGTCATGTTTCCATCAGCAATTAGGGAGATTCCGATAATCAGACAGGTGCCAAGAGCAATATCTGGAATAGTCGAGAAGTAAAACCATAGTTTAGAAACCATCTTGGCTTTTTTTAGTTCCGTTCCTCGAAGTCGCAGCGCGTCAGTTGCAAACTTGTCGGTGATAAAACCGCCGCGGCCGAAAGATTTCAGCACTCGAATACCGTGCACGCTTTCCTCAACCGCAGTTGCTAGGTCTCCCGCCTGATCCTGGCTCATTCTCGCGGTGATGTGATACTCCTTCTCGAATTTAAATCCGAGCACCCAAAGCGGAGACATGATAACTAGAAAGACTGTAGCCAAAATCCAGTTGTAAGAAAAAAGAACCAAAAAGCCAATGATAATTGTCAACAGATTGGCTACCAGAAGCACTAGGCCGAAAGAAAGCCAGCGCCTGATCATGCTGAGATCTCCAGAAGCTCGAGAAAGCAACTGACCGCTCGGCCACTTATCGTGGAAGGCAACTGGTAGATCCTGCAGCTTTGCGTAGAGGGTTCTTCTAAGTCCCGCCTCGACGTGGGTGCCTGGGGTAAGCACCAGCCAGCGCCGGAGTAAAACCATGGTTGCTTCCAGCAATCCCATCGCTAGTACCGAGAGCACAGCTACCAAAAGTAATTCGAAGGTGGCATCTTTGAGCGAGTCGACTAGGTTGCGCAGAAACTGCGGGATAGCCAGGGCAAACATATGCCCTAACAAAGCAGCAAAAGTGCCGAGAACAATTCTCGGTAGCGCTCGCTTGGCAAAGGGAAAAATCCTAAGCAAGGTACGAATCGTGCCTTTTTTCTGCATGAAAATCTAAGCCTGTTCTAAATGGTCTTCGTTAGTGTCACAAAGCCTTTCAGTCTACCTGAAACAGGTAGGCTATAAGTGCTTTAAACCCCTAAAAACTAAGCAAAACTATCCCACGAGGAGCTATCTATGGCCCGCCATGGCAAAATTTCGGTAATCGGTGCTGGATTCTACGGAACCACCACAGCCCAGCGTTTAGCAGAATACAACATCTTTGACACGGTTGTGCTCACCGACATCATTGAGGGTAAGCCCGAGGGCGTTGCCCTAGATATTAACCAGTCCCGCCCAATCGAAGGTTTTGAAACCAAGCTCGTTGGTGCCACTACAGCAGCCGACGGCTCCGGGTATGAGGCGATCTCAGATAGCGACATTGTGATTATCACCGCAGGTTTGCCGAGAAAACCTGGCATGAGCCGGATGGATCTATTGGAAGTGAACGCTGGGATTGTTGGCGGAGTGGCTAAAAACATCGCCAAGTATGCTCCGAATTCGGTAATTCTTGTAGTTTCCAATCCGCTGGATGAGATGACCGCGCTGGCTCAAAAAGCCTCGGGTTTTCCCAAGGAGCGCGTTATTGGTCAGGCCGGAGTTTTGGACACGGCTAGATTTACCCACTTTGTTGCTGAAGAAGCTGGAGTGGAAATCGCAGCGGTAAAGACTTTAACTTTAGGCTCACACGGTGAAACCATGGTGCCAGTTCCATCGGTATCAACTGTAAACGGTAAGCCAATCAATGAAGTACTCGGATCTGACAAGGTTAACGAACTAGTTGAGCGCACCAGAAATGGTGGTGCTGAAATAGTTGCGCTGCTAAAAACTGGTTCGGCATATTATGCGCCTAGTGCTGCGGTGGCCAGAATGGCCAAGGCAGTTCACGAAGACAGCGGAGAAATCTTCCCGGTCTGCGCTTGGGTTGATGGTGAATTCGGTATCGCTGGGGTTTACCTCGGCGTTGAAGCCAGTTTAGGTAAGGGCGGTATCAAGCGGGTGGTTGAAACCAAACTTGAACCAAGTGAACTCGAAGCTCTTAAGGTGGCAGCTGAGGCTGTCCGCACTAAGCAAGCCGATATCGCAAATCTTTAGTGATAGAAGTGTCGCTCACCGGTGAAGAACATCGGTAAGTTTGCCTCTTTGGCAACAGCGATTACTTCAGCATCGTTTTGTGAACCGCCTGGCTGAACCAGCGCTTTAATTCCCGCGTTAATTAAAACTTCAACACCGTCTTTGAACGGGAAGAAAGCATCACTGGCCGCTACAGATCCAGCTGCGGCAATAATTCCGCGAGTTACCGCTAACTTGCAAGCATCTACTCGGTTCACCTGGCCCATGCCGATGCCAACAGTTGCGCCGTTTTTTGCCAGCAGAATTGCATTTGACTTAACTGAACGAATTGCTCGCCAAGCAAAATCAAGATCGGACATGGTTTGCTCGTCCGGCATCTTGCCGGTGATCAACTTCCAGTTGGCTTGGCTCATGGAATCGTAGTTGTC
The DNA here is from genome assembly GCA_964394575.1 of uncultured Rhodoluna sp. Lineage (GTDB taxonomy): Bacteria > Actinomycetota > Actinomycetes > Actinomycetales > Microbacteriaceae > Rhodoluna. The sequence continues at coordinate 10,525 of CAYMYB010000001.1, read as the reverse complement.
AGTCTCTTGGACCAAAAAGCCACCAGAAATCTGCTTGATTTCGTGGCTCTCCCTGCCAAAATTCTTCGACAATTCCAGAATTCGCAGGTTCTTCTTGCGATCAATGAGAAGACGCAGCGCTTCCAGCTCGTAGCTGGGAGCAATCAGCACCTCGGTGTAGACAGCAAGCATAGCCTTAGCCATGCCTAAGGTGACGGTTCTGTTAGTGGCAACTACGCCACCGAAGGCTGACAGGTCATCGGCTAGATAAGCGGCCGAGTAGGCAGCGGCAATAGGATCTTCGGCATCCTTCGGTGCAAGAGCGATACCGCATGGGTTGGCATGTTTGATAATTGCCACCACAGGTTCGGTGAAATCGTAAACTATTCGAACAGCCGCGTCAGCATCAACATAATTGTTAAACGACATCTCTCTACCGGAATGCTGTTTGGCTTGGGTGATTCCAGAGACTGCAGCCGGTGCACTGTTGCGGTAGAGCGCGGCAGCTTGATGTGAATTTTCTCCGTATCGCAGCACTGAAAGCAAGCTTGCCTGCAGTTCGATTTCTTGCGGAAAGCCTGGGTTTTTTAATTCAGACTGCTGAGCCTTCTGGCCGAGTTTACGATCGTCGATTTCCTTGGCAAACCAATTCGCTACCGCAGCGTCATACTTAGCGGTGTGTGCGAAAGCCGCAGCAGCTAACTCTCGGCGTTGATTTAAATTTGTTCCACCAGAAGCTAGAGCTTCTTTGATTTGCGTATAAGAGCCTGGTTCAACGGCTACAGCAACATTAGCAAAATTCTTAGCGGCTGCCCTGACCATCGCTGGGCCACCAACGTCAATTTGTTCGACAACGGCATCACCTTTAGCGCCGGAAGCAACGGTTTGAACGAAAGGGTAGAGATTAACTACTACGAGCTCAAAAGGCTCAATTCCAAGTTCAGCCAATTGTTTCTCGTGATTGATCAGTCTAAGATCCGCAAGTAAGCCGGCATGAATATTTGGATGCAGTGTTTTTACCCTGCCATCAAGAGCTTCGGCAAAGCCGGTAACTGCTGCAACGTCGGTGACTTCAATTCCAGCCTGCCTGATGCTAGCTGCTGTTGAGCCAGTTGAAACTATTTCAACTCCAGCCTGATTCAAGGCCTTAGCTAAATCAACCAGTCCGGTCTTGTCACTGACTGAAATCAATGCGCGCTTGATTGGGATCAGATCGCGGTGACGATAATCCGAAGGTGAATATTGAGACTCAGCTGCCATGCTTTCCTAACTAGACCAAAACTATTCGTTTACCGGCGATATCCTCAACTGTGCGAACTAATAATTCCCGTTCAACCACTTTGATTCGCTCGTGCAAGATTTCCTCGGTGTCGCCAGGCTCGACCGGTACCTCCTGCTGCAAAATAATCTCACCGCTGTCAACGCCTTCGTCGACTTTATGAATTGTCACCCCGGTTTTACTAACCCCAGCTTTCAGGGCATCACGCACCGCGTGAGCGCCGGGAAAATCTGGCAGCAGGCTCGGATGGGTGTTTATCAGCTTGCCAGCCAGGGCCTGAACAAAATTAGCCGGAAGAATTTTCATGAAACCAGCCAACACAACTAAATCGGGCTGATGATGCATCACATTAGCCAGAAGCTTTGCTCCCCACTCCTGCTTACTGGCAAAGCGCTCAGGCTGGAGAACAAAGGTGTCAACATCAAACAATTCGGCGTGGGCCAGACCAGCGGCATCCTTATCCGAGCCAACAGCGACGATTTTGGCCGGATAAAGCGGATTTTCGCTGGCTTTGAGCAGGGCTAGGAGGTTGGATCCGCTGCCTGAGATAAGCACGACAACAGAGAACACCCCTTTATTTTAGCCGTCTGACCCGTTGCACGAGATCAGCATCGACCCCTTCGGTTCTTGCACTAAAAAATGCCGCAAGTGAGCTGATCAGGGCCACCTCAACGAAGGTGATCAGAAAGACTAGCCAAGGGTTGATTCCGATCTGGCTCATTCGCTCTGGCCCGATGCTGCCACCGGAAATAACCGCCAAAAAGAACATTTCAATTGCCGCTACTAAACCGATGCCGATGCCGAGAGTAAGTGCTGCACCAGTGGTTGAGGCATAGTCAAAACGAAGCTGTGCGGTAAATGGTTTGACCAGTAAAGTTGCAAAAAATGCTGCCAACAGGATCACCAAAACAAAGACAATCATCAAACTGTCGGTTGAGGCAGGTAGCGCAGCGAGCATCGGAATTGCTGGAAGCGGTCCAAGTTCAACAGCCAGCGGTGAAACAGTCGAACCAACACCAAGACTAAAGCCAACGCCGGTGAACCAACTCATTCCGTAGATAATCAAATTTGGCAATAGCGCTAACTGGCCAAAACTGATCACCAGGGTTCCCATGAATGATAGTTGTAAACCCTGATACAACTTGATTGCGTCGACCCAGTTGACTGCAATTAGTGTTGCCACAGCTATTGCCGAAAATGCGGCGAGAGTTAGGACCACGGCGGTGCCAGCTCTAAAGGCTGGACTGAGCACTGGCTTTATTGCCCAGGGAATTCGATCTGCCAGTGCAGCGAGGAAATCTCGAATTCTCAGCCGAAGTGCAGCCTCATCCTCACAAGCGCAATAGAGTGAACTAAAAATCAAAACCAGACTAAAAATTGAAAGGGGTAAAAATACTCCGGCGATATCCTGCACCTTTATATCTTTTGAAGATGAAACCGATGTGGCCGCAAAGGCTACTAGGCCGTAACTTGATATTGCGCTTGCCCAGGCAAAGCCGAGCGCCGGTTGGTTGGCTAAGTTTTTACCCGCACGGTAAATCAAATAAATAATCAGCGCGGTGAAACCAAGAGGAACCAGCGTAAATTCGTAGCTCGGGGCTTTGATGCCAGCAACTTTTCCCTCTGCGATTTGGATGGCAACAAAGTGTGCATTCAGCCAGATCCTCGAAGTGGTCTGAATTACGGTATTGAAATTACTGCCAGGGTTTTGTTCAATTAGCCAACTCAGCATATTGAGAAAGAAAATGCTGACATAGCCAACAGCAATTACCAAACTGGTCTGGGTGACCCCTTGAACAATTGCCTTGATTCGCATGAACTAAAGGCTAGCGATAACTTCCCGCATTAGTGCAGCAGTTTCGCTAGGTGTCTTACCAACCTTCACGCCAACTGCCTCAAACGCCTCTTTCTTAGCCTGCGCTGTTCCCGCTGAGCCAGAAACAATCGCTCCGGCGTGACCCATGGTCTTTCCCTCAGGAGCGGTAAATCCGGCAACATAGGCGACCACTGGCTTAGTCACGTTCGCCTTGATGTAGGCGGCAGCTTTCTCTTCGCTGTCACCACCGATTTCTCCGATTAGCACGATTGCCTTGGTCTCCGGATCTGCTTCGAAGGCGGCTAGCGCGTCAATGTGTGTGGTGCCAATGATTGGATCACCGCCGATACCGATAGCGGTTGAGATGCCGATCTCCTTGAGCTCAAACATCATTTGATAGGTCAAGGTTCCAGACTTACTCACCAAACCGATTGGTCCACTATCAGAAATATTCCACGGGGTAATTCCAGCGTTAGATTTTCCTGGGCTGATGATACCTGGACAGTTAGGGCCGATAATTCTTGTCTTATTTCCCTTAGCACAGCTGTATGCCCAGAAGCTGGCTGAATCATGAACCGGGATACCCTCGGTAATGACAACAGCCAACGGAATTTCAGCATCGATAGCTTCCATCACAGCTGATTTGGCAAAGGCCGGTGGCACAAAAATAACCGAAACATTTGCTCCAGTAGCGCCAATCGCCTCGGCAACAGTTCCAAACACTGGAAGTGCTCTACCGTCAATATCCACGGTCTCTCCGGCTTTTTTAGGGTTCACGCCACCAACGATATTTGAGCCACCAGCAAGCATGCGCTTGGTGTGCTTCATACCTTCGGATCCGGTCATGCCCTGGACGATAATTTTTGAATTCTGATCTAAGAAAATTGACATCTTTTTTTTCCTACCCGTTCGCCAATTCCGCGGCCTTATCGGCAGCCTCATCCATCGTGTCAACCACTGTCACCAGCGGGTGATTGGCTTCTGCCAAAATCTTTCTACCTTCCACCACGTTATTTCCATCTAGTCGAACAACCAGCGGCTTGCTCGCCGATGAACCCAGTGTGTTTAGCGCTCCAACAATTCCATTGGCCACCGCATCACAGGCAGTAATGCCTCCGAAGACGTTTACGAACACGCTCTTAACCTGCGGGTCATTCAAAATGACATCTAATCCAGCTGCCATCACCTCGGCGGAGGCGCCACCACCGATGTCCAAGAAGTTAGCCGGCTTCACCCCGCCGTGACGCTGTCCAGCATAGGCAACCACATCGAGAGTAGACATAACCAAGCCAGCACCGTTACCGATGATGCCAACCTCACCGTCAAGCTTCACGTAGTTCAGATCTGCCGCTTTTGCCTTGGCTTCCAGAGGATCTAATTCGTCTCGCTCGAGGTTATCCCTCTGGTGGCGGAATTCAGCGTTATCGTCAAGGCTTACTTTGCCGTCTAGAGCAATGATCTCCCCTGACTTACTTAAGATAAGTGGGTTGACCTCAACTAAAGTGGCGTCCTCTTTGACAAACACTTCATACAATTTCACAAATACTGGTGCAACCTTTTCAGCAATTTCCTGATCAAATCCACCGGCTAGCGCAATCTCTTTTGCCTTTGCTAAATCAATTCCAGAAATCGGATCGACGGCAATTTTAGCAAGCGCTTCAGGACGTTCTTCGGCTAGCTGCTCGATTTCTACTCCACCTTCAACACTGCAGAGCGAGAGGAAGGTGCGGTTGCTGCGATCAAGTAAAACTGAGAAGTAATACTCTTTATCAATTGCTGCACCCTGGGCAATCATTACTCGATTTACCTTCAGCCCTCGGATGCTTAGCTTCAATATGGCTTCAGCCGCAGTGGCTGCCTCTTCTGGGCTATGGGCTAACTTAACCCCACCGGCCTTGCCACGACCACCTGATTTAACCTGGGCCTTGACTACAACTGTTCCGCCTATTTTGGCGGCCGCTTCAGCTGCCTCTGTCGGAGTGTCGGCAACAAGGCCCTGCAAAACTGGCACACCATACTTTTCAAAAAGATCGCGTGCTTGATACTCAAATAAATCCACTTGTGATTTTCCGTTCAACGAGATTGTGCGCTGGATCAAAAGCGCCAAGATAAGTTTAGAGCCTTTGAATCGGTGCCACCCGCACCATCAGGCGCTTGGTTCCTACCCGTTCAAAGCGAATTTCCGCGGTTTGTTTAGCCCCTTCACCGGTCACAGCAATTACCGTCCCATCCCCAAAGTCATCGTGATTTACCCGATCGCCGACCGACAAAATCAGCCCTTCATTATTGCGAACCGTGGTGATGGCGTTATTCCAAGTCTTTTTCTCACGTGGCCGATAGGCAATTCGCTCAGCGGAGGCACTGATTTGCTTTTGGGCCCCACGCTGATCAAGCAGGTCGGCGGGGATATCTAAAAGAAACTGTGAGGGCATTGTCGAGTTCATCTGGCCAAACAGCGTCCGCTGCAGCGCCAGCGTCAAATACAGCCTGGTCATGGCCCGGGTGATGCCAACATAAAAGAGCCTGCGTTCCTCAGCTAAGCCCCCCGGCTCCTCAAAGGCACGAATATGCGGCAATGTTCCCTGCTCAAGGCCGGCGATAAAGACCACCGGATACTCTAGCCCCTTAGCGGTATGCAGTGTCATCAGTGAGACCTGACCCGAACCATCGTCAATTTCATCGGCTGCTGCAGCCAAGGTAATTTCAGCCAGGTAGTCAGCCAAATTTGCATCTGGATTTCTAAGTTCATACTCGACTACCTGTCCGACCAGAGCATCAAGGTTTTCAACACGCGCCTCATCCTGCGGGTCACGGCTCATTTCGAGATTGTATTTGTATCCGGAGCGTACCAAAATCTCGGTCAAAGTTATCGAGATCTTCTCGGTTTGGGATACCAATTCAACTGCGTCAAGTAACTCGGCAAACTTTTTGATTGCCTCGGTGAGTTTTGGCCCAAGACCAAGCTCGTTGACGTGGGCTAAGGCATCTCTGAAACTAAGATTGTTCCGCCTTGCATACTCGGCAATCTTCAGTTCCGTCTTCTCCCCGATGCCACGACCGGGTTCATTCAAAATTCTTCGAAGCGCTTCGTCGTTTCGTGAATTAGAAATCGCGGTTAGGTAAGCCAGAGCATCTTTGATTTCTTTACGTTCGTAGAATTTTAGACCGCCGATAACCGCGTACGGCACTCGCTGAGATTTTAGTTCGGCTTCAAGACTCGGTGACAGCGCGTTGGTTCGATAGAGAATTGCCATCTGCGAATAGTAGACACCTTCGCGGTGATGCTCGACTATCTGATCAACGATAAAACCTGCTTCATGTCTTTCATCAACTCCGGTGAATTGAATAATCTTGTCGCCCTCGCCAGCATCAGTCCAAAGATTTTTCTGCGGTCTATCAAAATTTTTTGCAATAACAGCATTTGCCGCGGAGAGAATGTTCTGGGTGGAGCGGTAATTTTGCTCGAGCAGAATGGTATGGGCTCCACGAAAATCTTTGGCAAATTCAGCAATGTTCCTGATATCCGCTCCGCGGAAGGCATAGATCGACTGGTCGCTATCGCCAACCACGGTAAGCGACGCGGGATCCAAAAGCTCACCTGATTTTGGATCAGGAGTGGTGATTGGCTTAGTAAGTTCCCGAATAAGGGCATACTGAGCGTGGTTGGTGTCTTGATACTCATCAACCAGAATGTGTCTGAATTTTCTGCGATACTGATCAGCCACCTCAGGATAAGCGCGGAATAGATAAACCGTCTCGGCAATCAGATCATCAAAATCAAACGCGTTATTGCGCCGCTTCTCGGACTCGTAGGCTTCAAATAGTTCCGCTATGGCATTAGCCTTGGGATCTTTGGAATTCACATTCCCAGCAAAATCATCGACGGTTTGCAGCTCATTTTTTGCCTTACTGATTACCGCAGCAACCAGCTGCGGCTTCAACTTATCGATGTCGTGTCCGCCGGCTTTGATTAGGCGTTTGAGCAGAGCCCTGGTATCACCTGTGTCATAGACAGTGAAGTTGGAGTTGTGGCCAAGCTTTTCGGCTTCCCTGCGAAGAATCTGCAGGCAGGCAGAGTGAAAAGTTCTAATCCACATTCCCTCCGGGTCACCAACCAGCAATTTGATGCGCTCACGCATCTCGTTGGCCGCCTTATTGGTGAAGGTTATTGCCAAAATCTGCGAGGGCCAGGCCTCGCGACCAGCCAAAAGGTGCGCAATCCGGTGGGTTAGCACTCTGGTTTTACCAGATCCAGCACCTGCCACAATCAAAAGTGCCGGGCCTCGATAAATTACGGCAGCGCGTTGCTCTGGGTTTAGCCCATCAAGTAACTCTGCCTCGTTAGCGTTCATAACCTAGTAATCATAAGCAGAACCCCTGTTATCTGCCAGAACACGCCGCAACAGGTCGGGCTGATCGGCGAAAATTCCGTCCACACCGGTATCCACAATCTTTAGGTAATACTCTTCGATGCTGGTCTCAGCCTGTTCTGCTCTGGCGGTGTAGACCCAGATTTCCTTACCCAACTGATGTGTCTTTTCAACCCAGGACAAATCCGCGAAGAGCATCTCGAGTGAAATAGAGATTCCGTCAAATTCGCGAATATGAATTAGATGGTCTTCCACTGCACCTTCTTCGAGAAGAAAAAAATACCTAGCATGGATCTGCTGTTGCTGCAAAGCTCGTTTAGTCCCGCGAAGTGTTTTTAGATCAAAAGATTCGACTACTAAATTTTCAACAAGTGGCGCAGTAATCAAATCATCTATGAAAATCTCCCAAACCGGTCGAGACAATGTTGCTAAGTGACTCCCTACCTTGAGTTCTGCCACTACTAAATGGTTTCTTATCTGCTGATCACGCAGAAGTTCTTGAAGGGTTGGGATTTCAAATTGTGAATCGAACTTTGCACTCCCAGGGCGTAGTTCACCAAGACGTTCAATCGCCTTAACTTGGTCAAGATCTGAAAGATTAAAGTCCTCCGTAAACCAATCTCGGACAACTTTGTTATCTACTAGGCCTACACGCTTAGCAGATTCAAAAACTGGCATTGAAGCGATATTCGTGGATGAACTTAGAGTGTTCTCGTGTCTAACAATTAGCCTCTCATCCTTTGTGGTTACCAGATCAAACTCAATCCCATCTGCCTGCATGTCCAAACCGAGACGAAAGGCTGCGACAGTGTTCTCTGGCCTGTAGCCACTGGCTCCACGATGAGCTATTACAAGTGGACCGGTCATTTTATTCGCTTTATCGAATGCTTTTGCAAAATTATCTTCACTTTTCTAGCCCCCGAATACGTTTTTGCGAATGTTTCCAAACAGCATGCAGGTTGAATTTATAGGCTTTTTTTCAATATCCCGCCTGAAAATAGGCACATTTAATAGAAAGCATAACAATGAAGTTGACTCGCCTCATCTCTGTCCTCTCTTCGTTTTTTGTGGTTATCGCTGGATTGACCTTCATCCCAAGTATGCCAGCCTCGGCAGCGGCCACCTGTTCAGGTGCCACCTGTACTGAGACTTTTAGCTATACGGGATCGGTGCAAAGCTTCACCCCACCAGCCGCTGGGGTTCAGCTAACAATTACCTTGAATGGTGGCGGTGGCGGAAACGCAGGCGGTGACGCGGGAGGACCTGGAGGAACGGGTTATGGCGGGTCTAGGGTCACGTTTACTTACGTTCCGAGTTCCACAACTCCACTGAACATCTATGTAGGTAATAAAGGTGGCAATGGTAGCGGCGGAGCAGGCGGTTCAACCATAGGTGCAGCTGGGACAAACCCGTGGTCGCAATATAACGGTGGTAGAGGTGGGGCTGCCGGTCCAAACTGCTGTTCCGGTGGCGGTGGCGGTGGCGGTGCAGCAACCGTTATCAGTACAGGCAATCAATCTGGGGTTATTGCTATTGCCGGTGGCGGTGGTGGTGGCGGCGGCGCTCACATTTCCGCGAACGGTTTCAGAGGTAGCGGTGATTCTGGTGCAAGAGCAGTATCTGTGACTGGAGCTAACGGAAGCGATCATGGTGGGGATGGTTCCGGTGGCGGTGGCGGTGGCGGTGGCCTGCTTGGTGGAGCAGGTGGAGCTGCAGCCAGCGATGGCTGGGGCACCGGAGGAGTTGGCGGATCATCGGGAACTTCAAGTTTTCCAACCGCTTCAGGTGGTTCAAAAACTAACGACGCTAATAGCCAAGCTGGATCGGTAACAATTAGTTACCCCAATGGGCCAATTGCAACTAAACAACCTAGTTTTAGTCCATTGACACCTATTAAGGTTGGCCAAGTTCTTATCCCAGCCGCAGGTACTTTTGTCGCAAACGCTGGGACCCTTACTGTTAGCAATCCAAGGTGGCAGATTTCCAGTGACGGCGATAGCTGGACAGATATAAGCCCGCTAACAAATGGAAACTATACGATTACCCAAAGCGATGTTGGTAAGTACCTTCGCGTAGCACAAAATGCAACGGACCAAAATGGGACTACCACCGCTTTTTCCGCGCCGTCTGATCAAGTTACGGCTGTGCCAGTCTTCACTGCAGAAAATCCCAGTGGTACGGCAGCTAATACAACCGTTAATACTGATTATGCGGGCTACAACTTCCTGGCAACTGGTTTCAGAATTAAATACACAGTTTCATCTGGTGCGCTCCCTGCTGGCCTTACTTTGAATCAATCCACAGGTGCTTTAACTGGAAAACCAACTCAAACTGGAGTTTTCAAGTACAAGGTGCTAGCAACAAACGATTCAGGAACTGACGAGACAAACGAATTATCGCTAACAGTAAATGGAGCTCCTGTATTTACCAGTGATGACAGCTCTTTGCAATCAATAAACCGAATTTCTAATCCCTTCCGCGTCGGTTCCGCGTTCACGGAATTTACATATCGCGCAGCCGGGTTTCCGACCCCAACCTTAGAGGTCGTTTCAGATATAGCGACACTTCCTGCCTGTGGAGTTTTTCCAGCTTGCTCTTACAGTTATGAAACTCTTGGGTTACCCCCAGGTTTGACCTTCAACCCCGCTACCGGAGTGCTATCTGGTTTACCGAGCAAGGCTGGAGCATACGCTTTTGCAATAAAAGCCACCAACGCAGCTGGTTCAGCATTTGACTATGTGCACATGACTATTGCCGCTAAAGCGCCAGCAGGTTTCGCGTTGTCCTCCGATAAAAACTCGGTCACCATTATCCAGAACAGCACTGTCACTGCGACGGTGACGGCTTCCGGTGGATCTGGTAACGGTGCCTACAGCATGACTGTCGACCCAGCTTCAACTTCGATTTGTTCCCTCGCATCAACCTCAGCAACAACAGCTGTGATGACTGTAATTGCGGCAGGTAACTGTGTCATCAATGGCACAAAGGCTGCCGATGGCGGGTTCGGGGCTGCCAGGGCGTCAATCACGATCCCAGTTAACAAGGCTCCACAAACAGCAACACTGATTGCTACTTCTACAA